>CAWDQC010000031.1:0-29888 GCA_963804355.1 uncultured Pseudomonadota bacterium | reverse complement strand
GTCGCCGTCGCCAATCAGTCCGAAGCAAAGATCAGCGTCGACGCGCTCGAGCCGCACAAGCAGGCGTCTGCCGCCAATCCCTAAGGTGGAATCCATGAGCAACGAAAACTGGCGCATCAAGGGTGAATATTTCGAATCGTGCAACTGCGAGCTGCTCTGTCCCTGCCTTTTGTCTCATGCGCAGGCGCGGCCGACCGAGGGACATTGCGACGTTGTGCTCGCGATTCATTTTGCGAGCGGCACGTGTGGCGAGGTCGATTTGTCGGGGCTGAATGCGGTTCAGGCGCTCACCACGCCCGGACCGATGGCGCAAGGCAACGGCACTCTCGCGGTATACGTCGACAGCCGCGCCAACGCCGCGCAGCAGCAAGCCCTCGAAGCGATCTTCACCGGCAACGCGGGCGGTCCGCCATCCCTGCTGACCACCATGATCACGCATCGGCTGCCGATCAAGGCGGTCCCCATCTCCTTCAGCTCCGACGGCAAGACCTACAAGTTGTCGATCGCCGGGATCAGCGAGGTCACGGTTGAAGGCGTCGCCGGCGCCGGTAACCAGACCGTATGGCTCGAGAACGTCGGCCATCCCTTTTCGCAGAAACTGGCGGCCGCCAAGGGCACCGCGAGCCGCTTCAAGGATCATTCCTTCACCTTCGACAATTCGGGACGCAACGGTCATTTCTCCCCGATCAACTGGGCCAATAGTTAACGCATGCCAACGCCATGACCTCCGCGGACGCTCCGGCTCGTCAGCCTGATGTCGCCGAGGTCATTGCACCGCCGTCACTGCCGCTGAGCGATCGCTTGATCCTTTGGGGAGGGCTCGCGGCGATTACGGCTTCTCTCCTGGATTTACCTCATTCGGATGCCGATGACGCCGGGCGATTTGCCCGCGATCGCCGCGCGCTGGCTCAGTGTCCTTCCGCAGGCCGCCGCCGCTTGGTGGCTCGTCTTCATGATGTGGACGGTGATGATGGTCGCGATGATGCTCCCCAGCGCGAGCCCGATGATCGCGATGTACGCGCGCATCGCCGGCCAGCGCGAGGACTCCTCGCATCTCGCGGTATGGTTCTTCGCCAGCGCCTATCTCGTGGTCTGGACGCTCTTCAGCGTCGCCGCGACGATTGCACAATGGGCGTTGCAGCGAGCGGCCCTGCTTCGCGGCGACCTCACCGCCCCTCCACTTATTGGTGCGGCAATTCTTGTGATCGCGGGAGTCTTCCAGCTGACCCCTCTGAAGGACGCCTGCCTGAGCAATTGTCGATCGCCGTTGGGCTTCTTCATGACCGAATGGCGCGGCGGAAGCGGCGGTGCGTTCAGGATGGGCCTCAAGCACGGCGTCTTGTGCGTGGGATGCTGCTGGGCGCTGATGGCGCTGCTGTTCGTGATGGGCGTGATGAACCTGGCGTGGGTCGCTGCCCTGAGCGCATTTGTTCTGATCGAGAAGGCGACTCCATACGGCCGCTTGGTCGCGCGTTCGAGCGGTATCGCGATGGTTCTCGCAGGCGGATTTCTCGCCTGGCACCGCTGACTCATGGATCGCGCGATCGCCATTATTGCGTATCGACAAATTCGGCTCGTGACCGCGCCCTGATGAAGCAAACTAATGAAACCTCCGATGCGGGACCGTCCCCGATCATCTCCACGATCGGTCATTCGACCCATCCGATCGAAACGTTAGTCGGACTTCTCGCACAGCATGAGATCGCGACCCTAGCCGACGTTCGTGCTTTTCCGAGTTCGCGGCACTGGCCGCAATTCAACCAGGGCGATCTTCAACGATCGGTTGAACACGCGGGGATAGCGTATAAGTGGTTTAAAGCGCTGGGCGGGCGGCGCAGTTCGAAACGCCCCGATTCTCCGCACACTGCCTGGCGCATCCCCGCGTTCCGATCCTACGCCGACTATACCGAAACGGCCGAGTTCGCCGCGGGTCTTGACGAACTGATCGCGATCGCTTCCGCGTCTCCAGTCGCGATCATGTGTTCGGAGGGACTCTGGTGGCGATGCCACCGGCGGATCATCTCCGACCAACTCAGGGTTCGCGGATGGGAGGTGCGGCACATCTTGCCCGACGGCAAGCTAACCGTTCATTCGCTGGCCGACTTTGCCTCGGTGAACGACGGCCGCATCGTCTACGATGGCGGCCAGCAGAGCCTCAAGCTCGACTAGCCTCAGCCTCGACTAGACCGTCCGGCCTGCCGTCGCACGCGCAGAGAGTTCACCGCTCCTCGCGAGAAACTTCCTCAGATTCGCGCGGTCGCGGCCGGTTCGTCGATCACGCGGTTCTCGATATGACCGATTCGCTCGATCTCGATCCTCACCACATCTCCCGCCTTGAGCCATTTCGGCGGCTTCATCGCGCCTGCCACGCCTGCCGGAGTTCCCGTCGAAATTATCGTCCCCGGTTCGAGCGTGAACACGGTCGAGAGCGTCTCGATCTGTTCGAAGCAGTCAAAGAACAAATTGCGCGTGTTCGAATGCTGTCGTTCCTCGCCGTTGACCAGGGTCCGCAATTCGAGCGTATGCGGATCGCCCAGCTCGTCAGGCGTTACGATCCACGGCCCGCACGGTCCATGCGTGTCGAAGGATTTACCCAGCGTCATCGTTTGCGAGCGCCGCTGCCAGTCGCGCACGCTGACGTCGTCGACGATCAGATAACCCGCGATTACCTCGTGCGCCCGCGCGCGCGGCACATGACGGCATCGCCGGCCGATGACGAAACCTAGCTCGCCCTCGTAATCGAGCCAGCTTGAAGCGCGCGGCAGATGAATCGGGTCATTCGGTCCGTTCACACAGCTCGATTGCTTGTTGAAGAACAGCGGGAAGGCCGGCTTTTCGCGTCCGGTCTCGGCCACATGGTCCGCGTAATTGAGGCCGATCGCCAGGAATTCCGGCGGACGCAGCACGGGAGCTTCGAGTTTGACTTGCGCCAGCGCGATTCGCGGCGCGCTCTTGACCAGGGCACGCACGCGATCCATCGGCCCCTTGCCTGCTGCCAGCAGTGCGGTCATCTCGCGCGGCAGTTCCGCCGCCACCGCAGTGACGTCGGCCACCGTGTCACCCTCCGCCACGCCGATTCGGGTCTCGCCCTGATACGTAAATGTGACAAGTTTCATCGACTCATACCCCGCGGTAGATTGTTTGACCGTCCCAACGACGGTTCTTTCCTAGCACAAAGATATGACAATTCGGTTGCGGCCTGAATATCAGCCGCCGGCGTTGCGCCGCAGGTAATCGAGCACCTCGCGCTCCTGCTCGGGGGTCAGCGGAGGCATCCCGGCGGCTGCGATCTTTTCGCGCATCGCCGCCACCTGCGCCTGCCACATGGTCGCGGTCATCGAATGCGGCTGGTAGGGACGATGACAACTACCGCAGCGATCGACGTAGACGCGTTCCGACACCGACCCTTGCTCGGGTAGCGGTCGTGAACATCCGGCGATTGCCGCGGCGATCGCAACGATAGCAATGGCGGCATGCGGCCACCGACGGCCGCGCCGCGCCAGACGCGCAACGGATATCCAGTCGAGGTCACGAATGGGTCGCCGGTGAAATTCTTCACCCTGTACGAGCGGCGGGGATCGGCGCAAGATCTCCGTGCGCAGCGCTGTGATCAGCGCGCGCCGGTCGGCTTCCTGAAGCGCTGCTTTACGTTCGCTTTCGGGCCGCAGCCATACCGGCGCCACCCGCATCGAGTCTTCGGCATAGCGCGGAAAGACGTGCCAATGAACGTGCGGCTCCTGATTGCCGAGGCATTCGTAATTGAGTTTGAGCGGCTTGTCACCACGCGATCGAGCGCCTTGCCCACTGCGATCAGCTCGTCGAGTAATTCGTGCGCCTCGCCGCGCGGCATCAGATGATCTCGGTACGTGGCGCTTGGCGAACAGCACGCAATAACCGCGATAGAATTGCGCGTCGCCCAGGATCAGCCAGCTTCGCGGCAACTCCGCGATCATATCGCCGAACGTTGCCCGCGCGATGCGCCCGATAATCGCGCAGATACCGCACGCGCGGCCGCCGGCTCATTTGGAGCCATCGGGCCCTCCGTCTTGACCTGCACCAGTTTGATCTGCGCGTGCTTGAGCATTTCCGCCATCGTCTCCAGCTTGTACGGGCGATCATAATAGACCGTGCGCATGCCCGTGTTGATCAACACCTTATGCAATGGATACAGGGCGTGTGAGTCACGTAGATATCGGCGTCGTTGATCGCGTTGCCGTTCTTCGCCGCTTGCGTGATCGCGTTCATCTCGGCGTGGATAGTGCGATAGCAGTTCTGTTCGAGTTCGCCGTCGGGCGTGCGCGACTCGTAAGATCAGGCAGCCCACCTCGAGTGCAATGCGGCAGGCCGGCCGGCGCACCGTTATAGCCGGTCGCGAGGATACTGCGGTCGCGCACGATCACCGCGCCGACTTTCGCGCGCAGACAGGTCGATCGCTTCGGCGACCTGCCGCGTTATCGTCATGAAGTACTGGTCCCAGCTTGGACGTGCCACGCGATTGCTCAGATTCTGAAAGGTGAACCCGCGCGCATCAGGGCATCAGTCTGGCGGCGGGCAGCTTCATGCATCACGCTAATACCGGGCGTTGGCCTGATCGGGTTGGTCCTGCTGTGGTTGCTGCTGCTCGGGACTCGGCGCGCAAACGATCGGGCACCGGGACTAAATGTCCGATGAACAGCGCGACCGTCGCCCACGCCTCGATCCGGCGATTGCCGTCCAGCGGCGTGTGCGGATCGACCGTCGAGGGATGTCCCAGGCCGAGGAAAAACACCAGTCCGAACCAGATCAGCCAGCCGAACCAGAAGTCATAGCCCAAGCGCGTACGGCACCACCACCATCAAGGCCGTCCCGCCCAGAACAGGCGCGATACTACACGATGAACCACGGCCGCCGAGCAGCGCATAGACCACGTGGCCGCCGTCGAGTTGGCCCACCGGCAGCAGGTTGAGCGTCGTGACGAACAGCCCGATCCATCCGGCGAAAGCCATCGGATGGAGGTCGACGTTGACCGCATTGGGATCGACCCCGAGAACCACGCGCGAGACGCCCCAGAAGATGCATCGAGTTGCCAGGTTGAGCCCGCCCAGCGAATTGTCGAGCGGCGTCACCTTGGACAGCTTGAGCCCGAGAATTATCGCGACGCATCGCGACGAAGAAGCCCGCCCACGGTCCCGCCGCGCCGATTTCGAACATCGCGCGGCGCGTGCGCGGCGGCGATTTCATCCGGATAAAAGCGCCGAAAGTCCCGATGAAGAAAAGCGACGGCAGCGGCGCCGGAATGAAGTACGGCAGCGTCGCATCGACTCCATGCCGCCGCGCGGTCAGGTAATGGCCCATCTCGTGCGCCAGCAGGATCGCCATCATCGGGATCGAAAACGTCAGGCCCGCGGCGAGGTTGATCAGGCTCATGTAGCGGCGCGCGCAGCGTGACGAAGGCACCCGCACATGTCCGCCCCGGCCATCGTCGTCGTCAGCAAGCGTCAGCAGAAACAGGATCGGCATTGATGCGCGGAATGCTCAATCGGCGGTGCGGCCTGGCGGCCCGCCACGTCTCGACCGGCTCGGACGACGCCTTCGAAGCGCGGAATATCGGTCAAGACCGGGGAAGTATCTTTGTATGCGATCGTTTCATCCATGGTTTATCTGCGTTCCGCGCGCAACTTGACCGGCGTTCCAGCGCCGGCGGCAAAATGCTCAGCCGCGCTGCCGTCGCGAACCGCAATCTCGAGCATTTCGAAACTGCCAAAGGTTGCCAACGGAACGCCCGCGGGCTCGTCACCATACGCCGTGCATATCCCCACGGGCGTGCGGTTTCTAATCCTAACGGAAAGCCTGCACTGGCGAAAGTCGCTACCGAATCGATCGACCCGCGTCCGGCTCAGATTGGTGATCAGGTTGCCGAAAATGTCGACGTAAATCACCTCACCAGTGAGCGTCCGCGCGTCCTGCTTCACTCCGCCGTCGAACTCGAGCCGCACAATTTGTTTGACCGCCGGTCCCAACTTGTCGATCGCCACGCCGCGCGCCAGCCACGCGGCCGCGGGGGCGAAAATGTCGCGCCCGTGGAAAGTGGCGCTGACCTCGGGCAGTCGATGACGTCGCGATTGCAGCTCGACGATCCGCTTAATCCCGGCAGCGTCGGCGGCCGGAAAGAGAAGTCCGTTGTCGGGACCGACGAAGCGGACGCCGGCGCGCGTATCGATCGCGATCGCCTTGCGCTCGGTGCCGACACCGGGATCGACCACCGCGAGGAAAATTGTCCTGGGCGGGAAGAAGCGCCAGCTTTGACTCAAAACCAACGCGCCGGCGGCAACCTGTTGCGGCGGAATCCCGTGCGTGAGGTCGATCGTCCTGGCCGCCGGGGCGATTTTCGCGATTACGCCATGCATCACGCCGGCATAATGGTCGCGGTAACCGAAGTCGGTGAGCAGCGCGACGGTGTTGGCCGACGAGGTCACTTCGCGCGGCGTTGCGGACGGCGGTTGAGTTCTTCGCGAATCGCCGCTGCCAGCAAGGGAAACATCAGCTCGTGATGGCCCGTCAGGATAATGCCGCGGCCGCTTTTCTCCGTCGGACGATCGACAACGTTCAGGCGCGACCGATAATTGCGGATGAAATCCATGTCGGCGGCGGTAAAATTTGCCGCCTTGCGACCCAGGTTGCGCGCGAGGTTCAGCGCCTTGAGAAAGACCTCGGGCATCACCACCGCCGAACCGAGATTGATGACCACGCCTCCCGTCAGTTCGCCCACGACCTCGGTGAGTCGATGAAAATCCGCCATCGAGGCGGCGCCGATCGCAGCGCCATCCGCATCTGGATGCATGTGGATGATGTCGGCGCCGATCGTCACGTGAACAGTGGCCGGCACTTCGGCGGCGTAGGCGGCGGCAAAGATGCTGCTGTCGCGGAACTTCAGCCGCGCCGCCAGGATCTCGCGGCCGACTGCGGCGCCGAGCCCGATTCCGTCGCGAGCGGCATTGCGGGCGGCGGCATTGAGGAACCTACCGGTCTCCTCCGCCATCCCGAACACGCCTTCGTCGAGCCCCGCGCCGACGTCCTCGGAAGTGCGGCCGGCAAACGCCAGCTCGAAGTCATGAATGATGGCCGCGCCGTTGGTGGCGATCGCGGTCACGATACCGTCGCGGATGAGATCGCAGATGATGGGACCGAGACCGACCTTGAGCGGATGGGCTCCCATCAGCAGGACAAATGGGCGATCACGCCGGCGCGCAACGGCGATGCTATGCGCGAGTTCGCGCAGATCCTTGGCCGCCAACACCGCCGGCAACGAATCGAAAAACCTGCGCATCGACACGCCGGCCTTGAGCGGTTTGCCGAATTGATCGCGTGCAACCATACGCGAGAGGGTCGCGAGCTTGCGCGTGCGCGCCCGCGAGGGATCGAGCGGTCGGAATTTCATCACTTTGGGGCGCGATAATCAGCGCACGGTTCGACGCATGGGCACAATCGGTTCTCTGCTCCGTCAAACGCCCGGGGAAAGAAGCGCGCGATTAGTATTCAGGCTTGAAATCGAAGTGATGGATCGCCTCTATGAAGCGGACGGTACGCGTCTTCGAACGCATCACGACGCTGTTGGTCATGGCGCCGCCGGAGAAAAAGCGAACTCCGCGCAGATAGTCGCCGGTGGTCACTCCAGTCGCCGCGAACATCACGTCATCGCCGGCGATCTCTTCGAGGGTAAATTTGCGCCTCAGATCGAGGATTCCCGCGGCGAGACAGGCTTCGGCCTCCTGCGCGTTGCGCGGATCGAAGCGGCATTGCATCTCACCGCCGGCGGAACGGATCGCGGCGGCCGCGAGGACGCCCTGATGCGCACCGCCGACACCAAAGAGGACGTCGATCTCACTTTCCGGCCGGGTCGTCGCGATAGCGGCCGAGAGATCGCCGGCGCTGAGCAGCTTGATACCGGCGCCGGCGCGGCGAACTTCGTTGATGAGCTTCTCGTGGCGCGGGCGGTCGAGGATGGCAACGCGCAAGTCCTCGACGTAAACGTGCTTGGCCTCGGCCAGCGCCTTCAAATTTTCGGCGGGTGTGCGATCGAGGTCGATGATCCCGCGTCCGAGCGGACCGCAGGCGACCTTGTCCATGTAGGTGTCGGGACAGCGAAGAATCTTGCCGCGTTCGGCCAACGCAACGCAGGCCAGAGCGTTGGGACCGCCGGTGGCGCAGATCAGCGACCCCTCGAGCGCGTCGAGCGCGACGTCGACTTCGGGGCCCGAACCGGTACCGACGATTTCACCGGTGTAAAGATGCTCGGTCGATTCCTGCTCACCCTCGCCGACGACGATTTTCCCGTCGAAGGCGATCGAGTTGAGGGTCTTGCGCATCGACTCGGCGGCTACCCGATCGGCCATCCGATCGTCACCCTTGCCGATGAAGCGGGCAACGGCGAGGGCCGCGGCTTCCGTCGCGCGGACCACTTCCAGGGCCAGATTCCGCTCCATAGTGGCGCTCCTTCAGGTCTGGGATCGTGAGATGCGCCGACAGTTTAGCTCACGGGCAGAGCCGCACCAAACAACGACTCAATCAGCCGATAACCGTCGCCGACCTTGATACCGGTGCGGGCGGCGTCCGCTTCGGTATAGCGGCGCTTACCGCCTCTACTATTTTGCGCATTACCCCTCAAGATGGCAAAAGGTACCGCTTCACTGGAGTGGGTCTTCAATTGCGAAGGTGTCGCATGATCCGGCATCAGGAGCAGGGTGAAGTCGCCGAAAGAACCCAGCTGATCGAGCATCGGACCGAGAATCAGCTCGTCGATTCGCTCCAGCGCCTCGACTTTCAGGTCGGCGCGGCCCATGTGCCCGGCTTCGTCCGGCGCCTCGATATGGAGCAGCAGGAAGTCGCGATCCTTGAGGGAGGCAAGACCATAACGCGCCTTGGCGGCGTAGTCAGTATCGAGAAAGCCGGTCGCACCCGGCACGGTGATCACGTTGAGACCCGCCAAACGGCCGAGGCCATTAACCAGATCCACTGCCGAAATGACCGAGCCTTCCACCCCGAAGCGCGACTTCAGGGTCGGAACAGCGGGACGCTTGCCCTGACCCCAAAACCATATCGAGGTAGCTTCGGTCTTGCCTTGCTCGCGCCGGGCACGGTTGACCGGATGGTCACGGAGGATTTGCGCGGCGCGATCCATCAGGGCCTTCAGGCGATCGGCACCCTCACCCGATGGGAGATGCGAGGCGACCGGTTTGCCGGTGATGTCATGCGGCGGAGTGAGGCTCATCCCGGTGAGGCCGGCGCGCCAGACCATCAGATGGCGATAGCTGACGCCGTGATGGAACTCGATACCGTCGCCGGTGAGATCGCGGGCATATCGTCGACGATACGCGCGGCCTCTTCACTCGAAATATGGCCGGAGGTGAAGTCGTGCATCAGGATCCCACCGTCGCCCGACTGCAACGAGACGAGGTTCATGCGAAAGACGACGTCGGCCGGGCCAAGATCGATACCTCGGCTGGCGGCTTCGATAGGCGCGCGTCCGGTGTGATAACGGGCGGGGTCATAACCGAGCATCGTCATGGTGCCGACGTCGCTACCGGACGGCATCCCCTGCGGAATCGTGGCGACGAGCCCGAGGTCGCCGCGAGTTGCGATCAGGTCCATGTTGGGTTTGCGCGCGGCCTCGAGCGGGGTCTTGCCGCCGAGTTCCTCGCACGGCCAGTCGGCCATGCCGTCGCCATGAATGATGACGTACTTCACAGACATCCTCCGCATCGCGAATGGGCGCGCCGGCGCCACGCGCAGATCAGGAAATTCCGGCGGCTCAACTGTCCAGCAACTTGAAAACTTTGTCGAGGTCCGGTTCGACCACGATAGTATTGCTAAGGTTCTTGAGGGCGGTATCAGGATCCTTGAGGCCATGCCCGGTGAGCGTGCAGACCGCCACCGAGCCGGGCTTGAGACCGCCGCTCGCGCTGAATTTGATCATCCCGGCGACAGAAGCCGCCGAGGCCGGTTCGGCGAATACACCTTGAGCGGCGATCAGACGATAGGCGGCGAGAATCTCGGCGTCGGTGACCATATCGATGATGCCGGCGGACTGATCACGCGCGGCGACCGCACCGTTCCAACTCGCCGGGTTGCCAATTTTGATGGCGGTCGCAACGGTGTGCGGATCGTCAATGGGATGGCCGACGACGATTGGCGCCGAGTCCGCCGCCTGATAGCCCATCATCCTGGGCAAGCGCTGCGACAGGCCGCCGGCTTGATACTCCTGGTAACCGGCCCAGTACGCGGTGATGTTGCCGGCGTTGCCAACCGGCAGGAAGTGATGAGTCGGGGCGTCGCCGAGCTGATCGCAAATCTCGAAGGCGGCGGTCTTTTGTCCGGCGATGCGATCGGGGTTTACGCTGTTGACCAGGCGAATGCGGATAGGGTCACGCTCGGCCAGATCGCGCACGACCTTCAAGCAGATGTCGAAATTGCCGATGATCTCGACGACGCGCGCGCCATGCATCACACTTTGCGACAACTTGCCGAGCGCGACGGAACCCTTGGGAATCAAAACGAAAGCTTGAATTCCCGCACGAGCCGCGTATGCCGCCGCCGACGCCGCAGTGTTACCGGTCGAGGCGCAGATGACCCTGCGCACGCCCTCCCCCACCGCTTTGCTGATCGCCAAGGTCATTCCGCGGTCCTTGAAGGAACCGGTCGGATTGGCGCCCTCGAACTTCAAGTAAACTTTGATGTCCTGTCCGATGCGATCGGCCAGCGCGGCGCTCTCGATGAGCGGCGTATTACCTTCGTTGAGAGTGATGACGGGAGTCGACGCTGTGACGGGAAGGAAGCGGCGGTAATGTTCGATCAGGCCCGGCCATCGGGTGAGCCGAACCGGATTAGCGGAGCCGTGCCGGGTTTTTGCTGCCATAACTCAACGTTGGTGCGCGGCTAGAGCCGTTCCTCGATACGGATGAAGGCGGGCGCGCCTTGTACGACGCGGAGGCGGCGGATCGAAGCGAGCGCACGCTTTAAGTTGCGCTCGCGCGCCTCATGAGTTCGCATAATCACCGGCACCGTGGTCTCAACTCCGCGTTCCTGCTGAATGACCGAAGCAATTGAAATCTCGTTTCGCCCCAGAATCGACGCGATATTGCCGAGCACGCCCGGACGATCGCGCGCCATGAAGCGCAGGTAGTATTCGCATAGCACGTCGTCCATCGGCTTTACACGCGCGGGAGGGACGGTCGCGGCGGGATAACCCAGCGGATGAGCAGCGCCACTTCCCTCGGCGAGACGATGACGCGCGATCTCAAGAATGTCGGCCATCACGGCGGTCGCGGTCGGCATCTGCCCGGCACCCCGACCGAAATACATGCTCGGTCCAAGGGCCTCGCTGTTGACGTAGATGGCGTTGAAGGCGCCGGAAACACCGGCCAAAAGATGACGCGAAGGGATCATGGTCGGATGAACCCGCGCCTCGATACCGCCGTCATCCTTGGCAATCGCCAAGAGCTTGATGGTGAAGCCCAGTTCGCGCGCATAGTTGATATCGGAACTGGCGATACCGCTGATGCCCTCGGTATAGACCTGCGCGGGTTTGAGCCTGACGCCAAAAGCCAAGGTCACCAGAGACAAAGCTTGTGGGCGGCGTCGTGCCCTTCGATATCGAGCGTCGGATCCGCTTCGGCGAGACCGTCGCGCTGGGCTTGTGCGAGGGCCTCGGTGAAGTCGCTGCCGCGTTCGGTCATCATGGTCAGAATCGAGTTACAGGTGCCGTTGACGATGCCGTAGACGGCGCAGTTGCGATCGCCGGCGAGCGCCTCGCGGAGGGTGCGGATGATCGGAACCCCGCCGCCGACACTCGCCTCGAAGCCGACTACACGTCCGGCCTTGGCGGCGGCGCGAAAAATCGCGTCACCATCCTCGGCCAGCAGCGCCTTGTTGGCGGTGACGACATCCTTGCCGGCCTCGAGAGCCTTAAGGATCAATTCGCGCGCCGGCTGATGGCCGCCGAACAGTTCGACGACGATATCCACGTCGTCGCGCACGACCAGGCCCGCGGAGTCGCGGGTAATCAGCCTGGCGTCGAGGCCGAGCGAGGGATTGGGTTTGAGGCTGCGGTCGGCGACACCGGCGAGCACGACGGGTGCGCCAAGTTTGCGCTCGAACATCGCGGCATTGCCGCGAATCAGGCGCACCACGCCCTCGCCGACCGTGCCACATCCGAGCAGGCCGATACGCACAGGTCTTGCTACCTGGTTGCGCGCTGATTTCATGCGATGATTACGGCGGCGAAGCTACCTGGCTAGGAGACTGCCGCGCGGCGCGGACGGGGAATCTCCGCGCGTCCGAGCGCGTGCCTGATCCCACGAATAGCCTGGCGGCTGCGATGTTCGTTTTCGATGAGGGCGAAGCGGACATGGCTGTCGCCGTCGGGACCGAAGCCGACGCCGGGCGAGACCGCGACCTTGGCTTCTTTCAGGAGAAATTTGGCGAATTCGAGCGACCCCATGGCGCGAAACGGCTCCGGAATCGGCGCCCATACGAACATGGTGGCGCGCGGCGACTCGAGTGGCCATCCGGCGCGATTGAGGCCGGTGACGAGGACGTCACGCCGGCGGCGATAAGTTTCGACGATCTCGGTGACGCAATCCTGGGGGCCATTGAGGGCGGCGATGCCCGCGACCTGCACCGGGGCGAACATGCCGTAGTCGAAATATGATTTGAGGCGAGTCAAAGCGGCGATCATTTCGCGATTACCGACGGCGAAGCCGACGCGCCATCCGGGCATATTGTAGCTTTTGGAGAGCGTGAAGAATTCGACCGCGACATCGCGCGCGCCCGGGACCTCCATGATGGAGGGCGCCTTGTAACCGTCGAAACAGAGGTCGGCGTAGGCGAAATCGTGCACCACCAGGATCTCGTTTTCGCGGGCGAATTCGACCACACGCTTCATGAAGCTCAGGTTGACGGTCGCGGTGGTCGGATTGTGCGGAAAGTTCATGATGAGCAGCTTGGGGCGCGGCCAGGAACGATTGAGCGCGAGCATCATCTCATCAAAGAATTCTTCGCCATTGCGCATCGGGATGCCCTGGACCTGGGCGCCGGCGATGACGCATCCGTACTGATGAATCGGATAGGTGGGAGTCGGCGCGAAAACGACGTCGCCCTGATCGAGGATGGCGAGAGCCAGGTGCGCGATACCCTCCTTGGAACCGATAGTGGCGATAGCTTCCGAGTCGGGATCGAGGTCGACATCGAAGCGGCGCTTGTACCAATCGCAAATCGCGAGGCGAAGCTTGTAGACGCCGCGCGAGACCGAGTAGCGATGGTTGGGGGCTTTGGCGGCGGCTTCGATCAGTTTGTTGACGATATGCGGTGGCGTCGCGTCGTCGGGATTTCCCATGCCGAAATCGATGATGTCCTCACCGGCGCGGCGGGCCTGGAGGCATAATTCGCCGATCGCGTTGAAAACATAAGGTGGTAGCCGCTTGATCCTGGGAAATTCCATCGTGGTAGCCGCCGTCCCCGCTGCCTCCTGTCGATCGCAAGTAGTGGGTTAATTTTTAACCGACAGCGCGGTGTACCGCTAGAGGGCCTAAAAATACGGTCAGCGGAACGAGGAAAACGATTGGCTTGAGCCTGAGTGTATAAGGCGAAAAAAAGCGCTTTACGCTCCCGTCAGGTTGGTGGCGGGTTCGACCGCGGGGCCACGCAGGGACCAATAACAGGGAAGCGCGACGAGCGAGAGCAGCGCGGAAAATTGCCAGGCTGTCGGAATACCGCGGGCGTCGGCGATCGCGCCACTGGCGAGCAAGCCAATCGAGCCGCCGGCGGTGGCAAAGGTGCTGTTGAAGGAAAGGAGGGTCGCGCGTTCGTCGCCGATGATCTGTTCGTTGAGCCAGCTTTGCATCAGCGGTTGCATCGCGCCGGTACAGATATTCATCGCGGTGAGCACGGCCAACACGATATTAATGCGGGGGCCGGCCGCACCCGCGCCAAAGAGCATCGCACCGACGATAACTATGAGCAGACTGAGACGGCGGCCGCGCGCGTTTTCGCTGGCGCCCATGTACATGACCAGTTCGGCGCCGATCATGCGCGCGATGGTGAAGAGGCCGAAGACCCATCCGACGATCCAGATACCCGAGTGGTAGCTATCGTGAACATATTGCGGCCATTGCAACCAATAGGGCGCCCATGCGGCGAAAAAGATCCCGTTGGCGACGCTCAATAGCAATAGCGCACGGCTGGCGACGCCCTGACGAAGTCCATCGGCGATGCGCTTGCGCACATGCGCCAGCATCCCGCGCATCACAATCGCTTTGCCGCGACGATCCGGTTCGTCCATCAGATAGGCGCCAATGAGTGCACTGCCGATATAGCCGACCGTTCCCAGGAGCCACGGCCAGGCGAGATCGATATCCGCGACGTAGGCGCCGACTATCGCCGCCAACATGAAGCCAAGATTCGTAAGTTGCGAGATGCGCGAGAACAGGTGGTCCTTGAGACCGGCAAAGCCCGCGCGATCCAAGGAATCGACCCCCCAGGCGTCGATGGCGCCGTTGCAAAAGGTGGTGCCGACGCCGTCGATCGATTCGCCGAGCAGAAAGAACGGGTAGTGATGCGCGAAGAAATAGACGAGGAACGCAGTGGATCGAAGCATGCATCCAAGAATAAAGGCGCGGCGCCGGCCCAATGCGTCGGCGAAGGCGCCGGTCGGAACGTCGGTGAGGAAGGTGACGATAAAGTACGTTGCAAGGACGCTGTTAATCTCGAACTGGTCGAGACCGCGAGATCGCAAAAACAGGGGATAGACGCCATAGAGAAAACCGCCGGCGAACGAATAGCCCAACCAGACGCCGTAATAGCGTCTGATGATACCTCGAATCGCCGGATTCTCGGACTGTGAGGGGGTGGCGGCGGCTGACATCTCGATCTATTCTCTGCGCGCCGTACATTCTTTAGACTTTTAGCGAGTGCTTGGCTACCGGCAAAAATTTTTTGGCCTCGATCAAAACATCCAAAGTGCCTGAGCAGAACGGGACTGAACCGGGCTTGCTGACGCGCGCATATCGCTTCTGGAGTGTCGTATGGCTCGCGGCGAGAATTTATAGCGGCTACAAGACCGCGCAGATCTGGTCGCGCTACATAAATAAATCGGGCAAGGAACAACGTTATCGCCGGCAGGATTTACGCGCCGCTCGCGCACTCTATCGTTCATCGGTGCGGTTGGAAGGATTGCTGATCAAGGCGGGCCAATTTATCGCGACACGCGCGGATGTATTGCCGGACGAATGGGTAACGACGCTTGCGGGTCTTCATGACCGCGTCCCGGCGCATCCGTTCGAGGAGATCCGCGCGCAGGTCGAGCGCGAACTTGGACGTCCGTTGGAAGAGGCGTTCGCCGAATTCGAGCGGCAGCCGCTCGCGTCCGCCTCGCTCGCGCAAGTGCATCGCGCGACCACTCACGACGGGCGTCGCTGCGCGGTCAAGGTGCAGTACCAGGGAATCGAGGGAATAATCCGTGCGGACCTGCGCAACCTGATGTTCACGCTGCGGGTGCTGGCATGGCTCGAGCCGGAGTACGACTTTCGTATCATCGCGCGCGAATTGCTCAAGTACATGCCGATGGAACTCGATTTCGTCAACGAAGCGAGCAACTGCGAAACCATCGCGCGGAATTTCGCGGAGCGCAAAGACGTGATGGTGCCCCGCATTTTCCATGAACTGAGCAGCCGGCGCGTGCTGACGATGGAACTGGTCGAGGGCCTCAAGGTGACCGACCTCGCGGGGCTGGCGGCGGCCGGAATCGACAAGCAGGCGGTGGCGCAAACGCTCATCGAGATTTTTACCGAGATGATCCTGCGCGACGGCTTTTTTCATGCCGACCCGCATCCCGGGAACATCCTGGTGCAGCCGGGACCGCGGATTGTGCTGCTCGACTTCGGGCTGGCGAAGGATTTTCCACCGGCGTTTCGCGACGCGATGGTGCGGCTGACTTTCGCGATACTCACTTCGGATCGCGATGCGATCATCAGTTCGTTTCACGATCTTGGTTTCCGTACGCGCGACGGATCGCCCGAAACCTTGCTGATGCTGGCGAATCTGTTCCTGGGGAATTCGGTGCGGCGCAACCGCGCGTATGCCGATCGCGAATTGATCGAAGAATTCTCGGAAGAGCTGCCGCGAACGATACGCGCCAATCCGATCGTCGAGGTCCCCGCCGATGTGCTGCTGGTCAATCGCGTTATGGGTTTGATCAGCGGGCTCGGCAAGACCCTGGACTCGCGAGTGAACCTGTTTGCGACGCTGATGCCGTACGCGCAGCGGCTCATGGCCGAACAGCAATTCGCGGCTGCGAAGTAATATTGTTTATATCTTAAATTAGTCTACTGGCGCGGGATGGCGCGCTGACATAACTTGCGACTCGTGCCTGAGAGCAACGAAATCGAGCGGGTGGCGATACGCGCGGCCCGGGCCGCCGGGCGCATCCATCTGAAGCGGATGAACCACATCAGCATTGCCAACAAGAGCAATGTGATCGATCTCGTGACCGAAGCCGACCGCGAATCGGAAGCGGCGGTGATCGAGGTGCTTCGGCGGGCCTTTCCGACGCATGCGATCCTGGCCGAGGAGAGCGGCGTGAGCGGGGACTCGAGCGAGCATCGATGGATTATCGATCCACTCGACGGCACCACGAATTTCGCCCACGGCTATCCGCAGTTCTGCATCTCGATCGCCTATGAAAGGCGCGGGCGTTTGCAGAGCGCGGTGGTCTTCGATGCCTTCAAAAGGGAAATGTTCGTGGCGCATCGAGGCAGGGGCGCGCGGCTCAACGGCAGGCCGATTCGCGTAACGCGCACGCCGACGCTCGCCAATTCACTGCTGGTAACGGGATTCCCATATGATCGGCGCGAACGTCGCCGCTATTACCTGACCTTTTGGGAGGCGTTCATGATGCGCACCCATGGAGTCCGACGGACCGGATCGGCGGCGCTGGATCTCGCCTGGGTGGCGTGTGGACGCGTCGATGCTTTTTGGGAATTCGGGCTGAAACCGTGGGACGTTGCAGCGGGAGCACTACTGGTCGACGAGGCGGGCGGACGGGTTACCAACATGGACGGGTCGCGGCTCGATCTGGCCGGTGCGCAAATCCTCGCCAGTAATCGACGGGTTCATAGGGAGATGATCGATACCATCGCGGCCGCGCGTCCGGAGGCGGAGCGGCGGCACGTCGAGATGGTACGCGAGGATTCCGCGTTAACGAGCGCGAATACTCACACCTAGTGAGTAGGGTGCCGTCCCTTCGAGGCTCGTTCGTGTAATCAGGGCGATGCTTGTTCGACCGTCGATGCTGGTATATTGAAATCATCCACGTTCGCGTGCCCCGGTAGTGAAAAGGACATCACGGAGGTCTCCGGAACCTCAAGTCCGGGTTCGATTCCCGGCCGGGGCACCATTCCTGCATTTGTGCGACGTCATCGGCAAGTTGTCTGATCGCGTCGCGCTGGTAGCGCTTTTCGAGAGTTCACACGAGCGGCTACTGTGGAGGGTTTTTGCGACCTTCGAAACATGGGTTTCCTGGGAGAGCGGGCGATGCAGAATCTGAGATGGAACCGCGTAGACAATGTGCTGAAGCGAGCTTTAACTCGAATCGGTCCCATGTTCTCGCGACGGACCATTCACCGACTCGACGCCGCGATCAGCTACCTCGAAACATCGAGACGATTGTACAGCCTCGGGCTTCGGCCATCGCTCCGAGTGCGGCGAAAAAACGAGCTGTTCGACTTGGTCATCAACCGGGTCGGAGAAGGTCGAACGCTCTACCTGGAATTCGGCGTCTTCCAAGGCGAGTCGCTCAGGTACTGGTCAAATAACTTAAAAAATCCGCTCGCCCAGTTGCACGGCTTCGACAGCTTTATCGGTCTGCCGGAGAATTGGAACATCGATTCTCCGAAGGGATTCTTCAGCACGAACGGCGAAATTCCCGAGATACCAGATCCGCGCGTAAGGCTTTTCAAGGGATGGTTCGACGAGACCTTACCGGCTTATCAACCACCCGAGCATGACAAGCTGGTTATTAACATGGACGCGGACATCTACTCGTCGACCGCCTATGTTCTGGGGACGCTCGAATCGATGATCGACGTCGGCACCTTTATCTATTTCGATGAATTCGCCGATCGCTTCAACGAGCTGAAGGCGTTTACTGAGCTTCAGGAACGCACGCAGATGAAGTTCGATCTGATCGGGGCGAACGAAATGCTGTCGCAGGTAGTATTGCAGCGAATCGGATAGAGAAGGCACCGCCGCTCCACCATAGTTGTGGCCGTTAGGCTTTCTCATCTTTCGAAGAGAAGGCGAAACTATCACATAAATATCAGCCCGAGATCCGCCACCGTTACGATCGCAACGATTAGCAAGATACTACCCAGCACCGACAGCGCATTTTCGCCGCGGGATCGCTTATCAGCGCGCGCGAGAATGCGCGGGGTGAAGTTCGTTGAGGGGTAATACGTGGCTGTCGCCAAGTACTCCTTCATTGTGGAGGAGGACACGGTTCCATAGCTCCTTTATCCACGAATCATGCTCCAGCAGAGCGTGACATTTCCGATCGACGTCGATAGCGCATTGGTCTGCGCACTTCCAATCCGACAAAGTCCAGCCTCGCATTTCGAACCGGTGGGCAACAATTTCCTGGCAAGCTAGACATACTGCGGCTAACTGCTCGAGTCCGATACGCGGATTCATGGGTACTCCTGGTTGAATCCTTAGTGAGGCAGCATGATTCAAGCCATGATCGCGGACCTTCTAGTGGGAACACGCCAGCATCTCGCAACAAGTACGACGCCACCTTTACGCCTTATAGCTAACTAGGTGTATTACCCAGGTGTATCGCGCAGTTAGCAGTCTGTGACTCTTTTCTTCGCGGTTCACGGTACCCGTTTAGTATCCATCTCACGCGATTCGCACGAACAACCCATTGGATACGCAACGCTCGAAAGCATCACTTGTTGTGCCGCAGGGAACACGCGCCGCGATAAAGGAAATCCTTGAAAAACCACGCGGGGTATCCGAGAGTGTCGGCAACTCAGTCTTAAGTACGGCGTGGAAGCGCCACAAGTTTCAGTCGATCTCCGAAGTGAGGACAGTCAGATGATAAAGTCGATCTTTCACATCAACGTAAACGTAAAGAACTTCGACCGCTCGCTCGAGTTCTATAAGATGCTCGGATTCAAGGTGGTGCTCGATATCGGTGAGGGACCCAACCAGGGAAATGACAAGGGACTCAATATCCCGAACAGCCGGGCGCGAGCCGCGTTGCTCAGTCTAAGCGACGATCCGCGCGCTACCCGGATCGATTTGATCGAGTGGAAGGAACCTAAGACGGAAGGCGCCGCCTATCCGCATCTTTATCATGTAGGTGCGGCGCGGATCGCGTTGTTCACGAAAAATATCGACGAAGAATATACGCGGCTCAAAGGAAAGGGTGTCGAAATGGTATCGGAGCCGGTGACGATCCGTTTCGGCAACAAGGCCGGCGCAAAATTTTTCTGTTTTAAGGACCCTGACGGAACTTTTCTCGAACTGATCGAGCCCTTCAACGGCTGAAAACGTTTGAGGCCCGAAGCGAACCGCAAGATTCGCCTCGGGCCTCAGTTTTTCGGGCGATTAAGCTTCGTTACACCGCCGAGGCTGAGCCTCGCACGACCTTTCCCGGCATCGCGCCGGTGGACTGACCATCTTCGAAGGTCACCTCGCCGCTCACGACCGTATACTTGTAGCCGTCGACCCGCTGCACGAATCTGCGGCCATCGGCAGGCAGATCGAAGACCATTTCCGGTGCGTGCAGACGCAGATTGTCGAGGTCGATCACGTTGAGGTCGGCCTTCATGCCCGGGGCTAGCACTCCGCGATCCTTGAGCCCATAGAGATCGGCGGTATCCAGGGTCTGGCGTTTGACGGCCAGTTCGAGGGGCAGACGCTCGCCGCGCTGACGATCGCGTACCCAATGCGTCAGCAGATAGGTCGGCATTCCGGCGTCGCAGATCACTCCGCAATGCGCGCCACCGTCGCTGAGCGAGAGGACTGTGGTCGAGTCCATCAAGAGCGGACGCAAGCCGTCGAAGGAATAATCCTTGAAGGCAAGTGGCATGTAGATGATGCCACGGCCGTCGTTCTCGAGCAGCGTATCGTAAGTCAGCTTCCTCCGGCGTCTTACCGGCCTGATGAGCGCGGTTAAGGATGCTCATATCAGCGGTCGGCTCATAGTCGGCCAGGATCACCGAGGGCGAAATGATGCTGGAAGTGACTGACCATAGCGAGGGTCTGCTCTTCGCGCACCGCGGGCTTATCGTTCAGAATCTGCGCGCGAACATTTGGGTCGCGCATTTTCGCGACGCGCTCGGCGAGGCTCAACCCGGTCATCAACTGCTTGTAGCTGCGATGCGTGCTGAACGGATGGAGCGAACTCTGCAAGCTCATCAGTGAGGCGGCGGGACGTGCCGCGACTTGCGCGACAATCCGGCTGCCGTTGGCATTGCTGCGGCGGATGAATTCGAGAATCTCCTGCATCCGCATCCCCGGATTTGCGATTGACAACCGCGGCCAGGGAGATCGGCAGCTTGGTCTCCGCCGAAAGCTGCGCCATCCATTCCAAATTTTCGTCGGGGCCGGTCACGTCGGTGATGATTTCGAATACGCCGTGTCCCGCTTCTCCGAGCGCGCGTCCGAGGCCCAAGGCCTCGTCGACACCTGCGAACGTACCCGGCACATAGGCTTTATCGCGCGTGCGATGCAGCAGGGTGCGCGAAGTGCTGACTCCGAGCGCTCCGGCCTTAACGCCCTCGCGTACTACCGCCGACATTTGTGCGATGTCGTCGACCGTCGCCACTTCGTTGGCGGCGCCGCGCTCACCCATCACATAGGCTCGCACCGCGCAATGCGGCACGTGCGCACCGATATCCAGCACGCGTTTCATCTGTGACAACGCATCGAGGTATTCGCCGAACGATTCCCATTTGAAGTCGATTCCGGCCTTCAGCGTCTCAGTCGGAATATCCTCGACACCGTCCATCATGCTGATGAGAAAATCTTCCTTGCCAGGTCTCCACGGGAGCAAAGCCGACCCCGCAATTTCCCATTACCAGCGTCGTGACCCCGTGCCAGCTCGACGGCGAGAGATAAGGGTCCCATGCCACCTGGCCATCGTAATGCGTATGAATATCGACCCATCCCGGCGTAACCAGCATGCCGCCCGCGTCTATCTCACGTCGCGCCGCGCCGGCTTTTCCGCCAACACTAACAATCTTGCCGCCGTCGATAGCGATATCACCGTAGTAGGCCGATGAGCCGGTACCGTCGACAATTTTTCCGTTACGGATTACCTGATCGTGCATTCCCCGCGCCTCCGTGTTGTCGAGGATGGATTACCCACGACTAAATCAGCCCGCGCCATACTCTGGCAAGGACTCGGGTCGCTTAAATCCGTGACTTTCAGTGATCAAACTGTGGGTAATGCGGCAATTCCTGCCCGCGGCCCTACAGAGTGGGATAACGAACGCATTTTATGGTAACTATCTTGGAGTCTTTGGAAACCAGAGCCGGATGGTTAAGGTACGCCGGCCTGGGAATCCAGGGCCATGGACGTGCCGAGTGCGCTACGTCTCATCCCGCCCCCGAAGACCGGAGAGATCAGAGTGAGCGAGTCCCAAGACAAACCGTTGGTTGGCGTGATGGCCGGTCTGCCCAAGGCCAAGCGTTCTCAAGAATATTACGATTCGATCAAGCAGAAATTCGCGGAGGAGCGAGACCTGCGGCTGAAGTACCGTCCCGAAGGGACCAAACAGTACACCTCCGATCTCACCGGAAACCTCGCGCGTTACGAGATCGATACTTATGGCGGCGAAGTGAAGCCTCGCGAACCGATCAACGACACGGTCGAATGCCTTTTTATTGGGGGCGGATTCTCCGCACTACTGACCTCGGCGCGGCTGCGTGAATATGGCGTCGAGAGCATCCGTATAGTTGAGCGCGGGGCCGACGTCGGCGGCACCTGGTATTGGAATCGTTATCCAGGTGCGGCCTGCGACGTGGTCTCTTACGATTACCTGCCGCTGCTCGACGAGATGAACTACGTACCGACTCGTCACTATGCAGAGGGTCCCGAGATTTTTGCCCACTGCCAGGCTATCGCGAGAAAATACAATCTGTACGAGCTCGCGGTTTTTCAGACGACAGTGACCTCGACCACGTGGAATGAAACCGAGCAGATGTGGCACATCGAGACAAATCGCGGGGATCATCTCAAGGCCAAATTCGTAATCTGCGCGAACGGCACCCTCTCCAAGCCCAAGCTTTCGAAGATCAAGGGCATGAATCCTTCAAGGGCCACTCATTCCATACCTCGCGTTGGGATTACGCGTATACCAAGCCGGACCTGTCGGGATTGTCCGACAAGGTGGTCGGGATTATCGGGACGGGAGCAACGGCGGTCCAGGCCATCCCGAATCTGGGTATGGCCTCCAAGGAGCTATACGTATTCCAGCGCACACCGTCATCGATCGATATTCGCGACGACTGGATGACCGACCCCGAATGGGCGAAGAAGCTGCTGCCCGGTTGGCAGGCCAAGCGGCGCGCACAGGCGCGGATGGAACCGCAATTAAGCGACGAGGAAAAGGCACGGCAAGCTACATTCTCCCGTGAGGAAAAGGTTCGCCGGCAGGAGAACGCCAATATCGAATACATGATGCGGATCCATCGGCGCATCGACGAGATCGTCAAGGATAAAGCTACCGCTGACGCGCTCAAGCCGTGGTATATGTTCATGTGCAAGCGCCCGTGCTTTCACAACGACTATCTTCCTACCTATAACCTTCCGACCGTTCACCTGATCGATACCCACGGTAAGGGCATCACCGAGATCACCGAGAACGGACCGGTGTTCGATGGCAAAGAATACAAACTCGACGTGCTGATCTACGCGACGGGCTTCGAGGTTCAGAAGACTGGTATTTACAATCGGATCCAGGGCGCGCGCGGTCTCGACCTCGAAGACAAGTACAAAGAGGGTATTCGTACGCTATTGGGGATCCACTCGCAGGGATACCCCGATCTATTCATCATGGGCGGCTACCAGGCATCGTTTCAGTTCAACCTTACCGATATGCTCCAGGCCCAGGGCGATCATATCGCCGCATGCATCGACTACACGCGCCGGCAGGGTCATCAGACTATCGAGGTGACACCGGAAGCAGAGGAATGGTGGGTGCAGGAGGTCATCGAGCATCGCGGCAAGACCTCACGAAATCAGGACTGCACGCCGGGATACTACAATTTCGAGGGTGAATTTCAGCGCCGGCAGGACGGTAACTATAACGGCGGCTTCAACGCATACTGCAGTCACATGGAAGAAGTGCGCGCCAAGATGGAGAAGAGTTTCGCCTTTCGAGACAAGTAAGACGGCTTGTTCGGAAAAGATAGCCTGGCAGGATCACGCGGTAGCCGCGAACTGGAAAGTCCCGCGCGTTTAAATCAGGGCTCTGGCGATAGCGCCGGAGCCCTTAACCTTTCGCGCGGACCAACCGATACCGTCCCGCCCCTGCCCCCTTTTAGTCGGTCCACTCGAGTTGTTTATATACCGTGAATTGGCCATAGGTCTTGGAGGTCCCGTATCCAGCCTGCAGGCTGAAACCCGCCTTCCAGGGACGATAGTACGCCCCCAAGTCCGGCCCACCCTGCCCATCGAGACCGTCGGAAATGATTCCGCCGCCGAAAATCGCCCCACCTGCACCACCCATCAGCAACCAATTTTCCGTGGACTTGAGTGCCCATTGAAAGTCGATTGCACTACTCGTCACGCCGTTCTGAAATGTATGCAGTGAGCTGAAGGAAAAATTCAGCGGATGCGGGCTGTGGGGCCAGAGCCAACTGCTGAAATCCCCCTCGACCAGACTGCCGCCGGCATCGCCGGCGCTGCCGCCTCCCGAGACAAATAAATCGGTACCGGGATAGATGGTGAAATCGAGACCACCCTGAAATCGTCCGAAATTGAGCCCCGATGTAGTGTTGTTTGATGGATTTAGCGGACTTGTCTGACCGTGGTTCAGAAAGAGTTGATATGCAGTCGCGCGACCGAACACTCCAATATACTGAGTGATGCTTTGACCGAGTTGGATACCTTCGTCGGTCGCTCCATAATCTTGACTAACGAACCCGCCACCAAAAAATGTCGCCTGTAGATAGCCGGGCCGTTCGAGTTGGAAGAAGCCTGGATAGAGATCGGATAGCTGCGCGTTGGCTGGGCTGACGAAAGTCGCAAGGACGGCGAACATCGCGAACAAGGCGAGAATACTCGTCCTGTTCCCAATTCTTACGAACGATCTCACATGGGTCTCCTTGAGCTGACAGAGACTGGGAATCAGTGACATCCGGGTGGAGGAGGCGGCGGTGGCGGCGGAGGTGGTGGTGGCGGAGGTGGGGGTGGGGGCGGCGATAAAGGAAGAATCGCGGAAAATACGCTGGCTGTTGCAGGCGGCCCACTCAATGAGGGCGCTGCTCCGCGAAACGCACCGATCGCACTCGATCCCGTTACTCCCGTCGGCCCTGGAGGAAGCGCGGCAGCCGAGCAGGCTACCGTCGTTTCGTAACCCGCTGGAACTGCGACCTGTGTCGAGGGGCTGCCCGTGTTACTGACACTGACTACACCCTCGTAGACCGCGACGTCGGTAAACTGATGGCATGCGCCGTATCCTCCACGCGAGCCGCCGTCAGCATACGCGGTATCAAACCTGGTGCCGCGAACGGCGCTGACCGCGTTCGGGGTTCGTACCGCGAAGTCGGCGGGACCGGCGGTCGCGTTTACGATCGAACGGACGACTCCGGAGAGCAGGCCGATACGAGTGCGGATCCCTCCCGTGGGGCTCGCGTCATGCTCATCGATCGTCGTAACGGTCGACTCGCCAATTTCCATTTCGCTGTGATCCGTGAATACAAGCGAGATACGCCCGTCGCTTCCAGTAGTTATGCGATCGCCTTGGTCGAGATAAGCGCCGAGGGAGGGATTGAGTGGGCTTCCGCCGCGCTCAATGCCGACATGCCCCACGAGAGACGTTATTGTCGCGACAGGCGTCTGCGCCTTCGCGTTGATCGCCGTAAGGAGAATGCCGGCCATGGCAATCGCCACGACAAATCGAACTCTATCTACAATTTTGGGGAATCGCGTAAGCACTAATTTCCGCCGCCTCGACCACCACACTATTCTTAACTATAGGCCTGCACGGCGCTGGTCAAATCTGGCTATTTTGAACGAGAATAATCTCCTCCCGAGAATTTGGCATCAAAAAGAGTTGCTGACAAGATGGGATGTTCGTCAGCGCTAATTGCCGTCCAATTCAGCTTTCAGACATTCACGGCAGCTTTTGCGCGATATTTCGGCTAGAGCGTACGAAAAAATTCTAAACTACGACCAGGACGACGAACGCGGCTTACCTCCCGGCCCGCTATAGGTAGCGGTATAGCCAGGTTCGCGTTCAAACTTAATCTCCGGCATTCTTTCGCAGGTTGCCTTCCAGGCCGCGATAAGTTCGTCTTCTGCGTGATAGTCAAAGGGGTCTTGTCAGAATCTTCTCGCCCGCACCGCCACGTGCCAGAGGATGGTCCCGAAACCAAACCGCCGTGAGCGCCAACCCACGTTCCGGCGTCACCACGTCGGTGTAACCAAGCTGCGTCTTGATCTTTGTGAGGTCGAATACCCGGTGGGTATTCCACGGCTGCGCCATCATTGGGCGAGCCGGTAACGCGAACCGCCACGGCATCGAGACGATCTCGAGTTCGCAGCCCATCGCCGTCGCGATGATCTCGACCGTTTGCCGCATGGTCAGCAGATGCTCGTCGCCACAGTTGTAGATCTGGCCTTTCGCGGCATCGGGCTTGTCCACTGCGAGTAGCACGGCGTGCGCCGCGTTCTCGACGTATCCGGAATGGTTGAGCGACAGGCCATCCTCGGGCAGGACAATGGCCTTGCGCCCGTCGAGAATCCTCCTGACGACACACCATTCGCGAGGTGCGATTTGGTAGGGACCGTAAAGAAACGGGTAGCGAAAGTGCACCGCCTCGTGATGTCGTTCGAAGACCGCTGCTTCGGTCTGCGCAACTCGCCATCCTTTTGGGTCCTCGCTCTCGACGGGAACGACAGGCGCGTCTTCCGAAGTCGGGATCGGCATGCCTTCGGGACGCAACACGGTGGGGTTCATGTAGCCGCGATAGGCGGGAACACCGCCGATCGAGATGAAACGTCCCGTGCGGCCAACCAGGAGGTCCGCGATTCGCCGCAAACGCCCATATGCGACGATCGAGAGATCGAAGGTGCGATTCCCCAGAGCCTCGCGCAGTGCCGCATCGGAGAACGGGTCCGTGTGGATGTGCTCGACGGTCGGCGGAATCTCGTCGAGTTCGTGCTTCCCGGTATGGAGCATCGCGACTTCGTAGCCGCGACGCAGTAGCCCGTTGACGATAAAATGGCCGGTTGGACCGGTCCCTCCGATGACAAGCGCTTTCAAAATGGCTCCCTTATCTCATCGCGAAATGAACGTCCTCGAGCATTCGGGTCAATCAGAATGTCGGCAGATGCTGAATGTCGCTGTACTTGTAATAGCCGGGGCCGACGCCGTACTCCATGATCCCGAAACCTACATCATTTCCACAGTGCCACTCGATTAGATGATCGCTAAGCGTGCTCGCCTCGGCAAACACCTTCGGGTCGCTTAGATCCCATACATCGTGCTCGGAGTGGTATTCACCCTTGCTATCGCCATGGTACCAGCCGCGATAGCCGCCATAACCACCGCCC
The DNA here is from genome assembly GCA_963804355.1 of uncultured Pseudomonadota bacterium. Taxonomy (GTDB): domain Bacteria; phylum Desulfobacterota; class Binatia; order Binatales; family Binataceae; genus JASHZA01. Next base: position 3,070 of record CAWDQC010000031.1, on the reverse strand, counting down.
TTGAGATGCCATCGCGCCGGATGCGTCACGAAGGAGACTTCGCGGCTATTGCCATTCTTGAAATGGAGCTTGATATCTCCACCTTTGAGCGTCTGCACCGGCCCCGAGGCGTCCCAGCGAAATTCCTGCTCAGTTTTTTCCAGAAGCCATCCCGGATCCTGGCTTTTGCCGAACGGTTCTACCTTTTCGCCGCTGAAATAGCTGTATTTTCCGGCACCGCGCTCGACGAAGCGCCAATGCAAGGCATAATTCGGGAATTGTGCGACCGACCAACTGAACAGAAACGGTGCGAATGTGGTGCGCTTCGAATCCGAGCTATCAGTACGCAGCGGACGTCGCGTACCCCAAGAGCGATCGCGATGTCCCCACCAATTCTCTTCGGTGAGGTCAATCTTTTTGCCGCCGACTTCCAGTACGCCGCGTACTCGACCAACCTGATCGAAGCGTGAGATATCCTGTACGACTTTACCGCCGCTCTGCCGGAAATCGTGCTCTTCTTCATGCGGATTCATTGACGCGATCCATTCGAGATCCAGCCGCAAGCTGGAAGGATTATCGCCGAGACGCATGCGAAAACGACGCAATCCTTCGAGCACCTCGACCGACAGCGGACCTATCTTCACTTCATCCACCCTGGGACGCAGCGTACGCGAGGCCCGAAAATTGTACTGCTTCCCCTGATGCCATACGGTAGCGAATCCGTCCTGAACGTTTTTGTTGGGGTACTGGCCAACACCGAAGCCAATCATCGTGTCTTTGTCGCGCACGTTGTAGATACTGACGTAAATCCGCTCGGTCCATTCAGGATTATCGGTATGAACATGGTCCATCGTGGTCGGAAGTTGATGGCACATGATTTCGTCCAATCCGCTAAGCATCTCAAATCTCCTTCAATTCCCAGAGTGCTGGCCTGATTTACCGAACCGCCAGCGTCAGAACCCCAGCGCTCTGGCCGCCATGTCCAGCACCACCGGAACCGAATAGGTCGTTCGCGCCAGACGCAAATCCTTGTTGCGCCCCTCCGCGAATAGTCCCGATGCACTCAACCAGAATGCAGTGCTCCGCATCATGTAGAGAATCTCATAGTAACGGCAGACTTCGAGATCGACCGTGAGGCCCGTCAGCTGCTGGTAATAATCGAGAAAGAACTCGCGCTCGACCACGCAAGACAGGAGTGGCGAACCTTCGCGATTGAGATCGGAAAGAACATAGGCGACGTCGTACATCGGATCGCCGATCACCTGTAGTTCCCAGTCGATGATTGCCGCAATCGCGTCGTCCTTCACGATCATGTTTCCCGTCCGATAGGCGCCGTGAACGAACGCCAGACGCTGTACTGCCGGCGCGTTGGCTTTGAGCCACATGAGAATCTCGGTCAATACCGGCTCAGGCTTACGCAGTGACTGGGTGATCAATGATTCCCACTTGGCAATTTCACGTAGGGCGAAATCCTTGCCCGTGCCCGGCACACCGATAAAGTCGAGACCTGCCGCGCGCCAATCGAGGTTATGTAACGACGCCAGCGCCTCGACAAAGCTGCGCGGGAGTTTTCCGCGCTTGGCCGCCTCGCCATAGAATTGCTTGCCAGCGCGCGACCACGGATTCGGTACTTCGCCCTCGATCTTCTCCATCACGAAAAAAGGGCCACCCAACAGCGCCGGATCCTCTTCGTACCAATAACCCTTCGGCGTCGGCGCGGCGGTTGGCTCGAGTGCCTTGATCACACGGAATTGTTCCGCGAGGCTCGAGAGATCGCGCAAAAGGCCGGCCCCCGGATCTCGCCGGAGACACAACCCCTGACGCATCGCACTGCCACCTTCGGTCCAGTTCGCATAGAAGATGAATATCTCGTGCGACCATCCTCCCGCGGTCTGGACGAAATCTGAAAGCGTAAGGTCGCGGGCCGCCGGCATTTTCGTTTTCAAGTAGTCGGCGATCTTTTCCTGGGTCGTGCGCGTGTCCGCCATTCTCAGCCCTCGCTCTTGCCTGCGATCTTGAGTTCCTGGTCGAGTAGTTGGCGGAGCGTTCGCCGCACGAGCCCGTTGGCGGCGCCGAAAGCCTCCTCGCCGATCCGCTCGCGCTCCTCGTACAGACGCTCGATTAGATTACTCAGCCCAGCCTCGCTGAGAGCATCCTTTGCCAGCAGGCGATTCGTACCTGCGAGGCGCGAAAGCTCGCCGAACAGACTGCCTATCGCCTCCTGCTTGCCCTCGGCGATATCACTCCGCTCCTCGATCTGCCGCGCGACGAATTCGATTATCACCGCGGCCATAAAGGCCTGCGCCTTTGGATAGGGCTCGGCGATCGCGGGCGCGATTACATTGCGAAGCGATTTCGCGATCTCGTTCAGAAGTTGCTTAGCTTCAATCATGGTTTTTTGCGCTATAGGAAAAAATGCTCACGACGCACTCGAGCTGCGCTCACGTGAGCGCGCCAGCCTTCCTTAACTCTTCAATCTGCTCGCGCGAATAGCTCAACAACTGAGTCAGTATTGCGTCGGTATCCGCACCTCGCAGCGGCGCCGCACTACTCACTTGCCGCGGCGCACCCGCGATCGTCCATGGCATCCCCACATGCGTTTTGCGGCCTACTTCCCCATGCGGCAATTCCACCAGGTAATCTCGCGCTCGCAGATGCTGATCGGTGGCCAAATCTTTGTTGCTCATCGACGGAAACGCCGCAACTCCAGCCGCCTGCAGCACCCGGGTGACATCCCAGCGATCGCGCTTGCTGGTCCATTGGGTAACGATCGCGTCGAGTTCCCGCTCGTTACGCTTGCGCGCCGTCTGACTATTGAAACGGTCGTCGTCGGCAAGAGCGGGCTGGCCCATTACAGCGCACAACTTCCGCCACTCCTCTTCGCTGCCGACCGCGATACTCACCCATTTATCGGCATCTCCCAAGGTTTTGTAAGTCTCGTGCGGCGCCATCACGCGGTCGTGATTCCCCTGCCGCTTCGGCTCCTTCCCAGTGATCTCGTAGTGCATCAGCCCTTCGCCCATCAACGAGACCGCGGTTTCGAGCTGCGACTGATCGATAAGCTGACCTTGCCCGGTTTTTTTTCGATTCA
>CAWDQC010000030.1:0-107507 GCA_963804355.1 uncultured Pseudomonadota bacterium | reverse complement strand
GACCGTTCAGCCGGTCTTGAGGCCGGATTCAACCTGACGGCGACCGCGATGCGCGGTGATATGCGTCTGGTCTCGGTCGTGCTCGGCGCTCCCTCGAACCCGCAGCGTTTCGCCCAGACCGCACGGATTCTAAATTGGGGCTTCGACAATTTCACCAAGGTTCATGTCCTGCGGCGCGGTGACCCCCTGCCGGTGCATGTCCAGGTGCAGTCCGGTCCGTTGATCCAGCCGATCGCCGAGAGCGATATCGCATTGGTCGTGCGAAAGACCGAGACCGCCGACGTCAAGCTTGAATATAACGTGCCGGGAATGGTAAACGGTCCGATCGCCTCGGGAGATCCGCTTGGCCAGGTCGTCGTCATGGACGGCGGTGAAGTTGTGACCAAGGTCGACGCGGTTTGCCCGATCGGTTTCGGCGATGCGCCGCAGCGCGCTGGCGATACCATGAGCGTGACCAGTAATATAGTTAGTTCGAACCGCGGCGGAACGGCCGAGAGCGCAGGTCTTCCCGGTTCCTCCGATCCAAGGTAGGTGAATTGAATGAAACCGGCTTCCCGTCAACGCAACCGGCGCAATCTCAAACTTGCGCGCAAGCGCCGTCGCGATCCTGTTCAGTCCAAGGCGCGCAAGCGCCGCATGCGCAGGACCCGTATTCGTCGCAGTTCATAACATAGATCGGGCCGCGCCCAGCGCTCCCGAACAACACGCGAGCCGGCGAGATTGCATCGCCAGGCTCGCCTTATTTGTATCGATGACGACAGAAGAAAAATCGCGCCAGGAATGGAAGGCTGATCGTTACGCGCAACACGCCCATTTTGTGCCGGTGCTCGGACAACCGGTGCTCGACCTGCTAAAGCCTCAAGCGGGCGAACGGATACTCGACCTCGGCTGTGGCGATGGTGTGCTGACCGAGAAAATTGCCGCGGCCGGCGCTTCCGTGCTTGGGGGGGACGCGGCGCCCGATATGATTGAGGCGGCGCGGCAGCGTGGGCTCGAAGCGCGGGTCGTCGACGGACAGCGTCTGGCGTTCAATAACGAATTCGACGCGGTATTCTCCAACGCCGCGCTCCACTGGATGAAAGAGGATCCCGATGCGGTCATCACCGGCGTGCGCCGCGCGCTCAAGCCGGGTGGACGCTTCGTCGGCGAGATGGGCGGTCACGGCTGCGTCGCCGCAATTACGGTTGCGATGATCGCGATGCTCGAGCGGCGGGGAATCGACGCCAAAAGTGCGATTCCGTGGTATTTCCCGACCGTTGACGATTATAAATCGCGGCTCGAACGAGCCGGCTTCGCCGTCGAATACATCGAGCTCATACCGCGCCCGACTCCGCTACCGACCAATATGCTGGGATGGCTCGAGACGTTCGGTGAGCCTTACTTTCGCCGCGTGCCGGAGGCAGAGCGGGCCGCCGCGAAGCAGGAGGTCGTGGCGATGCTGCGGCCGGTGCTGTGCGATGAGCAGGGGCGCTGGACCGGTGACTATATCCGGCTGCGTTTCGCCGCCCGCGCCCGCTGAAACCAGCTTCGCGCGAATCCGGGCTAGGGGACGCGCCGGCGTGGACGCGACGCGACCAGCAGAACCTCGGCGTCACTTTTCCCGGCGGCAGTCAGACGATGCGGTGTGCGGGCGTCAAAATGCGCGGCGTCGCCCGGCTCCAATACATGTGTCTCGTCTTCGAACATCAGATTAGACCGCCGGAAATGACGTAAAGCCATTCCTCGCCCTCATGCTTGTAGAATTCCCCGTCGGCGCGGTTCGCTGGAACCGTCATCTGGATCGCCTGGAGGGCGGTCATCGCGCCGCCACCGGACACTGCCCGATAGGTCATCCCCTTGGCATTACCGCTGATGGTGCTCCCCGATCGGATGATCTTGCAGGGCCGCATTGCCTGGCCGTCGCCCTCGAGCAGAGTACGCAAAGGAATGTTGTAGACCTGCGAAAGCGTGATCAAAGCGGCTAGTGACGGCTGCCGGTAGCCGCTTTCGAGGCGCGACAGATAGGGTTCCGATAAATTGCTTACCTTGGCGAGTCGCTCGAGTGTCCATCCGCGTTCCGTGCGCAAAGCCCTGAGCTGCGCGCCCAATGAAACGAGGATACGACCGAGCGGCTCTTCGATTCCGGCCGCCATCGCGCATGAAGTAACATCATCCATGCCTGAAAGGCAATCTGAGTCCGACTCGGCACGCCATGTTTATTCACCGCCAGATCGACGCACCTTTGGCCGTCTGCTTCGTTCTCGATACCGCGCGCTCAGGCTACGCCGGCGCTTCGATTCTGACCTCGTCGCCCTTATGGATCGTGCCGCCTCTGGCGACGGTCGCATAGACCCCGACATTCGCTCCGTTGGCGCGCACGGCCGTCTTGAGAATCCCGATATCCTTGGGCAAATTCCCCTGCGGCAGCGTCGTCATCACGCATCTGCTGGTCGGACGCATGATGTACAGGCGTACCTCCCGCCCGATCGTCATCATGGATCCGATCCATGAATTCTCAACGAAGCCTTCGGCCCCTGACACCGGCGTCACCACCAGGTTGGGACGAAACCGGCAGGCCTCGAAATCGCCTTGCGGATATTCGCGTCGGAGACGCTCGAGCGAGGCCGTGGTCAAAAGATGCACGACCTCGCCGTCGAAAAATGTGCCGCGCGCCATGACTTCATCGGTGACGGTCTCGCGATGAGAGAGATTTTCGACGTCGGGCCAGTACTCTTCGATATTGAACGAGGCGGGAGGTTTTGATTGAAGCGAGACCCTCGCGCCCATCGCACGAGAGAGCACGCTGTCCACCTCGTCTTCGAGGCTCGTCACCGTGGTTCTGTCATGCAGCGTAATCCTCACCGGGGGCAGGCCTTCGGCGTGGATGTCCGGCGGCTCGAGGAATGTTGCGCTGCAGGCGAATAGATTTGGCCAGCGGCGGGGGTTTTTCGCGCTGATGACCTTGCCGGTGCTTTGGTCAACCAGCGCGTAGTATCGATCCCCCAGCAGTCCCCGCTCCGTGATGTAGCTCGACTCGACCTCTTCGCCCATCATCGACTTCACCGGATAGCGCCAGATGGAACCCAGCTCTGCCGCCGCACGCGTATCGCTTCGCATCGGTCTACCTTCTCGATCCACCACCGCGCTCTTCAGCGTCACGCGATGACTTTCTCTACCGGCTTCACCGCCGCGGGAGTCAGCTTCAATGCCACCGGCGCCGTGGCGTGTTCGGCATGCACACGCTGCTTGATGTCCTCGATCAAAGTGGGATTGCGCCGCAGCATCATGAACCAGACAAAGCCGCAGGCGAGATAGGCGAGAAAAATATAGGGAAAAATGTTAACCGGCCACGAGGGCATCGGATAGACGCTGCCGACCGCCGGGACCAGCAGGAGAACGGCGGAGGCCACTGAGAGTCCCAGCGCCGTCATACTCATCTCACCACGCTTTTTGAGATAGGCGGGCGCAGCGAATGTGATCAAAAAGTAGGCACCGAGAAAGCCGAACGCGCCAAACGTTCCGGCGTCGTTGAAAGCGTCGAGGGTCGCGAGCTTGAATATGCCGGTCAGCGCAAGTGACGATGCCAGGATCAGACCGGCCATCACGGTGACCGCAATGTGGGGAGTTTCGTTGGTTTCGTGCGCGGCGCCGAAGGACGAATGGAGCACGCCGAGCTTGCCCATCGGATAGAGAATGCGCGCTCCGGAATTCATACAGGAGAGCGCGAGCGAGAAGAAACTGACCATGGCGCCAAATGAAATCGGGGCCTTGAGCCAGCCCACCGACATGATATCCGCCAGTACATTCAGCGGCGCATCGACCTTGTCCAGCGTGGTGTTATAGCCAATAAAGCCCAGCACCTCGGTGTAAGAAGCCAGGACGAAAAAGACGCCCGTCAATAACAGGCTGACGATCACCGCACGTGGAATCGTTCGCAGCGGCTCAACCGCTTCCTCGCCGAAAGCGGTCGCGCATTCGAAACCAACCAGGCTGAAAATCGCGGTGACTACGCCGAGCGCAACTCCGGAAATGAAACACCCGTCAGCTTGAACTGGTTAACGTCAAGCGCGGACTTCGAACCGAACAGCACGATCGCACAGAGCAGGAGAATCAGCGCGACCGATAGCCCTTCGAGCACCAGCATCAAACCGCTCGAGAGACGAATGTCCTTGTAGCCGAGGATCCAGATGGTCGCGGCGCACACGCAGAACAGCGGAGCCGCGGGTATCGTGATTCCCATCATTCCGAGCAAGGTCGAGGCGAAAATCGCGAAGCCGGTCATGCCGGCGGTGCCGATAAACAGGTAGGCCCAGATAAGGCACCATCCGGAAATGTTACCGGCGGTAGTCCCCAACCCCATCACGGTGTAGCCATACATGGAGCCGGCCGAGGTCGAGCGTTTGGCGAACTGATTCAGGTTCAACGCCACGAAAAGCAGCATCACCGTACCGAACGCATACGCAAGCCAGCTTGCGTTGCCGGCGCTGCTGTACATCAGCGGCACGATCAGAGCGGCGGTCATCGTGGGCGAGATCAAGGCTATCGCCATCGCGGTGATACCGGTGAAATTGAGGCAGTCTTTACGAAGGGACTGGGCCGATTGAGCCATAAAATTTCTCCGGAGGTCGTCCTTTGCGAAGGGCGGCCTCAAGTTGCCTGACGGGCAATTCGCAACGGTCATGCCTGACAGGCAACTTCAGTTATGTTGGCTTCCTGATGCGGAAAGTACGGAAAGCTCCGGCCGCCATCCTTTTTCGATGCTATGCGGGTGAACAGATGACGCGCCGATAAGCAGCAAACGCCGCCGCTCCGATCAATCGGCAGTTTCGATCAGCCTGAAAATCGACAGCACGTTCGGACGGACCTGACTGGACACTGCAATCGAGGATACGTGCCGCATCGGCATCCAGCCCTGAAAATACCTGCCTTAGGTAATTCCGCGGGAGGATGGTTTCAGCGTGATTGCGCGCTTATGATCACTAGAACGCGTCTAATGATTTCCGGAGGACCGTCTTAAAGATGAAGATATGCCCGCGATGTGGCAAACAGTTTCCCGATTCCGAGGTCTTCTGCGAGATCGACGGTACCGCGCTTACTTCGAGTGGCGGGCCCGGCGGTCAGCGGCTGACCACGGTGATGCCACCGGGGCAGGGCGAGCAACTGAAACACCGGCAATAGAGTGCCCGCGATGCGGCGGGAAGGCGCAGCCCGGAGAGGTCATCTGTAATTTCTGCGGCGCGCGTCTGATGCCGGACGGCCCCCGGTGCACCGGCGTCTTCGGTCCGTCGGCGGGAACCCGCGTCTCGCTCGAGAATTACTCTCCCGCACAGGAACGGCGAGGTCCGCAGTCGATCGGTGGTGAAGTACCGCCGATGCCCGATCCCGAGGAAGAAGACGGCGGACGAAGCATCTGGAGCGTGGTCGCTTTCTCGCTCGCGGCGATAATCGCTTTGATCGGCGGCGCCTGGCTCGCGCTCTATCTGAGCGGTAAGAAGCCGGCGGCCCCTATCGCACAAGCCAGCGCTTCTCCCTCTCCAGCGGCGATCGTAGGTCCAAACGTGGATCTGGCCAAGACTATCCCGATTCAGATCCAGGGCGATCTCGCTGGCGCGCTCTTCCGCGACAAGGACTCCATGACCAAAGCGTTCCAGAGCAATAAATCGACTCTGGAGGATGCCTACAAGGAGGCGCTTGCAACGGATAATACCTTGCACGACGGGATGATCGTGAGGCTGCATATCGCCTCGGACGGCAGTGTAAGCGCCAGCAGCGTGCGTACCTCGACGGCGGCTAATCCGAGCCTCGACGCCGACGTCACCAAGGCCATGAGCGGATGGAAGTTTGCCGCGGCGAGCAGCACCGGCGTAGACACCGACTTTCCGATTATTTTCGCTGATAATCCCGCGGACGTCGCGTCGATAGAGGCAGACCTCAACACGAAGCTGGCGAGCCTTACGCCTGACTCGCCTGCTGAGTATCCGGTCGGCAGCGCGCCGAGTGCGGTCGCGGGTGAGACCCCTGCCGCGGTGCCCAGCCCGTCGCCGGAAGAGGCTAGTCTGCCGCCCCCGGTAGTGCCGGAAACCGCTCCAACCCCGGCGCATCATCACCGTCCTCCTGTGGTGGCGTCGGTGCCGAGACCGCCGAAGCTATCGCTGGTGACCCGCGTGACCGACGAGTTGCACGCAAACCGCAAACTGCGGCGAGTACAGGCCTACACGACCGGTGGAACCGTCACTCTCTCCGGCAAGGTCTTCGATGACAACGACAAAGTGCTTGCCGAGAGCACTGCGCGACGTGTCAACGGGGTAACCGGGGTCATTAACAACCTGACGACCGATGAGTCGGTTTGGGCGCAAAATCAGGCGCGGATTCAGCAGCAATTGCAGGGCGCCGGCCTCACCGGGGTTACCGTCAAGGTTATCGGCCAAAGCGCATATCTAAGCGGTGAAGTAAAAACGCAGCAAGAAAAGGATCAAGCGGTTACAATAACGGAAGGGGCGGCGCCCGTACGGGTGCATGTGAACCTGATTCGAATCGCGGTAGGGAGTGTATTCGGGTTTTAGACACGCTTTGGGAGTGCGGCAACGAGTCCAAAATCGGAATTTGTTCAACTCACGGGTAGGTGATGGATCACACGGTACGCCACGCGCTATTGACAATGTTCGAACACAACAGGTATATGACTCGAAAGAGAGTGCGACTGCCTTTTCTCCGCGAGGAGGTTCCCACTAGAAATGCCAGACGCGCCGAGTTCCTGTAAACAGGTCTTCGATGAAATGCCCAGCCACTTCAATAAGGAAGCGGCTAAGGGGCTCAATGCTGTGTTCCAATTTGACCTGTCGGGAGACGGGCGGAAAATGGCATGTATTGGTCAATAGTGACCAATGCCAGGTGGCAGAGGGAGCCCACCCATCACCGAACATCACAATCTCGATGGCGGCCAAGGACTACTTGGACATGATCGCCGGCAAGCTTAACGGCCAGATGGCGTTCATGACTGGAAAATTGAGAATCGCGGGCGATATGGGGCTCGCGTTGAGGTTACAAAGCCTGTTCACAAATCAGTAGGAGCAGGTGTTATCTACAAAATACCGGCGTATCAGGCGCCGGTGCAGATTGACGGTTAGCCTAAACCCCGCCTATTTATAGTCAAAGCGACGCAATTGCTCGCCAAACACACCGGTATCGAGTGTACTCCGGAAATTGAAAAAGCAGCCCACGATAACGCCCAGGCCGAGGGCCCTCACGCCCTACCCATAAAAATTCAGAGTGAATGCATTTGATCTTTGCGCGTTGAAAGATCGCTACAAAAACACATGGTCGAGGAAATTTTTCCGGATGGTGAAAGGAACGAGATGAGTTCGCAGGATACTATGGGCGAGACGGCCAACGAAGACGAGTCCCGGGACGCGGACGGCGATAGTGATTCTGTAGCCAGCAAGCTTTCCAAAGAGCTGAGCAACTGGCGGCGACGGCGCACCAATGGACGTCCACGGCGTGGTGAAGCTTCCAACAACAGTTACCAATCCGAGTCCGCCCGCACGATCAAGGTGCGCGGCCACGAGACCCTGGTAATTCGGAAGCCAAAACTCGCCAAACCGGTCTCCACAGAAGACGAGCGCTAGATTTGTTGGGGAGCTAGGGTTCCCCGGCGGATTGTCCAGCGTGGCCCGCGGTCTCGCGAGCCTCCGATCTCTATTTATTCAACTCGGCCGAAAATGTCGTGGGGCGGTAGCCTTCCCAAAAGGTCGACCGTTGAGGGCGAGGATCCGCGATAATCGCGTCGATTTGCGTTGCCTGTCGGCTTACGAACGAAAGACTTCCACCGGCATTTCTCGAGCCGCTTGATGGGCTGGGTAGACTGTCGCAATCCAGCACAACAGCAGGGATGCGACCGCGACGATGAGGAAGCTGAGCGGCTGAGCGTCTATCGGTAAAGTCGCGATACCATAAATCTGCTTCTGAATGTGGATGAAATGGTAGCGCGAGAGGATGAAGCATCCGATTGCGCCCAAGGCCAGGCCCGCCCCTGTGCCGACGATCCCGACGATCATCCCCTTGATTACGAAAGATCCGCCGGATGTCAGCGCGACTCGCGCCCATCGCCATCAACACCGCGATGTCCTTGCGCTTCTCCATTACGACCATTATCAGGGTCGCAACCAGGTTGAACGCGGCAACGCCGATCAGGATGGTTAAGACGAGGGAGTAGACTTCCTTGAGAAGTTGAAACCCGGCCGCCGCGGCGGCGTTGAAGTCCATCCAATTGTTGATTCGATAGGATTTTGTAAATTCGCCGCGCAGTTTCTCGGTCACCGCTTCGGTCTGATCGAGATTCGCGAGGCGCACCTCGATTCCATCGACGCCGTCGCGCCCGAAGAATTTCGCCGCGCGATCGAGCCCCATGAAGGCGATATCGCGGTCGACAAAGGCGATCCCGGACTCGAAGATCGCGCCAATCACGAAGTGGCCCGTGCGGGTAGTCAACTCGGCGTCGGGCCCCGACGTAATCGGAGCGACGATACTGACGGGTCCCCGACCGTCACCTTCAACTTGTCGGCGAGCGTCGAGCCAATCGCGATAGTGCCGTCCGGAGCCGAGGGCGCCGGGGCGGCTGCGATACTATCGAGCGAGCCATGCTGCATATAGCGTCGTAATTGCGCGATGACGACCGCGTTGTCGGGCTGCACACCCCGTGCGACCACGCCGCTAATCCCTTGAGCCGACGAAACCATCGCCTGGCCGATGATGAAGGGATCCGACCCGGTGACACCGGGTACGGCGTTGACGCGCGTTTCGATAGTTCTGTAGTCGGATATCGCGCCGTCGTAACTTTCGATCTGGATTTGCGGGGTCAGACTCAGAATGCGTTGCCGCAGGCTCGCCTGAAAGCCGCTCATCACCGCAAGCACGATTACCAGCGCGGCGACCCCGAGCATCACCCCCAACGCGGTGAACACGGTGGTGATCGAAATGAAGGCGTCACGTCGGCGCGCGCGCAGATAACGGAGGGCGATTTGTAGTTCGTAACGCACGGTCTGATGATACGTGGTACTTCCGCGCGATTCCGCGACATTACTGGAGGCTAAGCGATACCCCTCCGCCAAGGTTCGATCGCGGTTAGTAGATCACTTTATCCTGTTTGAGCTGCTCGATCTCCGCCGCGCTCATCTTGAACATTTCGCCCAGCACCTTTTGATTGTGCTGTCCTAGCGTCGGCGCGGGACTGCGCAGGTCACCCGGGGTGCGGCTCATACGATGCTGCAGTCCCTCGTATGGAGATGGCCCCATGTGCTCGTGTTCCAGCCAATGCCAAAATCCGAATGCCTCGAGGTTTTCGTCGCGATGAAGATCCATGCAGCTTTGCACCGGGTAAGCGCCAACGCCGGCTGCCTGCAGCGCCGCGGTAAGTTCCTCGGCGTTGCGTTCGCGCACCAGTGAACCGACGAATTCATCCAGGGCGCCACGATTCTCGTGCCGCTCGGCCATAGAGGCGAAACGCATCTCCTGGGCCGGCTTGCCCAGCACCCTGAGCGTCGCCTGCCATTCCGCATCGCTGGCGACAGCTATCACCAGCCAGCGCTCGTGGCCGTCCTCATCCTGGCAGCGGTAGGAGCCGTGAGGGGCGTAACGTTCGGATCGATTGGCGGTGGGCCCCAGGACGCGGCCGGTGGCGAAATAATCGATCATCGCGGGCGCGAGATTATGCAGCGCCGCCTCGTACTGCGCCATGTCGATATATTGACCCTTGCCGGTGCGCCGTTTGTAGTCGAGCGCCGCCATCACCGCGCAAGCGGAAAACCGCGGTGCGATAAAATCGGTATACGCCCCATAGGGCGGGCATAATTCGGTCTCCGAGTATCCCGCGATATGGTAAAAGCCGGATAGCGCCGCCATCAGGTTGCCGAATCCAGGGTAGTCGCGATGCGGTCCGGTCTGACCCTGCATACAGGTCGAAAGCATAATCAGATCCGGTTTGATGGCACTTAACTGCTCGTAGCTCAGGCCCCAGTTACGCAACGTTTTCGGCGTAAAACTCTCGCTGACGACGTCGGCCCACGGCAGCATCCGCAGAAAGACTTCGCGCGCCTTGGCTTTGCTCATATCGAGCGTTATGCCCATTTTCGACGTGTTATAGCTGGCGAAGAACTGGCTGTTGTCGATACCCGGCTTGCCGTCTTTCCATGGCGGCGCAAGGCGCAATCCGTCGGGTCGCATCGCAGACTCGACACGGATGACGTCCGCACCATTGTCCGCAAGGTACTTGATGGTGACCGGCCCGACACCGTACCAGGTGAAATCGAGAACGTGTATTCCCTCGAATGCGTACCGTCTCATCGGCAGACTCTCCCTTGTCTAGATCGTGCCCGCCGCACTCATCTCGGCCAGCTGATCCGGGCTCATCGCCAACATTCCGCAATAGACATCGCGATTGTGTTCGCCAACCTGCGGGGCTGGCCCGCTCGGCCCGATCGGGGTTGCGCTCATCTTGGCGAACGCGCCCGGGAGCGTGAGTTTGCGGCCGAGGCCCGGATGCTCCACCTCGACGAAATACTCGCGGCTCTTGAGCTGGGGGTCGCTGGCAATATCGGCGGCAGTCGCGACCGGGGCTGCGAGGATGCGCCGCTTGAGGATATTTTGCCACGCCTCGCGCTTGGTCTTGGTCATCAGGAAGCGCTCGACCAATTCTTCCGCCCGATCGAGCTCTTTCAGGTCTTCCGGGTTCGCATTCATGAAGCCGGCGGGGGTGAGAGACTTGAGACCGCCTTCCTTGGTCAGCCAGTCCGGCGCGGCGCCTTCCTCCTTCATCCAGGCAATGATCGCGTTGGTCGACGGCAGATAAGCGCCCCCGGCCAGCAGTCCCGATACGAAACCGTCCTTGCATTGGAAGACGGTCTTGCGGCGACCGCCGATCGCGCCGGTGAAAACTCCGCTGCGCCGCAGATAATCGCCATGCAGCAGCGGCATCGCCTGCTCGTTCATCAGCGTCCACACCACGCAGGCTTGCATATCGATGACGATATGTTGCCCGAGCCCTTCGATCTCACGCGGATAATGCGCGATCATCGAAGCCACCGCCGCCTCTCCGCCCGCATGAAGCCCTGCCTGCGGCTGGCTCATTTCGAGCGGTGGGCGACCCTCCTGGCCCATCAGGAACATCATCCCGCCCGAGGCCCACGATACGATGTCAGGCGCCTTGTAATTCTTCGCCGGGCCGGTGTCGCCGAAGGGAGTAATCGAAGCGTGAATGATCCTTGGATTCAGCTCGGCCATCTTGTCGTAACCGAGCCCGATCGAATCCAGGTAGCCGAGCGGAAACGCTTCGACGATGAAGTCCGACCGCTTGACCAGTTCAGCCAGCAATTTGCGCCCGTCGGGAACATCGAGGTTGAGCGTCACGGAACGTTTGCCGGCGTGATAGGCGAGCGCGTAGAGGCTGCGGTCAGGGCCGGGAATATCTTCGAGGAAGGGCGGAATTCGACGCGTGGAGCATCCCTGGGGCGGCTCGACCTTAATCACGTCCGCGCCCATATCGGCAAAAATCTTGCCGCAGAGCGCGCCCTTCTCGTCGGTGAGGTCGAGCATCCGGAAACCCTTCATCAGCTCTGAACTCATCGTTGGTCTCATCTCCTCGCGCGGATATTGGAAAGCACACGGCCTCGCGGTGTTTCGCCGGCGGACACCGAACGCGATCGCGTGATCATCGGGTCGCGCGGCGATTTACTATAATCGCGCGGGCTCGCCGCGGTCCACTTCGCTCATTCTCTCAGTTGAACAGTTGGGTAATCAGCTCGGTATCGAGATAAGCGGTGCCTTCCTTGACCTTGCCATCCTCAATTCTCATTACCCAGCAATAGGTTTGATGGTAGATCGTTCCGTTTTTGCCGGCGGCGCGGCCATCCCACTGCAAGGCGACCTTATCGCCGTCCGCGATGATGTCCCGCAACGTAGGCTGGATCGCGCCGGCAATCTTCTCGCCAAGCGGCTTGACGGCGCCGTCGACGAACGCCTGTTTGCTGGTGTAAGTGCGCGATACGGCGGTACTCCCGATGACCGTCCAATGGACATCGTCGGCCAGCAGATCGAGAAATCCACCCTGGCCGCGAATCCAGGCCGCCATCATATCCTGCACAATTTTCTTGTTTTCGGCAGCTCCCATACCAATTTGCTCCTTGTATCAGACTTGGAGTAGCACACCGTGGTTAATGCGAACATGCTCTTGCCGGTACCAACGTGAGGCGCCGGGAGCATCGGCGCGACTCGGGCTTCGAAAAACCGATCGGCGGCTTTAAAGAATGATCGTGATCCGTGCGAAGTTACGGGGGTGAGCGAATGAGTCAATATCATCTCAACCGCCCTGGAAACGCTACCGACGCTCGTACCAAGCCAACAAGTCGTTGTCCCGCCGTACCGCCGACGACGCAGGTCGCGGTCGCACCGACAATAGAAATCAAGTTCGTAGATTAGTCTGATGCTCACGCTCAGGGAGCAGATCGATGCGCAATCTCAGCATCCAAAGCACACAGTTCCAAGAGAGCAACGCCATCGTGATGAAGGCGTAACTGCGCATACGGCCCGAACGGCACAACGATCTTGCGTTCGACCGGGTAGATCGCGGGTCCGGGATAGGGATACGCGCCGCGCAGCATCACATGATCGGCAAGCTGCCGAGACCACCGCCAGCACCATTGCCAGCACCATTGCCAGCAGTAGTGTTTTAACGGTCCCGATGATTTCGATGCTGGCGAAGCGCCGAGCGCCGGGAGTATAACTTATCGCCGAAACAAGTAGTCGATTAGACGGTCACCAAAGTTAATGGCGATTTTCGCTAAAATCGGCGCGAAGAATCGCCAGATTCTACTAAGGTTTGATTTCATGGCTCTCCAAGGCTCGATTTCCCTGTCGGGCCGACTAATTAAATTTGCAGACGCTGCTCCTTTGCGGCTTACATCACTAGGCTCACCCCAATAAAACTATGAGCAAGCCGTACAACCTCACAAGTGGTATACACCTGCGGCATACGCACGTTCCTCCACTCACAATCCGTAAGGGTTTATCCACAGGTTGCCGCCGGTGTGGTTGGCTCAATTCTCCGTCGGCTGGGATCTCCCACATTGTGGGCGAGCCTGCTATATGGGGCAGATGAGGCGCTGCCGACGCTTGATCCTTACTTCTGTCTCCGGGTGCCGATAAGACACCATCCAGAGACGACGGTATTGACGCCTCTAAGACTTAAACCTTTGATTTCATTGAAGAAATTGGAAGGAATTCGATGAGTCAATATCATCTCAACCGGCTGATGCGCGATATCAGCCGTAGCGCCGAAACCGCCCGGCGTTGCCGTACGGAATTGCCGACCCTGCTCGCGGATTATGAATCTTACCACCGCGGAAAAAGAGGCCGTCGTCCAATGGGAGTTGCGCAGGCTCTACGACCTCGGCGCCAATCCCCTGCTGCTGTTAACCTCCTCGATGGCGATGGGCACGAATATCCGCGACTACGTAACCGCTTTGCGCAAACAAAGCCCAACCGAGGTTTAAGCCAATGGCTCAAATCGTTGCAGGTATCGCTACTTCGCATGTTCCGCTGATGGCGACGCATCCGCAGTCGGCCAACGAGGAGCAGCGTGGACGCGTGATGGCTGGGCTGGCTGACGCGCGCGAAATCATTGCGGCGTCGCGTCCCGACGCGATCGTTATCTTCTCGACCGACCATTTTGACCGCTGCTTTTACGACAACTTGCCGGCATTCCTCGTCGGAATAGGCGAGGTCTCCGAGGGCCCGTCAACGAATGGCTGCGTTTACCCAAGGTGAAGGTCAACCTCGTACCCGAACTAGGCCGGCTGATCGTGACCGAGGGGATGGACCGCGGCGTCGACTTCGCCTACTCGCTGGAGTTGGGCCTCGATCACGCCGAGATCGTCCCGCTTTCCTTCATAACCCCGGGATTCGAAATTCCTATCGTTCCGATTGTCGTCAACGCCTTCGCGGCGCCGATGCCGAGTCTCAAACGATGCTTCGACGTAGGCGCGTTCGTTCGCGGCGTGATCGAACAATGGGATCCCGGCAAGCGTGTCGCCGTGATCGGCACCGGTGGACTGTCGCATTGGGTCGGACCGCCCGAAACCGGCACGATCAACGAGGAATTCGATCACTGGTTTCTCGATTCACTTCTCGCGGGCCGCAGCGCGGAAATAGCTGCGAAGTACCCGCGCTCGGACGAGCTGGAAAAAGTGGCGGGCAACGGCGGCCAGGAAATTCGGGATTGGCTGGCCGTCGCCGGCGCGATGCCGTCTCAGCTCAAGCCGCGCGTTCTCGCATACGAGCCGATCCGGCAATGGGCAACCGGCACCGGCGTGATGGCATGGACGGCTAACTAGGGCCGTCGCAACGATTGCGTATCTGCCCGGCGTCGATCCACACGTCGGCGCCGGCACACTTGGCGATCGCTTACGGGATCAGCAGTAACTTGCCGGTCGATTTCCGCGACAACAAAAATTGATGCGCCGCGACGGCTTCCGACAGCGGGAAGCTCCGACCGACCGGAATCTTGAGCTTGCCTTCACGCGCCAACCGGAAGACGTCCTCGACGCCCCGCCGATGAACGTCGTGGATGCGATACACCATCGGCACCGCCCATCCACTGACCTTGATCGCCTTGGCGAATAGCCGCTGCACGTCGAGCTTGTCCGGTACGCCGCCGGCGCGTCCATAGAGAATCAGATGCCCGAATGGCGCGAGGCATCCGAGACCCTTCTCGAAGGTCGGCTTACCCACCGCGTCGAGGATCAGGTCGACGCCGCGCCCGTCCGTCAACCGCATCGCCTCGGCGGCAAAGTCCTGGGTTTCATAGTTGATCACTTCGTCGGCGCCGAATTCCCGTACGAGTTCGATCTTGTCGTTGCTCGAGACCGTGCCGATCACGCGTGTGCCAGCGGCTTTTGCGATCTGGACCGCCGCGAGCCCGACGCCGCCGGCAGCGGAATGCACGAATCACGGTCTGTCCGGCGGTCGTGTGGTTGCACGTATGGATCATGTGCCAGGCGGTCACCACCGCGATTGGAAACGCCGCGCCTTCCTCGAAACTCATCGATTCGGGCAGCGGAATCGCGCGGCTTTCGCGTATTCGCGTGTATTCCGCATAGGAACCCATCCCGATATAGCCGACGCGCATCCCCGGCTTGAGCCCCTTCACGTCCGGCGCGACCTCGTCGACGATGCCCGACCCCTCCATCCCGGGAATATCGGGCAGAACCGGCTTCACCAGGTATTCGTTGCGCGTGAAGAAGATATCGCCGAAGTTAATCGCGATTACTTGTTCCTGACGATCACGGTACCCGGCTGCAGTTCCGGTTTGGGCACATTCTCGCGAAACTCCATCACCTCGGGTCCGCCGATGCGGTCAAATTGAACAGCTTTCATCGAATACACCTTTCATGCGGCTGACATTCGTGTCGTCAGTCGGGTATCGCCACCTCGTTCCTAACCGACTTCACCTCGACCGCGCAAACCCATGCTGGACGTGCGGATTGCGGCTCGGCGCAGTAATACAATAAGCTTCGCGATCCGAGGCCGGCTCCGGCTCGTTCCGGGAGGGGTTACGGCAATCAGGTCCGCCAAAGCAGGAGAGCGCGATGCGCCGAGAACTTTTCACTGAAGAACACGAGATGTTTCGGGCGCAGGTGCGCCGCTTCGTCGAGAACGAGATCGTTCCCAAGGTCCCGCAATGGAATCAGGCCGGGATGAGCGATCGCGAAAGCTGGCGCAAGCTCGGCGCAGCCGGTTTTCTGGGCGCCAACGCTCCGGCCGAGTACGGCGGCGGCGGCGCCGATTTCCTCTACGACGCGATCGTTATCGAGGAGATGTCGCGCGTCCGCGCTCACGGCCTGATGATGGCGCTTCATTCGGATATCTGCCTGCCCTACCTGACCGCCTACGGCTCCGCCGAGCAGAAGCGACGCTATGTGCCGGGCGCGATTAGCGGCGAACTCATCCTCGCCATCGCCATGACCGAGCCGGGCACCGGTTCCGATCTCGCCGCCGTCCAGACCACGGCGCGGCGCGAGGGTGACGGCTACGTCATCAACGGTTCGAAGATTTTTATCTCCAACGGCCAGATCGCCGACCTCGTAATCGTCGTCGCCAAGACCGACCCCAAGGCTCAACCCGCGCATCGCGGCGTCAGCCTGATTCTGGTCGATCGCGATTCACCCGGCTTCGTGCGCGGCCGCAAGCTCGACAAGCTCGGCTTCCAGGGCCAGGACACCAGCGAGCTCTTCTTCGAGGATTGTCGCGTCCCCGCCGGCAACCTCCTCGGTAAGGAGGGCAGGGCTTCAAGATGCTGATGGAGAAGCTCCAGCAGGAGCGCCTGGTCTCCGCGGTCGGCTCGTTGATGAGCGCGCGGCGATGCCTCGACGATACCATCGCCTACACCAAGCAGCGGCGCGCCTTCGGCCAGCCGATCGCCCAATTTCAAAATACCCAGTTCAAACTCGCCGAGATGGAGACCGAGGTCGAAATCGGACAGGCCTTCGTCGATCGTTGCCTGGCCGCTCACGTGCGGGGCGACGACATCGTCAGCGAAGTCAGCATGGCCAAGTGGTGGGTCACCGACCTGCTGAAGCGCGTCTCGAGCCAATGCCTTCAGTTACATGGCGGTTACGGCTTCATGCGCGAGTTCGCGGTCTCGACCGACTATGCCGACGCGGCCGTGCAATCGATTTATGCCGGCACCAACGAGATTATGAAGGTGATTATCGCGCGCCGCATGGGCCTCGACGAGCGCCGCTAAGCGCTCGCCGGTATCGAAGGGCACCTCGCTGCGCTTAGGTTGCGCGGGCGCGAAGCGGGAATATCAATTGTGGACGCGGTGGAGTTGCTCGATAGCAGTGCGGGCGCGCGCGAATTTCAGCTCCTGCTCGACTTCGGCATAGCCCACATCGTACGCATTGACCTCCGCGAGCCTTGCTTCGGCCGCCGGGATCTCTGCCGCCGCCGCCGTGCTGTCCACTGAGGCCGGTGGCTGCGCGTCGAGCGCCAGGATCGTCATCGACCCGTCTTTCACCTCGGCCAGCCCGCCGGAAAGCAGATACTCGGTCGTTCCACCGCCGTCGACGTACAGGGTCAGCATCCCGGGTTCGATCGCGGTGATGTAGTTGGTATGCCCCGCGAGGACCCCGAACTCGCCGAGAGCGCCGATCGCAACGGCCTGCACCACCGGCCCCTCGTAAACGATACCGGTCGGTGTCACCAGCGTGAATGGAAACGTGTCGGCCATGGTGACGCGTCCCTTGGGCTAGCGCGCTTCGCCGCGTGCGAGCCGCTCGGCCTTGGCGCGGGCATCGTCGATGGTCCCGACGAGGTAGAAGGCCTGCTCCGGCAGATCGTCGCACTTGCCGTCGAGGATCTCTTTGAAACCGCGCACGGTCTCCGCGCGCGGGACGTAGGCGCCCGGAATATTGGTGAACGGTTCCGCGACGTGCATCGCCTGCGACAGGAAGCGCTCGACCCGGCGCGCTCGCGCGACCACGAGCTTGTCGTCCGCCGACAACTCGTCCATCCCGAGGATCGCGATAATGTCCTGCAAATCCTTATAGCGCTGCAGAATCTGCTGCACCTGGCGCGCGACGGCGTAGTGCTCTTCGCCCACGATCTGCGGATCGAGGATGCGCGAGGTCGAGGCCAGCGGATCCACCGCCGGGAAAATCGCCTTCTCGAAAATCTTGCGCTCGAGCGCTGTGATCGCGTCCAGATGCGAAAAAGTCGTCGCCGGCGCCGGGTCGGTGTAATCGTCCGCGGGCACGTAGATGGCTTGCACCGACGTGATCGCGCCCTTCTTGGTAGTGGTGATGCGCTCCTGCAGTTCGCCGATATCGGTGCCGAGAGTGGGCTGGTAACCGACCGCGCTGGGCATGCGCCCGAGCAGCGCCGACACCTCCGAGTTCGCCTGCACGAAACGAAAGATATTGTCGATGAAGAGCAGAACGTCCTTGCCCTGTTCGTCGCGGAAATACTCGGCCACGGTGACGCCCGTCAGACCGACTCGCGCGCGCGCTCCCGGCGGCTCGTTCATCTGGCCATAGACCAGCGCCGTTTTCGAGAGCACGCCCGATTCCTTGAGTTCGCGATAGAGATCGTTGCCCTCGCGCGAGCGCTCGCCCACGCCCGCGAACACCGAGACGCCGCCATGCTCCTTCGCGATATTCGTGATCAGTTCCAGGATCGTGACCGTCTTGCCGACGCCGGCGCCGCCGAACAGGCCGATTTTTCCGCCGCGCGAGTAAGGGCAAATCAGATCGATAACCTTGATCCCGGTCTCGAGGATCTCGACTTCGATACCCTGGTCGGAAAACGCCGGGCGTCCCGATGGATCGGCAACATCTGCTCGGCGTTGATCGGCCCGGCCTCGTCGACCGGATCTCCGGTGACGTTCATCAGGCGGCCCAGCGTACCGTCGCCGACCGGCACCGAAATCGGCGCGCCGGTGTCGAGCACGTCCATTCCGCGCACCAGGCCCTCGGTCGAATCCATCGCGATACAGCGAACGGTGTTCTCGCCGAGATGTTGCGCCACTTCCAGGACCAGGTTGCCCGGCCGATCGTCGATCGACGGATTGCTGACGCGCAACGCGTTGAAGATCGACGGCAACGAGCCATTGGAGAACTCGACGTCGATCACATTACCCAGAACCTGGTTAATTTGGCCTTTTGTTTGTGCACTCATTGGGCAGGGTTTTCCTGAAAAATCAGCTGTTGGGAAACGTTAGCCGCGCAGAGCCTCGGCGCCACCCACGATATCCATCAATTCCCGCGTAATCGTCGCCTGGCGCGCTCGGTTCATTTCAAGTGTTAGCTTTGAGATCATCTCGACTGAATTATTGGTCGCGGCGTCCATCGCGGTCATGCGCGCTCCATGCTCGCTCGCCTCCGCCTCCAACAATGCATGCAGGATGGTGGCTTCGAGGTAGCTGCGCAAGACCACCGGAACCAATTCGCCCGCACTCGGTTCGATCAGGTAATCAGTCGGCGCGGCGGCTTCTCCGGCGTTTTCGGGCGGCTCGACCGGCAACACCTTCTCGTAGGTCGGGCGCTGCGATATCGCGGAGCGAAAGGCGTTGTAAACCACGCCCGCTTCGACAATCGCGCCCGCACGCCATTCCGCGAGGACTCTGCTGGCGATCTCGCGCGCCAGGCCGACTGTGGCCAGGCGTGGCGCGTTGTTGACGCGCTCGCCATCGATCGGCTCCTTGGCCCGGCGCAAATGGTCGAGCGCCTTGCGCCCCACCGCAAAGAACTTTACCTCGGTGCCATTCGCGCGCGCTCGTCGCGCCGATTCCTCCGCCATGCGCAGCAGATTGGAATTGTAGCCGCCGCACAGGCCGCGATCCGCGGCCACCACGACGATCAGCGTCGTGCGCTGCGCATCCTCCCGCGGAGTAACCATGTCCGGCGCCGACATCAGCAGCGAATCGGCAACGCGCTTCAATGCCTCGTGATAGGGCCGTGCGTTAATCAGCGCGTCCTGCGCGCGACGCAAACGCGACGCCGCCACCAGCTTCATGGCGCGCGTGATTTGCTGGGTCGACTTGACCGACGTGATACGCCGCCGGATTGCCTTGAGTGTCGCCATTCCTTAAACGCCGGCCCACCTGCGCCGGCTCTGTTTCCTTGTACGCGACGCCGCCTAGTTGGCCGTATTCGTCGGGCTGAAAGTCTGCATGAACTGGTCGAGCGCTGCGATCAAACCCTTGCGCGTGTCGTCCGAGATCTCGCGCTTGTCGCGAATATCGTCGATCAAATTCTTGTGCCTGGCGTCGATAAACGTGTACAGGTCGCGCTCAAACGGTTTGATTTGCGATATTTCGAGCTTGTCGAAGTAACCTTCGTTGGCCGCGAAGATAATCAGTACTTCCTTTTCCATCGACAGCGGCTCGTACTGGTTCTGCTTGAGCATCTCGGTGAGCCGCTCGCCGCGATGCAGCAGGCGCTGACTGGCGGGGTCCAGTTCCGATCCGAACTGCGCAAACGCCGCCATCTCGCGATACTGCGCGAGGTCGAGCTTCAACGTTCCGCCGACCTGCTTCATCGCCTTGACCGCGGCCGAGAAACCGACGCGCGAAACCGACAGGCCGACGTTAACGGCCGGCCGGATACCCGAATAGAAAAGGTCCGCGTCCAGCACGATCTGGCCGTCGGTAATCGAAATAACGTTGGTCGGAATATAGGCGGAGACGTCACCGGCCTGGGTTTCGATAATCGGCAGCGCAGTCAACGATCCGCCGCCGAACTCATCGGACATCCGCGCGGCGCGTTCGAGCAGGCGCGAATGCAGATAGAAGACGTCGCCAGGATAGGCTTCGCGGCCTGGCGGGCGGCGCAGCAAAAGCGACAGCTGACGATAGGCCGTCGCGTGCTTGCTCAAATCGTCGTACACCAGCAGCGCATTGCGCCCGTTGTCGCGGAAGTATTCGCCAATCGTGCAGCCCGAGAACGGCGCGATAAATTGCAGGGGCGCCGATTCCGACGCGGTCGCGGCAACCACCGTGGTATACTCGAGGGCGCCCGCGCGGTTGAGCCTTTCCACCACTTGCGCGACGGTCGAACGTTTCTGCCCGATCGCAACATAAACGCACTGTACGTTCTGCCCGCGCTGATTGATTATCGCGTCGATCGCAATCGCGGTTTTGCCGGTCTGCCGATCGCCGATAATCAGTTCGCGCTGACCGCGCCCAATCTGCAGCATCGAGTCGATCGCCTTGATCCCGGTCTGCAGCGATTCCTTGACCGGTTGGCGCTTGATGATACCGGGCGCCTTGATCTCGATACGCCGCGTCTCCGTAGCCTTGATCGGTCCCTTGTCGTCGATCGGCTGGCCCAGCGCGTTCACCACGCGGCCGAGCAGCGCGTCGCCGACGGGAACCTCGGCGATACGGCCGGTACGCTTGACCTCGTCCCCTTCGCTAATCGCCTGCGGATCGCCGAATAGCGCGGCGCCGACGTTGTCCTCTTCCAGGTTCAGCACCATCCCGAAAATGGAATGGGGGAATTCGAGCAGCTCGCCGGCGGCGGCGTTCTGAAGCCCGTAGATTCGCGCGATTCCGTCGCCGCACGAGAGCACGCGGCCGGTTTCACGCACCGCCACCGTGCCCTCGAAGCCCTTGATTTCATTGCGCAGGATGTCGCTGATTTCCGCTGGTCTAATTTCTGCCATAGAGATGTCCCGATTTGCGCCCTAGCCGGCAAGACGGCGCTGCGCCTCGGCAAGCCGGTTGGCGAGACTGCCGTCGTAGGTTTTTCCTTCAAGCTCCACGACTACGCCGCCGAGCAGCGCTTCGTCGATTTTAACCGTGGGAATGATCTTCTTGTGCGAGATCGCCTCGAGTCCGCTCATCACCTGCGCCAGTTCGGCATCGTAGGGTGTCCGCGCAAAGATAAGTGTCGCCCGCACGCGTCCCATCAATTCGTCGAGTATCTGCCGAAAGGCGTCGGCGATCGCCGGCATGTCCTCGATTCGCCCATGCCGCGCGACGACCGTCGCCGAACGAACGCAACGGAAAGCTCAGGCCGAGCCGTCTCCGCGATTAGCGCAAGCGCCTGCACCCTGGCCGTAGGCGAAATCTCGGGCGACGCCAACTGCCCGGCGATTATCGGCGAAGCTACCATCTGCGCCAGGCGTTCGAGTTCGGCGCCCCAGCTTCGAGCTGGGTCGTATCGTTCGAAAGCCCGGCCAGCGCGCGCGCGTAACGCTTGGCGACCTTGGAGCTCTTCATCGGCCGGCCTCCTCGCGCAGGCGCTCGAGAAAGCTGTCGAGCAGACGTCTCTGATCGGCCGGCTACAAAATTGTCTTCGACCAATTCGCGGGCCAGATAACCCGCCCCCGCCGCGATCGACTCCCGTACGCGCCGCTGCGCGGCTTCCTGCAGGGCGGTCACGGTAGTTTCGGTATCGTGCTTGATCCGTGCGACGGTCTCTCGAGCCAGGTCGTAGATTCTCCCGACCTGGTAGACGGTCTCGTCGGCTATATCCGACGAAATCTGGGCCTTTTCGGCCTCCAGTCGGGCAATCCGCTCGGCCGCCCGATTGGCCAGATCCTGGGCTTCCTCGAACGCGGCATCAGCCCGTCCCAGCGTATCGCGCATTCCAGTAGCGCGATCGCGGAAGTATTTTACCACGGGCGGGCCGGCGTAATGATTCAGTATCCACAAGAAAATGACAAAGTTGATGACGTAAAAGATCAGCGAGAACCAACTGCCGTTCGCTTCCGGCCCCTCTGCCGCAGAGGCGAGGGTCGGGCAGAGAACTGCACCCGCAAATATTGCGATCCCTATCCGTGGCTTCATCTAATTATTCAGGGAATCCTGGCCGCTGCCGTTGATCCGGCGACCCAGCACACGCCCCGCCAGTTCCACCGCCAAAGTCTGCGCCATTTCTTCGAGTTGTCGCCCCGCAGCCGCAAATTCCCGTTCGATTCCCGCCCGCACCTGGTCAAGCTGGGCCCGCGCCTCGGCCCTGGCCTCTTCGATCATCTTCGCGGCTTCCTCTTCCGCACGCTTACGCTCGGCTTCACGATGGGCAAGCGATTCTCGCCGCACTGTCGCGAGGGCGCGCTCCCGTTCCGCGATCGCGGCCTTTTCGTCGCGCAGCAAGCGCTCGGTGCGCTCGTTCAGGTCCTTCAGCCGATGCTCCCGATCGCCGATTAACTTAAGAAAAGGGGCAAAAAAAAGCCAACCGAATATAAACCAGAAGGCAAGAAAGGACGCAATCAGGGCGAAAAATATACCCCAGTCTGGCGGTATGTGCATTCTACGACGTTATCTCCCGCAGGGAGACGGTAGTAGACACCGCGATAGAGGGCAAGTCCTTTGCGGAACTGCCCGTTTACCGGGTGACGCGATAGGGAGGCCATCCAGTCCCGTTATCCTCGCTGGGCGGGGCTTTTGAGGAGAAGTCCGGTACTATCTATGGCTTTCCGCGTCTTCGGCGAGCCGAAGGGAGAATTGAATCGTTACTAAGTCGAGACGTGTCGGGTCGTCGGGCGGATGAGCTAATGGCAGCTGGAAAACGCGGCCATCTCGGCCACATTTCCATGCGTATCGCGTTCTCTTCTTGTGCCCCGGAAGAGAGTCGAGCCCCGCGAGGCTTTCGTGGTCGATCAGCCCTGCTTTTGTCCGCCGGCGGCCTGCAACGGTCGGTCTTCCTTCGGAAAGACGGTGACTTTGCGGTCTTCCCGAATCGCCTCAGACTGCATCGAGCAGTGACCTTCGAACATCGCGCCTTCGTGGACGACCAGCACGGGTGCGGTCAGATTCCCTAATACTTTGGCCGAGGTTCTGATCTCGATTCGCTGGGCCGCAATGATATCCCCGCTGACCTTGCCGGCGACAATGATTGAACCTGCCCTGATTTGGGCGGTGACGACCGCGCTTTCGCCGATCGTGAGGATGTCTTTCGCGTTAATTTCGCCGTCGACATGGCCGTCGATGCGAATCGGGCCGTCGAACGAGAGCTTTCCGCTGATTCTCGAACCACTGTCCAGATAGGCTCGTTGTTCTTTGGTTTCGAGGGCACGCGCCGGGGGTGCGGGAACGGGTTCAACCGGGGGCGTGTTGACCGCGACAACCGTCGGGCCATTGGGCGGATAGGCGGGTGCGGGTTGCGGATGGGCCTGGGGCTGAAGCTGGGGCTTCTGCGGTTCGGGCCTCAGGTTTCTCTCAGGTTCTTTGTTAAAAAGCGCCATCGCTATACCCTCCCACACCATTCCGGAGACCACAAACTGCGCGTGAATCTCCAGTCTCTTTAAGTTCCGCTATTAGTCCAAGTAGCCGCTTGAGTCAAATTTTGCGCTATTCGCTCACACCGTGGAAGGGCTTCACTCGCTCCCGGCATTGGACGAATTTGGCTTTGTTAGGCGACGCCGGCTTCTGTTATCCAGAGGTCAAGAAAAGTTCACGGATATCCACATCCGGCGCCCGACCTGATGCCATTACCATTCGCGGCTTGACTTGAACAGGGTCGGGACTAGGCTGTGTGTCCTCCAACGATTCCAAGTCTTCAAGGAGCGATTCCATGGCAGTGATCCCTGATAAATACGTCGACCTGCTCGGCACCAAGAAGGCCTTCGCCAACCTGGCGACGGTACTGAAAGATGGGACCCCGCAGGTAACGCCGATATGGTTCGATTACACCGACGGTAAGATTCGGGTTAATACCGCGCGCGGACGGGTTAAATCGCGGACGCTACGCGAGGGAGCCAATGTGGCACTGGCGATTATGGACCCGGAGAACCCGTACCGCTACCTGCAGATTCGCGGAAAGGTGATAAAACTCACTGAGAGCGGTGCAGACGCTCACATTGATGCTTTGGCGAACAAATACCTCGGACAGAAGTACCCGTTCCGCCAAGCGGGCGAAGTGCGCGTGTTGTGCGAAATCGAGCCGACGTCGGCTCAGGCGATGGGCTGAAGAATCCCGACCGCTAGGTCAGCCGGTTCAGCTGCGGGTCCTGCTCGACTGTGGTCCCGCAGGTGGACCCACAATGCGGGCAGACATACTCGTACTTGTCACCCTCGGGCAGCACGAGAAGCAGGCGCTTACGCACCTTGACCGCGCGGTTGCATCGCGGGCAGGCGAGTAGCGACGCTTCCATCCGCTCGAAGGCAGGCTTTCGTTGCTGGTTCATATTGGACTTGTGGCAAAGATAAACATGTCGTCGGCGCGTCGCAACGGGGATTGATATGTGCGGTTCGGGGATGGAAGCGCCCGTGATCGGGGCATAGGTCAGGACGCCAGGTGGATCGCGTAACAGACTGACCCCAAGGCATGCGGCGGGTGGGGCGGCATTGAGCGACCGGCGGCCGATAGCTTAGGATTTCAGCCATCGATGGGATCGACGAGCACACACGAAGCGCAGCCAACCGTCTATCTCGAGACCTACGGCTGCCAGATGAATATCGCTGACTCGCAGACCGTCTCGGCGGTGCTGCGACGGGCCGGCTATGCCAGCGCGGTGCGTCCCGAAGATGCCGACGTGATCCTGATTAACACCTGCGCTATCCGCGAACACGCGGAGGAGCGGGTGCTCGGACGGCTGCGCGATCTGGCGCGGCTCAAGGGATCGCGGCCCGAACTCAAGTTGGGGCTGCTCGGGTGTATGGCGCAGCATAACCGAGCGCGACTGGTCGAGCAGGCGCCGTGGCTGGATCTGGTCGCGGGCCCCGACAGTTATCGCCGGTTGCCGGAGCTTATCGGACGCGCGGGTTATGACGCGGCCGTGGACGTGCGCCTGGACCGGGCGGAAACCTACGCCGATATCTCGCCGGACTACGAGAGCGGGGTGCGCGCCTACGTCACCGCGATGCGCGGATGCGACAAGTTCTGCGCTTTCTGCGTGGTGCCATATGTGCGCGGCCGCGAACGCAGTATCCCGCCCGCGGATATTCTGCGCGAAGTGACCACGCTGGCGGACCGCGGCGTGAAAGAGATCGTGCTGCTGGGACAAACCGTCAACGCCTACCGCTCGAACGACACCGATTTCGGCGCGCTGTTGCGGGCGGTCGCGGCCGTCGATGGAATCGAACGGATTCGCTTCACCTCGCCGCATCCGAGCGACATGAGCGATAGTGTTATTGCCGCGATGGCTTCGGAAGCCAAGGTCCAGCCGTATCTGCATCTGCCGGTACAATCGGGATCGGACCGTATTCTGAGACTGATGGATCGGGGTTACGACGTCGCGCAATACCTGGAGCTGGTGAAGCGGTTGCGTAGCGCAATTCCGCGAATCGCGCTCTCGACCGATATTATCGTCGGCTTTCATGGCGAGGCGGAGGCCGACTTCGAGGAACGCTGGCGCTGATGCGCGAGGTCGCTTACGACTCGGCCTTCACCTTCAAGTATTCGGTGCGCGAAAATACCCGCGCTTTCAAGCTCGGCGATTCGGTGAGCGAAGCCGAGAAGTCGCGCCGTCTGGCGGCGGTGATCGCGTTGCAGGAAGGGACTTCCTTGCAGCGCAATCGCGCGACGATCGGTGCGGAGTTCCAGGTGCTGGTGGAGGGACCGGCGCGCCGCGGGGAAGGAATGATCGCCGGCAAGACGCCGCAGTTCAAGACGGCGGTGTTTCCCGCGGTGTCGGGAATCAAACGGGAGATACGGTAAGCGTGCGGATCGAGTCCGTGACTTCGCATTCGCTGATCGGCCGACCCGTCTAACTTCCAAAAGTGGAAAAATGATTTCCATCCCGACAATCGAAACCGAGCGGCTGCTGTTGCGTTCCTTCCGCGAGGACGATCTCGACGAGTTCGCCGTGCTTAACGCCGACCCTGAAGTCGTCAAGTACCTCGGCGCCGGCAAACCGTGGTCTCGAGAAGAGACCTGGATGCAGATGGCGTCATTCCTCGGTCATTGGGAACTGCGCGGCTATGGTTTGTGGGCGGTCGAGGAGCGATCGAGCGGGAAGTTCATCGGACGAATTGGACTGCTCAATCCCGAAGGGTGGTACAGCCTGGAGCTGGCGTGGACTCTCACGCGTTCGCGATGGGGCAACGGCTTCGCGACCGAGGGTGCGCGGGCGGCGCTTGAGTACGCGTTCAATGTGGTCAAAGTGAATCACATCGTCAGCCTGATCGATTCGCGCAACCTGGCGTCGATGAGGGTTGCCGAGCGGGTGGGTGAGAAGCTCGAAGAGCGTATCGAATTGCGCGGCAAGAACGTGTCGGTTTACGGAATCGCCCGCGCCTGAGGCGCGCCGATTGTGCTTCGGTTTGAGTCCACGCGTGGACTATTTGCCCAAGATTTGGCGGTTGCTCGCTTTAGAATTGCGGCGATACGTCGAGATTCAGTGGTTGCGCAATGTCTTTTCTGGTGCAGCGCCATCCTGAGACGCCGGCGCGCGATCCAAAGATCCTCCGAGGCAGCAGCATCCTGCTCGAAATCGTCGGTCTCATCGCCCGATAGATCATGATCGGCAAAGGCGCGACGGATGTATTCCATCCGGCTGCCAATACGTTCGAGTTCGCTCAGGATCGCCTCGATTGCAACGCGGTTTTCCTCGAGGTGGCGACGACCCTCAGCGGTTATGCTGTAGAGTTTCTTGGTGCCCTCCGCCTCCACGATCAAGTACCCGATCTCTTCCAGGTAGCTGAGCGCGGGATAGACCATGCCAGGACTCGGACTGTAGAAGCCGCCGGAGCGCTCTTCTAAAGACTTGATCAGTTCGTAACCGTGGCTCGGCTTTTCGGCAAGGAGGGCGAGTATGATCAACTGCAGGTCCGCCGAGCCGAGTTTTCGGCCGGTGCGGAAGCTTCCGCCTCCCAATCCTCTTCCGCCCATGAATCCCGCAAAAAAGCCGCCGGAACCTCGGGCACCATGATGACGGCCGATGCCGTGCCAGAAATCATGCAGATGATGTCTCTCATTAAACATATCTTACGATATAATCTAAGATAGAGTGGCAAGCAAGAGCCGGCATCCGAAATTTTAGAAAGCGACTATACTCAGCCCGCTGGGTAAGCCTGTTCGTAGCGCGGATATCGTCATCTGGGGGCACTATCAGCTTGGCCTGTCGTGGAAGTTGCTGGCTCACCGCTTTTCGTTCCAATCCGACTTGTTGGAGTCGCAATTAGGGGCGGATGGCACGCACGCCCTATTGGACAAGCGGCGTACCGGTCGAGTGACGACGACTTAGTGGAGGAAAAGAACTGGGATGAAAATGGCAATCATAGTGCCCGCAGCGATCGCGCTAATCGCAACCAACGCCCACGCTTTTCTCGGTGAGAGAAACAACGCGCAACCGACCGCCCAGACGATAGGCGACGAATACGTGCAGGCGGAGGGTCCCGAAGATCCCGACTGGAACGCGCAGCTAAGCCCCGAAGATCGCGACGCCGCCAACACCGTAGAGCTCTACCGAGACGACTACGTCGGCAAAATCCCGGAATGCAAAGCCATGATGATGGGCCACGACGCTCACGGCCATCCAGTCATTATCTTCGAGGTTAATCCATTGACCGAAAAAACCAGACGACTCTTTCCGCACCACATTGACGGAATTCCGGTCATTCTCCAGGAAGGCGGCACGGCGCATTTTGACTAAAACAATCTGTCCGCGTCGCTATCGTCGATGATGATGGCGCGTCAGATTGTGCGAGGGCGCGTTGCGCGGCCTCGCGCAGAGCCTCATTCGCGGGCGCCGTTTCCATTAGTGGAGACCTCCGGTATTAACGCACTTTCCAACCCCGGGAACGCACAATCTAAATCAGATATTCGAGCGGCCTTGCGCGCCGTCGACGGGAACGCAGGTGCCGGTAATCCAACTCGCCCTGGGCGAGGCTAGCATCACGACCGCGTAAGCCACTTCGTCGGGACGTCCAAGGCGTCCGGCAGGAAATTCGTGCGCCACGAAGTCTTTCTCGAAAGCCGGATTGGCCTTGAAGAGATCCTCCCAGATACCGCCCGGATAGCGGATCGAGCCTGGTGCGACGGCATTAACCCGGACGGCCTTGGGCGCGAGTTCACGGGCGAGCATCTTGGTGAAAGAGATCATCGCGGCTTTGGAGGCGTTGTAGGTCAGCGGACCTCCGGCCTCGCGCCCGTAGATCGAACTGATATTGATAATCGAGCCGCCACCGCGTTTTTCCATCTCGGCCGCACACAGGCGCGAGAGTCTTACCGCCGAGAAGAAGTTGAGGTCGAAGGCGTCGCGCCAGGCGGCGTCGTCTAGTTGTGCGAGCGATCCGACGCGGGCACCGCCGGCGTTGTTCACCAGCACGTCAACGCCACCGAACTGTTTGACCGTAGCGCCGACCCAGGCCTGCATCGCGGCACCGTCGTTGACGTCGGCCGGGTGGGCGAGCACCTTTGCACCGGCGGCTTTGAGGTGGGTCGCGGCCTGTTCGAGTTCCTGGGCGCCGCGCGCACAGATGCTCAGCCCTACACCCTCGGCGGCCAACGCCTGCGCCATCGCGCGTCCGAGCCCTTTGCTGGCGCCGGTTATCATCGCGACCTTACCGTTCAAACCCAGGTCCATCGTGGTCTCCTTACTTTGATTACGAGAAGTCCGCAGAGTAGTACACGAATCGAGCAGGATTTACCCGTCGGGCCGCATTTACCGGTCATGCACTACGGTTGACACTCAATGTTACCGGCCCTATTCTCGGTTGCCTGAATCAAACCGTTATGGAGGTCTATGGAAATCAGAGTCGAAGGCTCCCTTGATCAAGCGATGCGCGTACTAAAGCGCAAACTTGCTAAAGAGGGGGTATTTAAGGAGATGAAGAAGCGGGCTTTTTACGAAAAGCCCAGTGTTCGACGAAAACGCAAACGTTCCGAAGCCCAGCGCCGCCGCCGTAAAGAGCAACGCCGCAGGCGTGCCTCTTCGATCTAGCTTCTCTTCCCGGTCCAGATTCGGCAGAACGCTCGCGAGTCGCTGATCGAGCCTACTCGCGGCCTTCCGCCCGTTTGTAGCACGCGGGCCTGAACGACTTTTCGTTCAGGCGGTCGGCAATGGACGCCAGGTAAAGATAACCTGGTGATTCTTGACGTAGTTATCGAGCTCGAAGTGCGGCAATCCGAAAGCCACACGCAGGGCGCGGAATTCCTCGATCAAACGCTGCAGGTGATTGGCCACTGCGGCCTCCGCAGCCGATCGTGAGATGGTCTTGCCGGCCGGCACCGCGGCGGCTTCGAGATTCACGGTAAGACAACCGGGAGCCTGATGGGTTTTCGCGTTATCGGCGGCAAAATCCACGCATCCGCATTTGAGACATAGCAGGGCAGGCGCGGCCTGGTTTCCCTCGGCGGGCATGAAGCGCGAGAGGGCAACGGCACTTTCGGCCCAAGCTTCGTGAGCGCGCTCGGTCGAATATCGTCGAATCGCGCGCGCAAGCTTACTGAGGGTAGCGCGGTCGGCGGTGGCCGCCAGTTTCAGCAGACTATCGTCCTCTGCCTGTAGTGCGGGACCCATTTGTTCAGCCAGGAACTGCCGCAAGTTGATCGGCAGGCGGCATTCGAGGTGTGCGCACGGGGTGTCGCCGGATGATGACAGATCCGGCATCGGTAAGTCTTTGGTAAGCGATGCCTGCTTGCATCGCGAACGTAAAGCGGCGGTCGGGCGGACGCGGGTTGCGGCCGCCTGGGTTACCCTCGATGCATGGGCGCTCCTGCGTACCAAAGGTCCGTTTCGCATCCTCAGCCTCCTTTGGTTTCGCCACACATCGGGGCGGAACAACATGCGATCGAGATGATGTCGATCTCGACAGCACGGGTTTTTCGAATTTCAAAAGATAGAGCGCGCCAGATCAGTGAGCTTGCGCGAAACTGATCGAGCCCGGATAGATGTCCTGCGCTTCTAACCTTGCAGCGTGTCAGTCCGCCGTTACGATCACCGACCAATGCCATGAGCAACTCTTTCTTTCACGCATCGGTCTGCTCAGACTCCCGCCCCGCCTCTCCATCCCGCTCCCCGAGCAGCGGCTCGATGGTATGGCGCGCGGCCGGCAACCTCGACTAATCCCCGTCTGGGTTGCCTTTGCCATGCGACGTTCCCCAGCCAAGACTCTCTCAGTCCCTAGTCGGACGCTATGTGTTTAGCGCGTGCGCAAACGTCCGGCAACGCCCCCCTTGAAATTAGATTTTTTGGCGAAACTTGACAGCATCATGTGCCCATGCCTCGCTGACAAAAATACCAAGTTGTCGGAACCATCGATTATGAGGCGAGCTAATGGACCGCGAGCAGGTGCCCGAGGCCTCGCGGCGCGAACGTTCAGAAATCATATAACCGATATTTCAAGCTGGGATGGGGTTTGTCGCGCATGCGGAACTCGCGGCCTCAGTTTTAGATGCAGGCGGACCGTGACGCGGCGCTTCGGCGTCGATACATGCAGACGAATTAAAGAAACAAATCCGACCACGTCGCGAACTGACGGATCGGCGATTTGCGGCGGATAATTTTATTTGTGGGGCAGGGTACGGACGCTGCGCCGATTCGCATGCCTGGAGCTCCCGCGAGCCCATTGCGAATCGATCGGAAACCATCGCGGCCGCGCCGCGACCGACGGAATTATTGCGACGGTTAAGGTTCGAGCCGCTCCATCATCCGAGGGAACGGAACCGCCTCGCGAATGTGATGGATTCCGCAGGCCCACGCGACCATCCGTTCGATACCCATACCGAAGCCGGCGTGCGGAACCGATCCATAACGCCGGAGATCGAGGTACCAACTGAAGGGCTCGAGCGGCAGATTGTGATCGAGGATGCGCGCCTTGAGGGTTTCGTAGTCGTCCTCGCGCTGGCCGCCGCCAATTATTTCGCCGTAACCTTCTGGCGCGAGCATATCGACGCATAATGCTACTTCGAGGCGATCCGGATCACGCTTCATGTAGAAGGCCTTGCAGGCGGTGGGATAACGATGAACGAG
Source organism: uncultured Pseudomonadota bacterium (assembly GCA_963804355.1). GTDB lineage: Bacteria > Desulfobacterota > Binatia > Binatales > Binataceae > JASHZA01. The sequence goes on along the minus strand of CAWDQC010000030.1, from coordinate 76,121 downwards.
TACCGGCGTCTCGAAGTCCGCGGACAGCGCGGTCTCCTCGTCACCGCCGAAATCGTCGCCCCAGTTGACGGCGAATCCCTTGGCCTTGAGACGTTCGATCGCGTCGTCGTAGGTAAGTCGCGGATAGGGCTTCGTGGCGGCCTTTTCGAGCTTGGCAACGTCGCGCTCGAGGATTTTCAGATCCTCGCGCCGGCGTTCGATCACACGGGTCAAGATGTAGGAGACGAAGTCTTCGGCGAGTTGCATATCGTCGTCGAGGTTGAAGTAGGCGACCTCCGGTTCGACCATCCAAAACTCCGTTAGATGGCGTCGGGTCTTCGATTTTTCGGCGCGGAAAGTAGGTCCGAAACAGTAGACCTTGCCGAAGGCCAGCGCGCCGGCCTCAGCATAGAGCTGACCGCTCTGCGTCAAATACGCTTTGCGCTCACCGAAATAATCAATTTCGAAGAGATTGGTCGTACCCTCGCACGAGGTCGGCGTGAGAATTGGAGAATCGAACAACACGAAGCCGCGCTCGTGGAAAAAATCGCGGCAGGCGGCCTCGACCTCGCTGCGCACGCGCAAAATCGCATGCTGGCGCGATGAGCGAATCCACAGATGACGCAGATCAAGCAGGAACGCGACGCCGTGGTCCTTGGGCGTGATGGGATAATCGACAGCGGCGGCAACGACCTTGAAGCTTCGTGCGATGAGCTCGCGACCACCGGGCGCGCGTTTGTCCTCGCGTACCGTACCGGTCACCTCCAGCGAGGTTTCCTGGCCGAGGTGATCCGCGGCGGCGAAGGCTTCGGCTCCAGATCAGAGAGTGAGGCGACGCACTGGCAAACTCCGGTGCCGTCGCGAATCAGGAGAAAATGGACCTTGCCACTGGAACGACGATTGTAAAGCCAGCCCGTGAGAGTGACTTCCTCGCCGACGTGACCGCCCAGTTCTTCGATATAAGCCCTCGCCATATCGCGCCAGTTTAAGCGGAACGCGCTCTTTTCGCCACGACCCTCCGATATGAAATGGCCGGATGCGTACCCGCCTCGCGCGCGCTAAGATAGGCGCTTCATGGCGGCGAATCTCAACGTCCTCGATTATGCCATCCTGCTGATATTGGCTATCGGAGTACTCCACGGACTCACACGCGGCGCACTGCGGATGGTCACTCCGATCGTGGCGTTCGTATGCGGAGTTTGTGCCGCTTCGATCTGGTACGGGCAGGTTGGCGCCGTGGTGGAACGGAACTTCGCGACGCGGCCGGCGACCAGTCAGGCGATCGGATACGTGATCGTTTTCTTGGTGGTCTTCGTGGCGATCGGCTACGCGGGCGGACGAATTATCGAACTCGCCCATATAATCAATTTGAACCTGATCGATCGGATCGCGGGCGGATTTGTCGGACTCGCGCTGGCGGCAATATTCGCGGGCCTCGACGTTCTATTGTTGACCGCGATCTTGCCGGCGAATTCGTCGTTAGTCAGTAATTCGCAGCTCGCGCCGCGGGTTTTAGCCTACAATGAAAGAATGCTGGGGCTGGTCCCGCCGCAGGTCAAAGATCTCTATTACGAGAAGCGCGAACAGCTGTACCATTTGTGGGCCGAGAACGCGCATAAAATAACACCCCCGTCTAATTAGACGGAGGTGTATTTTTGACGGAGGTTCTGCCTTCGGAGATTAAGCCAGCGCGTTGTCCATTGCGCGCACGAAGCGCCCTTTGGAACGGCGCCGACGATTTGCTCCTTGACCTGACCGCCCTTGACGATCAGCAGGTTCGGAATTCCACGCACTCCATAACGGGAAGGCGTCTCGGGGTTGTCGTCAACGTTCATTTTGACGACCTTCAAACGACCCGCGTAGGTTCCCGCAAGTTCTTCAACAATCGGCCCGATCGCGCGGCAGGGTCCGCACCAGGGAGCCCAAAAATCGATCAAAACGGGCGTGGAAGACTTCAAAACCTCCTGGTCGAAGGTCGCATCGGTCACGTGTGTTACATTCTCAGTAGCCATGAAATCGCTCCTCGCCGGCGAGCTAGTCGCCTACAGGTCAAGATAAGTACCACCCTGCCTACAGTCAAGGTCGTCGGGTTGACATGGCTAATTTGCACAGACTTCAATTGATCATGCATCGACCGAACGTCGTTTCCATCACCGGATCTTCCAGATTTCTCAAGCTATTCAATACGATTCTCCTGATTGCCCTCGCGCTGGGCTTAGCGGCCGCCCCTGCGCATTCGCCGATGAGATAGCGCCGCGTACCCCGGCACCGAACTTCGCAACGAACGTATGGATCAATTCCAAGCCGCTGACGATAAAGGAGTTACGCGGCAAAGTGGTGCTGGTCGATTTCTGGGAATACACCTGCATCAACTGCATCCGCACCTTCCCGTATCTGCGCCGATGGAACCAGCTCTACGGGCCCGACGGCCTGGTGGTAATCGGGGTGCATACGCCGGAATTTGAATTTGCCAAAAATCCGAAGAACGTCGCCAACGCGGTAAAGCGCTTCGGTTTTACCTTCCCGATCGCGGTCGACAGCGATTACCAGATCTGGAACGCATTCCAGAACAGCGCGTGGCCCGCGGACTATCTGATTGACAAGAACGGCAACGTTGCCTGCATCCATTTCGGAGAAGGCGACTATGGCGACTTCGAATTGGAAATTCGCAAACTCCTGAAGGAGGCAAACCCCGAACTGAACTTCGCCGCCGCAAAGTACGCGATCCCCAGTGACGCCAATGCGGATATGTACGGATCGGTTTGCCGAAGGCCGACGCCCGAGACTTACCTGGGCTTCGCGCGAGGAGCGAACAACGCGAATCCGGGCGGCGAGGATTCATCCAAAGAGGTGACGTACGTTGCCCCGACGTCGTTGCCGATCGACAGCTTCGCACTCGACGGCGCATGGATGGCCAATGCGGAATCGGTCCGACACACGCAGCCGTCCAAGGGCCTCACGGACTCGGTGGATCTGCATTACCAGGCGAAGGCGGTTTACCTCGTGGCGGGGTCCGACGACGGCTCGCCCAAGCAACTGTTCGTTACGCAAGACGGAAAGCCGTTGCCCAAGGATGCGTGGGGAGTTGACGTAAAGGCCGACCCGCAAGGACGGACCTACATCAACCTGGGCGGCAAGCGGATGTACTACGTCGCCGAGAACCCGCAGTTTGGCGATCATTCACTTGGACTCTATGCAACCGAGCCCGGCGTCTCGCTCTATTCGTTCACCTTCGGCAACAACTGCGAGAACAAGTTCGCGCATAACTAGCTTTCGGCGTTCCTTGACATCGCGGCGCGCGGCGTGGTCTACCAGCGTCAACGTGCCCGCTCGTCTACGGCGGGCATTGGGTGCGCCACCTCCGCTGGCAGGCCGCTGCGCCTCCGTGAGAGCGCGGGAGACATAATATTTCGCCGCAAAAGGAGCGATGCCGATGAAAGCCGCAGTATTTCACGGGCCGAACCAGCCCCTTTCGATTGAAGACGTCGAGGTCGACAAGCCGCGCGAGCGCGAGGTCCTGGTCCGCACCGTCGCGAGCGGGGTCTGCCACAGCGATCTGCATTTCGTCGATGGCTTGTATCCTTTTCCGGCGCCCGCCGTGCTCGGACACGAGGCCGCTGGAATCGTCGATCAGGTCGGCAGCGAGGTCACCTACGTCAAGCCGGGCGACCACGTAATCTGCTGCCTCTCGGTCTTTTGCGGCTATTGCGCGGACTGCATGTCGGGGCATCCGAACCGCTGCACCAATCGAAGGCCGCGGTGCAGCGGCCCAAGGGCGACAAGCCGCGGCTGTCGCAAAAGGGCAAGACGATTCGCCAGTTCGCCGACCTCTCGACCTACGCCGAAAACATGCTGGTGCACGAAAACGCGCTGGTGAAAATCACCAAGGAAATACCGCTCGATCGCGCCGCTCTGATCGGATGCGGCGTGACGACCGGAGTTGGCGCTGTGCTCAATACTGCGCGGATCGAACCGGGCTCCACGGTGGCGGTCTTCGGCTGCGGCGGCGTCGGCCTGTCCGCCATTCAGGGGGCGCGAATCGCCGGCGCGCGCCAGATCATCGCGATCGATCAATTCGAGAACAAGCTCGCGATGGGCGAAACCTTCGGAGCGACGCATACCGTCGATGCCTCGCATTCGGACGCTGTCGAAGCGATCCGAACTAACCAGTCGCCGTTGCGACGAGCGGTGGTCGATCTCGGTGGCGCGGGCGGCGTTGATTACGCCTTCGAAGCGGTAGGCGTGAAAAAGCTCGCCGAGCAGTGCTTCGAGTGCATCAAGCCGGGCGGCACCGCGACCATCATCGGCATGATTCCGGTCGGACAGAAGGTCGAAATCGACGGCGCCAAGTTGCTCACCGAGCGCAAGATGCAAGGCAGCAACATGGGGTCGCAACCGCTTCCGCATCGACATGCCGCGCTACATCGATTTCTACCTGCAAGGCCGCCTTAACCTCGACGACATGATCAGCCGGCGCGGCAAGCTCGAAGATGTTAACGATGCGTTCGCCTCGATGAAAAACGGGCGAGGTCGCACGCACGGTGCTGATGTTCGAAACTAGGGCGGCGGCGAGGTGTGGACTTTGAAAGTGATTGGTGCGCCCGCACATTACGCTAAGAAGGAAATTGAAACTTAAGGAGCAGAGACATCATGAAAGCCGCTATTTTTCACGGACCCAACCAGCCACTTACGATCGAGCAGGTCGATATTGACGATCCGCGCGACCACGAAGTTCTGCTCCGCACTGCCGCGACGCGGAGTTTGCCACAGCGACCTGCATTTCGTGGACGGCTGCTATCCCATTTCCCGCGCCTGCGATCCTCGGTCACGAGGCGGCCGGCGTGGTGGAGAAGGTCGGCAAAGCAGTTACGTATCTACAGCCGGGCGATCACGTGATCTCGTGTCCTTCCGTCTTTTGCGGGTTCTGCGAGGAGTGCATGACCGGCAATCTCGATCGCTGCTCGAATCGCCGCGCGACGCAGCGGCCAAAGGGCGACACGCCGCGGCTTTCGCAGGGGGGCAAGATGGTGCGGCAGTTCTCGGACCTTTCGACCTACGCCGAGAAGATGCTCGTGCACGAGAACGCGCTGGTGAAAATCACCAAGGAGATTCCACTCGATCGCGCGGCTCTGATCGGATGCGGAGTCACCACCGGAGTCGGCGCGGTGCTCAACACCGCGAAGATCGAGCCGGGCTCCACAGTGGCGGTCTTTGGCTGCGGCGGCGTCGGTATCTCGGCGATCCAGGGAGCCAAGCTGGCGGGAGCGCGCCAGATCATCGCGGTCGATCAATTCGAGAACAAGCTCGCGATGGCGAAAGCGCTTTGGCGCGACCCACACCGTCGACGCCTCCGCACGCGACGCGGTCGAAGCGATCAACACGATGACCGACGGCGGCGGGCGTCGATTACTCATTCGAAGCGGTGGGCGTGGCGAAGCTCGCCGAGCAATGCTTCGACTGTATCAAGCCGGGCGGAATGGCGACGATTATCGGGATGATTCCGGTCGGGCAGAAGGTCGCGCTCGACGGGCCCAAATTCCTTACCGAGCGGAAAATCCAGGGCACCATGATGGGCGGCAATCGCTTCCGCATCGACATGCCGCGCTACATCGATTTCTACCTGCAGGGGCGGCTCAACCTCGACGACATGATCAGCAAGCGGGGCAAAATCGAGGACGTTAACGAAGCCTTCGCGCGATGAAAAAAGGCGAGGTCGCGCGCACGGTCTGATTTCGACTTAATTCGACAGCGCGATAACGAATAAAAGAGGGCCGGCCCCGTGTACGAGGGCTAATCCGGCCCTTTCCGCTTTCGCGCGGACCCTCGGACCGGCTCTTTTGAGTTGATAGGAGCGCCAGTTGACGGCGCTGTCGCGGCGACATCAGTTTGTCGACGTCGAACTTGAACATCGCTGCGGCGTTGAGTCCGAGGATTTTCGCTCGCTGATCATCGGTCAGACTGGCCCATCTGCCGCTCGATCGATTCCGCCGAATGCGGCCACGACCCTTCATGATGCGGATAGTCGTTGGCCCACATGAAATTCTCTACCAGGTTGTACTTGACCGCGAGCTCGAGTCCGACGCGATCTTCCTGAAAGGTGGCCGCGCCGTTGCTCGCGATAGTATTCGCTCGGCAGCTTCGGCAGCTTCGGAAACGCCCACATGTGATGCTTGCGGTAGGCCTCGTCCATCGCCTCGAGCGCCCACGGCACCCAGCCGATGCCGCATTCGATTGCGGCGAAACTGAATCTTCGGGAAGCGCTCGAACACGCCGGAGGCGCACATGTTCGCGATCGGCTCTATCGTCGGCGAGAGCGAATGCGAGACATAGTTGATGATCGCGCCGCCGTCCTTGCGCGCCGCGCGAGGGTCGCGTCCGGTCGAGATGTGGAACGTGATCGGCAGGTCGTGATCCTGAATCGCCGCCCACATCGGATCGTACATCGTGCAGGTTGTAGTTCGGATGGCGCGCGTCGTGAGTCCCGAAATCGGCTTGCATGGCAGGGTGAGTCCGCGATAGCCCAGCTTGGCGACCCGCTCGATCTCGGCATCGCGAGCTCGACATCCGCGGTCATGATCGCGGCCATCGGCGACATGAAATCGTTGTACGGTCCGTAGGTCTCCCACGCCCAGTCGTTCCATACGCGGCACTGCGCGGCGCCGAATTCGGCGTCCGCGTCGCCCACATCGACAGATCCCTTGTTGGGGAATATGATCTCGGCGTCGATGCCATCGCGCGCGTGATCCTTCTGCCGATCGACCATGATGTAGCCGGACTTGTTGCGCAGATCGTCTTCACCTTGCAGGGCAGTCGGGCGGCGCGACCGCTGCAGCCCTTCGGAAGCCATCCATTTGACGCCGTTTTCGTCGACTTCGATCTGCGGCAGACGCTTGCGATACTCTTCGGGCATCTTCTGCCACAGGCCGCTGGGTTCGTTGAAATGGCAATCGGCCGAGACCATCACGTACCTATGTGGATCGTCGGGTCGCGCAGTTCGCTTCCATCCACTGGCTCCGGGCGTATCCAGGCGCCAGCGGTTTGGCTCGTCAATCTGAAGGTTGGTTTCCTCGATCATCGGTTTCCTCCGTCATAAGCGGATCGCCAATCGTAGGATCCAGCTTGATAGTTAGGGTTTAAGGGTATTGCCGCCTCGGACTTTTGTCCAGCGAAGATCAATTGACCGCCGCGCGATTCGTCAGTTGACGCCGGGCGATCAGCTTTTCGACGTCAAACTTGAACATCCTGGCGGCGTTCAGACCCAGGATCTTCTCGCGCTGTTCGTCATTCAGATGTCCCATCTCACGCTCGATGGCTTCCGCCGAATGCGGCCAGGTGCCCTCGGCATGCGGATAGTCGTTCGCCCACATGAAGTTGTCGACCAGGTTAAATTTCACCGCGAGCTCGAGGCCGGGCGGGTCCTCCTGGAAGGTGGCCGCGCCGTTGCTGCGAAAATACTCGCTGGGAAGCTTTTTCAGCTTCGGCGTCACCCACAGATGGTGCTTGCGATACGCCTCGTCCATCGCGTTGAGCGCCCAAGGCACCCATCCGATACCGCACTCGATCGCCGCGAAACGGATTTTCGGGAAACGCTCCAGGACGCCGGATGCGCAAATATTCGAGATCGGCTCGATCGTCGGCGACAGCGAATGCGAAACATAGTTGATAATCGCGCCGCCGTCCTTGCGCGCGGCGCGAGGATCACGCCCGGTCGAGACGTGAAACGTCATCGGCACATCGCAATCCTGGATTACCGCCCACATCGGGTCGTAGATCGACAGGTTATAGTTGGGATGGCGCGCGTCATGCGCTCCCCACACCGGCTTGCACGGCAGGGTTATTCCGCGGAAGCCCAGCTTCACCACGCGCTTGATTTCCGCGATCGCCAGTTGAACGTCGGCGGTCATAATCGAGGCCATCGGCGACATGAAATCGTTATGCGGCCCGTAGACTTCCCAGGCCCAATCGTTCCAGACGCGACATTGCGCGTTACCGAATTCGGCGTCCTGCGTCGCGAACATCGCGAGGCCTTTGTTGGGAAAAACGATCTCCGCGTCGATTCCGTCACGGGCATGGTCGCGAATCCGATCGAGCGGGTCGCGCCCGGCGTTGCCGCGCAGCCTATCCTCACCGCCCTTGGGAGCATCCTGGATATTGCGCGTTCGCACCCGCGACTTCTGGTAGCCCTCGACGACCATCCACTTGTGACCCTTGTCGTCGATCTCGATATGGGGCAGGCGGTCGCGAAACTTCGCGTCGATCCGCTCCCACCACAATTTGCTCGGCTCGTTAACGTGACAGTCCGACGAGATCATCAGGTATTTGTCGGGATCATCGGCGCGCGCAGTACGCCCCCAACCCTGGTGACCAGGGGTGTCGAGCCGCCACCGGTTCTTCTCGTCAACCACTTCGATGCTTGCATCGCTCACTGCGAATTACTCCTCGGTGCGCCCTAAACTCGAATTCCGGATCGCCCCGCGGCGCACCTACGCGAGGCCTTGACCGCCGTCGGCCAGGATCATTTCGCCCGTTATGTAGCCGGCCAGCGGTGAGGCGAGAAAAAGCGCGATGCCACCCATGTCTTCGGGCGTGCCCCATCGGCGGAGCGGGATCTCGTCCACCGATTCCTGGTATCGACGGGGATGATTCCAGGTGACCTTGGTCATCTTTGTCGCCACCAGACCCGGAGCGACGCCGTTCACGCGGATACCATCGCGCGCCCAGGCTTCGGCCAGTGTTCGCGTCAACGCCAGAACACCGCCCTTGCTGGCGCTGTAGGCGGGATTTCCCTTGGTCGAACGAAAGCAGGCCGACGATCCGACAATGATTATCGATCCTTTGCTCGCCACCAACATCTCGTGAAACTTGACGCAGCAACTCATAACGCTCACCAGATTCACGTCGACGACACGGCGAAAACCCGCCATCTGGAACTCGCCCTGCGAATAGATGACCGCGCCTTGAGACAACACCAGGACGTCGAGTCGATCGAAGGGCGGCTTCAGCTCATTGACCGCGTCTTCGTTGCTGACATCCCAGTGGAAATACGTAAGGCCCGTGAAGTCCGAATCCTCGTCGGCGTAATCTTGCGCGGAAGGCCGGGTTCCACAGACGTAAACCGCCGCCCCATGGTCGCGAAAGGTGCGGGCGATACCGTTGCCGATACCGCTCGATCCGCCGACGACCAGCACGTTGCGGCCGCTGAAATCGATCTCATTCATAATCCGTAATCGTCGCGGTCCTGCTCAGATGAGCCGCATCTCCTTCATCACGCCGCGCAGCCTTTCCGCCGGTTCCGGTGACATCTGTATCAGCGGCATCCGTAGCTCGTTGGCGCATTTGCCCATAAAGGCACAGGCCTGTTTGACCGGAATTGGATTGGTCTCGAGGAATAGCGCCCGCATCAGCGGCAGCATCGCGAAATGAATCTGGCGAGCGCGTGTGAAGTCACCCTTGAGCGCCGCGGCGGCGAGTTCATGCATCTCGCGCGGCATCACGTTGGTAATCGTCGCAATCACGCCCTTGGCGCCGATCGCCATGAACGGCAGCGTCGTCGAATCGTCGCCCGAAAGTATCGTCAAGCGATCCCCGCAAAGCCGCAGGATGTCCGAAATCTGATCCATCGATCCCGACGCTTCCTTGATGCCGACGATTTGCTTGATGTCGCACATTTTCGCGAAGGTCTCAGGCAGGATATTCGACGCGGTTCGACCCGGAATATTGTAGACGATGAGCGGCAAATCGACATTCGCCGCGATCATCTTGTAGTGTTTGAGGATGCCTTCCTGCGTGGGCTTGTTGTAGTAGGGCGAGATCAGCAGCGCCCCATCGGCACGAACCTCGCGCGCAAACGCGGTCAGTCGTATCGCTTCAGCGGTCGAATTCGATCCGGTACCTGCAATCACTGGCACCCGGCGGCGCGCATAATCGACCACCAGTTTGACCACCTGGTCGTGCTCGGAATGGGTGAGCGTGGCGGATTCTCCGGTCGAGCCGCAGGCCACCAGGCCGTCGACTCCCGACTGAATCTGCCATTCGACCAGTTCGCGCAGCGCGGCCTCGTCCACCGCCCCATCGCGAAAAGGCGTGATAATCGCCGAGAACGCACCGTTGAACATTTGCTATGACCTCCCGCCGGCGGCCACGAGTTCCTGCTCGCCGACTTCGACTTCCCCTCTGAAAACCTCCACTGCCTCGCCGGTCATGAAGACGTGATTGGCGTCGACGCCATGCTCGCGCCATTCTATATCGAGATCGCCGCCTCGTAGTTCGAGTGTTGCACGGCGATCTGCGCGGCCGGTCAATGCCGCGGCGACCAAAGCGGCGCAGGCGCCGGTGCCGCAGGCCAGCGTCTCGCCCGATCCGCGCTCCCACACACGCATCTTCAGCCGGTCGCGCGCAATCGGTAGGATAAATTCAGTATTCACCCGACGCGGAAAGAACGGATGACGCTCGAATTGACGTCCGATCCGCGCGAACTCGCCGTCATCGAGCGCAAAAATTCCTTCGTCTTCGACGAAAATCACGCAGTGCGGGTTGCCCATCGAGACCGCAGTGATCTTCTGGACGCGACCTTCGACTTCCAACGCGTAGTCGACCACTCGTCCATCATGCTGAGCGGGAATCTCGCGCCCCTCGAGAATCGGCTCTCCCATATCGACGGTCGCGGCAATCGCGCCACCACTTTCGACCGCAAGTGCGACGGTTTTGATTCCGCAATCGGTTTCGACCGCGACCGGATTCTTTCGACCGCCGGAAATCTCGTGATAGAGCCGGGCGACACATCGAATACCGTTGCCGCACATTTCCCCGCGGCTGCCGTCGGCGTTGTACATTTCCATTCGTACGTCGGCTTTTGCGGTCGGACAAAGCATGATCAGGCCGTCGCCGCCGATACCGAAGCGTCGGTCCGAGAGGCGTTTCGAGAGCGACCCGGGATCCAGCGGACGAACCTCATTCGCGACCACATAGATGTAGTCGTTGCCGCATCCGTGCATTTTTACGAACGGCAGCTTAGGCATCGGGACCAGCCTTAAGAGTCAGGATCTTCTCGCCGCGAATCAGGTCCTCGAAAGTCTCACGCTCGCGCGCAACCACGTATTCGTTACCATTGACGATCACCTCGGGCGCACGCGGCCGGCTGTTGTAGTTCGACGCCATCACGAAGCCATAGGCTCCGGCGCTCATCACTGCGAGCAGGTCGCCGCGGTTTGCCTGCGGCAGTTCACGCGCGAGAGCGAAAAAATCCCCGCTTTCGCATACCGGCCCGACCACATCGGCAGTGATTGTGCCGATGCCATTTCTGCGAACGACCGGCCGAATTTCGTGAAAGGCCTCGTATAGTACCGGTCTCAGCAGGTCGTTCATCGCACCATCGACGACGACGAAGCGCTTGACGTCGGTTTCTTTCACATACAATACGCGGGTCACCAGGATTCCGGCGTTCCCGACCAGGACCCGGCCCGGTTCGATAATTAATTTAAGACCGATACCCCGAAGCGGCCCGAGCAGCGCCGCGGCATATTCCGATGGAGGCGGCGGCTCTTCATGGTAGGGAATTCCCAGTCCGCCGCCCAAATCGAGATATTTTAGCGCGATCCCGTCGGCGCGCAGATTGCCGACGATCTTGGCGACCTTGTGTCCTTCTTCGACGAAGGGTCCGCTATCCGTGATCTGCGAACCGATATGGGTGCTCAGCCCAGCCAAATCGAGATTGGGAAGAGTTCGCGCCTCCGCGTAGTATTCACCGATTTGTGCGAGCGGCACTCCGAACTTGCTGTCGCGATGGCCCGTGGAAATGTGCGGATGGGTTCCGGGGTCGAGATCGGGGTTTACCCGCAGGCTGACCGGCGCCTGGATTCCAAGCCGGCGTGCCACTTCACTCACCCGATGGAGTTCCGGGCGCGACTCGACGTTGATCATCAGGATACCGGCCTTGAGCGCCGCTTCGATCTCTTCGTCGGTCTTGCCCACCCCCGAAAACACGATCTTTCGCGGATCGGCGCCTGCTCTCACGCAGCGCATCAATTCGCCCACCGAGACGATATCGAATCCTGCTCCCATGTCGTTATAGAGCTTGAGCACGGTCAGATTCGACAACGCCTTCATGGCGAAGCAGATCAGGGTATCGCTACCCTTGAACGCATCGCTGAGGACCCTGAAATGACGGCGCAAAGTGCGCGCGCTGTATACGTAAAGCGGGGTGCCGAGGCGTTCCGCGAGCTCGTCGATCGCGACGTCTTCAGCGAAAAGCCGGTCGTCCTTGTAGGTAAAATAGTTCATTCGCTCATCTGGCGGATTCGGGATGTCTACCGGCCGCGGGTGTCGGGTCTAGACTATCGCACCCAGGCACCTCATCGGACAGTGACGCTGGTTTTTATCACAGCCGGCGGTGGTCCAGAAACAGTAGCTTCGGCGGGGAGAATTGTCTCAGTTCGAGATACCCGGCGAGGCGGGTGATGCCGGCAGGTGGAAATTCTCGGGATTCGGCGGCGGACTCGGTTTGATCCTGGTGATTTCCACCTGGTTTGACGGCTCGCTCACGTAGCCGTCGACGGTCCTCGAGACGATTTCGTAACGATATTCCTTATCCAGGGCCGTTTGCTCGTCCACAAACATGAAATCATGCTCGACCGAGAAGCGCTCCCGATCAGTCACCGCCAATGCCGCCACGGGCGTCAGCGGACCGTCCGCGTTGCCTCGCAATATCACGAAGCTGTCGAGATCGCGCATCATATGGCCACCCGCGTAATGAGTCGGACGCCCCCAGGTGAGCTTGATTCCCTGCGGGATCCGGCGCCGCATGCAAGTCAACAATCCGTTCCGGACGTACCAGTTCAGGCGCCATCGGCGCGCTCTTCACTCCGCAGGCTGAGGCCAGCGTCGAGAGCACAGTCGCGAATAACAAGACCCTCGAATTCCTCGGCCATCTCGAATTCATCCCTAGCAACCTCATCGCCGCGCCAAATCCTTGAGCCGCCGCCGAACCGTGGCCGGCGCCGGTCCTCCAATCGTTTGTCGCGCGCGGAGCGAATTGTCCGCCGTCAACATCGATGCCGCGTCGGGGCCGAAGGCCGGCGAATAGCGTCGCAGCGCCTCCAATCCAAGCTCTTCGATAGAGGTACCCGCCGCCGCAGCGTCGCGTACCAGGGCACCCACCGCCTCATGCGCCTCGCGAAATGGTGTCCCATGGGCGACCAGGTATTCGGCGAGGTCGGTAGCCAGCGCGAAACCGCCCGCGGCCGCTCTCATAGCCGACCGGTTAAAGGTGATTCGCGGCCATAACAGGCTCAACAACTCGAGCACCGGCTTGATCGTGTCGGCCGCGTCGAAAACGCGCTCCTTGTCCTCCTGGAGATCGGAATTGTAGGCCAGTGGCAGCCCCTTGATTGTCGTGAGCAGCGCCATCAGGTCTCCGACGACCCGGCCGCTCTTGCCGCGAATCAGCTCCAGCAGGTCCGGATTCTTCTTTTGCGGCATCATCGAGCTGCCGGTCGAAAACTCGTCGGGCAGAACCGCAAATCCGAACTCGGTACTGCTCCATAGAATGATTTCCTCGGCCATGCGCGACAAATGGACCATCAGGGTCGCCGCTGCCGCCAGGAAATCGAGTGCAAAGTCGCGGTCCGACACCGCATCAACGCTATTTTCGGAGATCCGGCGAAACTTCAGCTCGCGCGCTACCATCCGCCGATCGATCGGCAGGGTCGTCGCCGCTAATGCGCCCGCCCCCAGCGGCATCACGTCGGTCCGGTCCCGCGCCTGTTCGAAACGTTCGCGGTCGCGTTCGAGCATCTCGGCGTATGCGAGCACATGATGCGCCAGGGATATCGGCTGGGCGCGTTGCATATGGGTATAGCCGGGCATGACAGTCTCTACGTTGCGCCGCGCCACCGCGATCAACGCTCGCCGCAGCGCACGAACGCTATCGGTTACTACGTCGATTTCATCGCGTAGATACAGTCGCAGGTCGAGCGCCACCTGGTCATTACGGGAACGCGCCGTATGAAGCTTCCGGCCCGCCGCGCCAATCTTTTCCGTGAGCCGCCGTTCGATCGCGAGATGGATATCTTCGTCGGCGATGTCGAAACGAAAGCGGCCGCCGGTAATCTCGCCTTCGATCTCCCCAAGGCCTCTGACGATTGCGGCAAGCTCGCGCCGATTAAGCAGTTTAACCTGCGCCAGCATCCGCGCATGTGCGATCGAGCCGCGAATATCGTGCCGGTAAAGGCGGCGATCGAAAGGTAGCGAGGCGCTGAAGGCCTCGACTTCGGGCAGCCGGCCACGCTTGAAGCGCCCGCCCCGTATCAGATTTTTCTGCGAATCAGCTGAATCCTTAGTGGAGGCCGGCGATTCGATTTGCGCGGCTGGTGCGCCTTGACGGATCTGCCGGCTTTCATGCGATCGACGCACCGGGCGAGGCGAGACTTCCCTCGCCACAAAAAACTGCACGTTCCATGCGGTGCGCGACTACCGCCCGGGCGCCGTACGGCACATACATCCACGCGCCGCGCAGGTCGTCACGCCGTTCGGATGCGCCACGTGAACGTCCATCTTATGACCGCATCGCGAACATTCACCGTTGCGATTTCGCGGCACCAGCTTTGGGGCCGGGCGCGGCGGTCTGAATTGGATCACCTTGCCCAAGGAGAATTGCTCCCTAGTTCCCTCGTCCCGGTTCCTGGCGTCCCGTTACGCGCGCCAGCGCCTTCAGCCGCAACCCCGCCAGCCGGATGAATCCCTCGGCGTCGGCCTGGCGATATCCGCCGGCGGCCTCGAAGCTCGCGATCGCCGGATCATAAAGTGAGTTCGCCGATTTGCGCCCCACGATCCAGACGCCGCCCTTGTACAGCTTAAGCCGTGCCACTCCGCTTACATTGCGCTGCGTATCATCGATAAGCGCCTGTAACGCCTCGCGTTCCGGTGCGAACCAATGTCCGTTGTAAACCATCTCGCCGTAACGCGGAATCACCCCATCCCGCAGATGCATCACTTCGCGATCAAGCGTCAGCTGCTCGACCGCGCGATGACCATGCATGAGAATAGTGACCCCCGGACTCTCGTAGACGCCACGCGATTTGATTCCCCGACATAGCGATTCTCGACCAGATCGACCCGGCCGACACCGTGGCGTCCGCCGATTTCATTGGCTCGCTCGATCAATCGCGCCGGCGTGAGGCGCTCGCCGTTGATCGCCACGGGATCACCGCGATCGAACTCGATCTCGATATACTCGGGCTGATCCGGCGCCGCTTCCGGTGCAACCGTCAGCTTGAAGATATCGCCGTATGGCTCACGCCACGGATCCTCCAGGATTCCACCTTCATAACTGATGTGAACGAGGTTGCGATCCATCGAGTAGGGCTTTTCCGTGGTCACCGACACCGGAATTTTTTTCTCGGCCGCATACTCGATCATGTCCGCACGACCGACGAATGGCCAGTCGGGATGACGCCACGGAGCTACCACCGTGAGGTCCGGCGCCAGACCCGGCAAAGGTCAGCTCGAAGCGCACCTGGTCGTTGCCTTTCCCGGTCGCGCCATGCGCAACGGCGTCGGCGCCTTCCTTGCGCGCGATTTCAACCTGCCTCCGCGCGATCGCCGGCCGCGCGATCGAGGTGCCAAGTAGATAGTAGCTTTCGTAGACCGCATTTGCGCGCATCATCGGAAAAACGAACTCGCGAGCGAATTCTTCGCGTAAATCCTCGATATAAAGCTTGCTAGCGCCGGTCCCCAGCGCTTTCTCCTCCAGACCCGCGGTCTCGTCTCCCTGACCGACGTCGGCGCAATAGGCCACGATTTCGCAGCCGTAGTAGTCCTTGAGCCAACGCAGGATTACCGACGTATCCAGCCCACCGGAATACGCGAGCACAAGTTTACGAATGTTCTGCTTGCTCATCAGAAGTCGTCGCTGACCTTACCCTGATGACTGAGAATATCCGGCCTCATCAACCAAAGCATCACCGCCTTCTGCGCATGAAGGCGATTCTCCGCTTGCTCCAGCACCACCGACTGTGGTCCGTCGATCACCTCGTCGGTGATTTCCTGCCCCCGATGCGCCGGTAGACAATGCATCACGGCGGCGTCGGGCTTTGCGTGTTTGAGCAATGTCGCGTTTACCTGAAAATCCTTGAAGTCGCGCTGTCGAATCGCGGCCTCGCGCTCCTGGCCCATCGAGGTCCACGTATCGGTATAAATCGCGTCCGCGCCGCTGACCGCCGCTACCGGATCGTTGGTCATGAGTCCGTTCTTATTCTGCCGCAGGCGCGTCACGAACGATTTGTCGGGTTCGTATCCTGACGGGCAGGCGATTCGAAGATCGATACTGATCATCGCGGCAGCTTCGATCCAACTCTGGGCGAGATTGAAGCCATCACCGACGAATGCGACTTTAAGTTTGCGTAAACTTCCGTAACGCTCATGTAGCGTCAGTAGATCCGCGAGCAACTGGCACGGATGAAGCAAGTCGGTGAGACCATTTATCACCGGCACCGACGATTCGCGCGCCAACTCGACACAAGTTTCCTGCGAAAAGGTGCGAATCATGATCAGGTCGACCCAGCGCGAAAGATTACGCGCGACGTCCTTGACCGACTCGCGCTCGCCGATCCCGATATCCTGCGGCGCGAGGTAAATCGCATGTCCGCCCATCTGCGCCATCCCGGTCTCGAAGGTGATACGGGTGCGCAACGACGGCTTTTGAAAGATCATCGCGAGCGTCTTGCCGCGCAAATATGGATGTTCGAGGCCGCTCTTCAGCTCAGCCTTGAGCCGGACTGCAAGCCGCAGTAACCCATCGAGTTCCGAAGCGGTAAGGGAACCGAGGTCGAGAAAGTCGCGTTTCATCGGGACCGCCGCCTAAATTCACAATCTATACTAGCTGATTCTCAGCGTTGATCATCAGGTACGGGCGGCCTTGAGCGCGCGCTCGATTGTCGCGAGTCCCGCATCGGCTTCCTCCCGCGTCAGGTTGAGCGGGGGCAGCAGCCGCAAAACATTGTCCGCCGTACCGTTTACAATCAGATGCTCTTTGAGGCAGGCTTCGACGATACCCCTGGCCTCATGCTTCAGGACCACCCCGATGATCATCCCGAGGCCGCGAACTTCGCGCACATTGGGACAATCTTTGGCTATCTCGCGCAGACGATTCATCAGGTAACCGCCGACTTCGGCGGCGTTGGCGATTACGCCGTCGTGCTCCAGCGCGTCGAGCACTCCCAGTGCGGCCGCACAAGCGACCGGATTACCGCCGAAAGTCGAGCCGTGGGTGCCCGGTGACAGTACCGTCGCGATCTCGGATCGCGCGACCATCGCACCGATCGGGAGCCCGCCCCCGAGCGCCTTGGCCAGGGTAATGATATCGGGCTTGATCCCCGCGTGTTGGTAAGCGAACAGCTTACCCGTGCGGCCCATCCCGGTTTGTACTTCGTCGACGATCAGCAGCAGCTTGTTGCGATCGCACAAATCCCGCAGCCGGCCGAGGTAGTCCAGCCGGGGCGTCACCACGCCGCCTTCACCCTGGATCGGTTCGACCATGATCGCGACCGTCTTGTCGCTCAGTGCACGCTCGATCGCCGCGACGTCGTCATACGGCACCAGCTTGAAACCAGGCACCAGGGGCTGAAACCCGATATGATACTTCTCCTGCCCGGTCGCGCTCAGCGTGCCGATAGTACGGCCATGAAATGATCCGAGAGTCGAGATGAACTCGAAACGTCCGCCGTTCCCATGACCCCAGCGGCGCGCCAGCTTGAGCGCCGCCTCGTTGGCCTCCGCGCCGGAGTTGCCGAAGAAGATCCGCCCGTCGCCGAACGCACCACCCAGCCGCGCAGCCAGCCGCGCCATCGGCTCGGTATGGAACACGTTCGAAACGTGAGTCACCTTCTCCGCCTGATCCTTGATCGCGCGCACGACCCGCGGATGCCCATGGCCGAGACTGGTCACCGCGAGACCGCAAAAGAAGTCGAGGTAGCGATTGCCGTCGGCGTCGAAGAGGTAGGCGCCATGACCGCGTACGAAGGCGATCGGCGTACAACCATAGGTATTTGCAAGGTTGGCGTGGGCAAGTCCCACGATTTCGGCATTGTTCATCGCAACTCCTCTTCTTCGATCACAGTCTTCGCGCAAGGGTCACGCAAGCGCTCGACGCGGCCACGGCGAATTCGCCGGCAGGCCGCGCCATCGCGCGGAATAACCCCGCTTAAATCCCCCTCTCGAGCCGTGAAACGACCGCGCCGGCATGTGCAATCAGGCTGTCAGAATACGCGCGCAGCTTCTATCGTCAGATACTCAATAGCGAAAGAACGTACAAGCGTCCGCTCCCGATCGGATGATCGATCCGGTTTGTAGCGGCTGAGATACATCCGAAATCAGCCCGCACCCGTGAATTCAACCGGCCGGGTCAATCGGAGTGGGCAAAGCCAGTTCCTTTTCGATGGCTTCGGCGGCTTCGAGACAGAGGTCTTCGCGGAAACGCCTGCCGGTGAGCAGGACGCCGATCGGCAATCCGGTCGCGGCGTCGCGGCCGGCCGGGACGCAGGCCGAAGGCAGACCGATCAGATTGGCCGGCGCCACCGGTCGCATCAACTCCATCGTCGCCAACGCTGCCTGCGGGCTGGAGGCGTCGAAGCCATGCTCGAACGGAAGTTGCGTCCAGGTGGGACTGAGGATCAACGGATGATCGCTCATAAAAGTCGACCAGGCGCGCGCCACGCCGTCGCGCTGCGCGAATAATGCCGACATCGAGGCGGTATCCGTCGGCGCCGGCACCGCCGCGGTCAAAGCGTTGAGAAAGGTCACGCCGTCCTCTCCCATCATCGGCACCAACCGCCCCAGCACCGAGGCGAAATCGCCCATAATAAACTGCGCCCAGACCGCGATCGCCTCTTCGTAGCGGGGTGGGCAGGTTTCGACCATTTCATAGCCGGCGTTGGCGAGGACGTCGGCGGCGCGCCGAACCGCGGCGGATACCTGCGGATCCACGCTTCCGCCCGGCGGCGCGGGAACCACTGCCACCCGAAGCGGCCGGCGTAGATCGGGACCCGCGAACGGAACGTCGATCGACCAGGGGTCGCGCGGATGAGCCCCCATGACCACCTGGAGCGCCAGCCGCACGTCGGCGACACGCCGCGCCATTGGGCCCTGCACGTTCATGAGCTGGACCGCCAGCAGACGGTCCTCGGTGGGTACGAACCCGGCGTCGGGCACCCGTCCCATCGAGGGACGAATCGAGGCGATTCCGCAGGCGTTGGCGGGATTGCGGAGCGATCCGCCGATATCGTTGCCCAGGCCTAGCGGAGTCATACCCACCGCCAGCGCCGCGGCGTCGCCGCCGCTGGACCCGCCCGCCGTACGCCCGGCGTTCCACGGGTTTAGCGTCAGGCCATGCAGGGAGCTATGGGTATGCACGCGTAACGCCATGTCGGGCAGGTTGGTGCGACCCAGCGCGATCGCTCCGGCCGCGCGCATGCGCTCGACGATCGGAGCGTCCAGCGGCGGCACGGCCGCGGCCAGCGAGGGAACGCCCCAGGTCGTGGGCAGCCCGGCCATATCGATATTTTCCTTGATCGTGAAGGGGACACCGTGGAACGGCCCCAGCGCCGCACCTGAGGCGACCATCCGATCGGCGGCGATCGCCTGCTTGCGCGCCTCGCCGGCAAGTACCTTCACCACCGCATTGATTCGCGGATTGACCGCCTCGATCCGCGCCAGATGCGCCTCGATCACGTCGACGGAGGAAACCTGCTTCGCGGCGATTTGCCGGGCGAGGTCGATCGCCGATAGACGCCAAAGATCAGCCATGTCCTAGTCTCCCTTGGGATTGCCGGAAGCGCGGCTCGTGCGGCGCACCGCGGCCGGCTGATTTGCCACCTCGGTACCGACGCCGGAATCGGTGAAAACTTCGAGCAAAAGCGCGTGACGCACGCGGCCATCGATAATGTGCGCCGCGCCGATACCGTCCGCCAGCGCCTCCATGCAGCATTCGACCTTGGGGATCATCCCTTCGCCGATCGAGCCGCTCGCGATCATTTTTTTGGCCCGCTCGGCTTCCAGCATCGAAACGAGCTCGCCCTTTTCGTCTTTCACCCCTTCGACGTCGGTCAACAAAATCAGCTTGGCCGCTTTGAGCGCACCCGCAATCTCGCCGGCGGCGACGTCGGCGTTGATATTGTAGGTCTGTCCCTCGCGATCATGGCCGACCGGGGCGACCACCGGGATAAAGCCGGCGTCCTGGAGCGTGGCGATCACGCCGGGATTGATCTCGACGACTTCGCCGACCAGGCCGATATCGACGGGGCCGGCGGTTTCGTCCTCGAGCAGGAGCTTGCGCGCGAAGAACAGGTCGCCATCCTTGCCCGAGATTCCGACGGCGCGGCCGCCCTGACGCGAGATCAGTGCAGTGATTTCCTTGTTGAGCTTCTGCAGCACCATCTCGACCGCTTCCATCGTCGCTTCATCGGTCACGCGCATCCCGCGCACGAAGCTCGATTTGAGGCCGAGCCGTTCGATCAGCTGGTTAATCTGCGGGCCGCCGCCATGCACTACCACCGGCTTGATACCGACGGCGTTGAGCAGAACGACATCCTGGGCGAAGCTTTCGCGCAACTGCGCGTCGAGCATCGCGTGACCGCCGTACTTGATAACGAAAGTGGCGCCGCGAAAGCGTTGGATATAGGGCAGGGCTTCGGCCAGCACTTGCGCTCGTTCGAACTGATCCTGCAACGGTTTACTCCGCTTGAGGTCCCGCAATTGATTCTCGAACCGACCGCTCGACGCGGTCATTAGCCATTCGTCTCTATTCGAGCGGAACCGTCTACAAAAATGCGCGCCGCGCCGCCGCCATGCAATGATCGCGCGACACCGAAGCGCGGGTTCGGGAGGCTTTTCCATCGAATGAGAAGAAGCGCCAACGAAAATCCTGGCGCTTCAGAGCGGGCAAGAGGGCTGCGTCGTTCAGTCTTTTGACGGACTCGCGTCGAGGACCGCTTTACCGGTCGCGGGATCGAACGGCACGGAAAGATGCTCATGCCATATCAGCCACTTGCCGTCGACCTTTTTGAAAATGTGGGTTCCGCGAGCGCGTTCAAAGTGTTGCCCGTTTTTGTCGGTCCATTTTATCGGAACGATAAAGTGGGCGGCGGCGAGTTTGCCGGAAACCTCAACGGAGAGCGCTTCCACGCTGGCCTGCCATTGAGTCACCTTCATCTCCTTATAGAAACCCCGAGTGCCCTCGTTCAGGGAATTCCACCCCTTGATCTGGAAAGGTAGAACGTCCTCGAAATAGACCGCGTCCGCGTCCTTCATGTAAAAGGTCATCACTGCGCCCGGGTCCATTTTGTTGAAGGCGTCTGTGAGCCGATTCTCGAGCGTCGCGATCGCGGCCTTGTCGTCACTATTCGAGGCGGCCGCCCGCGACACTCCCAACGAATGAGATATGGCAACAATGGTTAAAGCGCTTACTATTACTGCGATACCGAACTTCGCTCTCATGATCTCCCCTCCTGAATGGTCGAGCTTTTGCCCGTGCAGCCCTTCTTGCCCGGCCCTCTTTTACCGGCTTTGATCGGGAACGGCAATGACGCGACGAAGCTAAAAGCAGACAAAAGGTAGGCGATACAGGCGGGCGAAAATCGCCGGCCGAGCGGTGTGGACCGCTCGATCATCGATTCGAGAGCAGTCCGGCCTCGGATTGGACGGCGTTACAAAATATAACGCGACAAATCTTCGTTCCGGACGATCGGGTCGAGGCGCTGATGCACGTAGGCGGAATCGATCGGAATCTCGCGGCCGCTATATTCGGGCGCATTGAAAGAGAGGTCCTCGAGTAGCCGTTCCAATACGGTATGGAGCCGGCGAGCGCCAATATTCTCGGATCGCGAGTTGACCTGCGCAGCGATCTCGGCGAGCGCCGAAATCGCATCTCCGGTGAAATCGATCCTCACCTTCTCGGTGTCCATCAAGGCCACGTACTGCTTCGTCAGGG
The DNA here is from genome assembly GCA_963804355.1 of uncultured Pseudomonadota bacterium. Classification (GTDB taxonomy): domain Bacteria; phylum Desulfobacterota; class Binatia; order Binatales; family Binataceae; genus JASHZA01. The sequence goes on along the minus strand of CAWDQC010000030.1, from coordinate 54,163 downwards.
CGTTCTCGGGTTCGGTGAGAATCCGCACGAAGTCCGCCTGGGTCAGCGCTTTTAGCTCGACTCTGATCGGAAAGCGGCCCTGGAACTCGGGAATCAGGTCGGAAGGCTTCGAGGTGTGAAACGCGCCCGAAGCCACGAACAGGATATGGTCGGTCTTTACCACGCCGTACTTGGTATTTACCGTCGAGCCCTCGACGATCGGCAGGAGGTCGCGCTGGACGCCTTGTCGCGACACGTCCGGTCCCTGCGTCGCGTCATGCCCGGCAATCTTGTCGATCTCGTCGATGAATACGATGCCGGATTGTTCGGCGCGATGGATCGCTTCGCGCGCGACGTTTTCCATATCGACCAGGCGAGCGGCTTCTTCCTGGACCAGGACTTCCAACGCCTCGGGCACCTTGAATTTTCGGCGATTGGTCTTTTTGGGCATGATCTGGCCCAAAAGATCCTTCATGTTCACGCCCATCTCTTCCATCCCTTGCGGGGTGAACACTTCGACCGACGGCGTACCTTGCGTGACTTCGATCTCGACTTCGCGCTCGTTGAGGTAACCGTCGCGCAGCAGTTTGCGCAGCTTCTCGCGGGTCTCATGATGCGCGTCGGTGTCCGCGACCTGGACCTCGCCCGAAGGCGTAACCATCGCGGGGCGACGGGTCTTTCCCGGCGGTGCCGGGTAAAGAATATCGAGGAGCCGTTCCTCGGCGTTCTCGCGCGCCTTGACCGCTACGCGGCCGCGTTCTTCGTCACGCACCATTTTGACGGCGATCTCGGCCAGATCGCGGATCATCGATTCGACGTCCCGCCCGACGTAACCGACCTCGGTATAACGCGAGGCCTCGACCTTGACGAAGGGCGCTTGTGCGAGCTTCGCGAGCCGGCGTGCGATCTCGGTCTTGCCGACGCCGGTGGGACCGATCATCAGGATATTTTTGGGTGCAATTTTGTCGCGCAGCTCCGGCGCCACATTCTGCCGCCGCCAGCGATTGCGCAAGGCGATCGCGACGGCACGTTTGGCCTCGTGCTGGCCGACGATATAACGATCGAGCTCAGAAACGATTTCGCGAGGAGTCATCACCTGGGGAGTTGTCATTAGCTGGCGTAGCGCGGCCAACATATCGAGTCGCCGCCACGAGTCTCTATATTTAATCTACAATTATTCGACCGGACTGTTCTACAATTCTTCGATGACAAATTGGTCATTTGTATAGACGCAGATCTCGGAGGCAATCTTCATCGCACCTTCGGCTATTTCGTGAGCGCTAAGATTCTCGCTATGACGCACCAAAGCGCGCGCTGCCGCTAATGCGTAGTTACCGCCCGATCCGATAGCGATTAAACCGTCGTCGGGCTCGACTACATCACCCGCACCGGAAATCAGCAGGGAGCTTTCGACGTCCGCCACGATCAGCATCGCCTCCAGGCGGCGCAGGATTCGATCGGTTCGCCAGTCCTTGGCCATTTCCACCGCGGCCCGGCGCAAATTCCCGTTGAATTCCTGCAGTTTCGACTCAAACTTGTCGAACAAGGTGAGCGCGTCGGCGGTCGAGCCGGCAAAGCCCGAGAGGACCGCGTCATTATGCAGCCGCCGAACCTTGCGTGCGCTGTGCTTCATGATGGTCTGGCCGACGGATACCTGCCCGTCGCCCGCCATCACCACTTTGCCGCCGTGGCGCACTGTTAGGATTGTGGTCGAACGGACTCTCGTCTCCGGATCGGACTCAAGCGCGCGGATGGGCACGGCGATAGACCTCTTTCAGATGGCGAGCGCTTACATGCGTGTAGCGCTGGGTAGTTTGAAGACTCGAATGGCCGAGCATCTCCTGGATCGACCGTAGATCCGCGCCCGCGTTCAGCAAATGAGTGGCGAAAGAATGGCGAAGACCATGCGGTGTCAGGTCGATATCGAGACCCGATTCGTTGATTCGACGGGCCAGAAGATTCTGCACGGAACGTGGCGTAAGCCGCCCGCCCCGGAGATTGGTGATGACCGGGGACTCAGGCGCCCCGTCGGACACCCCCGTGGCGCGCCAGGCTCGGAGGGCATCCAGCGCCGGTTCGCCAATCGGAACCAGCCAATCCTTATTCCCTTTGCCCGCGCGTACCATGACCATCCCCAATTCCTCGTCGATGTCCTTCCAACATAGTCCCGTCAGTTCGCTGACGCGAAGCCCACACGAGTAGAGCACCTCGAGAATGGCGCGGTCGCGCAGCCCTGGCCGGACTATCTACGGCTCCATCGGCGACAACGAGGGCGTCGACGACCTTTTCGCTGGCGACTTGTGGCAGGCGCTTTTCGAGCTTGGGCCCCCTCATCGTCCGTACCGGGCTGGATTTGCCGGAGGCAACCTCGCGCCAGCGGAATAGGGCCTTGATGGCATACAAACGCCGCTGGACGGTCGCCCGCGACGCCACCCGCATCATGGTGGCAAGGTAATTGCGTACATGGTCCGTGGTGATAGCGTCGCAATCGACATTTTCGCCGGTTTGGTCGATAGCAGTACGTCCCCGTTGGAGATATGCGTGGAAATCGAGCAAATCGCGCCGATAGGCGCTAACCGTGTTGCGCGACGCCCGCGACGCCCCGCCGAGGGCGCCCAGGAACGTCTCAATTTCGGCAATCAAACGCTTATCTCCAGGTACAACACGAAAAGCTCCTCGCGAGAAACACGCGTCTACGTTATGCTATCAGCGGTAACGCGGGCGCAAAAGCGCGCCGCTGCGGCGAGACTCGAAGACGATAATTCTCGCATGATTAAGAAGGCGCTTTGTGAAGTGCTGGAAATGTGCACGGGAAATTGAAGTCAAAGAACGTGTCGGCTTCCGCGACCATTGCCCCGGATGCGACCGGGCGCTTCACGCTTGCCTCAACTGTGAGTTCTACGACGTCGCTTACAACAATCAATGCCGCGAGACGCAAGCCGAGCGCGTCGTCGACAAGGAGCGCCCGAATTTTTGCGATTTCTTCGGCCCCGGCAAGGGTGCAAAACCGGCCCAGGTGTCTCGCGACGCTGGCGCTCGCGCAAAACTTGACCAGCTCTTCAAGAAAAAGCCGTGAATTCTGACAACGGGCTCGCCGCGATAATTCTTGCCGCCGGACTGGGGACGCGGATGCGATCGGCGCGCGCGAAGGTACTCCACGAATTGGGTGGCGAGCCGATGATCGCGCGAACCATCCGGGCGTTCGCGAAGTTAAAGGCGCGGCCGTTGGTTCTCGTGGTGGGGCATCAGGCGAACGAGGTGGAAGCTGCGACGCGCCGGGCGATTCCCGGCGACGATCTGCGCTTCGCTTTGCAAGCCGAACAGCACGGCACCGGAGACGCTGCACGGTGCGGACTCGCCGAAGTGCCGGCAAATTTTTCCGGCGACGTCGTGATTGGCTACGGCGACATGCCGATGGTGGATTCCGCGACGCTCGAACGATGCCTCGAGTCCCATCGCAAGAGCGAAGCGCAGTTGACTTTCATCAGTGTCAAATTGGATGACGCCGGCGCGTATGGCCGGGTCACGCGCGATAACCAGGGCAAAGTTAGCGGGATCGTCGAAGCTCGCGACGCGACTCCTGCGCAACGCGAAATCAAGGAAATCAATACTGGAATTTACTTTGCGCGCGCGGCGTTTTTGCGAACCGCAATTACCAAGCTTCGTCCTAACAACGCGCAACAGGAATATTATCTGACCGATATTGTCGCGATCGGACGCCAGGACGGCGCCAGCGTCGATGCGTGGATTGCCCACGACGCCAGCGAGTTCGTCGGTATCAATTCGCGCGAGGAGCTGGCCCAGATGGAAGCGCAGGTACGCAGCGAAATTAATCGTAAACTAATGTCGGCCGGGGTCACGATTATCGATCCGGCGACGGCCTATATCGGCGCGGAAGTCGAAATCGGCGCGGATACGACCATCGGTCCCAACGTGCAACTTCTGGGACGCTGTCGAATCGGTAGCGGCGTATTGATCGAAGGCACCGCATGGCTGCGCGACGTAACGATCGGCGACCGCTGTCATCTGAAGATTGGCGTCCGTGCGGAAGCCTGCGTGATCGGCGAGGAGTCCGAGATTGGCCCGTTTGCCCATCTGCGCGAGGGCACGTACCTTGAGGGTCACAACCGTATCGGCAACTTCGTCGAAACCAAAAAGGCCGCAGATCGGACGCGGCAGCAAGGCCAGCCATCTGAGCTACCTGGGCGATACCGTAATCGGGCGCGAGACCAACGTCGGATGCGGCGTCATCACCGTGAATTACGACGGCTACGACAAGCACGTCACCAAGATAGGCGACCGCTGCATGGTCGGCTGCGATACCCAGCTGATTGCGCCGGTGACGGTCGGCGACGACGTTTATGTCGCCTCCGGCACGACCATCGTGCGCGACGTCCGCGACGGCGAGCTGGTGATGTCGCATCATCCCCAGAAAGAGAAGGCCGGATGGACCGAGCAATGGCATAAACGCCACGCGAACCATCCGAAAGCCCGAGCTCGCTCTCGCGGCGGCAAAGATGATTAGGTAGCCTCTTACATCGCAAAACGTTAGAATAGACGCGTATGTGTGGAATAATAGGCTATGTAGGTCCTCGTGACGCTTCCCCGATTCTCATCGGCGGGCTTAGTCGTCTCGAATATCGTGGTTACGATTCGGCCGGCGTCGCGACCCTGAACGGCGGCGATTCGATGGAAATTCGCCGTGCGGTCGGCAAGCTCGAGAATTTGCGCCGTGTCCTCGACGAACAGCCGCTCAAAGGCCATATCGGAATCGGGCATACGCGATGGGCCACCCATGGCCGTCCCTCGGAAACCAACGCCCACCCGCACAAGGCGGGCCCGGTCGCGGTAATCCACAACGGAATAATCGAAAATTACATCGAATTGCGCGAAGCCCTGCGCAAGCGCGGTCACAAGCTGCGTTCGGAGACGGATACCGAGATGATCTCGCATCTGGTCGAGGAGCGACTGAAGGACGGTCGCGGACTTACCGAGGCGGTTCGCGAGGTGGTCCAGGAACTGCGCGGATCGTTCTCGATCGTCGTGCTTTCCGAGACCGAGCCGGGCAAGCTGGTCGCGGCCAAGACCGCGACGCCGCTGGTGCTGGGCCTGGGCGAGGGCGAAAATTTCGTCGCCTCGGATATTCCGGCAATCCTCGAACATACCCGCCGCACGCTGGTGATGGAGGATGGAGAGCTCGCCGAGCTGAGTGCGCAGGGCGTCAAGTTGATGAATTTCGCCGGGACGCCGATCGAGCGGCCGCCGCGGCAGATCGAATGGGACGCCGTGGCTGCAACCAAGGGCGGCTACCAGCATTACCTGCGCAAGGAAATCAGCGAACAGCCGCAGGCCTGGATCGATACGCTATCGGGACGCGTTTCGGTTGGTTCTTCGGCGGTCAATTTCGAAAACGAACTGCTGCCGCGCGGCGGCGCCGAATCGATCGGACGAATCGTGATGGTTTCGGCCGGCGCCTCCTGGATCGCGTCGCTTATCGGCAAGTTCATGATCGAGGAACTGTGCGGAATTCCCGCCGAGGTCGATTACTCTGCAGAGTTTCGCTATCGATCACCCGCGATCGATGAGCGCACGGTGATGGTGGCGGTGTCGCAGTCGGGCGAAACGGCCGACACGCTGGCCGCGATGGAAGAAGGAAAGCATCGCGGGTCGCATCTGATTGCGTTGACCAATACGGTCGATTCGTCGATCGCGCGCAAGGCGAACGCGCAGCTCTATACGCGTTGCGGGCCCGAGATCAGCGTCACCACCACCAAATGCTTTCTGACGCAAATCGAAGCCTTTTATCTCTTCGCGATCCATCTGGCGGCGCGGCTGGGCCGCTTGCCGGAGCGCGACGCCGAGGATTTATTGCGGCCCGCCTTCGCGATACCGCAACAGATCGAGGCAATTCTTGCCGGAGCGCCAGATCGAGAAGGTCGCGCGCAAGTACGGCAGGACCCGGGATTTTCTCTACCTCGGCCGCGGCATCAATTACCCTGTCGCGCTGGAAGGCGCGCTCAAGCTCAAGGAAATTTCCTATATCCACGCCGAGGGTTATTCCGCCGGCGAAATGAAGCACGGTCCGATCGCGCTGATCGATGAGGAAATGCCGGTCGTCGTGATCATTCCCAACGACAACGTCTTCGAGAAGACCCTCTCGAATCTGAAGGAAGTCGAGTCGCGCAACGGCCGGATAATCGCGGTGACCGATCATCGCACGCCGGAGTTGGAAGAGGTCGCCTGGGAAATTATCGACGTACCCTCGACCAATCGGTTCCTGATGCCGGTGCTGACCACGGTGCCGCTGCAACTGCTCGCGTACCATATCGCCTGTTATCGCGGGACCGACGTCGACCAGCCACGCAATCTCGCGAAATCAGTCACCGTCGAATAGGCCCGGCGCGCTAACGCGCGATTGAGGCCGTATTCGCGATCACTCGTAACGCAGGGCGTCGATCGGATCGAGCATCGACGCCTTGCGCGCCGGATACCATCCGAAGAACAAGCCGATCGCCGCGGCGAAGAGAAAGCCGCCGATTACCGAGATCGGCGAGATCAGGGTGGGCCAACTCGCCAACGCCGACAGAATCTTCGAAGTGAGAATTCCCAGGATTACCCCGGCAATACCGCCGAGGATACTCAGCAGGGCCGACTCGACCAGGAACTGCAGCAGGATATGCAGCCGGCGCGCCCCGATAGCCATGCGAATCCCGATCTCGCGAGTGCGCTCGGTGACCGACACCAGCATGATATTCATGATGCCGATGCCGCCGACCAGCAACGAGATCGAGGCGACCGCAGCCAGCAGAATAGTCATGACACGGCTCGCGCTTTCCGAAGCCTGGGCGATTTCGTTAAGGCTGCGAACGGTAAAATCGTCGTCCTGGCCGGCTCCGATACGATGACGGCGATGTAACAGGTCCTCGACCTCGGCCTGCGCCACGTCAACGCTTTTCGCGCTCCTGGCCTGGACGTAAATCATGTTGACCACGCCCGAAATCTTGGCGGGGTTGCCGAAGGGGTTAACCACGGTCGTGCTCGATTGGTAGACCGTGCTCGCCGCGGTCCAGTTGGGAACTCCGAGGTAGGGATTCAGGACAGGATTGGTCGAGCCGGTATTGGTGATCGGCACGGTCGCGCTGGCCTGCGAGGTACCCAGCACTTTTCGCTCGGCGGTCGCGAACGGCATCAGCACCACGTCGTCCTGGTCCTGGCCGTAGCTCGACTGACCCTTGGCCTCGAGCAGGCCGACGACACGGACCGGAAAGTTCTTGACCCGGATGGCAGTGCCGACCGGGTCTTCGCCCTCGGTGTAGAGGTTGTTCGCGACGGTCTGCCCGAGCAGGCATACCGGCGCCGCGCTACGCGATTCTTCCTCGGTAAAGCTGCGTCCGCTGACGACGGGCCAGTCGCGAATCGTCAGGTAGCTCGGCGTGGTGCCGCTGATATTGGTGCTCCAGTTATGGTTTCCGTAAACCACCTGCGAGACCTGGCGATCCATGTAGCTTACCGCGGCGACCGATTTCACCTCCTTGCTGATAGCGTCGGCGTCGGCGACGGTCAGTGTCGAGACGCTGCCGAAACCCGCTCGGACGCCGCTGCTAGTGGTGGCGCCGGGGAGGATTATCAGCAAGTTGGTGCCGAGACTCTGGATTTGCTGTTGCACGGAATAGCGCGCGCCGTCACCGACGGCGACCATCGCGATAACCGCGGCGACGCCGATAAAAATTCCCAGCATCGTCAGCGCCGCGCGCATCTTGTTGCGCCGCAATGCCCTCGCCGCCGCACTTATCGCCATCGTGGCGAAGGTCAGTATCTCGCTGCCGCGGCCAACGACCGCCGCTTCGCCCGGCTCGACGGCCGTCTCCGCAAGCGCGGCGTTATCACGCTTGTGCTCGTCCGAAACCAGCAAGCCGTCACGGAAGGTGATCACACGATCGGTATACTGCGCGACGTCCGGGTCGTGCGTCACCACGATAACAGTGAGGCCATGCTCGCGATTAAGCCGGGTGATGATGTCCATGACCTCGGCGGAATTGGTGGAATCGAGGTTACCGGTGGGTTCGTCGGCCAGCAGGATTGCCGGTTCGTTGATCAGCGCGCGAGCAATCGCGACCCGTTGCTGCTGGCCGCCGGAAAGCTGGTTGGGATGGCTTTGCGAGCGCCCGTGAAGACCGACCATTTCGAGCAACGCTTGGGCGCGTTTGCCGTGGTCATCGGATTTACCCGAATAGAACAGCGGCAAATCGATATTTTCGAGCGCGCTGGTGCGTGAAAGCAGGTTGAAGTTCTGGAAGACGAACCCGATCCGCCGGCTGCGCACCGCCGCCAGTTCTTCCTCGCTCATCGAGGCGACCTCGGCGCCCTCGAGCAGGTAGCGGCCCCTGGTCGGCCGATCGAGGCATCCGAGGATATTCATCAGGGTGGACTTGCCGGAACCCGACGCGCCCATCGCGGCAACGAATTCGCCCCGATTGATGGTCAGGCTCACGCCGCGCAAGGCCCTGACTTCCACTTCGCCGAGGTGGAAGGTCTTGCTCACGTCGACGAGCTGTATGACGGCTTCGGTCTTCACGATAGCGACGGGCCGAGGCCAAACCGGTGAATCGCGGCCTGTGGGATCGCAACCATGTCAGTGCGGGAAGTGCATCGAGGGCGACATCGGGCCGCGACCCGGGCCATTGCTCGTGCCTTCGCGAATTTCTCCGGTTACGACCTTGTCACCCGGATTGAGATCGCCGGTTACCACTTCGACGAAGGTGCCGTCGTCAAGGCCGGTCGTCACCCGCACCGGACGCAGTCTTCCGTCAGCGAGAACCCATACGCGGGGTCGCCGCGAGACCGAGACCGGCGCGTTCGCGCCCGGCGTCGAGGATCGATCGCGATTCGCCCGTCTCGGGCTGAAGCGAATCGCCTGGACGGGAACGCGTAGCACGTCATCTCGCCGCGCCGTGGTGATGGTCACGTTCGCGGTCATGCCCGGTTTTAGCAGCAGTTCGGGATTGGCGACGGTCACGACGACGTCATAGGTCACAACGTTCTGCACGGTAATCGGCGCTTGCCGTACCTGTCCGACGCTGCCGGAGAATTCGCGACCCGGAAAGGCGTCGACGGTGAATTCGGCGGGGGTGCCATCCTTGACGTTACCGATATCCGATTCGCTGACGTTGGCGTCAACCTGCATCTGGGTGAGGTCCCGGGCGATAAGAAATAGGGTCGGCGTCTGGTAGGTGGCGGCGACGGTCTGGCCGACGTCGACGTTGCGCGAGACGACAGTGCCGTCGACGGGCGAGGAGATATTCGTGTAATCGAGACTGACCTGGGCATCGTGGAGGTTGGCCTGCTGTTGCTGGATATTGGCGGCGTCGAGCGCCACCTGCGCAACCGCCTGGTCGGAGGCGCTCCTGGCCGAGTCGCGGGTATCCTGCGAAACGGAATCGGCCTCGAACAACTTCTGATCGCGCTCGTAGGTCAATTTCTTGTAGGCCAAATCGGCGCGGTCCTTGCCCAGTTGCGCCTTGGCGTTCGCCAGGGTCGCCACCGCTTCGTCGACTTTGACCTGGAATGGACGGGGATCGATCTTCGCGATCAGCTGGCCTGCTTTGACGGCGGCGTTGAAATCGGCGTAGATCGCCTGAATCGGGCCGGACACATAACTGCCGACCTGGACCACGGTGACAGGATTGACGGTACCAGTGGCGATAACCGAACGGACGATTGGCCCGCGCGAGACCTCCGCCGTCAGAAAGCGGCCTTCACCATTTCCCGGCCGCAGGAAGTAATAGGCATTTGCGAGTAGCAGGACTGCCGCAAGAATTACCCATCGGATCCTTGAAAAACGGGACTTCTTCACCGTTCTCCCCGAGGATGTCGGATTACCCGTCCCGAACGGTACCGGCGATTCTTCGAAGTCCATAAACTGCTCTGTCCAGGCATATAAGACGTAATGGAAGACCCCAAGTTTCAAATTCGGCGGGTCGGCCCAGATACTAGAACGGCTTTTCGCCCATTTTCGCAGGAGTAATCGACAATGCCTAACGCCGGACCCTTGGACGGAATCAAAGTGGTTGATTTCACGCGCTATCTGGCGGGGCCGTTTTGCACGCAGATTTTGGGCGATTATGGGGCCGAAGTGCTGAAAATCGAGCCGGTCGAGGGTGCGCGCGGCGAATTGGGCGGCTATTCCGGCAAAGACAGCTATTTCTTCATGAGCACCAACCGCTCGAAGAAGAGTGTGCAGGTCTCGACCAGGAGCGCCGAGGGAAGGGGCGTGACTCCAGCGCCTGATCGACGACGCTGACGTCGTAATCGACAATTTCCGGCCGGGTGTAATCGAGGCCTTGGGATTCGGCTACGAGGCGGTCGCCGCGCGCAATCCACGAATCATCGCGTGTAGCGTTTCGGGATTCGGATCGAACGGTCCGATGCGCGACTATCCGGGCTTCGACCAGATTGCGCAGGGTTTCTCGGGTCTAATGAGCGTGACGGGGACCGCGGAGAGCGGCCCGACGCGGGTGGGAATCGCGATCTGCGACCTGCTCGGAGGAATCTTCGCGGCGCAGGGAATCCTGCTCGCGCTCGAGGCGCGCCATCGCACGGGGCGGGGACAAAAGGTCGAGACCTCGCTAATCGAGGCGATCATCAGCACGCTTAGCTGGTCGGCGGGAATCTACTTCGATAGCGGCAAAACTCCCGGTCCCGCCGGCAATAATCATCCGCTGTCGTCGCCACATGGCGTCTTTCAGGCGGCGGATCGGCCCTTCAATATCGCGGTCGGCAACGATGCGATGTGGCGCACCTTCGTAGAGGTGATCGGACGGCCGGAACTGGCCGACGATCCGCGCTTCATCGGAGCGGGTCCACGACTCAAGAATCGCGAGGAATTAACCGCCGAGATCAACCGGGCGCTGGCGGACTATCCCGCTCAATACTGGATCGAACTGTTCAACCAGAAAGGAATCCCGTCAGGCCCGATTCTGACCGTCGAGGAGATGTTCAATCATCCGCAAATCGCGGCGCGCGAGATGCTGCTGCGGATGGCTCATCCGGCGCGTGGCGAATTCCTCACCACCGGTCTGGGCGTCAAGTTGGAGGATACGCCGGGCAAGGTCACGCGGCCGCCGTTACTCGGCGAGCATACGCAAGAGGTCCTGCTTGCGCACGGCTATTCGATGGAGGAGTTGCAGCGGCTACGGAGCGCAAAAGCGATCGGGTAGCCGCCGATCGCCTATTCGCGTTCCATGAAGCCTTCGAGATTGCGCGAGCGTCCGGTCTGACGGAGCTTGCGTAACGCTTTGGCCTCGATTTGACGGATACGTTCGCGGGTGACGGCGAACTGCTTGCCGACCTCTTCGAGCGTGTAGTCGGTCTTTTGACCGATCCCGAAGCGCATCCGCAGGATCTGTTCCTCGCGCGGGGTGAGAGTCGCCAGCACCTTGCGCGTTTGCTCGCCGAGATTCCCCTGGATTGCGGCCTCGACCGGCGAAGGCGCCAGCTCGTCCTCGACGAAATCGCCAAGCGAGCTTTCTTCCTCGTCGCCAATGGGAGTCTCGAGTGAAATCGGCTCTTTGACGATCTTGAGGACCTTTTGGACCTTGTCGAGCGGCATCTCCATCTGCTCGGCGATTTCCTCCGGGCTCGGCTCGCGTCCGAGACGCTGAACCAGGAGCCGGGTAACGCGCAGCAGCTTGTTGATGGTCTCGACCATGTGGACGGGGATACGAATCGTGCGGCCCTGGTCGGCGATCGCGCGCGACATGGACTGGCGGATCCACCAGGTCGCATAGGTCGAGAATTTGTATCCGCGCTGATATTCGAACTTGTCGACCGCGCGCATCAGGCCGATGTTGCCTTCCTGGATCAAATCGAGGAAGCCGAGGCCGCGGTTGGTGTAGCGTTTGGCCAAACTGACGACGAGGCGAAGATTGGCCTCGGTCAGCTCCTTTTTCGCCCGCCGGCTCTTGTCCTGACCCGACGCGATGGTCTCGATCGAGCGTGCAAAGTCCTCAGCTGACGCCTTTACGCGTCGCTCGACTTCCTTAATCGTCTTTTGGCCTTCCTTAATGCGAGCGGCGATATCCAGCAGATTCTCGCGGGTGCCATTAATCTTCAGCACGTGCCGCCGATCTTCGGCCTCCGAGGCCTCGCGGATCAGCTGGGACTTGGTTCGGCCTGTCGCTTCTTCATAACGCGCGATGAGCGTCTGCGATTCGTTCGCCTCTTTGAGCAAGCGGCGCATCTCGGCTACTACGGCGTCCAGCAGATGGCGGGACAGTTCGAGATCGGCCAGTTCGCGCTTTACGCTCTCTTTGAACCGGGACAATCCCTTTTCGAACTTGGTCTTGACGGCGCCGGTGCGCGGCTTATCCTTCAGCTTCTGCTCGATCTTCTCGATCTTTTCGTGCAGTGATTTGAGCTTCTTAGTGGAGGTAAGAAGCTTTTTGAGCTGTTTTTCGTTAGCTTCCGGACCACGCTCTTCGTCGGGGTCGCTAGGCTCTTCGGCGGCCTCTTCGAAAATATCGCGAAGGTCGGCCTCCCCGGTTTCGACCCGGTTGCCCATCTCGATGACAAAATCGAGCGTCACGGGCGAACGCAGGACTTCGTCCTCGACCTCGTTCTCGCCGGCTTCGATACGTTTGGCAATCTCGACTTCCTGCTCCCGCGAGAGGAGCTGGAAGTTCCCCATCTCCTTCAGGTAAAGGCGGACGGGATCGGAAGATTCGCTAAGAGTATCAGCGGCGGGGGCCTCAGCGGCCTCTTCCGGTTCTTCCTTGGCCTCGGCTTCGACGTCCGCTTCGGCACCTTCCGCGGGGACATCGTCGAGCACCTTGATGTCCATGTCCTCGAAACTTTCGAGGGCCGAGCGGAGGTCTGTCGGCGAGGTGACGTCGTGCGGCAGGAAATCGTTCACCTGGTCAAAGGTGAGGTAGCCCTGCTCGCGCCCGAGATCGACCAAGCCTTGTAGGTCTTTCCCTTCGTACTTCTGCTTCATGCTAAGCTTCCGTTAAGTCCGGACCGCCGGCGCGCACGGTTCTGGCAAATCCGATGGAAGGCCGATGTCCTCCGCCGCTAAGACTCAACGGGGAAACACCGTTGCGGCTGTGAACCTTCGATGATACGAAAATCTGGCCAAGCGGCTCAATATATTAGGCCCACTTGGAGCAAGTCAACTTAAGAAGAGCTTCGTTCGTCGCCGCGCGTCATTATCCGCACTGTTAGTGACAATACAATAGTAATAACGATTCTTGCGTCGTGCAGATTCGCACGCGGGAGACCCGCGTCGCCTAACTTTAGTATACCTTAAAGTTCACGGTTTCGGCTATTACTTTCGGCTTGGCCGGAGCTACTGCCCATATCCGCATTCAGCAAACAAGGTTCGTGCCGAGAACCCGCGAGGCTTCCGCCTTGGGGAACGATGTTCGCGTAGGCCGTAATGAACTGTCATTTGACCGTTGTGGAAAGGTCCGCACCGATGCAAAATCTGACCGCGAGCGGCCTGCTGTGAATCGTTACCAGGCAATTTCCGACCAATTTTATGGCAATCGGTTGCTGTTCGGCGACCCGAACGATAGCGGTGTCGTGGCCGTCGAAATCGCCTCACGATCCGAAGTCGAGGTTTTCAGGCGTATCGACGGCGGGTTGCGGCGCGAACGCCGCCCCCTGAAGCTGTTCGTCCTGCTGGCCGATCGGGGCTTGCTCAAAGGATTTCGCGCACCGGTCGCGATGACCGACCTCGCCGGGAATTTCCGGTTTCGGGTACTCGCAACGTTCAATTCCACCGACGGGCTGGAAGCCGCCCGACGCCATTTGCGCCAGACCACCGGGCAGGCGCCGGGATCGCCCGAGGCTCCCTATCTAATCCTTGCCGATCCGGTGGAGCAGTACCTGATGCTCACCGGGACGACTTACTTCATGGGTATCCAGTTCGCCGACCTGCATCGGATGCAGCTCGATATCGAGACTTATACGAGTCCGGGCTTCGAGTTTCCCAGCGCGGCTCGCGAGGGCGATCGTGTGATCGCGATCGCGATCACCGATTCGCGCGGCTTCGAGCGGGTACTTTCGGCGAGAGAGATGGATGAACCGGCCATGATCGCCGAGATGGTGCGGATCGTGCGCGAGCGCGACCCGGACATTATCGAGGGTCACAACCTGTTTCGCTTCGACCTCGAATACCTCGAGGCCCGCGCGCAACGACATAAAATCGATCTGGGATTGGGACGCGACGGTCGTGGAATGCGCGTTCGCCCTTCGCGAATGCAGATCGCCGAGCGGGTGATCGCTTATCGCCGCTACGATATTTACGGCAGGAGTATCGTCGACACCTGGCTGCTGGCGCAGCACTACGATATCGCCAGCCGCGAGCTGGAAGGATTTGGGCTGAAGGAGTTGGCGCAACATTTTGGGATGGCGCGGGAAGGACGGGTTTACCTCGACGCCTCGCGAATCAGTGAGCATTTCGACGATCGGCCGGACCAGGTTTTGACTTATGCGCTCGACGACACGCGCGAAGCCGGCGCGCTGGCCGAGATGCTATCGCCGAGCTATTTCGTTCAGGCGCAGATTTTTCCCTACTCGTATCAGAATGCGATCCTGCGCGGGAATGCGACGAAAATCGACGCGCTGCTGATGCGCGCCTATCTCGCACAGGGCCATTCGATACCTGAGCCGAGTCCTCCGAGCGAAGTCGCGGGCGGCCACACGGAAATGCGCTTGTGCGGAGTCGCCCGCAAGGTGCTGCATTGCGACGTCACCTCGCTTTACCCGTCGTTGATGATTGAAGGACGTCATCAGCCGGCGAACGATAGCCTCGGAGTTTTCCTGCGGCTGCTCGAGGACTTGCGCAGCTTCCGCGTCCAGGCCAAGGCGGCGGTGCGCGAACTCGAAGGAGCCGAACGGCGCAATCTGGAAGCGCTCCAGCAAACCTTCAAAATTCTGATCAATTCATTTTACGGCTACCTCGGTTTTTCGCTCGGTCACTTCAACGACTTCGTCCAAGCCAATACCGTTACGCGGCGCGGACGCGACCTGATCAGACGCGCGATTGACGCCTTGGAGGAACGCGGCGCGAAGGTAATCGAAGTCGACA
Source organism: uncultured Pseudomonadota bacterium (assembly GCA_963804355.1). Lineage (GTDB taxonomy): Bacteria > Desulfobacterota > Binatia > Binatales > Binataceae > JASHZA01. The sequence goes on along the minus strand of CAWDQC010000030.1, from coordinate 39,096 downwards.
CCGACGGAATCTATTTCGTCGCGCCGTTTGCCCTCTACGATGAAGGCGCGGCCGAAGCGCTGCTGGATCAGATCGGCGCCGATATGCCCAACGGGATTCGGCTCGAGATCGACGGCCGCTATCCGGCGATGTTGAGCTATAAAATGAAGAATTATGTGCTGCTCGATGACCGCGGCGAGATGACGATTCGCGGATCGGGCCTGAAGTCGCGCGGGCTCGAACGCTTCCAGCGCCGCTTCATGGAGGAGCTCTTCGAGTTGCTGCTGACGGGCCGGCATCAGGAGATTCCGAGTCTCTACGATGACTACCACCGGCGTATCGCAAGCCACGAGATCGGTATCGCCGACCTGATGAAGACTGAAACCCTGCAAGATTCCCCCGATATGTACCGGGAGAAAATCGGCGGTAACCGGCGCAATGTCGCCGCCAGCTATGAACTGGCGCTCAAGGCCGAGCGCCCGTATCTCAGCGGCGATCAGATCTCGCACTACGTCACCGGCCGCGGATCGAAGGTCAAGGTAGCGCTGGCGGCGAAGATGGCGTCGGAGTACGACCCGAGCCGTCCCGACGAGAATATCGAATATTATCAGGCCAAGCTCGCCGATCTTTACGAGAAGTTCCGCCCATTCGCGGAGCGTCCCGAGCTATTCGACCCGAAAGAACTGGAGCCTCCCCCCGAGGAACCTTCGACCCAGCAGGAACTGTTCGCCGAGTACGGCGCCAAGCCGGCCCGCTAAGTAGCGCCCGGAGCTTGCTCCCGACAAGTGGTGGCGGGCGCCTCCCCTGGGGGACTTTGCTGACCTCTCTCGATGGCAAAAACGCCTGAGCGGGGAGTCTATCCCGCCTTCGCGCGCGCCTCCCCAGGCCCGTGATTTGGGATAGAAGCCCAAGCCAGATTCCCAGCAGATCGACTGCCCGTAACACGAAATTTACCCGACTGAAAATCTAGCTTCACTCCCCGGTCATCTTGGTCAGTCATGATCCCGCGGCGGTAGTTTCTACGATCGACAACTGAAACCGACAGAACGGCTTCGGGGAGGAGCAAGATCATGCGAGTCAAAAAGCTGATCGCGCGCGCGACAGGTGCGTTGGCGATCACGGCGTTAGCCGGAAGCCCGGCAATGGCTGTCGCCACGCCGATCACCCATCTGGTGGTCATTTTTCAGGAGAACATTTCCTTCGACCACTACTTCGGCACTTATCCAAACGCGACAAATCCCAGCGGCGAGTCGCAATTCACCGCGAAACCCGGCACGCCCAGCGTCAACGGGCTCACCGGCGGCCTTTTGACCAACAATCCCAATCTCAGCGAGGGCAACAACAACAGCCAAACCAACAGTATCGCCTCCAATCCCTTCCGCCTGGATCCCTCGCAGGCGGCAACCGCCGACCAGGATCACGATTACGGGCCCGAACAGATGGCTTTCGATCACGGCCTGATGGATCTCTTCCCGCTGTCAGTGGGCACCGCCGGACCCCCGCCGACTGCGCCGCCGTCGCAGGTCACCACCACGGCTCTGACCATGGGATACTATGACGGCAACACGGTCACCGCGATGTGGAACTATGCGCAGAACTTCGCGATGAGCGACAATTCATTCGGCACCACCTTTGGGCCGTCGACCGTTGGCGCGATCAACCTGGTCTCGGGTCAGACCAATGGCGTAACCAAGGATCTGATGCCTGGTGGGGCAACCATACCCGACGGCAACGGCGGCACGACGGATATCGGCGATGCCGACCCGATTGGCGACGTTTGCTCGACGACCAGCGGCGAAACTTTCCAATTCGGCGGTAAGAATATTGGCGACCTGCTGAACTCCGCGAATGTTACCTGGGGATTTTTCGAAGGCGGATTCGACCTCACGGTCGTCAATTCCAACGGCACCACCGGATGTCAGCGATCGACGACGTCGGCCGTTACGACGACCGATAAAGCCGACTACATCCCGCATCACGAGCCGTTCCAGTACTACACTTCGACGGCCAATCCGAAGCACATCCGGCCCAGCTCAACTTCGATGATCGGTAGCAGCGGAGACGGCGCGAACCATCAATACGACGTGCAGGACTTTTACAGTGCGGTCAACGCGGGCAACTTCCCCGCGGTGAGCTTTATCAAGGCGCCGGGCTACCAGGACGGTCACGCGGGCTATTCCGACCCGATCGACGAGCAAAACTTTGTCGTCAACCTGATCAATTTTCTCGAGACACAGCCGGAATGGAAAAGCACCGCGATCGTCATTGCCTATGATGATTCGGACGGATGGTACGACCATCAGATGGGTCCGATCATGAATCAATCGACCACCACCGCCGACGCGCTTACGGGCACGGGCACCTGCGGCAACGGCACGGACAATGCCCTGCCAGGCGTCGATCCCAGTACCGCGCACGCGCAGGGACGATGCGGCTTCGGGCCCCGGTTGCCGATGCTGGTCATCTCGCCATATGCGCGGCAAAACTTTGTCGACCATTCGCTGACCAGCCAGACCTCGATAATCCGGTTTGTCGAGGATAACTGGTTGCAGGGTCAGCGAATCGGACAGGGTTCGTTCGACGCGGCGACGAATTCGATCGCGAGCATGTTCAATTTCGACGCCGGTAGCGGAAAACACACGGGCCGCATTGCTCCTCCGCTATTCCTTGATCCCGTCAGCGGGACGGTCGTGAGCGGCGGCAGCATGCATCGACAGAAGAAATAGCAAATCGATTCGACCGGCTGGGACGTGCACGAAGCGCGTCCCGGCCCCTTCCACGACCCCATCACGACCCTAATTCAAGACACTTGGCGCTCGGCCTTCGACGCATACTCATCGCTGTCTCCGGCCGCCTTAGACATTCTCGATCGCCGAAACTAAGTTACGCGCTGGAGCGGCACTATTGGCGATCACGCGACGGGAGTTTTTGCGCACGGGCGGCCTGGTTGGAGCGACAATCCTCACCGTTGGCGCGGGACGCATGGTTCAGCCGGTCAAGGCACGGCCGGCGCTCGACGCCGATTCGTTGGCGCGTTTTGTCGACCCGCTACCCATTCCATCGATAGCCCGCGCCAGTGGGTTTCATCCCAGTCCGGCCGACGCAAAGGTCCAGATACCGCGTTACCGAATCGAGATGCGCGAATTTGCGACCAAATTGCATCGCGACCTCAAGCCGACGCGCCAATGGGGATACGGCGCAAGCGTTCCCGGGCCGACCCTCGAAATGCGCAAGGGTCAAGCGGTCATGGTCGAATGGGTCAACGCCCTGCCGCGCAAGCATTTTCTGCCGATCGACCACAATCTGCATGGCGCCGAAGTGGGAATCCCGGAGGTTCGCGCGGTCGTGCATGTGCACGGCGCCAAAGCGCCACCTGATAGCGACGGTTATCCGGAAAACTGGATTGTCCCGGGCCAATCCGCTCTTTCGTACTATCCGAACGACCAGGACGCGGCGATGCTCTGGTATCACGACCACGCGATGGGCATCAATCGGCTCAATATATTTGCGGGACTGGTCGGGACTTATATCGTTCGGGACGAGGTCGAGGCGAGTCTCAATTTACCCGCGGGCAAGTACGAAATTCCATTGATCATCTTTGACCGGATGTTCGACCGCGAAAGCCAGCTTTACTATCCGGTTTCGGGGAATCCCGCTTCGCCCTGGATCACCGAGTTTTTCGGCAACGTCATACTGGTTAACGGCAAGATTTTCCCTTATCTCGAAGTCGAGCCGCGCAAGTACCGATTCCGCGTACTAAATGCCGCCAATGGCCGATTCTTTCATTTGTCGCTGGCGAATCAGCAGCGGTTCCATCAGATCGGCACCGATACCGGTCTGCTACCCGCGCCGCTCGAGCTGCAAAGCCTCCTGATCGCTCCGGCCGAGCGCGCGGACCTGGTTATCGATTTTTCCGATCACGCCGGCGAGGCGATCATTCTCGGCAGCGACACCTTCGATGTGATGCAATTCCGGGTATCGCGCAGCAAAACCGACGATACCTCGGCACTGCCCGCGAAGCTGCGTCCCATGGCCAGGATTGCGGAATCGGAATCCGTAAAAACCCGGACGCTGTCACTGATGCAATGGAACGACAAGGCCGGTAACGCCATGACGATGCTGCTCAACGGCACTCGCTGGAGCATGCCCGTCACGGAAAAGCCCGTCATCGACACCGTCGAGATTTGGAACCTGGTTAATTTGACCGACGACGCCCATCCGATTCACCTGCACCTGGTGCGATTCCAGATTCTGGACCGGCGCAAATTCGACGCATTCGCCTATCAAACTTCAGGGACACTGAGATTCACGGGACCTCCTGTTCCTCCGGAACCGAGCGAAGCCGGATGGAAGGATACAGTGCGAACGAACCCCGGGATGGTGACCCGGATCATCATGCGCTTCGAGGGCTATACCGGCCGCTATGTCTGGCATTGTCATATGCTCGAGCACGAGGACAACGAGATGATGCGCCCGTATGAGGTAGTCGGATCGGCGAGAGAGGCGTTGAACGACACTCCCGTTGCGACTCAGGAATGGTGTATCGAGGGCAAGGCAGAAAATCGGGGGCAAAGAATCGCGGACTACGGCCCCAATCGCGGAAAGTAGCCGAACGCCGTCCAAACCTGCTACTGGAAAGCAAGGAACATCGTTATCCGCCTCGACTGAATCGTCGTGGCGGCGTTTGCGATGAATCTCGAACGCTGCGGGGAAAAGCAACATGGCCGAAGAACAAAAAGATCTCGACTGGGGCAAAGTGAAGGCATTCGCCGGCCTGATGATGAATGATCTGGGCGCGGCGATGCAGGGCGCACTCACTTATATCGGCGACCGGCTGCAAATCTTCAAGTCGCTGGCCGACGCCGGCGCCGTGACCAGCGCCGAACTTGCCGCACGGACCGGTCTCAACGAGCGCTACCTGCGCGAATGGCTTGGCGCGATGACCGCGGCGAAATATATCGCCTATGACTCGGCGACCTCGCGTTACTCGATGTCGCCCGAAAATGCGATGATCCTGGCCAACGAAGAATCGCCGTTCTACATGGGCGGCTTCATGCAGATGATCGTGCCCGAAGTCGGGATGGCGCCGAAGCTGGTCGAATCGTTCCGCACCGGCAAGGGGCTGCCGCAAAGCGAATACCCGCCCGAAGTATTCGAGGCGATCGAACGCGGATCCGCTCCCATGTACCGTCATCAGCTGATCCGCAAGTGGATGCCGGCGATGCCGCAGGTGGTCGAACGGCTCAATGCCGGCGGGACGGCGCTCGACGTCGGATGCGGCAGCGGACGCGCAGTAATCGCGCTCGCGACCGCGTACCCGAAGGCGCGCATTTTCGGCTACGACGCGCATCCAGGCTCGGTAGAGCGGGCTCGCGCCAACGCCAAAGCCGCGGGTGTTGCCGATCGCGTATCATTTGACGTGGTCGACTGTACCAAGCTGCCCGCCGACCAGTTCGATTTCATCGGAACGTTCGACGTCATCCACGATTCGGTCGACCCGGTCGGTCTGCTCAAATCGATCCGCAACGCGCTCAAGGCCGACGGCACCTACCTGATGGTCGAGGTGAACGTCTCGAATCGGCCCGAGGATAACATCAATCCAATGGGCCGCATGATGTATTCGGCGAGCACGCTCTACTGCATGACGGTATCGCTGGCCCATGGTGGTGCGGGAATCGGGGCGTTGATGGGGGAACCGAAAGCTCACGAAATGACGACCGAAGCTGGATTCACGCAGTTCAGGCGGCTGCCGGTCAAAGACGCCTTCTCGGTACTCTACGAAATTCGGCGCTGATCGCTACTGATCGCAAGGGCGGTTAGCGATCGCATTATCCCAGCGGCGAGCCGCCGAAGAGTCTCGGATGCAGCAGCAGGATGATAATCGTGGTGACGACGCCGATACCCACGGCCGCCCAGGGGGTGTCGGCGCCCGACCAGCGCTGACGTCCGCTCAATAGCGCAGCGCCGGGAAAGAACGAGGTTTGCTCGAGGAATTTGCGATAGCTATCGCCGAGCTCGCGCAGCTTGCGGCCGTCCTGATGGAGACCGCCGAGGATTCCCAGCGCCGGGAATGCTCCGAAGAAGATCACGTCGCCAAGCCATCCGTTCATCAGGATATGGGCGATTCCGAACAGGATGAACGCGACGAAGCTCGGATGGCGCGTAATCTTCAGAATTCCCGTCACCCGCTTTTCGGCCGGCGCGCCGATCGCTCCGGGATTCGGATTGACGAGCCCTCCAGCGAGAAATACGAACGCCAGCAGCATCAGCAGCCACGCCAGCCATCGAATCGGGTCGATATCGCGCAGGTACCAGAGCATCGGACCCGCGTGCTTGTGGCGGGCGAATACGACGACCATCGGGATAAAGGTCGCGAAGGCGGCAAGCGAATAGATCCCGCGGTAGGGCTGCTCACCGATCGCGGCGACCAGTATTGGCCGCACGCGCGCCGAAGAAATTATCAGGTGGGTGCCGAGAAACATTGCGGACCAGAATGCAATCGCCGCGACCGGGTCCATCGCCAGCCCTCCGGATTAGGTGGATTTGCGTGGTAAACAAGCTAGGCCGGATCGTCCTCGGCCTCCTGCAGCATCGCCGTCGGGAGCACCTTGGTATCGAGGTCTTCCAGGAAGCGCGACACCCGACCCATCACATGCCCCATGCTGCGGTCGAACATGTAGATCGGATAGGAAATATAGAGTTCATCGCGCGCCCGCGTGCTCGCGACGTACATCAGCCGGCGCTCTTCCTCCAGCTCGTCGACGCCGACGCTCATCGGACCGGGAAAGCGTCCGTCCGCCGCCCAAATCAGAAAAACCACCCGCCATTCGAGGCCTTTCGCCGAATGGATCGTGCTGAGGGTGACGTACCCCTCCTCCGGTTCGACCGCGAGAATGTCGCCGATCGAATCGTTGGGCGGTTCCAGCGCCATATCCGCCAGCATCGACTCGAGACTGCGGTAACGATCGGCGAGATTCTGAAAATGCTCGAGGTCGCGCTCGCGTTTGGGATAATCGTCCGGGTAAGTCTCGCGCATAATCGGTAGATAGTAATCGACCACGGCCGCGAGCTGGTCGGCGGGCCGAGTCGAATCGGTGCGCAGGCCCTGCAGCAAGGTCGCCAGCCGAATACATCCCGCGGCAGCCCCTTGCGCCCGTCCACTGAGCTGCGCCGCGCTCTCCGCGAGCTTCCGCTCGGGCTCGGTCGCGCCGACGATTTCCTCGATCAGGCGCTCCGCCTTGCGATTACCGATTCCGCTGATCAGCACCAGCGTGCGCAACCACGATACGGCGTCCGCGGGATTCGCGATGACGCGCAGATGCGCCAGCGTGTCTTTGATATGTGCGGTCTCGATAAACTTGAACCCGCCGCGCTTGATAAACGGGATATCGCGCCGCTGCAGTTCGAGCTCCAGATCGAACGAATGAAAACTCGAGCGGAAGAGCACGGCGATTTCGCCCAAACCGACCCCATCCTCGCGCAACTCCAGAATCCGCTGCGCCACGAAGCGCGATTGCATATGTTCGTCGGCGGCGCGTACCAGCAACGGGCGAATCTCGCCGCGGCGCTGAGTGAACAGCGCCTTCGTGTACTTTTCGCTCGCGCGAGCGATCACTTCGTTGGCGACATCGAGGATTCCCTGGAAGGATCGGTAGTTCTCCTCGAGCTTGATCAAGCGAGCCTCGGGGAAGAGTCCCGGAAAATCCATGATGTTGCGGAAGTTTGCCCCACGAAACGAGTAGATCGACTGCGCATCGTCGCCCACCGCCATCACATTGTTATGCGTCGCGGCGAGCAGCCGAACCAGCTCGGCCTGGACCACGTTGGTATCCTGGTACTCGTCGATCATGATGTAGCGGTAGGTATTCGACAGGCGCTGGCGGACGGCCTCATCGGCGCGCAGCAGCTCGCCCAAACGAAACAGCAGATCGTCGTAGTCCAGCAGCGATCGCTCGCGCTTGTATTCCTCGTATTTCTCCGCGATCGCGAGAATTTCCCGTTCGTGCTCGATCAGCTGGGGGAAATCGATCTCGATCTCATTGTTGAGATCGCGATCTTGTTGCGCGCCATGCTGATCACTTCGGCGATCGTGCCTTTCTTGGGAAAGCGGCGATCCTTTGAACCGAGCCCCAACCGGGTGCGCAGCAGACTGACCACGTCCTCCATGTCCGAACGGTCGAGGATGGTAAAATTCGGCTTCAGCCCGATCGCGACGCCGAAGCGCCGCAGCACCAGGTTCGCAAACGAATGGAAGGTGCCGCCCGCGACTTCGCCGCCGCGTTCTCCGACGAGTTGTTCGACCCGCCGCAGCATTTCCTGCGACGCGCGCCGGGTGAAGGTGAGCAGCAGAATCGCGCCCGGCGGCACCCCGCTCTCGATCAACCGTGCTACCCGATAGATAAGCGTACGGGTCTTGCCCGAACCCGCCCCCGCCACTACCAGCAGCGGCCCCTCGCGATGCGTCACGGCGCTAAGCTGCTGCGCATTCAGAACCTCGGCATAGCGGATTCTGAAATTATGTTCGCCGACCTCGCCCGGCGCGTTCTTAAGAACGATTACGCGGTCCGTCACTGTGCGCGATTGTAGCACGGCCGCTATCGAGACCGCGCCGAGAGCGTATGGCGAATTCTAGGGTCCGTTCAGGTCTTCTTCGCCGGGCGGGTCTTTGAAGCCGTTGCGTTGTATTGCATCCATCACCTGGTCGAAAGACACGTTCCCCGAGTCCTGTGTTGCCTGCGATTGATCGGGGTTATTAGCCGCATCAGAGGCCGATGACGTCGCATGGTGGTGGGGTTTGAGCTGGTCGATCTCGGGACGCACCGCGATGCGATTTTCCACCGTGATCCCGCTGCCGCCCAGATGTGCGAGTGCTTTCGTCTCCGCGTCTTGCTTGCCGAAATCGGTCGCTACGAACCCATAGAGCATCAATCGCTTCTGGCCGTCAGGAGCTGGTTTGCACCTGCGCACCGACCAATGGCAGCCGGTTCCTGCGTAGATAGGCGGTCAGACTGTCGCTGGCCGCGCTATCAACCGTGTAGTTCTGTGCCCACGATGTCGCGGTCATCACTGGCAGAGTTAAAAGCGCGATCGCGACGAACACTGCGATGGCGGCGTGTCTTGGCCAGAATCCTGGCCAACGACTCCTTAAAAGAGGCCCCTTTCAACCGACCGAGCTTACCCACGATACAACTGATTCTATTCCGCCGCAGCCGCTAGCTCCATTAGGGTTAGCGCGGACGCTTCGAAGGATCATGCTCACTTGGTTGACGCTAAATGGCAATTCGTGGCGGCTTTCCTGTAGGATCGGCCAAAAATAAAGACGCGCCGCCTGCTCGGTTGAGCGGACGGCGCGCCATATGGCTGATTTCGTGATCTAATCAGTTTGCAGGCAAGGTGATCTTGTCAACTTGTTGCTGCTCTCGTGAAGCCAGGGCCGCCGGTAACGATCCATACTGAAGCGCCGCGGTGTACTTCTGACCGTCTGTCAGCGCCCATTTGAGGAATTTCACGATTGCCGCGCCTTTGGTTTTGTCCTTCTGCTCCTTGTAAATGAGAAGGTAGGTGAACGACGAGATTGGATACGCGTCGGCGCCGGAGGCGTCGGTGATCGATACCCGAAAGTCCGCTGGGATACTGGTCGCCGAAGCTGCGGCAGCGGCAGTGACCCCCGCCAGACTGGCGTCAACCCATTTACCATCGTGGTTCTGCAGCGTGGCAAACGGGATGTTATTCGTGAGTGCGTAGATCAATTCGATATAGCCGATTGCTCCCGGCGTCTGCTGAACCAGGCCGGTCACGCCTTCGTTGCCCTTGCCGCCCAGGCCAGCCGGCCACTTGAGCGAGGTCCCTTTGCCGACCTTGGATGCCCATCCAGGGCTCACTTTCGACAAATAATCGGCGAAAATATACGTCGTTCCACTACCGTCCGACCGGTGACAGGTAACGATCGGGTCATCCGGCAATTTGACGCCGGGGTTAAGCTTGGCGATCGCCGGGTCCGACCATTTAACGATGTTTCCGAGAAAAATATCCGCGACTACCGGGCCGGTGAGGCGAAGCTTCTGCTTCACGCTCGGCAAGTTGTAAGCGAGAACCACCGCTCCCATCACCGACGGGAAATGAAATACCGGCGCGGGCATCTGCTTCAATTGTGCGCCGTTCAGAGGTGCGTCGCTGGCGCCGATATCGACAGTCTGATTGCGCAGCATCATGATTCCGCCGCCCGATCCGATTGACTGGTAGTTGAAGCGCACCGACGGATCCACCTTCGTATAGACGTCGAACCATTTCGAATAAATCGGATAAGGAAAAGTGGCGCCGGCGCCGTTGATCAGTTGTTGAGCGTGAGCGTTACCATACAAAAACAGGGTCGCGATGAGCGCGAAAATCTGCACCAGTTTCTTCAAAGGACGGATCTCCTCCAGTTGCGGTCGTGAGACGCGAATCGCGCCTCCGGGCCGGACTCTAGTCCGGTGACATTACAATGCGGTTACATCCGAGTTGCGCAAGGATTGTGATTTCACCCAATTTTCGTCCCTCGCGCCGGCTCACCACGGGGCCAATGCGCCTTGCTTTCATGCCATGGCTCGACGAGAATCGCGAGCAAAATCGGGCGAGATTCGCTCGGATCAGGTTTGGCCGCGGTCAAACCAATCCATAGCAGCTCCTTCGGTAGCAGCAAAAATGGCTAAAGCACTGCAAGACGTAAATGTCGTCGAATTCAGTTCTCATCATGGTGCTGCGTATGCGGCAATGCTGCTCGCCGAACAGGGCGCCAATGCTCTCAGGATTGAACCGCCGGGTGGTTCGCGTAACAGCGGCACACCTCACTATCACGTCCTTAATCGCAGCAAGCGTTGCATTACCGCAGATCCCAAGACCGACCGCGATGCGGTTTACGAATTGATCAGGCACGCGGACGTCGTCATCTCAGGGTTCACGCCCAACACTATCCGCTCGCTCGGCCTCGATTATTCGATACTGCGAGAACCTCAATCCCCGGGTTATCGCCCTCTATATGCCCCCACTTGGAAGCCATGGTCCGGAGGCGGAATTCGACGCCTCCGAGGAGTTAGTCGCCGCGTTGGGCGGGATCGCCGGCAATCAGTGGGCGCGAAGCGGCAATCCGGTTCCGCTTACCTTTCCCGCGGTTAATTACTCGGCTGGAGTTCTCGGCGCGACAGCCGTCGCCGCGGCGCTCTATGCCCGAAGCGAAGGAGCCCCGGGCCAATGGATCGAAGTGTCGCTGCTGGCGGGTGCGTTCTCGCTCCAGACCGGCGGCATCATGCGTCATGAGAAGATGACTTCGCTTTATCATGGTCCGCAGGATCCGCTGGGACCGATTCCATGCTATCGGCTGTTCGAGGCCGCCGACCACCGCTATCTATTCGTAGCGTGCGGCAACTCAACCTTCTGGAACAAATTTGCGATCGCAATCGAGCGGCCCGACCTCGTCGCCGACCCGCGCTTCGAGAACGCGCCCTGGGGTATCCATAAAGACCATTGGCAGGATCTAAAGGACATCATCGAACCGATCATTCGGACGCGGCCGCGCGATGAATGGCTTTCGCTGTTGCGCGAAGCCGATGTGCCGTCGGCTCCGGCCCTGACGCGGCAGGAGTTTATCGACCATCCGCAGACCCGAGCGCTCGGGATGCGCCGCGAGATAGCGGACCCTGCGTTGGGCGACACGATTCAACTGGGGGTGCCGGTCACCCTGAACGCCACGCCCGGCGAAATTCGCGGACCTGCCGTCGCCGCCGGCCAGGACGGACCTGCTGCCGCATTACGTTTCTTGACCGCTGATCGCGGACATCCACTCGACAAGGCGGCGTCGAACGCCGCGTCCAAGCCGAAGGGCCCGTTGTCCGGGGTTCTGGTGCTGGATTTTTGCAGCTATATCGCCGGTTCGTACGGCCCCATGTTACTCGCGCAGATGGGTGCCGACGTGATCAAGATCGAAAGCCTCGAAGGTGATTCGTTCCGCCATTTTGGCTTCGGATTCCTCGGCTGGAACCAGGGTAAACGCGGACTTTCGTTCGACCTGACTACCTCCGAGGGGCGAGACATAATCCATGGTCTCGCCGCCCGAGCGGATATCGTCGTCGAGAATCTTCGACCCGGCCGCATGAAGCGCTACCGCTTCGATTACGATTCGCTCGCCGCCCTCAATTCACGCCTCATCTACATGTCGGTTAACGCCTTCGGCAATCATGGCCCTGACTACAATCAGCCCGGTTTCGATCCACTGCTCCAGGCGCGATCCGGTGTGATGGCCGCGCAGGGTGGCCATCACGGTCATCCGGTCTACCTGACTTGCGCGATCTGCGACTACGGCGCTGCGATGCTGTCGGCGTTTGGATGTGTTCTCGCGCTGGCGGCGCGACAGACGACCGGTCGCGGCGGTTTGTGCGAGACTTCGTTGTTGCAGGCGGCGATGGCGTTTCAGGCTGGCGAATTTATTTTTTATGACGGCCGCCCCGACATGGAAGACGGCTTCGCCGAGTATCGTGGGCCTTCCGCGTTGAGTCGCTGCTATCAGTGTCGCGACGAGATGTGGCTGTATATCGACGTTCGCGAGGGTTCCCCCTGGGAAACTTTGTGCCGCATGAGCGGGATTCCCGTTCCATTCGATCAAGCTTCGAGCGAATCGGGCGAGGGAAAGCTCGCTTCGATGCTGACGGATTATTTCGCCGGCCTCGACCGTGCCGACGCGATCGCGACCTTGCGACGCTCCGGTATTGCGGTTACCGCGGTGCATCGGTTCGGCGATCTTTTTTCCGAGCCGCAAGTCACGGCGAACGATTTGCTCATTGAATTGACGCACTCGCAGTGGGGCAATCTCACCCAAAGCGGTATTCTCGCGAAATTCTCCGCGACACCGGGCAAGGTCGATGCCGCGGCGCCGTTGCTAGGTGAACATACCGATCAGATTCTCTCGACTCTGCTCGGATATGACGCGGCGAAAATCGCTGACCTGCGAACGCGCAAGATCATCCGCAATCCCTGATCGATCGCGCTGTGGGCACCTTCGCGTGACCCATCGTATTGCCATCGGGGCTTGAGGCTGGAACTCTTTTGGCGATGGATCGGCAAGCGGCAGTCAGGGAAACGGAACCGTCCCAAAAATCGGTAAGTAATGAGCGCGCCGACACTCGATGGTGGTGGGCCGGTGTCGTAGTCGTCATCCTCGCCGCGATTCTGTTTTTCGCTCGGCTGGGCGCGCGCGCATTATGGGCCTCGGAATTCCGATGGGGTGAGATCGCGCGTGAGATGCTGGTCACGCACAACTATTTCTGGCCGACCATCAACGGCAAGGTCTACTATGACAAGCCGCTCGGCTCCTACTGGCTGGTGGTCGCGGCGACCTGTCTGACCGGTTCGATGAATGAAGCGGCCGCGCGAATTCCCTCGGCCATCGCCGGTCTGCTCGCTGTCGTTCTGGTGATCGTGATCGCACGCCGACTCTACGATTTACGCACGGGCGTGATCGCCGCATTCATCCTCGCAACCAGTTTCAGCTTTGTCTTCTATTCACGCCTGGCCTGTGCCGACGTCGAGACCATCGCCGGCGAACTCGCCGCCATCGCACTCTTTTTGCGCCACGAAAATTCGATCGCGACATCGCTGGGTAGTCGCACTTTGGCTAATCATGGCGGTCACCTCGCTGACCAAGGGCCTGCTCGGATTCGTTTTGCCGCTGGTCGTGCTGGGTAGTTACTCGTGCTTCGTCGACGGCTGGAACGCGCTCACGGCCAACGTTTTTCGCGGTTCGATCGCGGCCAGAGTTAGATGGCTCGTCGATCGCAATCGCTGGTTCTTCAACTGGTGGACGATCCTCGCGATCGCGATCGCTGGCCTGATCTACTATGCGCCGTTTTCAGTTTCTCACGCCGAGACCGGTTCCGACCATGGGCTGTACATGGTCTATCGCGAGAATGTTGAGCGATTTTTTAAGCCGTTCGACCATCGCGGACCGGTCTATCTGTATCTCTACGTGATTTTCGAGCTGATGGCGCCGTGGTCGGCATTTTTGCCCGCGGCGCTGATTCAGATGCATGCGCGGCGGCATCTCGATCTCGATCGTGCGCGCAGCGATCGCTTCGTCCTGGTTTTCTTCTGGTCGACTCTTATTTTTTTCACGCTCTCCGGATCGCGGCGCAGCTATTATGTGCTGCCGATCCTTCCGGCCGCTGCGATTCTGGTTTCGCGTATCCTGACCGCGTCTCGCGAGACCATCACCGCGTGGACGCAACGTTTAATTGCGATTGGATACTGGATTGTTACGGTGATCGTGGCGATTTCGGTGGTCGCGTTCATACCACCGGATTGGGTACTACCCGCGCCGTGGAACCAATTACCTGGTGCCCCAGCGCGACCGATGCTGGCGATTTACTGGATTTCGTCGATTATCGCGATCGGATGGGCGCTGCGAAGACTCAGTTCGACCAGAATAGTGCTGTCGATCGGTGTCACGGCCTATCTCTTCATGATCTATTTTTTCGTCTTTGCGATGCCCGCCGGAGACGCCTGGCGTGACGAGAAGCCGTTTGCGCTACAGGTGCGGAGCCTGATTGCGGGTCAAACATCCGCGCTGGCCTTCTTCACCAACGAGGGTCCCGCCTTTTACCTCGGGCTGCCCAATCCCGTGCCCGAATACGGTCGACCGGAGGACCTCTCGGCCGCAGTGGCGAGCGGCAAGGTACGATGGATAGTGGTCCGACGCCGCGATATTCAACGACTGAAGCTTCCGATCGTTGTCGAACTTAGCGAGACGGCCTATCCGTGGGACAACAAAGATCACAGGCTGAATCGTATGGTTCTGGTCGAAGTGCAAAGGTCGTCCTAGCCGGCCCGGCTCAGAGCCGCATCGGCATCACCACGTACTGATAGCCGCCGTCGGAGGGAGTCGTCAGCGCGCCCGGGCTCACCTCGTCGCTCAAGCCCAGCACGATTTCGCTCTCGGCCGGCAGTACCCCAAGTACCTGCTGAAGATATGAGGCGTTGAAACCTACAGAAAATTCGTCGCCGTTGAAGTCGATATCGAGCGTCTCGCTGGCCTCGCCCATCTCGGGACTGGTCGATGAAACGGTCAGCGAACCGGCTGTAAAGCTCAGTTTGACCCCATGATAGCGCTCGTTCGAGAAGATCGCCGCGCGTTTGATCGCACTCGCCAGAGCCTCGCGAACGACGCTGATGTGATAGCGCGATTCCTTCGGGATCACGCCGCGATAGTCGGGAAATTCCCCCTCTACCAGGCGCATGGAAACTTCCGTCCCGCCGCGCCGAAGCCATGCCAGTTGGCCATCGATTACCAGCTCGACGTCTGAATCGCCGGCCTGATCGAGCAACTTCCTCAGCTCGGCCATGCCTTTGCGCGGGATGATCGTTCCGCCCTGCATGCTGAAGCCCGGCACCTCGCGATCGACCAGTGCGAGGCGATGCCCGTCGGTCGCGACCATCCGTAACGAACCCGGCCCGGGTGATTCGATAAAAACGCCGCTCAGATTGTAACGCGCCTCGTCGGGACTGACCGCGAACAAGGTTTTGTCGATCATCGCGGACAGAATCGTCGCGGTGATCTTCAATTCGCCCTTGGCGGCTTTGCGCGCGGCTTCACCCGGTTTTTCGGTCTTCGACGGCATCGCAGGAAAGCTGCGCGAGTCGAGTCCCATCATTTTGAAACGCGCGCGCCCGCATTTGATCTCGACCCAATCCTTGTCGAGCGATTTGAGCGCGACCTTGTCGCCTTCCGCTTCCCGCACGATTTCGAAAAGTTTCCGCGCGTTCAACGTCAGCGTTCCCTTGGCGGAGACCTCGCAGGCGACCTCGGTGCGAATCCCGACTTCGAGATCCGTCGCCGACAGCCGCAGCTTGTTGCCGTCGGGTTCGATCAAAACGTGACCGAGAATCGGTACGGTATTCCGGCGCTCGACGATTCCCTGCACCATCGAGAGACTGTTCAAAAGCGAGACGCGATCGATCTGAAGTTCCATGGATCCTCTACGAGTTGTTTCCCACTACTTCTGATCCAAGATCGATCTTAAAAAAGAAAACTATAGAAGTGATAGTAGTGTCTGTTGATTTGTTCAATTGTGCCCTAAGTACCTGTTATTGCGCGAAAATCTGCGGCGTACAACCTGTGACTATCGCGGCCGGCTAGGATCGGCTCCGGGCGCCTGCCCGCCTGCACATGTCGATAGCCACGAGTTGTCCCATACCTTTTCCACAACCTTGTCCATAGTCCCGCCGCGTTGTCCTCAGGCCGCGTTGGCGTGAGCGGTTTTCAGCTCGCGCTCGATCTTTTCGATCGAAAATCTGAACGCCGAATCATTGGTGATGCGCCGATTGATGAGATTGAAGGCGTGAATCACCGTCGAGTGGTCGCGCCCGAAATGCTCGCCGATGGTCGGAAACGAACTGTCGGTCATCTTGCGGCACAAGTACATTGCCACCTGCCGGCAGAAAGCGATGTGCTGCGTGCGCTTTTTCGATTTCAGATCGGTAAGCCGGATATGGAAGAAGTCGGAGACGATCTTCTGGATTACTTCAATATCTGGTTTAAGTTCGTGCGTGCGGATCAGATCGCGCAACGCCTGCCGCGTAAAGTCAACGGTAATCGCCGATCGATTCATCGAAGCCAGCGCGCCCAGCCGCGTCAGGCATCCTTCCAGTTCGCGCACGTTGGAAGAGACATGTTGCGCGATGTAGAGCGCGACTTCCGGCGGCAGCGCCAGGTTCTCGAGCATCGCCTTCTTCTGCACGATTGCCACTCGAGTCTCGAGATCCGGCGCCGCGATATCGGCAATCAATCCCGACTCGAAGCGATTGCGGAGCCTCTCCTCGAGGCCCGTGATCTCGCGCGGCATTTTGTCCGAAGTCAAAACGATCTGATGACGATCCGAATGCAACGAGTTGAAAGTATGGAAGAATTCTTCCTGCGTGCGTTCGCGTCCCGCCAGAAACTGGACGTCGTCGAGAATCAGGGCGTCCACCCGACGAAACTTCTCCTTGAAATCTCCCATCCTGTCGCGCCGCAGCGAGTTGATGAGTTCATTCATGAAAACTTCGGCGGGCATCAGCAGAACTTTGCGCGGCCGCGGCCCCGAGGCGTACAGGTGATGACCGATCGCCGTGGCCAGGTGAGTCTTGCCCAAGCCGACACCGCCATAGATGAAAAGCGGGTTGTATTTTTCTCCGGGCTGGTTTGCTACCGCGAGCGCCGCCGCGTGCGCAAACTGATTGCTCGAATCCGACCACGAACTCGTCGAATGTGTAGCGCGGATTGAGCTGCGGATGCAGTCCGCGCCGTTCGGCCTCTCCGCTTGGAGCGACCGTTGCCGCCGGACGTGCCGGGGCTTTTGCAATTGTATGACCGTTGGTGGTTCCGTTGCTGTGACCGTTAACCTCCTTGCCTACTGTTAGCTTTACATCAACCTGATCGCCGACTTCGGCAGCCAACGATTTGCACATCAGGTCGTGATAACGATCATTGACCCAATCGCGGAAAAAGCGATTAGGCGCCTCCACGGTTGCCAATCCATTTTGCAAGCCGAGAAAGTTGAGCGGCCCGATCCAGGTCTCATAACCGACTGCACCCAGCTCGTCGCGCATACAATCTGTGGCCTTCTGCCAGACACCTTCCATCCCTTGCCCCTCCGTTTTCGTGAGCCCCCTTGTTTGCTCTTGCGATGGTGAAAAGGAACGAATCAAACTAAAATTACTCACAATGTTATCCACATCTGTTGATAACCGCTTTTTCTGTCCTATGTCTGCGTACTTAGGAAATTATGTCGGAGGTATATTAACCCGCTTAATTCGCTCGCAGACAAAAGCGTTCTCGTGCCGCTGATTTCGCGACAGTGAAAAGACAGTCTTCTGTTTTGCTGACCACTCTGAACTCGCCGTTGCCCAGCCCTGAGGGTCCCCCACTGAGCACCGTCCGGCGATGCGGAACAGATATTTTTTTTTAATGATTCGTTCAAGTGTAAGTATGTCAGCGGAGGCAAAGCCCGCGATTTTTCATAGAAAAA
Source organism: uncultured Pseudomonadota bacterium (assembly GCA_963804355.1). Taxonomy (GTDB): domain Bacteria; phylum Desulfobacterota; class Binatia; order Binatales; family Binataceae; genus JASHZA01. The sequence goes on along the minus strand of CAWDQC010000030.1, from coordinate 21,085 downwards.
TTTCTAACTGCGAAATGCCCTCCAGCAACGTTTTTTTTTGTCGTGCGGGGTCGTGAGATTACTTGACTCAGATTCGATCTTTGTGAGTCCCGCTCGTTGGCTTTGAGAGCCATCATCCGAGCACTGAGATTTCAGGGCGATTTCTGCCTTGATGCGATTGACTTAATTACAATCCCGATGTCAGTGACCGACAGAGTAGAAAAAAATGACCATCACTAGGAAAAATTCGGATGCCCTTTTTGAGCGCGCGCGGAAAAAAATTCCAGGCGCAGTGAACTCTCCGGTCCGCGCGTGGAAAGCGGTCGGCGGTTCGCCGCTCTTCGTCACCCGCGCGCAGGGCGCAAACATCTTCGACGCCGACGGTAATCGCTTCATCGACTACGTCGGTTCTTACGGTCCGGCGATTCTCGGTCATGCTCATCCCGATATCGCCTCTGCTCTTGCCGAGCAGGCCCGTCATGGTCTTTCTTACGGCGCGCCGACCGAACCCGAAATCGAGTTGGCGGAGCGTCTGGGCGCCGCGATTCCGCTCGCAGAAAAAGTTCGTCTGGTAAGTTCAGGTACGGAAGCCGGGATGACTGCGCTCAGGATAGCACGTGCCGCGACCAAACGTGGAACGATCATCAAGTTCGACGGCTGCTATCACGGTCATAGCGACGCGCTGCTGGTACGCGCCGGTTCCGGCGCGCTTACCCTGGCCGTTCCCGATAGCGCTGGTATTCCCGAGGCGCTGGCCTCGCTCACTCGCGTAGCCCCCTTTAATTCACTCGAAGCCGTCGATCGTTATTTTTCCGCGATGCCGCAGGAGATTGCGGCCGTCATCGTCGAACCGGTTGCCGCCAACATGGGCGTGGTGCCTCCTGCCCCCGGCTTCCTCGCCGGCTTGAGCGAAATTGCGCATCGCCACGGCGCGTTGCTCATTTGCGATGAGGTCATCAGCGGATTCCGTCTCCGTTATGGCGCGGCTGCCGAAATGCTTGGCGCACAGCCCGATCTGATTATGCTCGGCAAGATTATCGGCGGTGGGATGCCGATCGGCGCCGTCGCCGGACGCGCCGAATTGATGGATTTGCTCGCACCCGCCGGTCCCGTGTATCAGGCTGGAACACTCTCGGGTAATCCGCTGTCGGTGCGCGCCGGTCTCGAAACGCTGAAAATCCTTTCTGCCGCAGGCACTTACGATCGTCTGGAAGCCGCCGGCGCGTATCTCGAAAAAGGTCTGCGCGAAGCCCTGACCGCCTTCAAACGCCCTGCCTGCATCAACCGTCGTGGCTCCCTCCTTACGCTATTTCTGGGCGTCGACTCGGTCCGCGATGCCGACGACGCGCGGCGCTCCGACTCCGCCGCCTTCGCCAGATTCTTCCATGCGATGCTCGATCGTGGGATTTATCTCCGCCCTCGCAGTTCGAAGCGATGTTTATCTCGCTCGCGCATAGTCAGAGCGACCGCGACGCGACGATTGCGGCCGCCCGCGAATCACTTGCCGCCGCCGCCGAATCCTGATGGAATTTACGCCGCATTTATGGCCGACTCCGACACGCCCTCCAACCTCGCGCGCTACACTATGATTGCGGGTGAACTCGCCTCGCCGATTATCGGTGGCGGCATCGCGGGTTATTTCGCCAACGAATACTTCCATAGCGTCGCGCTCGCGGTATTTTTCCTGATGGGCGGGATTTTTCTCGGCTTTTATCGCTTGATTGTGGAAGTCCGCCACATCCAGAAGAATCTTTGATATCGCAAATGGCGTTGGCGATCCCGACCATCACCGCGATTCAGCGGACCACGTTGCTGCTGACGGCGCTCACCGCCGCCGTGCTATGCGCCCTCGTCTCGGCTGCGGCGGCGCTCGGCAGCGTAGTCGGTGCCGCCGTGATGATTGTCAATTTCTACCTGTTGGCGCTCGTCGGACGGCTCATTCTTGGCAGCGCACGTAACCATGGTGGCCCAAGTATAGCCGGAATGCTTCTGCCGCCGGTGAAATTGTTCTTCTTCATCACGGTCATCTACCTGATCGTCGAGTCGGGCCGAATCAATATTCCCGGCTTCATTGCTGGCGTATTGACACAATTCGCAGCTATCTTTATTGAAGCATGGCGCGCCGCGGCGCGTCCGCTACCCGAAGTCAGCGCGGCACGAGGAGCTTAGCTTTGCAGCGTCCAGTCAGTTTCATCGATCTCCTGGCCGGTGGAAGAATTCCGCCGGTTTTACTCGGCACCTGGATCGTTATGGGCATCCTGTTGCTGTTTGCCTTCGCCGCCCGTAGCGCGCTCGCCAGTGCCAGCGATCCGATGGTTCCCGACGAAGGGATCACCCTGCGCACGATTGCCGAATCAATCGTCGAAGCGATGGACGGCATGGTCAGCTACTTCCTCGGCGGTCACGATACCCGTAAATTCGTCACCTTCTTCGGCACCCTTTTCGTCTTTATTCTGGTCGCTAACCTGATCGGTCTCATCCCCGGAATGGAACCGCCGACCAGCGACAGTAATCTTACCTTCGCTCTCGGCACCATCTGCTTCGCGTTTTACCTGGTGCAGGGCTTTAAAGCGCATGGCATCGGCTATTTGAAGCATTTCCTCGGACCGATGCTGATCCTGATCCCCTTGATGCTGCCGATCGAAATTGCCGATAACCTGGCGCGTCCGTTCTCTCTCGGCATTCGTCTCTTCGCCAATATGTTCGCCGATCACCAGGTAATGCAGCTCTTCACCGGGCTTACCTATCTCATCATTCCGCTGGCGTTTTACGCGCTCGGTCTGCTCGTATGCGTGGTCCAGGCGGCTGTATTCGTTTTGCTGGCGATTACCTATGTCAGGTTGGCCGCGGTGGAACACCACTAGAACGCCGTCATCGAATATCAACGGCGAACGCGATTTTTTTTCGCGCGGCTCCCAATGCCGATTCAAATTTGTGTAATTCCGCGACCGGGGCTTCGGTCGGTCGAAGTGTGGAAGATGATAGAGGAGCGGTTAAATAGCTCGGCCCAGGCGATGGCGCGGCAAACCCAGGGAGGATCGTGGAATGGCTAAACGTACGTGGATGTTTCTCACGCTGGCGGCAGGGATGCTGCTCGCAACGCCCTTCGTCGCAATGGCGCAGGAAGGCGCTGTCGCCGCCGCACCGGGCAGCGGATTGCGCGCCGGACTGATCGCGCTGGGCTCCGGTCTCGGTATCGGTATCGCGGCACTCGGATGCGGTCTCGGTCAGGGTAAGCTCGCCGCCTCCGCGATGGAATCCATCGGCCGCAACCCCAACAGCGCCAATACCCTCTTCGGCCCGATGATTATCGGCCTCGCCTTCGTCGAATCACTGAGCCTGTACGCGCTGCTGGTGGCCTTTCTGCTCCAGCTCAAGGTCTGAGGCGTCGGCCTTAGGATTGACCTTAACGGGGTCCCGGCTTGGGGCCCCGTTTTTCATTTAATTTTCGAGGATTTGGGCTTTCAGTCGCGCCGTTTCGCGCCCTGCAGCACGTCGAATTTCGCCCGTTGACGTTCCCGCTTGAGCAGCACCCAGACCGCGCCCGCGCCGCCGTCATACGCTCGCGCCGAGGCGAAGGCGAGCACGTAGCCACCGATCGTGCCGTGCGACAGCCATTGCGCCGTCGCGTGTTTCAGCACCGGCAACCCGCCCGGCGATCGCAGGCCGCGCCCATGCACCACCAGCACCGCGCGATGCCCCTTGCGTACCGAATCGAGCACGAATTGCGTCAACGCCTGCTTGGCGTCGGGCTGAATCATCCCGTGCAAATCGATATGCGCCTGCACCGCGAATTCGCCCCGCCGCAGCCGTGAAACCAGGCGTGGGTCGAGCCCGACGCGCATCCCCTCGACGTATTCCTCGGTCTCGGTCAGTTCAAAGCTTCCCTGTCCCGAAACCAGGTCTGATAATTCCGCCAGCACTTCCGCTTCTTCACTGACGATATTGTGTCTAATGTGGGTTCAACCGCGATTCTTGCCACTCCCGGGTTACCAAGCGGTCGCACGCCCTCAAACGCCTGCTTGAAGAGCATTTCTTCGTCGGCGGGTGGGATTGACGTCCCGCTCGATGGTGTCGCAACTTTCGATTGGGCTGCTGGCTTGGCGGGAATCGGCCGCGCCGGCGGTGCGGCTTCCTGACGCTGCTGGACGAGTTTCTTGAGGTCCTTGAACGGCGAATTGAAGACAGCCTTGGGCTCGGGCCCCTTCGGCTCCTCTCTGCGCGAGAGCTGATCTGCGCTTCTTCGCCATTTCAATGACCACCAGCGAGACGTTATTGTAACGCGATGAGCGGTCCTGAAACCAAAGCCCACCGCTCGGCCCACTCGAACTATCCACACCACCACGTCGCCGTCAAATCCGGCATCTTCCGACGTTGAGCTCGCCGACTTCTGGCGCCTCGCGATGCCGTGTCGGAACCCCCGAACCTGTCGCCTTGGCAAAAATTTCCGCCCTCAGCGCGCGGAACGACGAGTTTTCGCGTGATGATTCTCGGAGAAGCGCCAGGACGCGTCTCGCTCGATAACCGCCGCCCCTTTTCGAATCCGCGCAATCTCGTCATCCGCCAGGCTCTCGCCCGCGCCTTCGCGCCGCGCGGGGATCGAGCCCGAAGCCCTCCTTCTCTTCAGCGATACCGTCAAATGCTGGCCGGCATCGGCAACCGGAGCGAATCGCTCGCCGACCACGCGAGAGAAACGGCCACCTGCGTACGAGGCCGCCGCCTGTTTCGAGAACTCGCTATCGTCCAACCACGGATAATTTTCGCCTTCGGCTTGCGCGCGACCGGCGCTCTGCTCGGTAACTCGACGAAATTGTCGGAAATACACAAATGCGTCTGCCATACCCGCGACGGGATCCGCGTTATCCTGCTGATGCATCCGTCGACCATCAACATCGCGGGCATGCGTCGTGTGGGTATCATGTCGCTGGATGACTACGAGCGGCGGCTGGCCGTCCTTTTTCGTCGCGAGATTGGTCCGCTGGAACCCCTGCTTGACCAGCCTGACGAAACCAAAGAAAGCTAGATGCGCTCGGTATAGGCGTGTTTCGCGGCTCCGCGACTGCGCCGGCCAGGATTAAGACCAAAAAGGGCTTCGATGCGCAAGCTGTTCCTCGTCATAAGCGCACTCGTCGGCCTTGTTGTTATCGGAATTGCCGCCCTCGTCTTCTACGCAGCGATTAGTCTCGATTCGATCATCGCGGCTAACCGTGACCGCATTCTCAATTCGCGAGCGACGCCGTCGGCCGCCCGGTCGAGGCGCAAGCAATCAAGGCTCATATTGGATGGGGCGTGATGATGGACGTCAGCGGCGTCAAAATCGACGACGACCCCGCCTTCTCGCAGTTACCCTTCCTCCAGGCGGGAGACATCTACCTGCGCGTCGAGTTCCTGCCGCTGCTGTTCAAATCGGTCAAGGTCACGAGCCTGGTGGTCGATGCGCCGCAACTTCGCGTAATTCGCAACGGAGCCGGGGTGCTTAACGTCGATTCCATCGGCAAAAAGGCGAAGAAACCCAAAGAGCCCAAGCGGCCCTCCGAAATTGCCACTCCCGAGCGCGAAAACGAGGTCGGCCAGAACGAACATGGCATCGGCAGCCTGGCGGCTCTGAGCGTCCGCAGCCTCGAGGTGAATAACGCCCAGCTCTTCTACCAGGACCAGCAGTCCGCAGCCCCGCCGGTAACCGTCAACAATGTCAATCTCGCCATAGAAGACTTCAGCGTCTACTCGCCCTTCCACTTGGCGCTTACGCTGGCGGCTCTCGGCAACGATAAAAACTTTGACTTATCGGGCCAGGCCGGCCCTCTGGCGTCCGCAATGACGCAGTTGACCCCAACCTGGTGCCCGTGGACCTGACCATGACGGCCGGACCCTTCTCGATGGCGCAGCTCAAGTCGATTCCGCAGCTGGCCCGCGCGCTGCCGCCCAGCTCTCGCTCACGGGCCCGCTCCAGGTCAATGCCAAGCTCAAAGGGACGCTCGATTCGGCCCAGTTCGAGGCCTCCGGTGATTTGACCGGTAACGCGGTCGCCTATAGCGGGATTCTCGACAAGCCCGCGGGCGTGCCGCTCAAGTTCGACGCCAATGGTTCACGCGATAACGGCGCGATTAGCGTTAAAATCGCCAATCTGGTCCTCGCCAACGCCCAATTGAAGGCGTCCGATATCAAGCTTGAGGGGAGCAATATCGCCGCCCGCGTCGATAGCAACGATTTCGACCTCGCCGGTCTCGCGAAAATCCTGATTCCGGCGCAGAAGTACAACCCCACCGGCGCCGCTGCCGTTCATGCCAATGTGCGGGTCGTCGCCAAGCATCCAATCGCCGACGGCACCGTCACCCTGTCCAAGGTCAACGCTACCCTTCCCGACGCCAACGTACCGGCTGTTGGAAACCTTACCGGCCCTGTCAGGATAGACGGAAATAGCGCCAATGTCGGTCCGCTGACCTTCGACGTCGGCTCCGGCCACGCCAAGCTCGAGGCCAACGCGCAATCGCTGCAACCGCTGAAAGCGACCTACCAGTTCAGCGCCGATGCGATCAAAATCGGTGAAATCGTGCCTAAGCGTAAAGATCTGGGTGAACAGGTGAACCAAATCGCCTCGAGCGGTGATCTCAGCCGCGACGGCAAGGCGATCGCCGCCACCACCCGGCTTACTTCCGCGTCCGGGACCGTCGCGAACGTTCCCTACAACAACCTCGCGCTCGCGGCTGCCTTCAGCGGCGACCGGCTGACGATCGACTCGCTCAAGCTCAACGCCTTTGATGGCGCCGTCGGCGCTTCAGGCGTCGCAACCACCGGGTCGACCCCGACCTTCAATCTGAGCCTCAATGCCGACAAGGTTGACGTCCAAAAGGCGCTGGCGGCGCAAAAATCCAAGGCTGCGGCCACAATTCGCGGCGATTTGACCGCCAAGATGCAGATTGCCGGCTGGGGAGCAACTTTGACGACATCAAGCCGACCCTGCATGGCAACGGCTCCGGCTCCCTCGACAATGGCAAGCTGGTCGGCGTCAATGTGGTCAGCCAGGCTCTCGGCAAGGTCAACAACCTCCCGGGAATCGGGTCGCTGGTCCCCGCCGCGGTCGTCAACCGCCATCCGGAACTGTTCAAGTCGAACGATACCGATATTCAGGAGGCGATGCTGACCTTCCAGGTCCAGGGGCCGCGGATCATCACGCACGATCTCAAGGTGACGTCGCTCGACTATTCGCTGTTGGGCGACGGATGGTTCGACATGGATCGCAATATCGACCTTGGTGCGCGTATCCTGTTATCGCCGTCCTTCAGCAACGAACTCATCTCAGCGCGCAAAAACGTCGTATATCTCGCCAACGAGAACAAACAGGTAGAAATTCCGCTGCGCGTGGTCGGTCAGCTGCCCAAGCCCTCGATCCTTCCCGACCTGACGGTCCTGGCGGAGCGCGCGACCAGCAACGCGTTGTCGGATAAACTTGGTGGCTTGTTCGGCAAGAAGAAGGGCGGCGGCTCCCTCGGCGGACTCTTCGGCGGCGGAGGCAATAACGGCAACGGTGGTGGTTCCGGCTCCTCCTCCAAGTCCAACAACCCCCTCGACCAGTTGAAAGGGCTCTTCCACTGATTGGGTCCGGCTTCGCAACATTTTCGCTCAGAGATAGAAAAGCGGATTGTTGGCTTTGAGCCCAAGTCGTATGCGGCCGGCGTCGTTCAGCCATCCATGACCCAGCACTACGTGCTGCCCGACTGCGTGGACGTCTCGATGGGCTCTTTCGAGTGGGCAATCCTGGTAGAGCGCGGATGCTCCTGCCGCTTCGTACACTGATGTGACGATCGCCTTTGCGGCTTTGGCCGCATGGTTCGCGCCGCTCCATACCCGTATTCGTTGTTCGTCTGTTACGGGTAGATTCTGATTGCAGTTGGCCCAGGTTTCAGCGACCGCCGCGTGCAGTAGCAGCCGTGCGGCGTCCAGAGCCGCCTCTGAAGTAGCGACCATATCCTGGACCTCCGGACGGTCGCGCAACCCTGGGCGAGGATCCCCTCCGACTTTCGATTCGGCCAGCGCCAAAAGAGCCTGGATAGCGGCTTGCGCAATGCCGATGCAGATCGACGCGCAGCCAGCCGAGAGTGTGGCGACCGGCGGCATCCGATAAAGCGGCCTATCGAGATATGCGGGATCGGCAAACGAGTAGGTTCGCTCAGCGGGAACAAAGACGTCTTCCACGGCGATGTCATGGCTGCCGGTTCCGCGCAGGCCTCCAACGTACCAGGTATCGATTACCCGGTAAGACCCTTTCGGCACGTACGCCATCCGAAGCTGAGGCCTGGCTTCTGGCGCCGACTGGGGTTCGGTCCCGCCAGTAACGACGCACATTACCGGAATCCAGTCCGCCAGCTCGCAACCCGATACCAGCGCCCATCGCCCGGTTACCCGGAAACCGCCGTCCATGGCCAGTGCCCTGCCCGACATCCGGGTGGAGTTGGCGAAGAGCTTGTTTCTATCGCCGAAAAGCTCCGCCCGTACTGAGTCATTCAGACGAGAGCTATGTAATCCGGGAAGGGAGTTGTTCCAGGCAATCCACGCCACCGAAGCTTCGGCGCCAGCCAGTTCCTCGTAAACCTTGAGGGCGAGCACAGGTTCGGCTTCGTATCCTCCGAGATCGGCAGGCACGGCGAGGCGACAAAGGCCGGTCTCGATAAGTCCGGCAACTGTAGATGGTGACAGGCGGCGGGCGCCTTCGGTTTCCTGCCGCGCATTCAGGATCGTGCCTCGCAGCGCTCGCGCCGCGCTCAACGGATCGTCAGATGCCCCCATTGGTCACCCTTATCCATGTGGATTTAGTAACAATCTTTCTTTAGAAGCTTCGTTTCACCTCAAAACCCGCTACGTCGATCCCGACAAGAATCAACCTCATTGATTGAGTGTCACCATCGTGGCGCCGGCGCCGCCACGATGCGGTTCGGCCTGCCGATAGCCCGCGCAGTAAGGCGAGGTGCTCAGGTATTCGTGGACCGCCTTCTTGAGCGCGCCCGAACCGATACCGTGGATCACCCTGACCTCGCCGCGGCTGGTCAGGTAGGCCTGATCGAGGAACTCCTCGAGTTTGCGCAGTGCTTCCGCCGTGCGCATCCCGACGAGGTTCAATTCGTCGCGTTCGCTGACGGTCGCGCTGACCGTGAACTTGGGCTCGCGCGTAGTCTGCAGCTTGCGAGCGCGCCGCAAGCGTTCCGGTGCGACCTCGATCCGAAGTCCCCCGCGCCCGACGATCGCGCGTCCGCCGTCCAGGGCGATTAGTTCGCCGCGAATATCTCCGAGTTCGACCTGTTCGCCCACCTTCAATGGTTCTTCGAGTTCGACCACCTCGATCGCGGCGGGCGGTGCGACCCGGTCAAGGCGCGTCCTGGCGTCCGTGATGCTCTGGGTCAGATCGCGCTTGCCTTTGGACCCGCTCCTGATTTCGGCGACGATGGCCGAACCCTCCCGGCGCATCTCTTCCAGCAGCTGTGCGCCCTCTTCGCGCAACCGCTGCCGCTCGGTGGCGGCCCGCTCATGGGCCTGGTCGGCGGCTGCAAGGGCCTCGCGCTCGCGTTCGACGAGCTGGATTTCGCGATCGCGCAGCTTCTCGAGTTGGAGTTTGAGCCGCCCGCGCTCGTCCTCGAGTTTCCGCAGGGCCTCGGCCAGTTCGCTCGCCCCGGCCGGCAGGGCCTGCTCCGCGCCAAGCGTGATTTCCTCGGGCAGTCCGAGCCGCCGCGCCACCGCCAAGCCGTAACTCTGGCCAATGGTGTGTGGCTTGAGACGATAAAGCGGAACCAGCCGTTCCGGGTCGAAATCCACCGCTGCCGCCTCGAACCCCGCCCGCGAGTAAGCATGCAGTTTGACCGCGGTCGAATGGGTGGCGACGGCGACGACGCATTCGCGCGCCGCCAGGTAATCCATCAGGGCGATCGCCAGTGCGGCGCCTTCGACCGGATCGGTGCCGCCGCCGGGCTCGTCGAGGATCACCAGCGCCGGTTCCTCGAGCAGCCTTACGATCTCGGTCATGTTGACGATATGGGCGGCGAAGCTCGACAAGCTGGCTTCGATCGATTGGGAGTCGCCGATATCGGCGAAAATACAGCGAAAGACCGGCAGCTTGCAGCCTTCGCGGGCAGGAACCAGGATTCCCGCCTGCGCCATCAGGGCGATCAGGCCGAGGGTCTTGAGCGCCACCGTCTTACCGCCGGTATTCGGTCCCGAAATTACGATCCCATGCTGGTCGGCGCTCACCCGCAAGTCGATCGGCACGACCTCGCGTCCGCTCGTGACCAGCAACGGATGGCGCGCCTCGACCAATTCGATCCCGCCTTGTGTGATCTCGGGTTCGACGCCGCCGAAGCGCTCGGCGAAGCGGGCCCGCGCGTTGAGCGCGTCGAGGTTGACCAGCGCCGTGAAGGTCATGCGCAGCTCCGGCAGGTAGCCCCGCACCATCGCGCTCAGCCGCATCAGGAGCCGATACTCCTCGGCCTCCATCTCGCGCTCGATCAGCATGAGCCGGTTGTTCAGTTCGACCGCCCACATCGGTTCGACGAAGAGCGTCTCGCCGGAGACCGACCGATCCTGGACGATTCCAGGCAGGCGCTCGGCGTAATTGAGCTTGAGCGGCAAGACGAAACGCCGATTGCGCACCGTGACCAGGTAGTCGGAGACGAAGGGCTCCATCCCACCGGCGTTAAGCGATCGTGCGAGGCGAGTTTCGAGGTCGAGACGCTCGTCGCGCAGACTCGTGCGTAAGCGCTTGAGTTCGCGGACTGGCGTCGTCGAGCAGCCCGCCATCGTCGGCGAGCGCGCTCAGCAGCGAATCCGCCAGTTCTTTCGGTGCGACCAGGTTCTGCACGATCGCCGCGAGATGGGGCCGCGACTCGACGCGCGAGCGCAAAAAAGCCTCGGCGGTGCGAGCGGCGACGACGAAATCCCGAACTTTTACCAGGGTTTCGCCATTGAGCACCGCGCCTTCGGGCGCCGCCGCCAGCAGAAAGGATCGCTGGTCGACGAAATCGTCGATCGGCACCGATCCCGAATGAGCGCGCAAGTTGACCAGTTCGGCGGTGGCGCGCAAAGCGTCGCGCACCTCTGCGGGATCAGCCGACGGATGGGACTCCGCAACTGCCCGTTGGCCCGGCTCGGACACCGCCATCGCGGTTACCAAGGCGATAATCTTGTCGAATTCCAGTGCTTTTAGGTCGCGCTCGCGCATCGCCCGTTTCTCTCGGTGAAGCTAATATCTAGCCTAACTGCGCTGTCCACACATCGGCAAACAGGCAGTGACATGAAGAGGCAGTCGCAATGGAACGGATAGAGTCGCGTATCAACCCGCAGAGTCCCGAATTCAAGCGCAATCGCGAGGCGATGGAGGCGCAGGTAAATAGTTTGCGTACGGAAATCGAGCGGATCCGCGCAGGGCGGACCCGAGAGCGCACGCAAGCGCCACGTCGAGCGCGGAAAACTGCTGGTACGCGACCGCGTTACCCGTCTGATCGATCCGGGAGTCCCTTCCTCGAATTTTCGGCGCTGGCCGCTTACGGGATGTACGACGACTCCCCGCCTGCCGCCAGTATCATCACCGGTATCGGCAGAATCGAGGGACGCGAGGCGGTGATCGTCGCGAATGACGCCACCGTCAAGGGCGGCACCTATTATCCGATTACGGTGAAGAAGCATCTGCGCGCGCAGGAAGTGGCGATGGAAAACCACCTGCCGTGCGTCTACCTGGTCGATTCGGGCGGCGCCTTTCTCCCACTGCAATCGGAGGTATTCCCCGACCGCGAGCACTTCGGGCGGATTTTTTACAACATGGCGCAGATGTCCGCAGCGGGAATCGCGCAAGTTGCCGCCGTGATGGGATCGTGCACCGCCGGCGGCGCTTATATTCCCGCGATGTGCGACGAGAGCATCATCGTGCGCGAGCAGGGTACGATCTTCCTCGCCGGTCCGCCGCTGGTGCGCGCGGCGACCGGAGAAATAGTCAGTGCCGAGGAACTTGGCGGCGGCGACGTGCATACGCGTATTTCGGGCGTCAGCGACCATCTCGCCGACAACGACGAGCATGCGCTCGAGATCGCGCGATCGGTTTTCGCCAATCTTGGCCGGCGCGTGCGCGCCGACGAGGTGCTGCCGCAAGAAGCCCCGGAAGATCCCTACTACGATCCCGCCGAACTGTACGGAGTGATTTCGTCCGACCCGCGTCATCCATACGAGGTGCGCGAGGTAATCGCGCGCATCGTCGACGGCAGCCGGATGCACGAATTCAAGCCGCGCTACGGCACCTCGCTGGTCACCGGCTTCGCGCGAATTTACGGCTACCCGGTCGGCATCATCGCCAATAACGGCGTGCTTTTCAGCGAAGCCGCGCTCAAGGCCACGCATTTCATCCAGATGTGCTGCATGCGGCGTATCCCGCTGATTTTTTTGCAGAACATCACGGGCTTCATCGTCGGCAAGCGTTACGAGCAGGGCGGTATCGCGAAAGACGGCGCGAAAATGGTCAATGCGGTCGCCAACGCGCAGGTGCCGAAGTTCACCGTGATCATCGGCGCCTCCAACGGCGCGGGAAATTATGGGATGTGCGGACGCGCCTACTCGCCGCGCCTGCTCTTCATGTGGCCCAACTCGAAAATCTCCGTGATGGGCGGCGAGCAGGCCGCCAATACACTACTCACAGTGAAGATGGATCAGTTGGCGCGCGAAGGCGCTTCGATGTCGGCGGAAGAGCAGAAGGAGTTCATGCGCCCGACGCTCGATAAGTATGAATTCGAATCGAGTTGCTATTACGCCAGCGCCCGCTTGTGGGACGACGGAGTAATCGATCCGCAACAGACGCGCGCGACGCTGGCACTGGGCATCGCGGCGTCGCTCAATGCGGGCGTTCCGCCACCGACGCAATTCGGCATCTTCAGGATGTGAGAAGGTGTTGGGTTGCCTCTCCCAGACTTGCTATTGGGTTCGATCTTCGCCGACGGCGCAGGAAACGCTCCCGTTGGCATTCTGCGTGCAGGTGCATAGGCATTCATTGATTTCCGGAATCGATCCTTCGAGCTGTAGGGTGAGAAACTTGCCGCCGCCGGTGGGAGCGCCGACCGGAATCGTACTTCCATTCGCGGTCGGGTTAGTCACACTACACGACGAACAGGCGTTGGCGTCGCATCTGCTGCCGACGGCCGCCTTAGGGTTGTAAGCCCCTACTACCTGGTAGCCGAAAGTATCGGAGCTTCCCGGCGTCGTAGCGGTTGAGATCGGACAGGAACATATTATCTCGTTTGGTCGGAGCCGTCCGCTGAATCCCGGAAACTTTTGACCCCTCGTACTATTATAGCAAATACCGCCGTCACATTGGCCGTAAGCTACCGGTGCGCTCACGCCAGTTCCCGCGTCGGCCGAACCCGGACAGGTATAAAGGGCTTCGTTACCACCTTTGTTCACCTGCTTGGGCAGACTGAATGTACTCACCATATAGCCATTGGCTCGACCCTGCTGATTGGCGTCACAGACATTCTGGTCCGCGCCGTTCGGAGTTGAGTAGTCGAGCTGCAGGCTGATGCTATTTCCGTGAGAGACATCGCACTCGCAGTAGGCAACCCCATTATAGACGAAGCAATCCGCCGCCGCGCAAAGAGCGTAGCGTTGATGCTGGCAGATTACGAATGGCGGCGCGGGATTGAGATCGGGATCGAGATGAAAGGCGAGAGCCGGGCCGGGATGCAAAAGCATCGCGGCGATCAAGCCAGCGAAGATCCTCGACTGGCAGCGGCGGAAGGTTTCAAGGACGAAACTCCAAACCGGTAAATCTTTGCGCAATATCCAACCCCCCACATCCACCACAACTGCGGCGATGGTAACGGCGCGAGGGAGCGTGCGCAATATGGCTACGGATGAGAGACACTCGACTCCAGTCAGTTGATCCTACCCGACGGACCCCGCGAGTACGCTTCATTTGAGCCTACGTCTCTACGTATTGGCAAAGCGCCGTGGGTTCGGGAATCGGCTGTCCGTCTTCCTTGAGCCCTTCGAGATGGAATCGAATAGCCTTTCTAATTTCTTGCTCTACCGCGCGAACAGTCGACGCCGTCGCGATGCATCCGGGCAGATCGGGAACATAGGCCGAATAGTTACGCCCGGCTTTTTCGATCACTATCGCAAATCGCATCAACGTTTCCTCTCGATTCGAGACTGCTTCAAGATACTCGCGAGCGTCCCCGGAGCAACGTCGTCGCTTGGCTTGCCGGCGATGGTAACGCGTCCGGGTTTCGTCTGATGCTTGTATTGGCGATGGCTGCCTCTAGTTCCAACTAGAAACCAGCCATCCTCTACCAACATCGCTATAGCCTCTCGGACTTTCAACCCAGGAGCTGTCAACCCTGCCAGGCTTTAAGGCCGGCTCAGCCCTCCGGCGCGATCATCTTCTCCGGCCGCACCAGGCGGTCGAACTCCTCGCCCTTCAGGAACCCCAGCTCGACGCACGCCTGGCGCAGCGTCTTGCCCTTCTCGTGCGCCTTCTTGGCCACCTTGGCGGCGTTGTCGTAGCCGATATGCGGGTTCAGCGCCGTCACCAGCATCAGCGAGTTGCTCGACGTAATGCTTGATCTTGCTCGCGGTTCGGCTCGATTCCGTCGACGCAATGTTCGCGTGAACGACCGGCACGCGTCGGCCGAGCAGCGCGATCGAGTGCAGCAAGTTGTGGATGATGACCGGCTTGAAGACGTTGAGCTCGAAATTGCCCTGCGAGCCGGCGAAGCCGATGGCCGCGTCGTTGCCGATCACCTGCACGCATACCATCGTCATCGCCTCGGACTGCGTCGGATTGACCTTGCCCGGCATGATCGACGACCCCGGCTCGTTCTCCGGCAGCGACAGTTCGCCCAGGCCGCAGCGCGGACCGGAGCCCATCCAGCGGATGTCGTTGGCGATCTTCATCAGCGAGCAGGCCAGCGTCTTGAGCGCGCCGCTAGCCATCACCAAGCGCGTCGTGCGCCGCCAGGGCCGCGAACTTGTTCGGCGCCGACGCGAACGGCAAGCCCGGTCAGCTTGCGCGATTCGCGCGGCCACGCGCTCGGCGAACTCGGGATGCGTATTCAGGCCGGTGCCGACGGCGGTGCCGCCGAGCGCCAGCTCGTAGATGTCGGGCAGCACTTCGCTGATGCGCGTCGAGGTCCGCGGTCGAGCTGGGCGACGTAGCCGGAGAACTCCTGGCCGAGCGTCAGCGGCACGGCGTCCATCAGATGGGTGCGGCCGATTTTCACGATGTCGTCGAATTCCGCCGCTTCTTCGTGCGAGCGCGTCGCGCAGCTTGGTCACGCGCGGGAAGCAGCCGATGCGTCAGCTCCTCGGCCGCCGCGATGTGCATCGCGGTCGGGAAGGTGTCGTTGGACGACTGCGACATGTTGACGTGGTCGTTGGGATGGACGGGCTTCTTGCTGCCCATCTCGCCGCCGGCCAGCTCGATGGCGCGGTTGGAGATGACCTCGTTGGCGTTCATGTTGGTCTGCGTGCCGCTGCCGGTCTGCCAGATGCGCAGCGGGAATTGGTCGTCGAGCTTGCCGGCGATCACCTCGTCGGCGGCGCGCGACGATGAGCTCGGCCTTGTCCGTCGGGAGCTGACCGAGGTCGCGATTGACCTCGGCGGCGGCCTTCTTGAGGATGCCGAAGGCGCGGATGCATCGGGCGCGGCATCACGATCGTGCGCCGATGTCGAAATGGAGCAGCGAGCGCTCGCGTCTGCGCGCCCCAATAACGGTCCGCGGGCACCTCGATCTCGCCCATGCTGTCGGCTTTGACCCGGAGTGTTTCACCGTCGTGAGCCATAATCTTCGACTCCGTCTAGGATTTTTCCGTGATATTCACCGAATCCTAATTATATTTGTTTCCAGATCCGAGTTCCGAACCTTTTTTCGTCACCCCGCTGAATATCGGAAGCCCGATAGAGTTCCCGGTCGACGACCTTGGCGGCTCGCGCGGTATATCCCCCGTAAAGCCCGGCCAATCCTTGCCCAGCGGTATTGTTCCCAGCGCCGCCCTTTCTTTAGCTTCGCGGCATGGCAGAAATTCGTAACTGAATCGATTTAATCCGAAGGCCAGCCGAGCGCGTCTTTTTCCCGCGCTCGCGGCTCGGATAACTTAATTCCCGTAAACGCCTCGGAGAGAATAGGAAAATTTGCTCTTATGCCATGGATTATTACCCGTCTTTGCATCGACTGTATCGACACCGGATGCGTCAGCGTGTGCCCGGTCGACTGCATCTACGAGTACGTCGGGACGACCAGTGAGCACTTTCCCAACATGCTCTACATCTATCCCGACGAATGCATCGACTGCGGCGCCTGCGAGCCTGAATGCCCCTGGCAGGCGATTTTCGAAGAGCCGGCGGTTCCCGACGTGTTCAAGGACGATACCGACGCCCAATCGCAAGACCGTCGAGATGGCCGACCAGTCTTCAAGGTCAAGACGTTCGAACCCAGACGGAACATCCGACGCCCGAACAGGTTGCCGAAAACAAGGAGAAATGGGGACTGGACCCGAGGACGATCGCTGAATGGGCCGGGTCTTCGCAGTCATCTCACTTTCTCATCGGATAGGGCTGGCGTCGCCAGGCATGGCAACGCTGGCCTTTTCGTCCCGATACCCGGAGACGTCCGTGGGGGCCGCGGAGCGCTCTGATCGGATAAGCCTGATTGTCAGATGATCCGCTTCTGCCGTGCTTGAAGCCGCCTGCTCGCCGATAGGCGGCGTTGCAGCCGGCCCGGGCCGCTGGCGGGATGGATTCCCATTCCCGCGACGCGTTGCGGTCGCTGACTGACTGCTTGGCCCGCCCCGCCGATGCTCATTGGCCGGAACGATCTCGATCGCACCGCAAATAGCCGTCACCCGACGATCGCGTCGAGATCATCGGATCATCCTTGAGCGCGAGATGGATTATCCTGCGGTCCCGCGGCGGCATCGGATCGAGGGTCACCGCGAATGCTCGCGTTTCGCCTGCTCGCCCTTCGACAACGCCATCCGATGCAGCTGTTGGCGGCGGCGCGCGCGATACGACTCGGTATCGATCGAGATCGGCGCGCGCGTCCTTGATTTTGCGCGCCAGCGCACGGTTGACCAGATATTCGAGGGCGTCGAGGGTCTGGCCATGGCGACCGATCAGCAGCCCTGAACCGTCACCCTTGATGTTCAGCTCGACGGTATCCGGCTCGCTTTCTCCGGCCTGCTCGATCTCGGCCTTCTCGCCCATCAGCTCGAGGATGCGCGCGAGAATCCTCGTCGCCTCGCGCGTCTGAATCTCGAGATCGCCGCTGCTGCGTTGGATCTCCCGTCGGCGCGGCGGCCCTTCGTCCTCGTCGTCGATCACATTGCCATTGCCGGCGTCGGCGCGAACTCGGCGCTCCGATGCGCGATTCGTCCGCGGTTCTTCGCGCGGCGTCTCGCGAAACTGTTCGCGTGGCTGGTGGCTGCGGCGTCGGTTCGCGCTGGGGCTCGCGGACGGTCTCGGCGGCGGTGGCGCCTTCGCGCGCTGCCGGCCGCACGCGGACGCGGTGGTGGCGCCGGCGGCGGCGAAGTCACCCCGCTGCTGCGCCAGCTCCGGTTCGCGACGGGTCACCCGTACCCGCGCCTGGCGTGCCCCGAGTCCGAGTACTCCGCTGCGCGGCGTGCTCAGGACCTCGATCGTTACGTCGTCTTCAGCCGCGCCGAGCTGTCGAAGCGCACTACTGATTGCTGCGTCGACCGTCGCGGCGGTTACTTCGATAGAATCGCTGGAACTCATGTCGCTGGAGCGCTACTGTTTGAACTCGCGATTGAGGATCGAATTGCTGAACCACTCCCAACAGGTTGGACGCAAAATAATAAAGCGACAGGCCCGCCGGCAATTGAGGAAGATCAGGCTGAATATCACCGGCATGTACATCATCATCTTCTGCTGACTCGGGTCGGGCTGACGTGGCGTCATCCATTGTTGCGCCAGCGCCGTGAGCGCCATCAGCAGCACCAGCACCGGTATACCATGAAGATCGGTAAACGGAATCGCCGGCATCCCCCTGATCGGCAGGCAGTCCGGCGCGGACAGGTCCTTGATCCAGCCCACGAACGGCGCCTGACGCAGCTCAATTGCGTTGAGCAGTGCATAGTACAGTCCGAAGAACATCGGCAACTGGATCACCATCGGCAGGCATCCACCGATCGGGTTCACATGGTTGCGCTTGTACATATCGACCATTTCGCGGTTGAGCCGCTCCTGGTCGCCCTTGAACTGCTCCCGAATCTTCTCCACCTGCGGTTGCAGCCGCTGCATCCGCATCATCGACCGCTGCCCCTTGATCGACATCGGCAGGACCAGCAGCCGCACTACCAGCGTGAGCAGGATGATAGCAACCCCGTAATTAGGCGCAATCCGGTAGAACAGCGCAGCGCCCGCAGGAACGGCAGCGCGATCATGCCCCATAGGCCGAAATCGATTGCCTTGCTGAGCGCGGGATTGACCGCCTCCAGCAGGTCCAGTTCCTTCGGTCCCATGTAAACCTGGGACGCGACCTGCGTGGCGCCGTCGAAAGACATCACCGCGTCCGCCTCGTTGCCCCTGTAGCCCATCGCGAGGCGTGCCGTCGGTCGGCTTCTGCGGCATGAACACCGACAGGAAGTAGCGATCGCCGAAACCCGCGAAGGTGATCGGCCCGCTGACCGGCGCGACCCCTTTGATCACCGCCTTCTCGTTTTCGCTCAGGACCTTCGCCTTGACGTCGGATTGGAGCGTCGGGATAGTCGCGATAGCCCGGCAACGCCGTCATCGGCTGGCTCATCGTCAGACCGATCTCGGTCAACGCTCGGTCCGCCGACCGCGCCATCCTCCGCCTTGATATTGAAGACGTAGCTCGAATCGCTGAATGTCGTAGGTCTTGGTCGAGCTTGATTTCGTCCTTGGTCGTCGCCGTGAAGATCACGACTGCCGGCGTTTTGCGGAGTGACCGCGATTTGCCGGCGCCTCGGTGGCGTAGTTGACACCGCTGTCGTCGATCCGTTGCTCGCCGCGCGCCACCACCATTCCCATCGGCAGCCGTTCGCCGCGCCGTACCATCTGGTAGAGCGGACTGTCGGTGGCGTCGGTCTCCTTGCGACTTCTTCAGCCGGAAGCTCATCAGGCGTCCGCCCTGGCTGCTCAAGCACCGCCTCGTAGAGATCGGTGTCGACCTTGACCAGATGCGCGGGAGAGTGCCGGAGGTGACCGCCTCCGCGCTCGCGCTCCGGGCGGAGCCATCTCCGGCGGGGTGGTGCCGACGGCTTCGTTTGACGGAGTTCCTTCCGCACCCGGAGGGGACTGGCCGCGACCGGTGACGCGTTACGATTCTGGCCGCGGTTCGGGTATCGCCACTGCAATATTTGCGAATAGAGAATGATGATGCCGAGGGAAACTACGAATGCGAGTAGGCAGCCGAGAGTTGTCCAAAACTGATCCTCACGCCGTACCGGCGTCGTTCACCCGATGACGTACCGGGTCGTATCCCCATCCACCTGCCGGCCGGCAGCGCATCACCCGGCGAATCGCCATCCAGCCCCCACGCCACGGTCCGTACTCGGCGATCGCCTCTCGCGCATACACCGAGCAGGTCGGTTCGAAGCGGCAAGCCGGTCCGGCGTGCGCCACGATTAATGGTGAGATAGCAGCCCTGTATAGATCGATAGCGGCGCAGACCAGCCGGCCCGCGATTCTTTCCGCGCTTGTCCGCAAGGCTTTGCTCGTTGATGCCATCTTCTAGATGGTTTCGATCCGCCGGCGCAGACTCTGCGTCGCGGTCACCAATTCGCTAAGAATAGCACGGGTCTCCATCCGAGCCGCGCCCGTCCGCGCGATCACCAGCAGGTCGGTTCCCTCGGGGATCATCGACCGCAGCTCCCGCCGGAAGCATTCGCGTACCCGCCGCTTGACCCGATTGCGCATCACCGCGCCACCGATTCGCCGCGATACGGTGATTCCGAGCCGCGGGGCAATAGTCCCCTCGACCCGTAACGCATAGACAATGAAATGAGGCGTCTGAAAACGCGCGCCTTCGCGCTGCGCGTGCAGGAACTCGCCGCGCCGGCGTAACCGATCGCTTGCCTTGAAACCAAACGGCGACGACGGTCCCGTTAGCCGGGCTGCTTCGGCGGGATATCTATCGCCAGCCGTTTGCGGCCCTTTGCCCGCCGTCGTCTTAGGATATTGCGTCCGCCCGGTGTCGCCATTCGCGCGAGGAAACCGTGCGTCCGTTTGCGTCGTCGATTGCTCGGTTGATAAGTCCTTTTCATCGGTCGCGGTCAACTTATGCTTCTGGTGACCCATCGCGAGCCAGCCAGGGACAATCGTTGCCCCTCACCCGTTCCTTATATAAGAAGTTCTGAATCCCTGATGGAACCATACCGGGACCGCGCGGGCAAGCACCCCCAGCAATTTGTTTCTTCCCTTATCCGGCGATCGCCGATCCTGCCCCGAGTAATCCTGATGGATCGCGCTCCCGTCCTTGCCTGTGAGTCCCGTCGCGGATCCCTCCTCGCTCGCTCCCGAATCCGCTTCGGGATGCCCCTTCGCTCCGACGATTCTACCCTAAGTCCTTCCGGCCTTTCCCGAGCCAATGATTCCGCCCCATGTCTTCTCTAACCTCCCGCTCCAACGGCGCCGCACACATGTCGCCCCGAGTCACCTCGAGCCTCTTTGATCCGATGATCGCATACCAAGTCATTCCGAGCAGAGTCCTCGCAGCGAAGAATCCCCATGGACGGCCACTGCGATCGCGCACCCGTCCTTCCGCTTGCCGTCCGCCATGGAACGCTCCTTCCGCCGGATCCTTCCGCGATAACCCTCGCTCGCCGAATCCACTCGGATTCCCTCTTTGAGCGACCGACGCGCCACGGAGTCCATCCGAGCCTCTTTGATCCAATGATCGCATACCAAGTCATTCTGAGCGGAGTCTTCGCAGCGAAGAATCCCCATGGACGCACACTCGGATCGCGCTTCTCGTCCTTCCTCGTGCCTCCCGCCGTGGAACTCTCCTCCGCCGGATCCTTCCGCGATAACCCTCGCTCGCCGAACCCTTCGATGCCCTCCTCGAGCGCCCGACGCGTCACGGAGACCATCCCGAGTTCTTTG
>CAWDQC010000029.1:0-175525 GCA_963804355.1 uncultured Pseudomonadota bacterium | reverse complement strand
GTGTATGTTGCGCTACTGGTTCAACTACGTATTGCTAAAATCACGATGGCCGAGGTGGTGCAGATTATCGAGGGTGATAGTTCCCGTTGAATGCCTCGAAGAGGGCGGCACCAGCACGCTCTGCCCCCGGAGCGACGCCTGTGCGATGCGCGACGTATGGCGGAGGTGCGCGACAGCGTCCTCGGCATCCTCGGCCGAACCAGTCTGCAATCGCTGGCCGAGCGGCGCAAAACCGCGATCCACTTCCAGATCTAGAACTGCCAATCTATTGCGATTCATCGCCTGATTCATCGTGGCGGCGCCGCCGGCAGGGATTCCTTCATCGTGCTCTCGAGTCTCACCATCGACCCTTGGCTGATTCGGATTAGGCCGCGACGCGAACTATCGAATATCGGCGATCAGCGCCATCACGCTGGAGAGTACGAGCGGCACCATTAGAAACGCAATCGACTGCGTCGGGGATAGAGCGCGCCGGTCATTACGCTCGCCGCCGCCGAGACCATCAGCAGAACAACCCACACGGAGGATGGAATCCGGTTTTCGAGAGCGTCCTGCCGGCTCGCCTCGAGGTCTATCATCTCGTTGAGCGACTGGATGAATAGACCGCTGATTGGGGTGGGTTGCTTTTGCGCCGCCTCGACCGCCTGCCGCCACAGCGAATCTTGTATTTGTGCGGCGCGGCGCAACGCTGTCGCGACTTGTTTCGTGTCCAATCCGGCTGAGTAAAAATCCAGCCGCGCTCCCACGTATTGATACAGCTGATTCTTCTCGGCGTCGCGGTATGGCTCCGGAAGCATATCCGCGCGAAGCCAGGTCTACCGATCGCGTTGGCTTCGTCGACCACAAGTTGCCGGCGCACCTCGAAACGCGACAACGCCATCGCGAAGGTAAATCCGAGGAGTAGCCCCAATAAGCCGAGAACCCCGCCGTAGATTGTCGAAAGCCCGGCTTCCTGTTTTTCGTCGGCATTCTGCTTCGGCCATCGCATCCCCATCTCGGCCGTAGATTGGCAGGATCACCGCCAAAACGACGAAGAGCTGATACGGATGGTCGAGCAGATATGACATCGACGCCGCGAGCGTGAACAACCTACAGGCAACCTCCCCGCAACTCGGGAGGCCGTGAACTATCCTCTGCACGGCTCAGGCGCGACCGTATACGGGGACCACCGCACCGGACGTCACCTGGTTCTGGTCCGAGCACAGGTACGCCAGCGCCTTGGCGATATCTTCCGGTTTGACCCAGTTTTCGTGCTTCGCCTTGGGCATCGACTTGCGATTCGCTTCGGTGTCGATCGTGCTCGGAGCAATCGCGTTGACCAGCACGTTATCGCCAAGAACTTCCTCCGCCAGCGACGCGGTGAAGGTCTTGATGGTGCCCTTGGCGATCGCATAGGCGGCGTACTCACCGGCGCCCGTCAATCCAGTGCGCGAACTGACCGAAACGATACGGCCGTACTTGTTCTTCTGCATCACCGGAACGACCGCGCGACAGCATAGGAAGGTCGGCTTCAGATTGAGGTCGAACATCGCCTGCCATTCCGCGACAGTGGTTTCGGCGATCGTTTTGCCGCCCCAGAAACCGCCGACCAGGTTGATCAGAATATCGAGCTTGCCGAACTTCTTGTCGACGTCGTCGACGAACTTGCCAACCTGCTGCTCGTCGCCGAGGTCGACCTTGCCGAGATGTATGCTCGAAGCCGGAAATCGATTCGCCATACGCTCGTGGAACAGCGGCACCTCGGCTTCGACGATCCAGGGCACCGCGACCTTGGCGCCGTTGGACAGAAAATGCTCACCGACGGCGCGGCCGAGCGCACCCGTTCCACCGGTTATCATTGCGACACGATCCTTAAGCAGTTCCATCGGAGGCCCTCCCGCGTGAATCCAGTTCTTGACGGTAATACTGAGCGCAGGTTAGGAAACTTTACCGCCGCGCGTCCAGCGCAACCGCACTACGTTTTTCTGCTTCTGATCCGTGGCCGCCGCCAGGTAGGCCGTCAGATCATCGATATGGCCATTGAGCCACGGCAGTGCGCGCATCTTATGGGTATTTTGCTTGGGCACATAACCCGGCGGATAGGTCAGGTGCAACACCCGATCCTCGATCAGCGCGTGTGAACTCCCTGCGAGTGGCGGTCCCAACGGTCCGGGGAGATTCGGATTGCGATTATGACAGGAGGCGCAATTCGTCCGGTAGACGACTTCGCCGCGATGCGCCGGCGTCAGTTCGCGCGGCCCGCATCCGACGATCGCGATGCAAAAGAAAATCGCAGCGACGCTTCGCGCGACGCGCATCGGCCTTTCGATCGAATGGGTTTTACCTAACAGATACACAAGTCAACGCGGAATCGGGCGCTGTGCCTACCGGTCATGCCCGACCCGAATCGGCTTACGAGACGCGCTGGCAGGATGAAAAGGAAGGATGCCGCATCATCCGCAAACGATGCGGCATCGAACTTCGCTATTTCAGGTTGGTACTCGCAAACTCCCAATTGACGATGTTCCAGAATGCCTCGAGGTACTTCGCACGCGCGTTGCGATAATCTATATAGTAGGCGTGCTCCCACACGTCGCATGTCAGCAGCGGAGTCTTGCCGTGGACGACGGGCTGTCAGCGTCGTGGGTCGCTTCTACCGCCAGCGAGCCGTCGGCATTCTGCACCAGCCAAGCCCATCCGCTGCCGAAATGGGTCACTGCGGTCTCGGTGAACTTCTTCTTGAAAGCGTCGAAATCTCCGCACGCCTTTTTGATCGCGTCCGCCAGCTTGCCGCTCGGCTCGCCGCCGCCCTTCGGGCTCAACGAGGTCCAATAGAAGCTATGATTGAAATGCTGTGCGGAGTTGTTGAAGAGTCCGCCGGGACCCGCGTTCTTCATGATCTCAACCACGGTCGCATTCTCGAATTTGCTTCCCTTGATCAGGTTGTTGAGATTGGTGACATAGGTCGCGTGATGCTTCCCATGATGGAATTCCAGGGTCTCCTTGGAAATATGCGGCGCGAGCGCGTCGATCGCATAGGGTAAATTGGGCAGTTCGAAAGCCATGCGGATTCACCATCCTTTTAGAAATGAAGTAGTCTCAGCAGCGTGGAATCCAGCGCTCCGGTCCTCGACGAATGATCCGCTGAGGTCTTTTGTTAACTGCCCGGACGCGCCTCTCGATAAATTCTAACGCCCGTCGCTCGCACTTCGCAAGTTTGACTTGCGGTGGAGCCTGATTGGCACGCGTTACAGTTCGCGTCGTCCGCTGAGCGCGCTCGAGAGCGTGGCCGAGTCGCTGTATTCCAAATCGCCGCCGGCCGGCAGACCGCGCGCGAGACGCGTCGCCTTCACCCCCAGCGGCTTCAGAACTTTCGCCAGGTAAAGCGCGGTGGCCTCGCCTTCGACGGTCGCATTGGTCGCGATTATTACTTCGCGGATGCCGCCGGCTTGTTCGAGACGAGTCAGCAACTCCTTGATCTTGATGTCATCGGGGCCAATCCCGTCAAGCGGCGCGACCGCGCCGTGCAGCACATGGTAAACCCCGCCGAAGGTTCGCGCGCGTTCGATCGCCATCAGGTCAGCCGGTCCCTCGACGACGCAAACCAAATCGTGCTCACGCGCTGGATCATCGCAGATAGGACATCGCGCGCTGTCCGAAAGACCGAAACATTCGGAGCATAACCCGACGCGCTCCTTCATCTCGAGCAACGACTCGGCCAGCGCGATCACGTCCTGGCGCGGACGATTCAGCAGATTGAAGGCGAGCCGCGATGCGGTCTTTTCGCCGATACCCGGAAGTCGCGACAGTTCCTTGACCAACCGGGTCATCGCCGGCGGTAAACCGTCGCCACGCTTGAGATTCTCAGCCATCGAGGTTTGGAATTTCTAGCTTAATACTCCGCACTGAAGTCTGGCATAACTTCCGCGTCAGGTTCCACAATCGCCGCGCGACGATCGCACGTTCACCGCGATACCAGGGGCCGTCGGCGTCATCCTATCGATAGAGCCACGAACGCGCCCGATTTGTCGCGGTTCGCCGCCAAATCGGCCGCATCGGCTTTACAATTCGAAATCGGCCTCTTCGAGGATTCGTGCAGTCCGATAGAGAAACCGGTTGCCCAGCACGCCGTCGATCACGCGATGGTCGTATGACAGCGCCAGATACATCATGGTGCGAATGGCGATCGCGTCCGCACCGTCAAGCTCGATCACTACCGGGCGCTTCTTCACCTCGCCCATTCTCAGGATACCCACCTGCGGCTGGTTTATGATCGCGAAGCCGTACAGGTTGCCCTCGCGACCCGGATTCGAAAGCGTGAAGCTGCCGCCCGACAGATCGTCGACGGTGAGCGATTTGTCCACGACCTTCCGATGCAGCCGCTCGATCTCACGCGCCAGTCCCATGACCGAGAAGGTGTCGGCCCCTTTGACCACCGGCACCACCAGCCCTTCTTCGGCGTCCATCGCGATACCGAGATTGATATCCTTGCGGATCACCACGGAATCTCCGGCCACCGAAGCGTTCATCCGGGGAAATTCCTTCAGCGCCCGCACCGTCGCCATCGCCGCGAACGGCAGCATGGTCAAGGCAAAGCCCTCATGCTTGCGGAAGGCGTCCTTATGGGCCTCGCGCAGCGCCGTGACTTTCGTGATATCCAGCTCGGCCACCGTGCCGACGTGCGGCGCATGAGTCTTGGAGTAGACCATGTGCTCGGCGATCAGGCGGCGCCGCCGTGTGAACGCCTCGACGATGTCGCCGTCCCGTGGCTGATAAATCGCAGGACGGAAACCTCCGCTCACCGCCGCCGGCATCCCCGCCGGCAAGGGTGTCGCCGGAGCTTCCTGCGGCGCGGCTGCCGCTCCCGGACGTCCCGCCTGCTGGGCAACCGGAGCTTCGATCGTCGTACTTGCGGCGCCATTCTCGACCGCCGGTGCCGATACTCGTCCTTGCTCCAGCGCTTCCAGGTAATGCTCGATATCGCGCTTGCTGACGCGGCCGCCGATGCCCGTTCCTGGCACCAGATTCAGGTCGATACCGCGTTCCTCGGCCATGCGCAGGACCACGGGCGAATAGCGACGCGGAGCACCGCCGAGCGAAACCGCTGGCTGCGCCGATGCGGCGGCCATCGGCCGCGGAGCCTCGGCGGCGGCTGGTCGCGCGGTGTCCACCGATGCGGGCCGCGGCGTCTCAACGGCCGGCGCCCGTGACGTCTCTGCCGATGGCCTCGATAACGAGGGGCGCGACGGTTCCGCAGGAGTCCTGACCGTTGTTGGCGCTGCGGGCCTCGCTTGCGGCACAGGGATTTTCCCCGCATTTGCCGCTACGGCCTGGCCTGCATTAGCCGATCCTGCCCGTGCGGACGAACCCGGCGCGTCAATCTCGGCCAGCAGCGCGCCGACCGGCAGGGTTTGCCCTTCGGACGCGACCAGCTTGGCGATCACCCCAGCTCCAGGAGAGGGGATTTCGGTATCGACCTTGTCAGTTGAGATTTCGCATAGCGGCTGATCATCCTTGACGGACTCACCCACTTTGACCAGCCACTTGGTGACCGTACCCTCGACCACGCTCTCGCCCATCTGGGGCATCGTTACTTCGATTGCCATCTCAGTATGCCGCCAGGCTGCGAATCGCTTCGGTGATTTTGTCGGTGCTGGGGAGAACGAATTCCTCTAGCGGCGGGCTATACGGCGTATGCACGTCGGCCGCAGCCAGACGCCGTACCGGTCCGTCGAGCGAGTCGAAGGCATGCTCACTGATAAGCGCGGCGACTTCGCCGCCGATTCCCCCGGTCAGGCGATCTTCGTGAACCACCAGCACCTTTCCGGTCTTGCGTGCCGTGGCGAGAATCGCCTCGCGGTCGAGCGGCAGCAACGTTCTTAGATCGAGAACCTCGACCGAAAGACCGTCTTCCTTGTCGACGATTCGGGCGGCGTCGAGACACTGATGGACCGTGCCGCCGTAGGTGATAATCGAGAGGTCGCGCCCCTCCTGCCTGACTAGCGCGACGCCGATCGGAACAATGAAGTCGCCCTCGGGCAGGTCTTCCTTGACGCTGCGATAAAGCCGCTTGTGCTCGAAATAAATGATTGGGTTGTCGTCGCGGATCGCGCTCTTGAGCAGTCCCTTGGCGTCGTACGGTGTGGCCGGGGCGACTACTTTAAGTCCGGGAACGCGAGCGAACCATGCCTCCGGGTTCTGCGAATGGAACAACGCGCCATGAATCCCGGCCCCTGACGGAGCGCGCACCACGAGCGGACACGCCACCGTCCCGCCGTGACGATAACGCAGCGTCGCCGCGGTGTTGACGATCTGATCGAAGGCGCAAGAGATGAAGTCCGCGAACTGCATCTCGAGCACCGGGCGCATCCCGAGTATCGCCGCGCCGATCCCGGCGCCGACGATCAACGTCTCGGAGATCGGCGTATCGATCACGCGATCCTCGCCGAAGGCTTCGAGCAGGCCGTCGGTGACTTTGAAGGCGCCGCCGAGGTCGGCGACGTCCTCGCCCATCACGAAGACGTTCTCGTCGCGGCGCATCTCCTCGCGCAGCGCCTGGTTGATTGCGGTTACGTAAGTGACTTCCATTTTCTGCGTGAATCGATCGCGAGACGATCAGTGTTTGTTGTCGGGGGCGTACAAATCCTCGAGTGCTTCGGATCCCTCGGGAAGCGGGCTCTGTTCCGCGAAAGTCGACCGCGTTTTGAACTATCTGATGCGTCCGCTCGTCGATTTCCTCGCGAATCCGCTTTACGTCGTGCCCTTTCTTCTCGAGATAAAACTCATAACGCGGAATCGGGTCGCGACTCTCCCATTCCACCAATTCTTCCTTGTTGCGATAAAGCGCGGGGTCATGCTCGCTGTGCCCGCGATAGCGATAGGTCTTGCATTCGATCACTTCGGGACCGCCGCCTTCGCGCACGCGGGTGATCACTCGCTCGCTCAGCTGGACGACTGCGAGCAGGTCGTTGCCCGAAACGACATGGCCCTTGAAGCCGTAGGCCTCGCCGCGGCTGGCCACGTCCTCGATCGCCATCTGCTTTTCGAGCGGTGTCGAATAGGCGTAGCGATTGTTTTCGCAGGCGAAGATCACCGGTAATTTGCGCACGCCGGCGAAATTCATCGCCTCGTGGACGTCACCGCGCGACGACGCTCCTTCACCGAAAAAAGCCACGGCGACGTGCTTTTCCTTCTTCATCTGGAACTTCAGCGCCGCGCCGACCGCGACCGGCAGCGACGAACCCAGCATCGAGGTGGACCCGAAGACTCCATGTTCGAGGTCGCCGCCATGAAGGAACGAATCCTTGCCGCGTGATAGCCCGCTCTCTTTACCCATCAGTTGCGCCATCAGACGCCCCGGGTCGACGCCGCGCATCAGGAACGCTCCGAGATCCCGATGCAGTGGCGCGATAAAATCGCCCGGCTGGAGCGGCGCGCAGATACCCGTGACGATCGCCTCCTGGCCGGCGCCGGAATAAACTCCGCCAAGAATCTTGTTTTGCCGATGAAGTCGCGAGACCCGCTCCTCAAAGGCGCGGATGAGCTTCATCTGGAAGTACAGATTGAGCTCAAACTCGATTCGCGCATCCGACTCTGGCGAAATCGCTGCTGCCGCTGTGTTGCCGGACTTGGCCATTACGCCTCTCTTCCCGAGGACTGGACTTCGAAAACTCTGGCCGACGTCGTCAAATCACACCTTACTGCTGAGGGCACATCAAAGAGCGCCTGGTTTCTATATTAACCACTGAACGTCGAAAGAATGTGCGGTATGAAGAAATTTCAGCTCGTCATCCACCAAATAAGCCCGGAATTTTGAGCCCACCCATTGGCGCAAGCTTGCCGACTTCCTCCGCAACCATCTCCTGGGCCCGCCGCATGCCGTCGTTGACCGCCGCGATGACGAGATCCTGAATCATCTCCTTGTCGTTTGCCGCAATCAAAGACGGTTCGATTTCTAACTTGCGCAGTTGCATCGACCCGTCAACCGTTACCCGCACCATTCCGCCCCCTGCCTCAGCGTCGAGAGTCTTGGCCGCGGCAGCTTCCTGAGTCTGCTTGAGCTTTTCTTGCAAGGCCTGCGCCTGCTGCATTAGAGAAGAAAGGTCGAAATCTGGCACGCGATTCTCCTATTCACGCCATCGACGGGCGCGTCTGATTGCTACTTAATCCTCGGCCTCTGGTTCGTCGAGAGGCGCCGGGGAGGGGGCCGGAGGCACGCGAACTTCGACCAGCCGTGCTTCGAATTCCGCGAAGATTCGACGCGCGACCGGGTCGGCGTAGAGCGCCTGGCGAGCCTCGCCTTGAGTCTTCGGCGCGCTACCGCCCGCCGCAGCGTCAGCAGGCGTAGCCGGCCGGGATTCCGGGATCGCCTCGTTCGCGCCCGGATTCGAGGCCGGGCTATTCGAGATTGGGTTAGAGGCCGGAGGCGACGCCGGGGCCGGACCAACTGAGGTCGGACTGGATGACGTTGCCACGGCTACCGGCGCAGTAGCGGCCGGCGCTCCATCAGTGCGGTCAGCGGCGCTCTTATCCAGCGGCGCCAGCTCCGCCCTGATCTTTCTGCCGTAAAGCTCGCTCGCTAACTCCGCGATAACATTACGATTATCGTTCAAGTAACGAATATAGATGTCGTTTAGAGGGGTTACGGTCAGGACGTCACCGTTAAGCTGCAGCGCCGCACCCTGCTCCATAAAGCCAGCCAGCGCCGCCCGCCGCGCACGGATAAACTCCCGCAACTCCGCGAGATTCCCGCTCGGCTGCATCACCTCGACGGTCGGCGTGGGCCGCGCCGCTGGTATCGCGGTGGTTGGCGGCGTCACGGTGGCAGGGGTGGGCTGGGCGACCGCGGTGACGCGCCGGGGCGCGTCCGCCTTGACCTCTCCGGAGATCGGAATACGACGCGCTCCGGTCTGTGCAGGGGCCGCGGAAGGCGCGTTTCCGGCCGGCGCGGCCTGCGGCGTCGTCGCTCCAGGGGCACTGGTGCCGGTAGGGCCGGAAGAACCGATCGCGCGCATCAAATCGTCCGCGTCGAGCACGGGCGCGAGCGTCGCCATCCGGATTACCGCCATTTCGAGCAACAAATCAGGGTATGGCGAGCGTAGTAGCTGCTCTTGCGCATCGGCCATCAGCCGAAACAGCCGCATAAAATCACGACCGCTCGCGCTCGCGGCCAGACGCCGCACTTCCGACGCCTCCTGGTCGGGCAAATCCGCCAACGGACTCTGCGGGCCATTCGAGCCCGGCAGCTTCGCGATCGCGAGGTCGCGCAGCAGCTGCAACAGGTCGCGCCCGAGCGATTCGAGATTCGCGCCGCGGCGATGGAGTTCGCGCACCGCGGTCAAGGCCGCCGAGGCGTCCTTGTTGAGGATCGCCCCGGTCAGCTCAAAGACCCGGCTGCGGCTGGCGACCCCGAGAATCGAGGCGACCTCGCTCTCGCCGACTTTTCCTTCGAGCGAAGCGATCGCCGTCTCGAGCATCCGTTCGGCGTCGCGCATACTGCCGCCGGCTTCGCGAGCCAGCAGGCTGAGCGCGGCCTCGTCGACGCCGATTCCCTCGCGACCGGAGAGTTCTTTGAGCCGCGCCAGAATAATCGTGAAAGGAATCCGCCTGAAATCGTAACGCTGAAGGCGCGACAATATGGTTTCCGGCACCTTCTGCGGTTCTGTCGTCGCCAGAATGAACTTGACGTGCGGGGAGGCTCTTCGAGGGTTTTAAGGAGGGCGTTGAAGGCCTGGTCGGTAAGCTGGTGAGCCTCGTCAATAATGTAGATTTTGAAGCGGTCTCGCGCGGGACGATAACTCAGATTTTCGATGATCGCGCGCGCATCGTCGATTTTGCGATAGGTCGCGCCGTCGATCTCGATTACGTCGAGCGCCGAACCGGCACGTACTTCCAGGCAGGACGCACACTCACCACACGGTTCGGCGGTAGGGCCTTGCTCGCAATTTAGGCATCTCGCGAGGATTCTCGCGGCGGTGGTCTTGCCGACTCCTCGAATCCCGGTGAAAAGAAAGGCGTGCGCGATTCGACCGCTCTTGATCGCCTGCACCAGGGTACGAGTGACATGCTCCTGGCCGGCTAGCTCGGTGAAGCGCTCCGGGCGCCATTTGCGCGCCAGCACCAGATGCGATGAGGGAGCGGTGGCCATTAGTGTTTCTCTTGCTTACCTGCCACCTAGCCGTGTCGGCAGTTGTTTTGCGGCGATTTTCCCTGCCCGCCGAATGATAGCCAGGCACCCCTGCGGCACAGGGATTTAACCGGTACCGTTGCTTCCTTCCGGACCTGGCGGGGTTCGCGGCCGTCCCTTGCGCAGGACCCGGCTATCAGCGGCGGGCAGGTATCGGACGTTCGGACTTGCGATTCGACTGCGATCCCTGGAACTCAGCCGACGGACAACGCCTGAACCTCGCCGGAGTTAGTTATTAGATTATCACATCGCGCTTCTCGCAACCCCACCGACGGAATCAGTTTGAGGATGCGACGGGCGATGGTAGCGCGAGATCGAAACGGTTGCTATCAAGATCGCAATGGACGCTGGACACGTGCAAATCGGCTTGATCCAGATGACTTGCGACGAGTCACCCGAGCGCAATCTCGAAAAGGCCGCCGCTCGCGTCGAGGAAGCGGCCAATCGCGGCGCGCAGGTGGTATGCCTGCAGGAGCTTTATCGGTCGCAGTATCTCTGCCAGTCCGAGGATAACGCGCTCTTCGATCTGGCCGAACCGATACCGGGGCCGAGCACGAAAACGCTCGGGCGGGTAGCGGCAGCGCGCAAGATTGCGATTGTCGCACCGATTTTCGAGCGGCGCGCGCCGGGCGTTTATCACAACTCCGCCGTCGTACTCGACGAGAGCGGGCGAGTGGCGGGGCATTATCGGAAGATGCATATCCCGGATGACCCTGGCTACTACGAGAAGTTCTATTTCACCCCGGGCGACCTCGATTTCATAACCCACGGCACCGAGAAGGCGAGCGTGGGCGTGCTGATCTGTTGGGATCAATGGTTCCCGGAGGCGGCTCGCCTGACCGCGCTCGCCGGCGCGCAGGTGCTCTTTTATCCGACGGCGATCGGATGGACTTCCGACATGTCCAAGGAAGTCCGCCAGCGTCTTTACCAGGGATGGGAGACGATTCAGCGATCGCACGCGATCGCCAACGGGGTCTTCGTCGCCGCGGCCAACCGGGTTGGTGTCGAGGGCGAGATCGAGTTCTGGGGCGGCTCGTTCGTATGCGATCCGTTCGGTGAAGTGCTGTCGCGCGCGGGCCATGCGAAGGAAGAGACTCTGGTGGTCGATTGCGATTTGAATCTTATCGAAGATACCCGCCGCAACTGGCCCTTCCTGCGCGACCGCCGTATCGATGCGTACCAGGACCTGACCCGCCGCTTTCGCAGTTGACGTGATTGACCCGCATCATCGGCAGCTCCTCACTTCGTACCGGATGCCGGCGGAATGGGAGCGCCATCAGGCGACCTACCTGGTATGGCCGCACAATCTCGATACCTGGCCGGGAAAATTCGAGCCAATTCCGGCGATATTTGCGCGGATGGTGGCGGCAATCGCGCATTTCGAACCCGTTCGGGTGCTAGTCAAAGATGCGGACCAGATCGCCGAAGTACGTGCCCTCATCCGCAGCGCTGCCGGGCCGGACGGCGAACCGGTGCGCCTCGACCGCATCGAATTGATCGCGATTCCGACCAACGATTCATGGATCCGGGATCATGGTCCGATCTTCGTCAATCGAATCGGGCGCAACGGGACGGCCGCGACGCAAATCGCGCTGGACTGGCGTTTCAACTCATGGGGCGAGAAGTACGGCGCATTCGATCTCGACGACGTGGTGCCCCAACGCTTGGGCGAACGTTACGGCTTCGAGGTGATCGAGCCGGGGATCGTGCTCGAGGGGGTTCGATCGACGTCAACGGTAACGGCATCGTCCTCACCACCGAATCCTGCTTGTTGAACCGGAACCGGAATCCGCAGCTTTCGCGCACCGAAATCGAGGAATACCTGCGGGTCTACCTGGGCGTAACCCAGGTCCTGTGGCTGGGCGACGGTATCGCCGGCGACGACACCGACGGCCATATCGACGACCTCGCGCGATTTGTCGCGCCCGACAGAATCGTCACTGTGATGGAAGACGACCCCAACGACACGAACTACGCGGTACTGCAGGAAAATCGGAAACGGCTGGGCGCAATGCGCGACCCGCGGGGGCGTCCGTTCGCGATCGAGTCGTTGCCGATGCCGCCGGCGCTCACTTACGACGGCACCCGCCTGCCGGCTTCTTACGCGAATTTTTACATCACCAACGGCGGCGTCATCATGCCGTCATTCGATTGCGCCGCCGATGAGGAGGCGCAAGCGACGCTGTCCCGGCTGTTTCCGGGACGCCGAGTCGTGCCGATTCCATCAACCGACCTGGTTTGGGGACTTGGCGCAATCCATTGCCTTACGCAGCAGCATCCTCAGGCCGGGTGATTCTCGACTATCAGGCCGCTTGCGGTGAGCGTCCGCATCTTCTCGTCGGAATAGCCGCAAAGCGATCGCAGAACCTCGCCGGTATGCTCGCCTAGGTCCTCGGCCGGCCCCGGAATCTCCGGCGGCGTCTTGGAGAATTTATGCGGGGATTTCAGGTAGAGCATCTCGCGGTTATTGGGCAACGGCATCTTCGCCACCATCCGCTCGGCCAGAATCGGATCGTTCGCAAATTGGCCCACCGAGAGCAGGCGCGCGGCCGGTAACCTTATCTCGTCCGCCATCACGCGAATCACGGCGTCATCGTCAGGGAAGGTCGCGATCCATTCCTCGATGGCACCCTTGAGCATCTCCTGGTTGGCGACGCGTCCCGGCGCGTTCACCATCTCGGGAATCTCCAGCAGGTCCGCACGGCCCATCCGCTTGAGCAACGCTTCCCATTGAGGATCGGTAAAGATGCCGATGCCGATATAGCCGTTGTTCGACTTGAAGACGCCGTAGGGAAACGCGCCGGTACGCTGAGTGCCGCCGCGCTGAGGATCGAGTTCGCCGCCCGTCGCGCTGTAAGCGGCGAGTTGCCAGTCATGCGAATTGTAGACGCAATCAACCAGCGCGATGTCGATGTACTGTCCCTCGCCGGTGCGCTGGCGATGGAACAACGCGGCGGAGATCGCGCCAAAGGCATTAACGGCCGTCATGTGATCGGCGATCGCGGAGGCGGGATAGACCGGATGCTCATTCGGCTCGCCCATCATGTGCAGCAGGCCGGCGGCGGCGAGCGCGACGAGGTCGTTGCCGATACGCGCGCGTACGGACTCGTCTGTCCGTAGGTGGAAACCGAGCACATCACGATATTCGGATTGACGGCGGAGATATCCTCGTAGCCAAGTCCATAACGGCGCAGGACGCCGGGCGTGTAATTCTCGAGGAAAACGTCGGCGTTTCTGGCGATATCCTTGACGATCGCGGCGCCCTCGGGACGCTTGAAATCGATACAGACGCATTTCTTGCCGCGATTGTGCATCGCAAAGTAAGCGCCGGGTGCGGTCTTGCCGCCATCGTTGGCATTGAAGTGAAGTCGGCGGCTACCCTCACCGCCCGGCGGCGGTTCGACCTTGATGACTTCCGCGCCAAGGTCGGCCAGCAGCCGGGTCGCGACCGGTCCGGCAAGATACTGAGTTACGTCGACGATCCGAATGCCTTCGAAAATCCGCTTGTGCGTAGCCATTTGATGCACCTTCCCAGGCTGAATGGTTACCGCCATTCGATCGCGGTCAACCCGGCCAACGGTTAACACAAATCGACGCCGCACGGTTAGCTTCCGGATCGATGATTTTAAGGGTTGTTCAAACTCACTGATGTTGTGTTTAATGGTGGGCGTCGGTCGGCTTGCACTGTAGAAAAGGCGTCTTTGCTTACATGCCGACGCAATACCAACAGGGCTGCACGAACCCATAGGGAACAGCGATGACACGCGAAGAAGCCATCGAGTGCGTATTTTTTCAGATGGACGATCTTCACTATCGGCACCATGCGAAGCCCAGCGATGTTGGTCCGGACGATCGCCTGGTGGGCTTTCACCAATACCTCGAGACGGTATTCGTCGCGGTTCGCTGCCATCGACCTGGGATCAGACTGAGCGACGAGGTGGCGAAAGAGCTGGCGCGTGACTACTTGACGGAGATCGGCTGGTTCGGCGAGGAGTCACTCAGGGCGGTGTTTATTTTCTAACGTTATTCCGTTCGAACATTATCCGGCGCACATCCCGCCCAATTCCCGATGCGATTTTTCCAGCGCGATTCTCATCAGTCCAGGCATCGGCTCGCGGAGCGACTCCCTTCAGACAAAGCGTGCCCACCAATTCGCCGTTCCGCCGCGTGCGAAGATTGAAGCGAGCATTTTTCCCGACGCTTTCTCTCGCCGCCTTCAATAAGGGAATGCTAAGAGGGGTTAGGGCCGCGAGCCCTCCAGGAGGCGACCAAGCGTGCGACGCGCAAAACCGATCCGTTCAGCTCTATTCGTTCCCGGCAATCGCGAGGACCGGATGCAGAAGGCGCCGCGCTTCGGCGCTGACGCCCTGATTTTCGATCTCGAGGACGCCGTCGCCCTGCCCGACAAACCGAAGGCGCGTCCGATCGTGCGCAAAGTCGTCGAAGAGTTGGGTAACGCCGGCCAAACGATTCTCGTGCGGGTCAACGATTTCGAGACGGAACTGACTTGGGCGGACCTCGACGCGGTCGTCTGTTCGCAACTTTACGCGGTGATGTTACCGAAGGTGACGGGACCCGAGGACGTAAAGCGCGCCGACACGATTATCGAATTCCTCGAGCGCAAAAACGGTATCGAACACGGCACCGTGTTGATTTACCCGGTATTGGAAACGGCGCAGGGGATGCGGCAGGCGTATGAGGTTGCGATCGCGTCGCCGCGCGTGGTGCATATGGGCGGCCTCACCGGCAAGGACGGCGATATCGCGCGCGCGATCGGCTTTCAATGGACGCCGGAGGGGCACGAGGCGTTCTACTACATTTCCAAGGTTTTGCTCGACGCGCGCGCCGCGAACATCCCCTATCCGATGGGCGGGCGCGGATGGTGGGATATACAGGACCTCGACGGACTGCGCGCCGAAGCGGTTCGGACGCGAAATTTCGGCTACACCGGGATGCTGCTGATCCATCCCTCGCACGTGTCGATCGTGAACGATACCTTCACGCCATCGCGCGAAGAGATCGCGCATTGGCGCGAACTAATCGCCGCAGTCGAGCAATGCGAGCGCGAGGGACGATCGGTGGTGACCTTCAATGGAATGATGGTCGACACGGCTCACGTTAAGGTCGCGCGCGACATGCTCAAATGGGCGACGGAGCTGGGCGCGGCGTAACCGGCGGCGATTTAGGCCGGCTTGCGTCGCATCATGCCGGCGCGACGCGCCTTCACGACGATTTCGCCGCGCTGATTGACGCCGCGATGCTCGAACATCACCACGCCCCATTGTGGGCGTGATTTCGACTCTCGCACCTCAATGATCTCGGTTTCGGCGGTGACCGTATCGCCGATGAAAACCGGGCGCGGAAACTCGGTCTTTTCGAAGCCGAGATTGCCGACCGTGGTGCCCAAAGTCAGCTCGCCGACCGAGAGTCCGACCACCAGACCCAGCGTGAAGATGCTATTGACGAGCCGCTGGCCGAACTCGGTGTTCTTCGAAAACTCGACGTCGAGATGAAGCGGCTGGGGATTCATCGTGAGCGTGGTGAAGAGCAGGTTGTCGGTTTCGGTAACGGTGCGGCTGGGCTGATGGCGAAAAACGTCGCCAACGCGGAATTCTTCGAAGTATTTGCCTGCCATATGATCCTCAACGGACGAAAGTTTCCCTAACTGATATTAAAAAATCGTGGCGCGGGCGAACGCGATTTGCGATTCTAGGCCGGGGCGGTCGAAGTTTCGGGCGAAAGCTCCTCGAGGTCTTGCCGCAGGTTTCGGGGACGAAGGCGACTACCAGGAAGGCCCCGATGATCGGTCCCACCGCAAACAGCGCGGCGGCGTTACCTAAACCACCCATCGGGCTGGAGAGCAGCCCTACGTCACGGGCGCGAGTGTCCATCCGAGCTGGCCGATGCCCTGCACGGTCAGGCAAAAGCCAGTCGCGCGCGCGCCGGTGGGAAACAATTCGGCCGACAAGGCGGCATTGGCGGTGCGCGATCCCTGGTAGGCGAACATGGTGGCCATAAACCCGGTCAGGATGGCCTGGTGGTCCGAGCTTTGGAACAGGTAGAGCATCGCGGCGCCGGAACCGACGAAAAACAGGGTCATGGTCGCGCGCCGTCGATACGGTCGAGCAGCCATCCGCTGAGCAGCGTCCCGATCGCCCCGAGGAGATACGCCAGCACGATCGCGCCGCCGATTTGACCGGAAGTCCAATTGTGATCGCGCTTGGCGTAGAGGCTGAAGAAAGAGATCGTCGGACCGCCGACCAGCCCGATGCAATTGCACAGTGCGGCAACCAGCACCATCCGTCCCGCCCACGGCCCGGCGCCGGGTCTGAGACAGCGCATCAGAGGTGCGAAGAGGCGCGGAGGAGCGGCGGCCTGGTCCTCCTCCGCCCGCGCAGTCAGGAGCGCCTCGAAACGGGCGGTCTCATGCATCCGGCGTCGCAGCCAGGCGACGATCATAAGCGGCGCGATACCGAGCAAATACATCCCACGCCATCCGAAGCGTGACTCGGCCATGTAGCCGTAGAGGATACCGGCCGAGGCGACGCCCACGAAGGCGACCGTATGGAGGATCGAAATCGCGCGGCCACGCAGGCTATCGGGAAATTCCTCGCTGATGATCGTCACGGCAACGCCGAACTCGGCCGCCAGGAAGAGTTGCGCCGAGCTTTGGAACAGGACGAAGGGCAGAACACCCGAGGATAGCGCCGTCAGCAGCGTAAAAAAGGCGTAGGCCAGGACAGTATTGGTGATGACGCGCTTACGCCCGATACGATCGGCTAAAGTGACGACAAAAAAGGAAAGGATACCGCCGAAGCGAACCACTGTCGCCATCAGGCCAACCGTAGCGTCGCCCATGTGGAAGGTTCGTGCGATATCAGGCGTACACAGGTGAAAAATCGTTATGTCGTAACCTTCGAAGACCGTCGCCGACAGGAGCATCGCGAGCAACGCCCATAGGTAACGGCGCGACGGCGGCGCCCATGCAAAGTCGGGCTGAAGGCGAGGGTCGGTTGCCGCGGCATCCATGCTGAACTGCTCGTGCCAAACGAAGGCATCGAACACCTCAAAGGGTTTCAGATCATTTAGGGCGCGGCAAGCACTGTTCAAAAACGATTGAAATAACGTAAGGTAGCGACGGGAAGGCTGATCAGGCTAAGCACGGGGGAGCCGCGCATTTCTGATCGCTATTCTGCTGCTATCCACAGGTATCGGGGGCACCAAGGGATCCTCTTTGAAACGGGTGGTACGGTATGAATTGATGAAATCCTGGGTCGGGTGATCGAGTTGCTCCGGCGCGACGACGAGTCTCGTATCGCGCGTTGAAGCGACGTTTCTCGACTCGACGACGAATATATCGCCGACCTGAAGGCGGAGATTATCCAGGCGAAGCGCCTTGCGCTCGATGAAGACGGCACCGTGCTGGTTTGGACCGGCGGTCCGAGTCAGGCCGAAATAGCCCTCACCCTCCCGTCCTTCGAAGCGGTTTACAAGGGTGAGCGCCCAACCTTACGGTGATGTTCTGCGACCTGGTGGGCTTTACGGCGCTTCGCAGCAACTCGATCCCGAAGAGTTGCGCGACGTCATGAGCACCTACCGGGAGGCATGCGTCCGGGCGATCAGTCGATTCGACGGGTACGTCGCGCAGTATCTCGGCGACGGCCTACTGGCTTATTTTCAGCTATCCCGCGGCTCATGAAGACGACGCCGAGAGGGCGGTCCGTGCCGGACTCGGGGCTATCGAGGAACTGCAGGCGCTCAACCATCGGAATCGGCAACCCGGTTCGATTGAGATGCAGATTCGAGTCGGAATTCATACGGGACTGGTGGTCGTCGGCCACATTCCAGGGATTCCGCGGCGCGAGTCGACCACGGTTGTCGGCGAAACACCGAATATCGCGGCGAGGATTCAGCAGATTGCCGCGCCCGGCACCCTCGTTATCAGTTCGGCGACGCATCGCTTGGTGCATGGGCTCTTCATTTCGCAGGACCTCGGCGCGGAAGCGTTTAAAGGGGTCAGTGCGCCGGTTCACGTGTACCGTGTGCTCGGTGAGGGGGACGTCCATAGCCGCTTCGACATCGCCACCAACGGCACGCTGACGCAATTCGTCGGTCGCGATCCCGAAATGGCGTCCCTAGTCGAGCTGTGGGAGCGGGCGAAAACCGGTGCGGGACAAATCGTCCTGCTGAGCGGCGAACCAGGAATCGGAAAGTCCCGGCTCGTGCGAGATGCGGGAGCGTGTGATCAGGGAGCGGGCGCAGCGCATCGAGATTCATTGCTCGCCGTACCATCGCAACAGCGCCCTCTACCCGGTCATTCGCCACGTAGAGCGATTTTTGGACTTCGGAAAAGAAGACTCGCCCGAGGAGCGCCTTGAGAAGATTCGCGCCGTCTTCCGCAGATTCAGATTCTCGGAGGCCGATACCGTACCGCTCATAGCTTCGCTGCTCTCGCTGACGATGCCCGACACCGATGCGCTCACTTCGATCAGTCCGCAAAAGCAGAAGCAGAGACTGTTTGAGGCTTTATGCGCTTCGGTAGTCAAAGGGAAGTGATCCACACCGAACATTAACAACAAAAAGCTTCACAAAAACAAAATCCTTCTTCTCTAATCCATTGACCTGCTGCTCGAGCGCGACGAAGGCTCCATTCTTTCTGATGCTGACCTTCCGTTCGGAGTTCGTACCGCCCTGGGAGATGGAGACAAATCAACCTCGATCGTCCTTAAGCGGCTGGGTGAGTCGCACGTTTCGACGATGATCTCCGGAATTGCGGCGCAAAAGATACTCCCGCTGACGTTCTGAAGCAGATCGTCAGCAAGACGGACGCGTGCGCCGCTTTGTCGAAGAACTTACGAAGACGGTCCGGCAAATCACGAGTTTTATGCGGCGCAGGCGACTATTCGCTATCTTCTGGATGGTCCCCTGCCGAGCCTGGCGATTCCGGCTACTCTCCAGGATTCGCTGATGGCGCCGGCTCTGAACCGTATGGCGCCACTCAAAGAAGATCGCGCAACTGGCGGCGGTCTGGTTGGCGAATTCTCATATGAATCCGATTCGTGCGGTCTCGCCCTTGGACGAGGAAAAGTTGCAGGCCGGTCTGGCGGAACTGGCGTCAGCCGAGCTGCTTTATCAACGCGGATCGCCACCGGATGCCAGTTACCTGTTCAAGCACGCGCTGGTGCAGGACACCGCCTATCAATCCCTGCTCGAAGCAGACGCTGCGACATCACCTGGAAGTTGCCCGGGCAATCGAGCAACATTCTCGCATATCGCCGAGAATCATCCCGAGTTGGTCGCACATCATTATGCCGAGGCCGGGATGGCAAGAAGTGCGATACCTTACTGGCAAGGCGCGGGTAGGGTCGCGTCGCAGCGATCGGCGAACGTCGAGGCGATTCGGCATTTCTCCGCCGCGATAGGCTTTATCCGTACGCTGCCTGACGGCGTGGAGCGTGACCAGTCCGAACTTGCCGCACTTACCGCGTTGGGTTCTCTCCTCATAGCCAGCCGAGGCTGGGCCTCCCCAGAAACCGGTAATGCCTTCAGCAGGGCCCAGGAACTGTGTCGCCGCCTTGGTGAAACCCCCGAGCTTTCGCAGGCGCTTTACGGGATTTCAACTTTCCATCTGTTGAGAGGCGAGCATCAAACGGCGCACGAATTAGCGCGAGAATTTCTGGACTACGCGGAGCGCCATCAGGATTCCCCGATGCAGGTCGCCGCCAATTTTGCTGTCGGTCTGAGCCTCTATCACTTGGGAGACACCGCTTCGAGCAAGACCTACCTCGAGCGTGGCCTGACCCTTTACGATCCGAGTGAGCATCTCTTATCTCCGGGCGTCTTCGGGCAGGACCTGAAGATGAGCTGTCTCTGCTACGACGCCCTCGCCCTGTGGGATCTCGGCTATCCGGATCAAGCGCTCGCCCGATGCCGCGAAGGGCTCGCTCTGGCGAGAAAATGCGGCCACCCTTTCAGCCTGGTTTGGGCCCTTAGCAACACCGTCCTGTTCCACTTTTTGCGCCGCGAATGGGATGAAGCCCGGAGCCGATCCGAAGAGGGCCTCCCGTTGGCAATCGAACAGGAAATTCCGTTTTTTACCTCGTATCTGGGACTGTGTTGCGGCGCCGTACTTGCCGCCCAAGCGCAGTCAGAGGTGGGAATCGCGCAAATCAGCGACGGCCTCGCCGCGTATCAGGCCCTGGGCACCGCCGCCTATCTCCCGCACTTCTTGGCCGTGCTGGCCGAGGCTTGCGCGAGAGCCGGACGAATCGAAGAAGGCCTTGCCGCAGTCAGGGGAGCGCTGGAGCTTGTCGAAGCAAACGGCGACGAGATTTGGCGATCTGAATTATATCGTCTGCACGGCGAACTCCTCCTGCTGAACGACAACGACGCCCCTTCCCCCAATGATTTTGCCGCGGCGCAGCAGCGGCTTCTGGAAGCGCTAGAGTCAGCGCGGAACCGCGGCTCGAAATCTTACGAGCTTAGAGTCGCGATTAGCCTCGCGCGCATGTGGCAAAGGGCCGGTGATACGGGGAAGGCGCGCGATCTGGTCGCCGGTATTTACGATTGGTTCACCGAAGGATTTGAAACGCCCGATCTGCGCGAAGCGGCCGCGCTGATCCAGGAATTATCGGACTCCGCGCGGACCTCCGAGACCCTGCACGCGTAAGAGGCGAGGCGGTGAGCGTGGCGCGAAAGAAGGCGCTGGTTCTCGGCGCCACGGGCCATATTGGCAACGCCATCTTGCGCGAATTGATCGACGCAGGTTGCGAGGTCACGGCCGCAAGCCGCCATCCCCAGCGCGCGCCCAACCTGATCGGACTGCCCGTAAACTACGTGCGCGGCGATTACGATACGCCCGGGCAGTTGGAGGTCTGGATTAAGGGTCACGATCTCGTCGTCGATGCCGCCGCGCCCTACCCTGTCAGCCTCGGCAACGCCGGTCGTCGCGTCGACGACGATCCTTTGAGCCA
The DNA here is from genome assembly GCA_963804355.1 of uncultured Pseudomonadota bacterium. GTDB lineage: Bacteria > Desulfobacterota > Binatia > Binatales > Binataceae > JASHZA01. Next base: position 154,387 of record CAWDQC010000029.1, on the reverse strand, counting down.
CGCCGCGGAACGCACCGAACGGTTACTGGATTCCCTCGAAAGGCATCATGCCCGCCTCATTTACGTCAGTACGTTCGCAACCCTATGGCGATCGCGGGGGAGGATCGAGGATTGGCAGACGTTGCTGATGCGCCGGTTGCATCCGCATTTCGCGGTGAAGCAGCTTATCGAGACCCGGATGCTTCAGGCGGCACGACGGGGAGCGCCTATCGTGATAGTGAATCCGACTCTGTGCATCGGTCCGTGGGATGCCAAGGTGCGTGAATGGTGCCTGATTCCGCGACTTCTATGCGGTGAGATTCCCGCTTTCCCGAGTCACGTCATGAACGTGATCGACGTGCGCGACCTCGCCACAGCCGCCGTCAACGCGCTCGATACTGAACGCTACGGCGAGCCGATTCTACTCGACGGCCATAACATCTCGACCGACGAGCTTTTCCCGTGGATTTGCGAAATCGGCGGAGTCGCTCCGCCACGTTACCGCGTAGCTCCCTCGCTTACGGTGCTTCCCGCCTATATCGTCGAAGTGATACTCGGCTTCGTCGGCCGATCGACACCATTACCGTCACTGGTCCCGATATTAATCGCGCAGCACGAATGGATTACTTCGGGCCGCGCTCATTATGAACTAGGTGTAAAGCCTCGGCCCCTTTCGGAAACGCTGACAGATTCGGTGCGGTGGTACAGAAGTCTGAACTATTGTTGAAGGTGGTTACTTCCGACGCTTGGCTTCCTCGGGATTCCCACCGGCAGGCTGTTTTTTTTCCTCCGAATAGTACTTGCGGTCGTCGGTGATTTCTCCCTTCCGAAAGATGCGATGATGAAAGTGATGGTTGATTGAATCGACCCGAATCGGAAAGTCGATTTTAGCCGCGCGCACCGAATGCAGTTTGGTACCGTCTATCGAGACATGGCGACTGAGTAGTCTCTCGACCGCCATTTGCGGTTCAATCTTTTCGACAGTCCTGCGAGCGTCGCCGCAACTGAGCCTTTTCGACGAAACAACCGCACGAACTCCGGCCTTGCGCAACAACTCGACCAGACGCGCCAGCTCCGCGCTGCTAAAAGCATCTTCGAGCCGCCCGTCCATGAAAGCCGCGTCCGCCCCACGCGCGACCTCTTCTTCGAAGAACTTGAGAAACTTCAACAGCAAGCCGGCGTCTTCTTTTTTTGCGGCCGCTATCGCCCTCGAAACGGTGTCCAACCCATTCAATCGTTCGGCGGCCAGCACTTCAACGAATGCGACGGCGTCGGCCAATATCGCCGCGCGCGACCATCCGCCGACCTTGCTCGCGAGATCTTTCGCGAATTGGGGCGCATCGCTTAGCTGGCCGAGAAGTTCTTCGCCGACCCTGGTTGCGCAATCATCGCCCCGGCCGAAATAGAGTGTTGGCTCCGCCTCGAGAGTCCATCGGGTCGTTTCAGCCCGCCAGCAAAGGTTCTGCGTAGGTCCTTGATTGAGCGCGACCTTCATCCAGAAAGGCCGAATCGGCTGAAGAACATCGACGGTCGCGACATCGCTGCTCGAGTCCGTCCACTTAACGCGCAACCCGAGCCGTTCGACAATCGGCTGGGTGGGATATCGCGCGATTCTCACATGGAGTTGTTCGTCGATTTCACGGCAATCGAAGATGTGACTAATCGATCGGCGCGTCAGGACCAACGCTTGATAGCAAGCTTCATTTGGTTCCCACGAATCTCTGAACTGTTTGAGGGCGATCGAATTCAGATATTCACCATTGGCCAATGGTTCCAGCGCCAACGCCATGAGGTTGTTGAAGTCCGTGGAATTGTTGCTGCTGGCGGAAATTTTCTTGCGATGATCCGCAAGCAGTTGCGGACCCCAGTCTTCAGCAACGGACTGCCCCGCCAGGTCATCATCGGGCGCCAGCATTCCCGCCTGCTGAATCTCCAGAAGCTCCCGACGCTCGGCGCGCAATCCCAGTCGCATAGCCGGCAGCACGATCGTGCTCAACTTTAACAGGGATTGCCGCGTATCGATCGGACCGGCGTCGTTCAGCCATGCGTTAGGCGGACTATCAATCACCGCCTCGGTCACCGCCGCCCCATAGACTTCGCGGGCAGTTATCGTTGCTACTTCATCGTCCAGGTAACCGAAGGGAGCAACCGTCGCGACGCCGATTAGCTTACCTTCGCGATCGTACCATTTGACCGGGATCAAGAACGAAACCTCGCGAAATGCGAGCGTGCCGAGATTCTCCTTCTGCAGTGCCACGTCCTCGTGATTTCCGACGATCAGATAAACGTACGAACCCCACGGCTCGAAGCGATAGTCGCTATTCGTCAAATAGCCAGTGCAGAAGCTCTTGAGTTTCGACTCATCAGCCATCAGCGGCAGCACGCGGAAGGTGCTCTTGGGAAATATGAATGGTCCCGGGAGTTCGGCCAACGCGACTCCTTGCGTAGTGTTGTACTGATTCGCAGTCGCTATCGCGTGACCCGGTATCCGCGCCGTATGCCAACTCGAGTTCTTGGTTCGCCAGCCGAGCGCTGCACCGGTTCCCAAGCCGACGTCGCCGTTGAGCCATAGCGGCAAAAGCGGACGCAGCGTGGCGACAGTGGTGCCGTCAATGGTGCACTCCTCGGATACTTCGAGCCCCAGCGATTCGATTATGGGCTGGGACAATCCCCGGCGCAGCCGAATATAAAATCCACCGGTCGGATCAGTCGACAGACGCTCAAACAGCAGTCCTCCGCCGTTGTATCGCTCGACGTTCATGGTTGAATTCACGATCGCCTGATAGCATGTGGCGTTGGGATCCTCGGCGTCGCGAAATTGCTTCAGGTTCACCAGGTTCAGCCAAAACGTCCGCGCCCTCTGCGCCTCGGGCTCCTCGGGAAGTGGTGGCTGCCGGCAAAGCAGCTTCGGTAGCAGACTGGCGACATAACCCGCCCCCTTTTGTCCCATGCGTACCAGCGACTGCAAGTCGCGCAGCCGCTCGTAACCGAAAATCGGCAGACCAGCAGCGACGTCGATCGCACTCGCAGCGATCCCCACGGTGCGCGCGATTAGCTTCGGCAACTCCATCAGGGCGTCATCGAGACCGGGAGGAATGTTCAGGTATCCCCTCGGCTCGCGATAGATTTCCAGCAGCGTGCGCATTTGCGCATCGGCGGTCGAATACTTATTCGGAGCCGACTTAATTCTCAAATTGAGCGACTGGTAGGGTTCCGGCGGACTGTATAGTCGGGGCTCGCGCGCGGCCGCGAACGATCCCATCAATTTGGAAAATCCCTGCACTTCGCGCGCGCTCGCGACCGAGAGAGTGTTGTCGACAAAAAGAAAAGGGCACGCCAGCACCCAATCCTGGAAGATCGGCCGCCCATTGCGAATCGAATACCACTCCAGCGGCAACGCGAACCACACCTCATGCTGCGAAATCCAGCCCATGTTCTGGGCTTCTACCGAAAGGCTGCCGTAATCGATAACTCCTAGCGCCACGAACGGTATAAAAGGTTTGAAATATACTGGAGCTCGCGGCTTCTCACTGACAAAGTTGAGATAGTGATCGCAGAAATCGCGCATCCGGGCGATATTCGCCTTGAGAAAATAGACATGCGATTTGACTCCCTTCAGATGCTCTTTGAAGCGAGTGTTCAGGGTCAGGATATCGGGGGCAATAGTAGTGTTGTATTCGGGAAGGTTCGCCATATCCCCTTTTGGCTGCAGGCGCATCACGCCGGCATTGTTGGAAACTGGCTAGGTTCGTTCGACCACCCAGGTCGCGAGTTCTTCGATGAACCGCTTGTCCCGGGACTGCGGCAGATCCGAGTAGATCAGAGAGTATTCGTGCAGGGCCGCGCCGGAGAGTCCCAACGCGATTTGACGGGCATGCTCGACACAGCCGTAGCGATCCATCAACTCGCGCACCCAGCGCACCTGTTTCTCGCTACGCTCATCGCGTGACTGGCGCATCATCGCGGAAATTTCCTCACGCTGTTCGCTGGTTGCCTCGTGCAGCAGATGCAACAACATCAGCGACCGCTTGCCTTCCCAGATATCGCCATCGATCTCCTTGCCGTAACTTCGCTGGTCGCCGATCAGGTTGAGAATATCATCCTGGATCTGAAACGCGGCCCCGATAAAAAAGCCAAAGCGAATCAGCGGTTCGAGATCGATCGCTCCGCGCGTTCCGATGAGCGCTCCCACTCGGCTCGGATGAATCGTCGCGAGCCAGCAGGTTTTCTTCAGAACCATTTCCAGGTAGTCGTCATCTTTGAGATCGATCACATTGTCGCGCCGCCAGCCAAGCTCCATCGCCTGGCCCTCGGCGGACGCCAGCGCCATCCGCTCGGTCTCTTCGATGATCCGGATCGCGAGACGCGCACCGATCGCATGGCGGTTCTCCATCAGCGGCCGCAAACTGAGCAGTGTCAGAGTATCGCCCGCATTGATCGCCAGCGGTACACCATGCAGCGCGTGAAGCGTCGGGCGTCCGCGCCGCTCCGCGCTCTCGTCCTGGACATCGTCATGCACCAGCAAGGCGTTATGCAGCAGCTCGATCGAAACCGCGGAGGCGATCGCCTCTTCGATTCGTGCGCCAAAGGCGCGCGCCGTCGCGATACACAGGCTCGGACGCATCATCTTGCTGGCCCGCTGCGGATAGTCGGCGAGCAAATCGTAGAGGTAGCGGCGCGGCTCCCTCGAAGGTAAATAGTTATTCAACGCCGCACGAGTGATCGCTCCATACTCGCGAAAGATCTCCGGGACCAGCTCTGAGGTCGTGGCGGTTGCCATGAGTTTTACCGAGTGACTATTCGTAAATAGTCACGCTCAGCGTACCCCGCGGCATTCCGCTCTCGAGTTCGACGATTACCCCGCTGTAGACGCCCGCCGGTTGATCGTCATTGACGTGGAGTTGTAGGGTCGCGCCCTCGTCGCCGTTCGCTCGCACGAAGCAGGCCTCCGTCAGCGGCGGCTTGGCCGGATCGATCGCGTACAATCCACGCACCGCGAGTGCGAGGACAGTCGCGTCGGTGCGCAAATCGATACATACCCGCGTACGCCGCCGCGACGACACCTCCACTGCGATCGAGGTCGCGCCGCCGTCGCCATTCGAGCGTGTCTCGAAATCCTCGGCGCCGTTGAGGGCGAGGTCCCGCAGCAGCCGCGGACCACGTGCAAGGAACCCGGCAAGATCCGACCATAGCGGCATCAGGTCGCGCGAATAGCGATAGAGGCGCTCGAATATATCGAGGACATCGTCGCCGATTCCACGCGTATCGTACGGCCCATGATTGATTTCACCGGCTATCCACTGTCCCTCTCGTATCTGGCGAATATGCTCGTCGACCACGCGATAGCCGGCGTGCACCCCATGCTCGACGGCGGTGTCGCCACCGCCGTTCCGCGCGTTCTCGTCGGTCGAATCCGCCTCCGGGGATGCCTCCGGCTTTTCCCACGAATCAGCGGCGCGATAGAGGTTTGACCACTCGCGCATCGGTTCGATACGCGCTGGCTTCTGACGACGCAGTCGTTGTCGCTCACTCATCCGAAGTTCCTCGGTGGTTTTTTCACGGATGGTCATAGCCGATAATTTCCTCGAGCGCGGGCGACTGCGAAATAGCATGTGCCGCGAGGCGCCCCGACTTGACCGCCGCTTCGACACAGCCTTCGTTGAATCCGCAGTCGGTCCAGTCTCCCGCAATAGTCAGATTGTCGTAGGTATTGTCGAGTGGCGAGATACGGTACTTGATACTTCCCGGCACCGACAGTACGTAGCGATCGGTCGGGTTGACGTTGGCCGTCCAGAACTGGGAATCGAAGCGCGACTCGTTGGGCGGCGCTCCGTTGCCGCGCGGTTCGCGCTCTTGCGGATCCATCAGGAGCTCCCAACGAAAGCCCCCGCGTGGATTGGCCGCGTGCGGCCACAGCATTCCGATATCTCGATCGAGAAAATCTATCGCATTGCGGCGCACCTCAGCCCGCCGCCGCGCCGGGTAAAGAGTGTCGGATCGATCCGCGGGCGGTTCGGAATCGGGTAGCAGGCTGCAGAAGTATGCGACCGCGCGCGGCTGATTCGGCCAGTTCTCCTCGGGAATGAGTTGTCGCATGTCGGCCCAGGTATCGAACGGTTGCGCGAACGACGCGATATTGACCGGCGGATCGGTCCAACCGAGCGCTTCCATATCTTCCCGCAGCCAGATTTGAAAGGCCTGGGTCGCAACCGTCTTGACCCGCTCGACCATGTCGCGCCAGCGCCGGTCACGCTCGACGATCTCGCGGCAGACATGCGGAATCGCGCCCAGCCCGACGCCGAGAACAACGAAGTCGAAATCCTCGGATACGCGCAAGGTCTTCGATACTACCTTGCGCTGATCCCAATGCGATTCGAAGTCCCAACCCTCCCGTCTCAGTCGTTCTCCATCGACGATCTGGCTATAGTCAGGTTGCGCCGGCCAACAGGGCAATCCGTGCGAATCGACCAACGGATGGTATTCACCGTCCTTGATCTCCGCCTGAACATCGAATTCGAGAGCTTCCACGTACGCCTGCTCGCCCGCGACTAAGGTGTCTGTATCCGCGACCTTGACGTTCTCCAGGCGGTGAAAGAAGCGGAAGGTAACGCCGCGGCGTTTGAGCACTTCGTAAAAAGGAGCAAACACCACGTCGCCCATGCCCGCGCGCATCTTCCAAAAAAGCGCCCCTCGATAGGTCAGGAACATTCGCAGCGTCCTGCGCAGCGCCTGACCCGCCGCCAGCCGTGGGCGATTGAAGTCACCATCCTCGTAGGCAAAGGCGAGGTCATACACCCCGCGCATCATCGCCGACTCGAGCGATTGTTCCGACGCCCCGTTCATCCTCAACCATTCGCGGCAGTCGTATTCGTCGATCGCTTCGAAACCGCGCGGGTCGGTGATCAATCCGTGCCGCAGAATCCCCAGCAGACCACTGACGACCAGATCCATCACCTCCCACAAGCGCCGCATCTCGTCGTCGTCCGCGGTTAGTCTTTCGACTTCGATCCGCACCCGCGCCGCCACCACTTCAAGCAGACGGAGGACGAGGCTATCGGGATTGCGCGACAATCTGCCAAAGATCAATTCGAGCAGCCCCGCGGCCTCGATAAGTCCCGCCGTGGTGGTGAGAAGGCCGTATTTCAAAAGCCTTTTCACGTTTTCGATTACCGTCTCCATCGACGGGGACAAGGCCTCGGTTCCGCCGGCATCGTCCTCGCCATTCTCAGGCGCGCACCCTCGTGGAACGTCGCGGGATTGAACCGAAGCCAGTAGCGAGCGCACCAGCGAGATTGCTCGCGCCATATAGCTGGTCAATGTGAACGGGTTGTGGACGGTCAAAGGATCGCCCGGAAGGCCGTCGCCCGGCGGCAGGTATGCCATCCAGTTGAACCACGAGCCGTCGCGCAAACGGTCGGCAACACTGACATATGGTGCCGGTGAAAAGGCGTCGCGCCAGTCCGCGATACGGGAACTACCTGGCGTACGGTTCAGTTCCGCATAACATTCGCGCAGCAAGCGGAAGGCGTTCTCGTAGAATCCCATCCAGATGTGGAGCCCGTGCTCCTGAACGCGCTCGGCGGGACCGCGTCCAGAGGCGCCTTTACCGCCCAGACGCCAACCGAGTTGATATATCGTGACGTGATACTTTCCCCGATGCTCCGGGCGCGTGAGTTCGAAGGCGGTAGCGATCGCACCGCATCCGCCACCGACGACGGCTACCTCAATAGGCTTGCGTCCCTTCACGGAAGCCTCATCAAGTCTCAGGCGAAAGGGGCTTCGCCAATCGTGCCCCGGGTAAGCATGCGATATCTCCCGGAAAACTGCTTTTGAAAGATTTTGCTTTTTTTAAAAGCTAGTACAGTTTCTATACTATACGTTACCAAAGAGCGAGGTCGTCAACCGCGGCGAACTGAATTAATTGTCCGGCGCGAAGGCGGCATCGAGGAGCGCCATCTGTTCCGCTGATAACCGCCATCCCGACGCTCCACAATTCTCCACCACTCGAACTTCGCTGTTGGACTTGGGAATAACCACCACGTCCGGTCGCGACGTACACCAGTTGAGCGCGACCTGCCCCAGCGTCTTATTGGTCTGCGCCGCGACCGTCTCCAGCGCCCGCGTCCCCTCCGGATTGGTGGGATACTCCGCCCTTCTCGTCAGGCGGCCACTGTCCAGCGGCGTGTAGGCGATAATCGTTACGTGATTTGCCTGGCAGTAAGGAAGCAGGTCCTCTTCTATATGGCGACGATTGAGATTGTACAGGACCTGGTTCGAGACGATCGGGTGCTTGCTCATGGCCGCCTGGGCCTCCCGCATATCGTCGAGGGTGAAGTTACTGACCCCGATATATTTGATGACGCCGCGATCGACGAGCGCTTCCATCGCGCGCATGGTCTCTCGAATCGGAACCGCGGAATTCGGCCAATGGATTTGATAAAGGTCGATTTTGTCAACCTTGAGCCGCTTCAAGCTCTGTTCCGCCGCCCGCAGTACCTCGTCGTGCCGCAGATGCCCGCCGGAGACCTTGGTCGCTAGGAAGACCCGGTCTCGTATATCCGCGATCGCCTTGCCGACCGCTTCTTCCGTTCCGTAGGCCTCGGCCGTGTCGATAAGGAATGCTCCCAGCTCGACCGCCCTGCGCAACGGCTGCGGCCCGCCGCTATAACGCCATGCCCCGACCCCAACTTCCGGAATTTTTACTCCGGTGCTGCCAAGCTCTCTTAGTTCCATCGCGCAGCCTCTCGACGCCTCGAACGATGACCTTTGACGCCTGAATATCGCATCAAAGGACTAGCCGCGCCATCGCGGACGCCGACCGCATACGACGCTGCGCGGTTCCTTCCCCACCCCAGCCCCAGCGATTCGCCGGGAATCAAATCTCCACCCGGGTCCCGGTCGTCGTTAGACTATAATTGCACGGGGCGGAAACCAAACCTCAATCCCAATCCGCCCCGTACTTCAAAATCTACTGAAAGAGGGAAAAATAACCAATGGCATTGTTTCGAAAACGAGATACGTCCCAAGGCTTGTTACGATTTTTAGGCGCGAAATCGGATTTCTTGGAACGCTTCGCCTCGAAGGCGGTATCTTCGAATACTGGCGGCCCGCCATCCGACCAGCGATTGCGTTTTACCTCGGAGGTGGCAAATTCAGTCAGCATCAACGACATGGTCGCGCCGCGTTGTCAATTCGAATCTAGATAGTAGCAACCACTAATGCAGGCATTGTTTTCATAATTAGCCTCCAGCCCCACCGCTCGATGGATCGAAATAGAGCCACCGTTGCCATTCACCACGTTTTCTGTTGCAAAGCAATCACTATAATCCGCTCCCGAATGCTCTTGGGCATTGCCGCAACTCAGTCCAATCCGATATCCGCTTGCGAGCGAACAATTGCTAAGCGAGGAATTAGTCACATTGTGAAATAAAAACATCCGCGTCTCTCCGTCTGTGTTCGGATTTATAAAAGTGACATTCCGATTCGTGCACTGAATGTTTTTATTTCTGGGAACAAGTACGGCACCGCTTACGAGACAGGTTGATCTGGACACCAATACGTCTCCCGGTAGGTTCAGCGCCGCTTGCAAGGCGGTCGTGTTATCCCGGGCAACACACTCGTATGAGCGCGGATTGTTTAAGCCTATCAGTGGCGTGCTTCCGGCGCCCTAGCCAGATGGTGGCGTGGGGGCAACGCCAGCTGTGGGTGTTGAGCTTGGGGAACGGGGTCGCCGTTGGAGATCTGGTCGGCGTAACCTTTGGCGTAGGCGAGGGAGATATAGTCGGAATCCTGGTTGGAGTGGGTGCCCTCGTTATCGTAGGTGTCGGTGTGGGCGTAAGAGTATAAGTTGAGGTCGGAGTTGGAATCGGGGTCGGCTTGGTTGTGTGGCTGGATTCGCTAATCTTTGTATTGACCATGGGCTGTTGTGCGTCGTCGCAGTCGCAGTGCTTGCGAGAGCCACAGCCACTGCAAGCACAAGTATCGGTCGCCCGCTTCTTCGCACGAACTTCCGTGAGACCAAGGAGAGAAATTAGACAGAAGAGCGCTTTAGTTTGTTGCTTCTGCGACAATCTATCTTTCTGTAACTAGTTACGAAGTCGGAGCGGCGATGAATACGCAAGGATCCGATGTTAGATATTTCGAAGAGGTGCACGAAGAGCCATAGTAGTAACCAACGATGATGCCTGGCGCGTTGACCCTGGTAGCATATGTTCCCATAGCAGCTGGATAGTCCAGATTGGTGTGGATTCCTTAGCTGTAGACCGATCCCTGGTCCTGCGGGACAAAGTCTTGGGTGGCACCATAGGATCCGACGATCGTCCCGTTCGCACTGATTGCTAAAGCCTGAGTTGAGCTTACGACGGTGCGATAATCGACAGTGATCATTTTCCCATTTGAAAATAGGAACCCGTGACCCGCTGCGTCAGAGTAATAGCCAACTATCTCTCCTGAATTATTGATCCCTTTCGCCGTAGTACTAGGAGCTCCAGAACAATCGATTTTAGTGAAGCGGTGTATTTGGGTCTTATACAGATATCCGTGAGCACCAGTTGAATTATCGTACACTCCTACGATCTTTTGGTAGTCGTTTTTACCGAGTCCGGGTCCATAGGTGGAGCTGGCGCCGGGGTAATTAACGGAGACGAACTTGCGTTTACCCGAACCGAGTGATGTGGAGAAGAATGTGCGATAGGTGTTACCGTTCCCAGACGATTGCGTGTACCAGCCGACGATCGCGTTACTCCGGTTGATTTCGGCTGCCTGAGCATTATCGAGACTGGCCGGATAATTTATAGCCTGGAAGGATTCGCCATCGTGGGTGGAGCTAATCCCGGTCCGGTCCCTCTAGCCCCTTCAGCCACTTCATTGAAGTGACAGAGCACAAGAAGAAATGCCTGCCATTCATCGAACGACAGATTGGCCTTCTTTACACCCATCGCCTTCATGAAATCCGCCCGCTGCTTGGACTTTGGCTTATTACGGGCTGTTGAGGACCGGCGCGCGACGCTCTTGCTCATGGGCTTGCTCTACCCTTTCTAAAGGCCTTGAGCCTAGCTTAACGGCATAGATTTATGCACAGTGGGAAATAAGCGGCTGGATATAATCCACAGTTATATAAAATTTGCCGATGCGGTCCCACCAGATCGAGAACAGATAGTCAAATCCGCCGGAGACCATTCTCGAATAAACGCCTGAATTAGGCGGTTCCTGTCCGCCAGTGCTTTAGCTGGCTGAAATACCGACTTTTCTAAAGTTGTCCGCTTTAGTAGATCGAGACGAAACCGCCGGCCTGCGGGTTAGCAGGGTAGAAACTCCAGTTCAACAGAGTAGGTCCCCGGAGCGCTGACGCCGCAACTGCCGCCCGGACGCGGATCGGCGCACTGAATAGCAGCTTTCAGTTTTTCGCCGGTATATCCCGGGAATATATTCGCCGTAACGGTGGCAGTCACACCTACATCCCCCGGCGTCGCAGTTTCGTCGTCGCTGAAGGGCCATGGCCCCAACGTCAAACCAGCATTTTCTGCACTTTCGATTTCGGAACAAGCCAACAGAAGGCGATTTCGCACCCTTCAGTGTCACCGGGCCATTCGTCACTTTCGGCACCGTCTCCCAAGGGTTGCCTGCATCAGCATCCACGCCGTGTGCGTTCTCGAGGAGCATGAGTATCGCTTCATTGTAACAGGTAGTGCAGGCTCCGGTGGTTTCGTTACCGCGGTCAACCCTGCCGCTGGCGCCAGGCAAAAGCGATATGAATCGAATTGAGACTCTCGTTTGCGACGTTTTGGTCATCAACCCAGACATTGTTTTGATTGTCGACAACTTGTAACGGAACACCAGGCGACTTGACGCATACCGCTAAACTGAGTGTTTGAATTCGCGACAAAAATATTGGGCAGCAGATTGGAAGGCCCAACCGTTGCAGCAGCAACAGGAATGCCGGCGAGTTGCGGTCCTCCCTTTAACGGGGACTGACCGGCAAGCGTAGAATTCAAGGTAGCACTGACACACGCCAAAGCTGTCAGCATGGCGGTTAGTCGCTTCATTCACTCCCCCTTCCGAACGCCTCTTTCATAATCGACATGAAGCAAACGATGCGCCGCTGCTACTTACGAGCTTAATCAAATTAAATCACTCGATTGCGTTTCTTGCCCTCAAGATGTCCGATTCTGCGACGACAGAACACTAGAGGCTACGACAAAGAGTTGGCGCTTACTCCAGGAAAGTGCCCTTTTTTCTCTCTCTTACGAGGGAAGTAGACCAATCGCATCAAGTCACGCGGAATCAAATCTTCATCGGTGACCGATCGTGGTTAGACTATAAGTGGGTAGACGTTAAGTGGGGGGCCCGACCCCGCATCGCGCTGAATTTTGAGCCAACCCGCCTCGTAGCTCAGGCAAATGACAAGGGAGAAATAACCGATGGCATTGTTCGAAAAGTGGAATCCGTCACGAGAGTTGGAACGATTTCGCCGCGAGTTCGACGATTTCCTCGAAAAATTCGGCCTCGAAGGCGGCGTCTTCAAAGATTGGCACCCGTCGATCCGCCCCGCGATGGAGTCTTGCGTCGAAGGTGACAAGTTCAAGGTCAGGGTCGACCTCCCGGGTATCGATCCAGCCAATATCGATGTGAAGGTCTCCGGTGGGATGCTCACCGTAAAAGGTTCGCGGGATCTCAAGGGAGACAGCGCGAAGCAGGATTATTTCCGACGGGAGATTCGCTATGGCACCTTCGAGCGTTCGATCTCTTTGCCCGATAGAATCAAGGCCGAAGATCTGAAGGCTTCGTACCGCGACGGCGTCTTGGAACTAACCGCGCCGATGCCCCAGGAGTCCACGCCCAAAGAGGTCAAAATCGAGATCGTCAGCCCCGACAAATAATGCGTCGTCTCGAATTTCGTGGAATCTTGCCGAACTCGGACTCGAATCGAACGGCTGCGTGCACTTTAACGACGGTTTGAATCCTTATGTGATGCCATCGCCCTTATAGCGACGCCGTAACGTCGTAAGGTTTATCATGCCAACTTGGGCAGCACCTTGTCGGTGAAGGCAAGGAAGGTCTCGTGACTGAGCGGCGCGCCGATGAGGTAGTCCAGGTGGATCTGCTCTTGTAAGCGCGCCAGTTCGGCGACTACGCGCTCGGGAGTTCCATGAATTACGACAGAGTCGACGTAGCGTTGAACGGGGTCTCTGCCGTCCGAGAATAGTTTCGGGTCTACGTAAGTCTTAAGAAGCCATTTTGCGCCTTCTCGCGCGATCTCGGCCGCCTCCGCGTCGGTCTTGGCGATCGCGAGCAACCTCGCGACCGGAATGTCGCGTCCGGCGATCGAATAGCCGTGGCTCTCAAGTTCATCCCGGTAGAACTGCCATTGCCGGCCAGTCTCCTCGTGGTTCGCATGAGGCCCCAGCAGCACCGAGTGACCTAACGACGCCGCCCACTGCAGCGCGTCATTGGAACCGGCCGCCATCCAGAGCGGTGGATGAGGCGTCTGGAGTGGTTTCGGCAGGACCTCAACGTCCTCGAATGAGAAATATTTACCGCTATACGTGACCCGTTCGCTGGTCCATGCCCGTATCACGATATCGACGGCCTCACGGAAACGAAGCTGGCTTTCCTCCATCGGCACGCCGAAGGTACGGAATTCGCGCGCATCGAAACCGCGTCCGGCGCCCCAATTGACCCGGCCGCCGCTCAGCACGTCGAGCAGGGCGATCTCCTCCGCCAGACGCAGCGGATGATAAAAGGCTGCGAGCGTGACTCCGGCACCGATGCGGATATTGCGGGTGCGGGCGGCCGCATATGCACCCATCACCGGAATCGACGGGCAGACGCTGTAATCGCTGAAATGATGCTCGGTCAGCCAGACCGCGTCGTAACCGCCGCGGTCCATGATTTCGATACGTTGCAGGGCGCGAGCGTAGACGGTGGCCAAGGCCTGGCGTCGCTCCGGCCAACTGAAAAACTGCAGAATTCCGAATTTCACTTATTCTTCACTCATCCTGAAACGTGGCGTGCCTCATCCCGGAGTCATCAGATAGTTGCTGTCCAGCTCGGAGAGACTCGGGCATCCGATTTGACCCATCACGAGGTCGATCTCGCCGCGCAGAATCTTAATCGCCTTCTGTACCCCGCGCGGGCCCGCCGCCGCGGCGCCATATAACGTGGCGCGTCCGACGAAAACGAAGCGGGCCCCCAGCGCCCACGCCACCAGAATATCGGCACCGCGCCTGACCCCGCTATCGAGCATGAGAACCATTTTATCGCCGACGGCGGCATGAATAGCAGGCAATACCTCGAGCGGTGCGGGCGCCTGATCGAGTTGGCGGCCGCCGTGGTTCGAGATTATCAATCCGTCTACACCAGCCTCGGCGGCCCGAATCGCATCGTTCGGATGCATAATGCCCTTGACCACCAGATGACGCGGCCAGAGGCGCCTAATCGTCTCCAGGTCTCGCCAGGTCATCGTCGCGGGCATTTGAGTGGACATGAAACCGGCAACGCCGGTCGAATTGGCACCCGAAGGCGCATACGAGGCCCAATTCTCGAACATGGGCTTGCCATGACGCAAATAGCCGGCGACCCAGGCCGGATGGGTCAGCGCTTCGGCGATCGTCGACAATTTGAAGGTGACCGAGAGCCCGAAGCCGTTGCGCATATTGCGTTCGCGCTTGGAGGACACCGGAACATCCACCGTCATCACCAACGTGTTGACGCCGGCGTCGCGCGCACGCCTGACGAGATCTTCCGTAATTTTCGCATCCTGCGCGGTGTAGAGCTGATACCACAAGTGTTCCGGCGCGGTCCGCGCGGCTGCTTCGATTGACGCCGTCGAGCTTCCCGACATGATGAAGGGGACATTCGCGGCGGCGGCGGATTCGGCCAGCATCAGGTCCGCGCCGGGACGAAACAGCGCGGCGAGTCCCGTCGGCGAGATACCGAAAGGACTGGCGTAAGTGCGGTCGAACAGCGTCGTCGACTGGTTACGCTTGGAGATATCGACCAAATAGTGCGGAATCAGCCGGTGACGGGAAAAGCTGGTTTCGTTGCGCGCGAGGCAGCGTTCGTCTTCTACCCCACCCTCGATAAAGTCGAACGCGATGCGGGGCAATCGCCGCTTGGCCATCCGGCGCAGGTCTTCGATGTTTAAGGCGTCTGCGATGTTCATCCTGGTCCCTTCCACTCGGCTAGAGATCGCCGAGCTTCCCATTCATTGGCATTTTTTCCGGCCGTTCGACAAAGCGAAAGCACCGGAAACTCATACACCATCGTGAAACGAACGCAACGGCACGATGATTGCTGCCAATTGCAGCACCAAAAGACTAGGAGAAATCAGGGATGATAAGAATATTTATCGCCTGCTTTGCGATGTTGCTCATGTCCGGATGCTGCGAAGTCTTCGGTATCTGCACATCAGTATCAGTTCACACGTCGGCGACGCCTACGACCAAAACAGCCAACCTCAATATCCAGCCGAATTCGACGCAAACGTGCAGGGCGTACGACTAGGCTTGTCGACACCCATCCAAACGTCACCGACGTTAAGTTAACGGCAAGCCTCCGCACAGGACGCACGTAGAGACAAGGCCTGGACGGAATTGGAAGTGCTAGTCGGCCCAGCCGCCGGTGCGGGAGGCGCGCAGAATTCCGAGAAAGAACGCGGCGAACACAAGTTGCAGCCCGATAACGCTTAGCATCGAGGCCATCACGATCAGCGACGTGGTATGCACGTCGACCGGCCCGTAGTGGCTGCGCACCCAGCCGAAGAAAAATTCCAAATCGATGCCTGCGCCGATGAGCAGGATCACGAGGCCGAGGACGATCGTCGCGCCTACCCGGAAACGCTCGAGCGCCCATCGGCCCAGGCGGTCTTCGCCGATTCCGTCGGCGACGAAGACAAGCTTCGCGAATACTCCGAGTTGCAATAGCTGGAAGGCAACCATCACCAGGGTTGAGCCGAGCAGTGAAAAGTGGATGCTCAGGACGTGGCCGAAAAATGTGATGTCGTAAAACGGTACGAGGATCAGCAGGGGCAGCCCGATGAGGCCCATGACCAAGGCAGGCATCAGAAACAGCCACGAGGGGCTGAACATCAGCATAAATCGCAGGTGACGCCAGCCATCGCTGAAAGTATGCAGATGAGGCGGGCGGTCGCGCCCGTCCTTGTGCAGCGTGACGGGGACTTCCGCGATCGCGAGCTGTTCCTGCGCCGCGCGTATGACCATCTCGCTTGCGAATTCCATCCCACCCGTGCGTAACCCCAATCGATCCCAGCCCTTGCGGGAAATCGCACGCAAACCGCAGTGAGCGTCGCTGACGCCGGTGCGGAAGAAAATATTGAGAATCCTCGTGAGGATGGGATTGCCGATATAGCGGTGCGACCAGGGCATCGCGCCGTCCATGATCTGACCTGGAAGCGCGAACCCATCACGAGATCGTGACCGGCGCGCATCTGCTCGACGAACGGAGGCAGTTCGCCGAAATCGTAACTGTCGTCAGAGTCACCAAGAATCAGGTAGCGTCCGCGGGCGGCTTCGATGCCACCGCGGAAGGCATTGCCATAGCCGCGCTCGGAAACGGCGACGACGCGCGCACCGTGATCCTCGGCGATTTTCTGAGAGCCGTCGGTCGAGCCGTTGTCCGCGACGATGATCTCCCAACTGGTGTCGAGGGTGAGGAGGGCCTGCCTGGCCTTATCGATACAAACCGCCAAGGTGCGAGCCTCGTTGAGGCACGGCATTACGACGCTGACCTCGACGTCGTCTGTCCTGGCTTCGGAAGCTGTAGAATTCACGTATTAACTATCTCGCTCACAGTATGACCGACCGACTCAGCTTGACACGTCAAACCCTTATACAAAAGAAGTACACTTTATTGGAAGGTGGCCTAGAGCGCGATCGATTGTTATCCTCCACCGCGATGGAAACCGGAGCCAGCGTAGATCCGTTCGTCCCGAAGCGGAGATCGTTGTCGGTTTTGCACCGTCTCTGGTTCGGAATCGCCTTTATATTCGGAATTGTCTACATCGTGACAATTCCTCCCTTCGAGAGCGGGGATGAATTGACCCATTGGAATCGGCTGTGGGCGGTCGCGGAGGGTGAGGTCGTTTGCCGCACGATGCCGGGGGCGGCAAAGGTCTTACCAAATTATTTCCGCTTTCCGGTGAGCGATACCGTACCATCCGCACCAGGGCCGCGAGTGATTCTTCCTTCGCAGAAGCGGTTTTTTCGTCAACTGCCGGTGCTGAAGGGACCTCCGCCGCCTGACCACCCGAGGGTGGGCCTTGAGGACTTCAGACTTGCCTGGGACTTCACGGGATTGTCGGACACGGGTTTCGCCGGCGATCTTCAATGCAAGTACCCGCCGACCGGCTATCTGCTACCGGCGGGCGCCGCTCGCCTGGTCGGGTTGCACAAGGACGGCACCCCGCGTCCAGGGGGGATGCTGGAGGCGTTCTACGCGACGCGGCTGGTGAATTGGGGGCTTGTGACTATTGCCTTATGGTTGCTGTTGCGAGCGATACCGTGGGGCAGAAATCTGCTGCTGTTCTTTTACACCGTTCCCGAGGTTCTTCAGCAAGGGACCGCGCTCAACAATGACGCGTTCCTGTTCGTGATGGGCTTCCTGATTCTCGGGATGTTCCTGCGGCCGGCATCGTGGGGGCATGCGGCGTGGATCGCAGTCGCGATCATGGCAATGACCACGATAAAGCCGGTGTACGCGCCGATGGCGCTGCTGGCGGCTCCGCTTTACGTCGCCTTGCGGCCAACGCTCAGGACTTTTCGATGGAAACAGGCGCTGGTCACCATCGGACTGGTGACTCCTTTCATGGTCTGGAAGCTCTGGTCGGTAATGAATACCTACGATCAGGAGTACGATTGGCGAGCGTCGTGGGCGGACCCGGTACGCCAAACTGCTTTTCTAAAGGCGCATCCGACCTACCTTTTGGTTATATGCTGGTCTCAGTTCAAAAATTTCTTCGGCAATGGCCTGTTGGACGGGAGTTGGAAGTCGGTGATTGGAGCGTTCGGCTGGAATGCTTTTTTTATGGCGCCGATAGGTTATTACCTGGTCGTCGCCGCATTGGTACTGGCGATGGCGGCCGACGCGACGAACGGAGTTGTGGCTGATCCGATTGGTTCCTTTGACGGCGTTTCGCGCAGGGCACACAATCTTGCCTGGATTCTCGCAGTGGTCGGTATATTGCTGGTATTTCCCGGGATGACCCTGGCGATGTATCTGATATTCACTACCGTTGGAGTGACGGGAGTCCTGGGCGTGCAAGGACGGTATTTCCTGATCCCATTCCTGCTGTTCCTTGCGATGGGTTTGTACGCTATCAAGCAATACTGGAACGGGCGACTGGCTAATATCTGGGTATCCATTGGCGCCACGGTCGCAGCGGCCGGATTGATGATAGTTTCGAATTGCTACGCCGTTTCCGCGATATGCGACTATTTCTGGGTTCACTGATTCGGATCACCTAGCGCCCGTCAGTGCAACCGAGTTGTGGTTTCGCGGGTTCGAAGTTATGGTCGATACCGTCGTGATTGAATGCTCGATAGGGACGGCGGAAAACCTTTGATCGAAGCGTCATAGCAATGGATATCACCTCCTCAGTTGGCTCGATGCACGGACGTCTCGTGCACGGTCGCCGAGTGCGGGTTCTAAGCCGACACCTCGTGGAAATGATCGCGCCCGGGGCGACAGTCCTCGATGTGGGATGCGGCGACGGAGTGGTGGATAGTCTAGTCGTCGAACAACGACCGGACGTTACTATTAGCGGGATCGATATTCTCTTGCGCCCTGCCGCGCGGATCCCGGTCGCAATGTTCGATGGGATAACAATTCCTCATCGTGACAAGTCGTTTGATATAGTCATGTTCCTGGACGTACTCCATCACACTCACGATCCCACGATCTTATTGAAGGAAGCACGCAGAGTAGCCAGAAAATTCATATTGATTAAGGACCATAGCGCCGACGGATTTTTTGCCGAGCCCACCCTCAAATTGATGGATTGGGTAGGGAACGCGCCGCATCGGGTTGTCCTAACCTATAACTATTGGCCGGAAGCGCGCTGGCGAGAAACTTTCCATCAGCTTGATACCCGGCTCGGCGAATATCGCACCCGTCTTGGTCTCTACCCGGCGCCGATGAGCTGGATATTCGAGCGGTCGCTGCACTTTTTCGCGCGACTCGATTTAGCTGGTTAGTCGCGATCAACTCTTTGCGAGGGTTTCGCTGGAAGTTTGAGGCGTGTAAGGCTGGCTTCTCTCGGTGTCAGCGGCCCAGCACTTCCTCGAGGTGGTCCAGCCGCACCGGTTTAGTAACGTAGTCATCCATTCCCGCGTCGAGGCATTTTTCGCGATCGCCTTCGAGAGCGAACGCCGTCATCGCGACCACTAATGTATGACGGTCGACGCCTTCGCGCCGGCGTAGTTCTTTTGTCGCTTCGTACCCGTCCATTTCGGGCATCTGACAGTCCATCAGGACCGCGTCGTAGTCGATCTGCGCGAGAGCGGTCAGCACCTCCCGACCGTTCGCGACGACATCGGCTTGATAGCCCAGTTTTTTGAGCTGACTCAGCGCCACCTTCTGATTGATCGGGTTGTCCTCCGCAACCAGGATCCGAACTTTGGCGCGCGTATGCATAGCTACCGCTTTAGCTTCAACCGTTGGAGGCGATGGTTGAGGGCGCGGGTGATTGATGGAGAAATCGATCGACGGCACCTTGTCGGCTGTCAGCGCTGGTTGGTCATATGACGGAAGCGAATTCAGGCAACGCAGCAAATCGGCCGGCTTTACAGGTTTCGTGAGCCACGCTTCGAACGCGGCTACCCGCGCACCGTATTCCTTTCGATCGCCGGCGGACGACATCATAACGAGGTGAATTTTGCATAGAGCAGGATCCGCTTTGATCGATGCGGCGAGTTCGAGGCCATCCATTCGCGGCATTTGCAAATCGAGCACGGCGACGATGTAGGGATCTAAAGCCGCCGCACGGCGCATCAGATCGAGAGCTTCGACTCCGTCCGCGGTGTCATCAACCTGCATGCCCCAGGATTCCATCTGCCGGCGAACGATTTGGCGATTGGTGATGTTGTCGTCCACGATCAATGCGTGGATTTTCGCGAGATCGCGCCGGTTCTCGAGTGAAGCGTCGGTCGCCGCCGCCTTGGTCAACGGAATCGTGAACCAGAAGGTACTTCCTTTGTCTTGCTGGCTATTGACTCCGATTGTTCCAGACATCAGATCGACTAGTTGAGCCGAGATCGCCAGGCCGAGCCCGGTGCCACCATACTTGCGCGTCGTCGAGCTGTCGGCCTGGTAAAAGGGCTCGAACAGGCCGCGCTGAGCTTCCTCGGGAATACCTATACCGGTGTCGCTGACTTCAAAACGGACTAGTGCGTCGTTTTCGGTCTCGGTCTCCGTCTTGACTTTGACGACAATTTCGCCCGTATGGGTGAACTTCACCGCATTACTCACAAGATTGACCAGCACCTGGCGAATCCGTCCGGAATCGCCCAGCACGGTCGGCGGCACCTTCTCGTCGATTGCGAGCGCTAGTTCAAGGTTGCGTTTTTGGGCCGTTTCGGCCATGAAATCGACTGCGGATTCAACCAAGGTCCGAAGGTCGAAGACAATTTTTTCAACTTCGAGTTTTCCAGCGGACACCTTGGAAAGGTCCAGCACATTATTAATAGTGTCGAGCAGGATATCGCCGCTGCCGCGGATATTTTCCAGGAAACCCTGCTGTTCGGCGGTCAATTCATCTTCCTCGAGCAGCAATCCCGTGAAACCTATAATCGCGTTGAGCGGAGTGCGAATTTCGTGGCTCATGTTGGCGAGAAATTCGGACTTCGCGCGTGCGAGCGCCAATGCCTCGTCGCGGGCGCCAGCTAATTCGCGCTCAACTGCCTTGCGGCGGTCGATATCCATTAGGAGCGGGTCGGTCGCGAGGCGGGTGGTCCAGATGGTAATGCCGCCGGATAAGAGCGCGGCCAAAATTGTCGCGATTATCACGATAAACAGGAGGCGGCGGGTCGGCGCGTAGGCAACCTCCGCATCGGTCCCGATAGCCACTCGCCAATGAATATCGGGGCCGTTCTTTCCATTGGTAAAAGTGTAGGCGAGCAGGATTCGTTTTGATGTTATCGAGCTATCAACTACCAACGTGCCCTTTGTTTGCGATGAGGTAGCGCGCGCGAACTGCGGAAAGGCAACATCGATCTGTCTATTGAGGTATGCCTTGTCTTCAGCGGCGAAGATCCGGCCGTTCTGGTCCATGACGAAATACTTGTCGTGTGTCGTGCCAACACCCGAGAGCAGGTGATCGATCTGAGATATCCGCATATCGACTTCGACCCAACCCGCGACGGGGACGCCGCGTGCTGTGGCAATTGGCCCGGTTATTTGGATCGTCGTAGCGTCATGTGCTGAATTGTCCGAGAGTCGGACAACCGCAGTGCGAACAATTGCGGATCGCTCAGCGCCAATCGGAATGTTCGTCTCGTGTCGGAGGGGCGCGCCGCTCGCGGCTATCGGAATGCCGTTGCTGTCATACGCGACGACGCGTTCATAGATAGGATAGGCCGCGACGAATCGACTGAGTAATTCGTTTTTTTGGCCGAGAGATTGGGCGGTATCACCCAGAGCCGGAATCGAGCCGAGCACCTCGACGTCGGCGATGCGCTCTTGCAGAAAACGCTCTAGATCGTCGGCCGTATCCTGCGCGCGCTCCATGTCGGCTGCGGTTACCATCGAAGTGATCGTCTGGTACGCGTAAAGGTATGCCGCCGTACCCATCGCCAACACTGGAAGGGCACTCATCGCGACAGCTTTGATTACTGGCCAGGCTGTAGCGGGAAGCTTCGGAATCCAAGCGGAATTGAGACGAAACATAGTCGCTCCCGCAGCGAGGGAGCATAAAGCGTACCCTCGAGCTACTGAAGCGATTCGTGCAAGACCGCGTGAAGTGCAGGGGCGATGTGGCGACAAGCGTCGCCGATTACGCATAAAGAAATCCGGGCGGCGCGCTGGCACCGCCCGGACATGATTCAAAAAGAGAACGGAACGATGGTCAGTTGGATTTTTGTGTCAGTTTGACGCCGAGCTGATGTGCCGCGTTACCGCCAAGCATCCGTGCGATAGTCGCCTCATCGACATGCGAGGCACCCAGCATTTCGATCGCGTCCCACGCCGTAGTCGTGTCTTGATGCGGGTAGCGCGAGCCCCAGATGACCTTTTCGGCGAAGTCTTGCGGAAGCTTCTGGATTAGCCGCTCCTCGGCGTCAAAACCGAGCATCACATTGCCTTCCTCCCACATCTCTTCGACATCGGTACGGACTGGATAGTAGTGGAGCAAGGGAATTGTGCGCGTCGACGCCTCCATCTTCTCGAGCACTTCCTCCATCCAGGAAGCCTTGCCGTGCGAAACCAAGACCTTCATTTTCGGATAGCGCTGCATCACGGTGAATCCGATCAGGGTCGCGGCGACGAACATGTGATTGTCCAGCCAATGCGACAGAATGCCGGCGATCGGATGGCCCAGGGCGGTGAGGCCACGAAAGTGAAGCCCTGGTCACCGCCGCCACCCGCGAACGGACCGCCACCCGCGTCGGTTATGGCAGAGCGTTGATTCAAGCGGCGCTTGACCTTTTCCATGAAAGGGCCGTGCGAGGTCCATTCGGGATTCCACAGACCGGTGGTCGGATGAACCGCGGCGGTCATTTCGAGAGTCTCGAGCTCGGCCCAGAGGGGATCATAGTACGGGTGAGTGAAGTAGTGCCCCTCGATGAACATCGGGCGAATAAAGGCGGCGCGGAAACAGGGAATTTTGCTGACGCGGCGCAATTCCTCGACCGCATAGTCCATGTTCTGCAGGGGAACCATCGCGCCGGCGAAAAAGCCGTTGAGGCGCCGCTTTGCAAAAATCGGCGATCCAGTTGTTATATGCGCGCGCCAAAGCGTAGGCGACGTCCGGGTCTTCGACCAGATGGAAGCCTTCGGCAAACCAGGTCGGATAGAGGAAAGCCTGATCGACTCCCATCGCGTCCATGTCGCGAAGGCGAGCGGCGGGATCCGAGGCGCCTTCGGTCATCGGGTGGTGCTGCCGGGGATCGAGCTCGCCAACCCTGTCCCAAGTCATTCCGGGACGCCAGATGGCGTGTCGCGGGATGTTGGGATTCATCGTATCCCGGAACATCTTGCCGTTGACTTTAAGGTAGGAGCCCAATTTGCCCTGTTCACGCCAGAGGGCATGTTTTCCCAGGGTGCGGTACTCGGGCTCGAGATATTTCGTCCACAATTCCGGCGGTTCGACGACGTGGGAATCGCCATCGAAGACCGTGAAGCTCTTGGTCGCCATTGTCCCTTAACTCCGAATCAACTCAGCGGCCGCCGCCGCCAACTCCGGGAGAAAATTCGGCACGATGCCGTATCACTGAGGATTCCGGCTTGAGCGCCTCTTTAACTTCCGCCTCGGTTGGCCACCAATCCGGCCGTTCGATTTCGGTCACCCGATCGCGAATGAAGCTCTTGGGAGGATCAATCTTGTAGAGGCGCCGGGCATTATCGCCGAGGAACTTCGACTGATAGCCTTCGGGCAATTCGCACTTGCGCATCGTCTCGATCGCCCGCCACGCATCGTCGCCGTCGTGATGGTAGACATCAGAGGACCAGGCGAGGATGTCCTGGTAAAACTCGGGCAGTCGCGACGGCGGAGCTTCGTCACCCTCGAAGCCGGTGACGCAATGCTCGAAGAAAGTCTCGCGGGGAAGGCGCTTTAGAGGAGGCAGTTGGCGCTCGTTGCGATAGAGCCGATAAAACTTGTCGCATTCGTCAAGGATGAAGCTAAGCCAGGTCGAGGACGCTTCGAAGACCGCGGCCCTGAGCTTCGGATGGCGATCGAAGAATCCCGTCATCAACACCATCGTGACCCAAAGCGAGGCCTCGGCCTGAAAATCCTGAACGTTGACGAGGAAGGAATGCGGCAGTCCCGAAGTCGAGGCACTAAGCCCGATAAGCTCGGCTCCGGAATGCTGCTCCGTATATCCGGGAGGCTTTAGCGAACCGAAGGCTGGGAACGGATGCATCCCGTAGACCAGGCCGGTCTCCTCCATCGTATTCCACAGGCGCTCGTACTTGGGCTGTATGGGATAATTCCCCATTGCATCGATCGGCCGTACCAGCGCAACACGGCATCCCTTATCCGCCACCCGGAGCAGTTCCTGCTCGGCGAACTTCGGGTCCTGCATCGGCAACAGCGCCGCGAAGAAGAGCCTTTCGGGATTCTCCTGGCAATATTCGTAGGCCCAATCGTTATAGGCTTTGCACATCGCCTTGGCGCCGACGGCATTGAGGAGCCAGGGATAAGTATCGATATCGGTCGGAATGATCATCACCTGGTCGATACCCTGGACATCCATGTCACGCAGGCGAGGCTTCGGCTCGTACGACCCCTTTGGTCGAGGTAGTCGGCCTGCTCTTCGTTGATGGCGGTATCGCGGCGCAGATTGCGGACGTTTAGCGCGCGCTGGATATCGTGCTTGAGGCCGGGGCCGGCGAGGGAGAGCACGTTTACCATGCCGGGGGTGCCATGGAGGCGCTGGGAGCCGATTCCCGCGGCTGCCTTCCATTGACGATCAGCTGGCGGCTTTCCGGATCGAACCAGATGGTATTTTTGAGCGCCTCGAACTCGTCTTTAGTGAGCCAATCTTTAGCCCGCTCCCACAACCAGGGTGGTTCCGTAACATGGGCATCGCAGTCGAACGTTGCGAATTCTTTGCTCATGGGCGCGAATTTCTGGGTAGGCATGCTCAAACCTCTCTTAGCGTGCTTCTTGGTGAAATTTCAGTCCTTGACCGCCCTAAATCGTCTCCAGCCAAGTATCCGGCATAGTGACGGCGCCGTGGCGAGCGAAGATCGCCTCAATTTCCTTCATATCAGCATCCGAGATTGACCAGCCGAGAGCACCGACGTTGTCGTCAACCTCGCTCGGATTACGGCATCCGACCAGCGCGGTGCTGACCACTGGGTTCGAGGTCGTCCAGCGCAGAGCAAATTGCGGGAGAGTCTTGCCGTAACGTTTCGCCATCGCCTTTAGTTCCTCGACGGCGCGAAGGTTCTTGAGATAGTGATCGGGGCCGAAGAGGTGCTGAAAGAGATTCAGATTCAACAACTGGCCGCGCTTCGCCCGCCAATCGTTTTTGTCAAAGGTCATCTCTTCGTTAAACGTACCAGTTAGCATCCCATAGGCCAACGATCCGTAAGCCATCACGCCAATGTTGTTCTCGCGGCAGTAGGGGAAGATTTCCTGCTGCATGCGCCGGTCGAACATGTTCCAGCAATACTGGACGACGTCGACGCGACGCGCGGCCATGCAGGTTTTGATCTCGTCCAGGCGAAAATTGGAGAGACCGACAGCGCGGACCTTGCCTTGCTTCACAAGTTCATCAAGCGCGCGCATGGTCTCTTCGAATGGGGTGGTGCGGTCGGGCCAGTGCACCAGGTATACGTCGACATAGTCGGTGTCGAGACTCTTGAGGCTCTTCTCGATGCACTCCATCACGCGCTTGCGGCTGCCGTCGCGAAGGTTCGGTGACCCAGGATAGCCGACGCCGAATTTCGTCGTGATGACGGCCTCTTTGCGGCGCGAGCCGAGGGCCTTCGCCAGTGACTTCTCCGAGGCGCCGAAGCCATAGGCCTCGGCGGTATCGAAGGAATTGAGACCGATATCGAGGGCGCGATTAACCGCCTTGATGAATTCGGTTTCCTCGATACTGCCGTACCCGCCGCCTATCTCCCAGCATCCGAAGCCGATTGCCGAGATTTGAATTCCAGTTTGTCCGAATTGACGGTATTCCATCTATTTCGACCTCCGCCGCGCGCCAGAGTCGCCCACCTCAATGATGAGGAATTGTTATCGACGCTTCTGAGGGCGAGGCACTCGATGTATCAGTCAAACCTAGCAGCAGGCCTCGGAAGACGACAAGGCTGCGTGATGCAGCATTTACGGTGCGAGACGGAGAACCTATTCGATCGCGGCGGCGATTGCGTCGAGGAGGGTGCCGCGCTTTACCGGCTTGCTGAGGTGAGCGTCACATCCAGCCTGGAGACTCTTGCGAACTTCTTCTTCGAGCGCCGAGGCCGTGAGGGCGATTATCGGAGTTCGGGTTAGCTGATTGGTTTGCTCCCATTCGCGAATCGAGCGGGTCGCGGCGTATCCGTCCATGACGGGCATTCGCATATCCATCAGGACGAGGTCGAACTTGCCCGCCTTGAATTTATTCTGGGCAATCTGGCCGTTTTCGGCTTCATCCAGCTTTATCGGCGTCCCGTTGAAGTACGCTTTGATCAGGAGCCGATTGACCGGCGAATCGTCTGCCAGCAAGACATGCAGGGGCGGCAGTTTGCGATCGTCAATGCGGGCTTCGGCGGCAACTGTGGAATCAACCTTGTTGGTGCCCATTGCGCTTGCGATGGCACGCAGCAGTTCGGCGCGACGGACCGGTTTAACCAGGTAGGCGGTTATTCCCATTCGCGCCAGCCGAACAATCTTTGCGCTCATGTTGTCCGACGTGAGCATCGCAACGATTCGGGTTTGTTTCTGATCGATACCGCCGCGCTCGAGTAGGGCCTCGATACGACCCATGTCAGGTCCGGCGCAATCGAGAATTATCAGTTGATAGGGATGGCCGGCGGCGCGAGCGAGGCCGAGCTCAACGAAGGCACCATCGAGGTCGGAAAAATCGACGAGCATCGCGCCTTCGCGCTCGAGATTTTTGCGTATGACCGTCCGGTTGAGGGTAGTATCGTCGGCTACCATTACGCGGGCCCCGCTGAGGCCGACGTTTTCGTGAGATCTTGCGATTGCCGACGCGCCTACGCCGAATTTCGCCGTGAAGGTGAAGCAACTGCCCTTTTCGGGTTGGCTCTTGACGGAGATTTTGCCGCCGTAGAGTTGGACCAGACGTTTCGCGATGGCGAGTCCCAGGCCTGTGCCGCCATATTTGCGCGTGGTCGACGAGTCCGCCTGTTCGAAGCTCGAGAAGATTGACTCGAGTTTGTCACTCGCAACGCCGACGCCGGTATCGGTGACGGAAAAGCGCAGCGATAGTGACGAATTGCGGCGATCTCCGATGATGGATTCGTCCCGCTTTTCCACCTGCTCGCGTTCCACCGTCAACGACACCTCACCCTTCTCGGTGAACTTGATCGCATTGCCCAACAGGTTGAAGAGGATCTGGCGCAAACGCAGCGGATCGCCGACGAGGTTCGTGGGGACGTCCGGGGCGGAATAGACGGCGAGTTCGAGTCCTTTCTCGTGTGCCCGAATTGCCATCGCCTCGCCGACTTTTTCGATCAACTCCTCGAGGTCGAAGCTCGCGGACTCGATGGTAAGCCGCCCGCTCTCGATTTTGGCCAAGTCGAGGATGTCATTGATTAGATCGAGCAGAGCGTCGCCATTGACTCTCATCAGTTCGACGAATCGCCGCTGGTCTTCGGATAATGGAGTGCGCGCCAGCAGGTCGGCCATGCCGAGCATGGCGTTCATCGGTGTGCGGATCTCGTGAGACATATTCGAGAGGAATTCCGACTTGGCCTTGTCAGCATCGAGTGCCGCTTGGCGTGCCGCCTTGAGCTTGTTTTCCGCCTCCCGGATGTCCGTGACGTCCTGTCCTATAACGACTGCACACTGCTTTCCGCCAACGTCGGCCAGCACCGCCGAAAAAAGATAGGGACTTCGGCGGCCGCTGCTATGTTTGATATCGATCGGTTGGCTACGGATGACCCCTGCTTCCCGCAAAGTCCTCAAGGAGTCTTTCAGGGTTTTTTCGTCCTTCCAGATTCCGAGTTGCCGAACCGTAGCTTTCAGCAACTCCTCCTTGCCAAGGCCGGTGGCCTGGAGGAAGGCATGATTTCCCTCGATATAGCGTCCGGTGGCGAACTCGATGATCGCGATCGCATCCGGGCTCGATTCGATTATCTTCCTGAAGGTCGACTCGCTCTCGATCCTTTTTCGTTCGGCTTCCTTGAGCTTGGAAATATCCCGGGTAAACGAGACGATACAGGGCGTTTCGTCGATTACGACAACCACCGCGGAGGTCAAAGTGCTGAGGACTTGTTGCCCCCGCCCACGAAAATCCACCTCCATGTCTTTGACGGCGCCGTCGGCCTTGATGCGCCGCATGAACTCATCGAGTTGGGACTTATCCTGCCAAATCCCCAGCTGCTCGGGCGTCTTGGAGAGCGCGTCCTCAACCTGGATGCCGGTGGCTTCGATAAAGACGCTGTTGACCGCTACATAGCGGAGATCGGAGAGACGATTGAGGCTGATTGCGTCGGGGCTGGCCTCGAGAATATTGAGAAGCGTGGCTTCGCTCATGCGAAGCTCCGTATCGCTCCTCTCAGGCGCGTCGTTTCTGCGGTGGCGGGGGGCGGAAGCGGTCACCCCGCGACGACGGCGCGGGTTCGCTTTGTTCCCCACTAAGGGTTCTCCGGACCAAGCGCCTGAATCAAAGGTTCGAGCTTTCTAACCAAGCCGTCAAATTTTTCGAAGGGTTTGGCGATGAACTCGATCGCGCCCTCCTTCAGAAACTCCTCGCGCACCGCGAGTTTCGAACTGATCACGACGACGTCGGTCTGGCTACCCGACTTGCGAATCTCGCGCAGGAGGTCGATCGCGGTGAAGTTGTTGACCACCGGCATCACGATATCCAGGGTAACTATTTGCGGCTGGAATTCGTTGTACACCCTCAACCCTTCGTAGGCGTGCTCCGCTTCGCGCACGTCACATCCGAGCCGTGTCAACCGCAGCCGCAGATTCGCTCGAATCACCGGCTGATCATCCACTATCAGTGCTCTCACAGGCATATGACTAACCCGTCCCGCCAAGTTGGTGTTTCCCGACGCTCTCCTGGCTCCTGTTAAAAGGTTTCATGCTCTAGCCGAAACACCGGCCAACAAACGCGAGAAAAGGTCACGCTTCTCGCTTTGGGCCTGGTTCATTCCCATCATCTTGCGGACGAGTTCTTCGATCGCGCGAGCGAATGCCGAGGTCGGCGCAACTTCCCACAGGTCCTGCCCGCGCAATTCGACGCGGTCGAGAGCCGCCCTGTCGGCCGGGAGCTTCGCATAAAGCGGCGCACCCAAAGTCTTGATGATGTGCTCCTCGCCGATCGGATGGTCGATGGCAAACTTATTTGCAGAAAGTGCGGCTGAACCTGCGTGATTCCCAAGCGATGATAAAGATCGAGAAAGCGGCCGGCGCCTCGCGCCGACCTTACGGTCTGATCGACGACATAGAACAGGAAGTCGGATCGCTCCCAGACCGCCACCGTTTTCTCGTCGACGTAACTACCGCAGTCGATCACCACGCAATCAAACAACTCGCGCATCAGGGTCAAAGCCGCGGAAACCGTCGCCTCAGGCAAAATTTCGCTTTCCTCGATTCCGGTTGGCGCTGCGAGCACGTAGATACCCGAAGGATGCTTGGTGAGTGCCGCTTCAGCTTGGTGGAGTCCAGTTGTCGGCCATCCTCACAGAGCGACATTATTGACGAGTGGATATCCAGGTTGAGGAAGACCGGAAGGTCCCCGGCCTGCAGATGGAGATCGACCATCGCGACGCGTTTGTCGATTTTTTTGCGTAGGGCGAGCGCGATATTTGCCGCGATAGTGGTAACGCCGACGCCACCGGAGTTACTCATCACGGAACAAATCGTACCGCCGGTAGCACTGTCCGACAGGCGCTGCGTTTCGTTGATCTTCAACAGCGCGCGGGTGACCGCGCCTGGCTCCAACGGGAGGAACAGCAGTTCGTCCGCCCCCGCTTGCAAGGCACGACGCATCGCAGCGGTCGAGCGCTCGTGAAGAGCCGCCAATATAGTAGGCCGCGGCGCCTGATTGGCAAATGACCGCAGACATTCCACCGTCGTCGGATCGACGATGACCATCGCAACGTCGGCCAGCGCAGGGCCGCCGTCCTCGACGAGATCACCCGCCGAGATTCTAACTATCTCGACATGGGGGTCACCGACTTCCATGAGTACGGCCTGAACTTCCGCACAGGCCTGCTTCTCCCCCACGAGCTCGACCCGAAGAGATCCGCCAGGCGGCGGAACTTCGATCGGCGCAAGGCTTTGGCTTTCACTCAACATCTAGTTTCTCTTTCCAATAACCAGCGCACGACGCGCACTTCACTTTCGATCTGTTTGAGCTGCGCCTGCGCCCTGCCGAAATTCGGCTTGGCGGCCGCTTCTTCGAGTGCGAGGCACAGCAGGGCAAGATTCATCGCTCCCATGCTGGCAGAGGTTCCCTTGAAGCCGTGGGCGAGCGTCGCGAGTTCGACCGCATCCTCTTCTTCCAATGCCTTGTGCATCGAGGCGAGCCCCGGCTCGAGCCCATCGAGGAAAAGCATCACCAAATCGCGGAACTGTTCCGGATGGCCGGATCCTTCCGTAAGCTCTCGAAGTTCGCGCAGCGCACCGGTATCAAGACTCTCAACCGCCTTTGACGCTTCTTCCACCTGCAATCTCCAACCCGGCCAATGGAGCCGGAACCCTTGGAAGTCTTTAGTGACCGAGAGTTAGTTCAAACAATCGGAGAAGATCACAACGCAAGAGGCGTGCCCTCGAAACTGCTCAAATGGGCAGCAGACAGCAGGGTTTCTGTTGCATAGATGCAACCGAAAGTCGCGCAACGAAACCGTGTGTTACGGGCGTGCGACTCATCTAGTTGAAAGCACTATCGAAGTGCCTGCCTATCGCCGATGCGTTTGCAGAAGCCTAAGCCCGGAATGACAAAGAATGCGTTCGTTACGGCCATTCGGATGCAGATGGTCGCATTGGATGAGAGGAAGGCATCATTTGCTAAAATGATGGGGATCCTGGCGGCTTCAGTCCGCCATCCGGCGGTTCCACGGTGGAGGATAAATCATAGCCTTGAACCTCCGCCAGGAAAGGTCCACCTTTGCCGAAGAAGCTCCAGGTAACAGGAGAAAAGAAAAATGAGCGCCAAACATTCGAACGGCGATGGCCGCAACGATCTCCGGACCGTTCCACTGCGATTGCATCATTCAGCTTACGTGTGCCGGGACCTCGAACAGACGCGAACATTCTACGAGGACGTCCTCGGCTGGCCGTTGGTCGCAGCGTGGCGCGAATGCGATAAGGTTTTCGGCGAGGATGAACTTTACTATTGCCACCTGTTTTTTCAGATCGCCGATGGCGGAGCGTTGGCCTTCTTTCATTTCTCCGACCCCAAGCAGCACGAGCGATTCGCCCACTACGGACCGCATTCGCCATTCGTCCATCTCGCGCTGAAAGTCGGTGACGCGGACGGCCAGCACGAAATTGAGCGTCGCCTAAAGGCAGCCGGTCACGAGACGATGGTAATCGACCACGGCTATTGCGTCTCGCTGTACGTCACCGATCCCAATGGCCTCAATCTCGAATTCACCGTCGATCATCATGAAGCCGACAAAATCGCGGCGAAGAGGAAGGCTTCCGCACACGAGGATTTGAAACAATGGATAAAAGGCGATCGGGGCCTCAACAACGAATGGCGCGTTGCGGCCAAGCCTGGACACTGATCTGCCTGGAGGGTTTTCGCGCGGAGGAGACTGAAGCGATCGCACTATCAGGTCTACGGCGTGCAGTTAAGGTTGTCGCCCTCGATGGACGCTGATCCCTGCGCGCGCTTCGACTGCTAGTCCTTCGCCGCATCGGCGGCGCCGCATAGTCCACGCGTCAATCGTCACGACCGCGGTCTCGAATCCCTTGACGTGCGCGGCGCTGCGCGACATATCACGGTTGCGACCTTCACTGGAGCGTCAGGAGGCGTTTGTTAGATGGCACAGTCTAAATCCGTCGGGCGGCGGCCACTCGAAGGGGTGCGGGTGATCGATTTGACCAAAATCGTCGCCGGGCCCAATGCTACGCGGATGCTCGCCACCATGGGTGCCGAGGTAATCCGGGTCGAATGGAACGATCAGCGGGCGCTCGATCTGTTGCGCGGCGTTCGTCCGGTGGTTGCGGGCGGCGATGGTGACAATCTCAATCGCAGCGGCCTCTTCAACAATATCAACCCCGGCAAGTACGGGATTACGCTTAACCTCAGTCTGCCGCAGGGCCGCGACCTGTTACGACGGCTCATCGCCAAGGCAACCGTGCTGTGCGAGAACTACAGCCCCGCACAGATGGACCGCTGGGAACTCGGATATGGCGAGCTGTGCAAGATTAATCCGCAGCTCATCTACATGCAGATCACCGGAATGGGGAAGTCCGGCACCTACAACAACTACGTCAGCGTCGGTCCCACCGCACAAGCACTTTCGGGTTTGACGCATATGTCGGGCTTCGCCGAACCGATGCCACCGGCCGGGTGGGGTTATTCTTATCTCGACCACTCAACCGGCTACTACGGCGCGATCCTCGTTCTGGCGGCTCTTTATCGGCTCAAGCGCACCGGTAAGGGATGCTACATGGACATTTCGCAGACCGAAGCCGGAATAATGCTATCCGGCACGGCGACGCTCGAAGCTCAACTCACCGGCAACCCGACTACTCGATACGGCAACCGGATGCGTTCCGCTCAATGGGCTCCGCACGGCGCGTATCCGTGTCGCGGAACCGACGAATGGATCGCCATCGCAATTCAGAATGACGATCAGTGGCAAAGATTGATCACTGTGCTCGGTTCGCCCGAATGGGCGCATGACCAACGCTTCGCCACCGAGACCGGCCGCAAGGGAAACGAAGACGAGCTCGATCGTCGATTGGCTGAGTTCACGAAAAAGGAAGATCGCTACGATCTCGATGGATCGGCTGCAAAATCGTAAAATTCCAGCCGGCGCCGTGCAGAAGTCGTCCGACCGCACCGAGCGCGACCCGCAACTGAAACATCGCGGCTATTTCGTACCGCTCCCACACACTGAGATCGGTTCATGGCCGATTGAAGGTTTCCCGGCGAAATTCAGCAACCTGACGGCGGACGTCGGCGGATTGCCGGGTCGTGCCGCCCCTATGATGGGCGAAGATAACGATTACGTTTATCGCGAAATTCTCGGCTTGAGCGGCGAGGAAATCGCCGAGCTGAAAGAGGTCCTGATAATTTGAGTACCGACACATCTTTGGGCTCCGCACTCGACGGTGTCGTCGTCGTCGAGATCGGCGATGAGCATGGCGAATTTGCATCGTTACTGTTGGGTTCGCTGGGCGCCGAAATTATCAAACTCGAAGGCCGATCGGGCTCGAACTCGCGCCGTTTCGGCCCCTTCACCACGGCGGATTCCGATCCGGAGCACAGTCTCTTTTTCAGCCGCTACAACCTCGGCAAGAAAAGCCTCAGTCTCGAATTGGCCCATCCTGCGGCTCGGCCCGCCTTCGAAGCGATTGCGAAGAGCGCCGACGTAATCATCGATTCGGGCGAGGCCGATGCGGTCGAAGCGCGACTCCCGCTGTATCGAGCGATCCAGGACGCGAATCCACGATTGATTGTTTGCACTATCACGCCGTTCGGTCTGGACGGGCCCTATCGCGATCTCAAGATGACCGACCTGATCCATTTGGCGATGGGTGGCGTGATGGCGTCGTGCGGATACGACGCTCAGCGCGACGGCGTCTACGATACTCCACCGATCGCTCCCGGAATGTGGCAGGCATACCACATCGCTTGCGAGCATGCGGTAATTGCCGTGACCGCTGCGTTGAATTTCCGAGAATTGTCGAGCGAAGGGACCTTGATCGACCTTTCGATCCACGAGGCCGTGAGCACCTGCACCGAAGTCGCGATCCCGACCTACATCTACAACGGCGCGGTGGTTCGGCGGCAGACCGGTAGGCACGCGGCCGAGTCACGCAGCCGGCCCTGGCTTCGAAAAACTCGCGACGGTCGCTACGTCAAAGCCTTCCTGTTCTGGGGCGGACACGAACGCCGAGTGATCACCGAGATGATGAATGAGGCGGGCGTCGCCCACGATCTCGATTCCGACGCGTACCGCGATCTTGCCAAGAAGTCGCCCTCCGACGCACAAGCTCATTTCAACGAGATGATCGACCGCCTAGCCGCTTCGATGGACGCCGAGGAGTTGTACCATCGCGCCCAATCCAAAGGACTGTTGTGGGCGAGCGTTCGCTATCCCGAGGAAAATATCGTGGATCCGCACTTCAAGGCGCGCGGAACCTTCCAACCGTTCAACCATCCGGAGCTCGGTCGCGACCTGCTCTATCCCGTGTCAGTCGCGACTGACGGCAAGAATCGCGCGACGGCGTTCGAGAGCGGCGCTCCGCGTCTCGGGGAACATAACACCGAAATTCTTTCCCGCGTGGGGCTCGACGACGCGCAAATAACCGCGCTTAAAGCGGCGAGCGTAATCTAGCCGCCGGCTCTCGGGCTTAGAGCGGCTGGAGGAACTATGTCTTTATCGAACAAAAATGTCGTGGTGCTCGGCGGAAGTTCTGGAATCGGTCTCGCCACGGCGAAAGCAGCGCAAGCTGAAGGTGCGCGCGTAACAATCACTGGACGTTCCAGCGAACGTTTGCGAGCGGCGCAAAATCAAATCGCGGGGGACGTCAAGACCGTCGCTCTCGATGTCGCCGACGAAGAAGGAACTCGCGCACTTTTCTCCGGCTTCGATCACGTCGATCATGTTTTCATCACGGCCGGAACTGTCCTATTCGACCCCAAGCTTCAGCCCGACTCCTCCTCGCTACATCCGGCCCTCGATATGCGCTTTTGGGGAGCCTTCAACGCCGCAAAGTTCGCGGCGACGAAAATGTCCTCCGGCGGCTCGATCACCTTCATGTCGGGCACGACCGCGGCTCGGCCTCTTCGCGGAGCGTCCGTAGCGACGGCATCGTGCGGCGCGGTGGAGGCCTTCGCGCGTTCTCTTGCCGTCGATCTCGCACCGATCAGGGTCAACACCATCCAACCCGGACTGGTCGACACGCCGTTCCTCGACGTTCTTGGTGATCGACGCGACGCATTGATCGCCGAGTATTCAAAGCGCCTACCGGTTGGTCGCCCTGGCCGTCCCGAAGAAATCGCCGATGCAGTGGTCTTTTTGATGAAAAACGGCTTCGTGACGGGTATTACTCTGACGGTCGACGGCGGCGGTCTGCTGACCTAGCAAGCGGTCACGCAAATATCCCGATCGCGATCTCTCTACGAGAGACCCTCAACGCGAAGACGCTGATGCCGTTGATCCATCATGTTGAAGAGGTGACGCTGTCAATCGCCTCGACAACAACATTGCGTCAGTCTCGGCATCCGCGGGATAAAACGCTTCGATATGCAGTTCCTGCAAAGTAACGTCTTGCGGCGTCGATAATGTCGTCACGGTACTGAACATTCGCGCAATCTTGCCTTCCCCCATGTCCAGTTCGAATGGCAGCATCAGGGCCTGCGGAGCTTCGAGATCTGCCTCGCGCCATCGCGCGGGAACTCCTGGATAGGCCAAAATCGCGCTAATCAAATCATGGATCGAATCGTCGCGGGCCCACGCCGCAACTCGATGAGCCTGCTCGAGCAGCGATTTCGCTATCTGCTCCCAGTTCAGAATCTTCTTTCGCATTCCGTTCGGATCAAACACCATATGCAGCACATTCAGCCGTGGCGGCTTCGTCACCTGAAGCGGGACCAGACCCGTAGGTATTGTGCCGAACACAGACGTCAGGAAACGAACGTAGGCCTCGTTCGCCATCACTAGATTCCAGTGGCGATCGAAAGCGATCGCGCTGTGCGGTTCATGCTGCCTGAGGATTAATTCCATCGCACTGCGAACCGGCGCCATTCGCGGGTCTTCCAAACTGGTTTCCCGATAAACCGGCGCATACCCAGCAGCAAGCAGCAGGATATTCCGCTCTCGCAGGGGAACATCGAGAACGTTGGCCAGAGTAACAACCATCTCCCGGCTGGGCGCCGCCCGTCCCGTCTCCAGGAAGCTGATGTGACGGCTCGAAACCTCAGCTTCGAGCGCCAATTCGAGTTGGCTCAGATGGCGCGCCTCGCGCCAGCGCCGCAAAAGCGGCCCCACCCCATTCGGCTCGATCGTGCTCTCGTCGCGATGAGTTTCCATGCAGTCATCGTTATCAGCGACGGTTTCGACGCGCCATTACCTCTCAGGTAATGGGCGAATATCTCGAATATCGACGGCGTAAAAGGCTGACAGACGAGCGGGCAGGTTACGCCAAAAGTTCGCCCCTTTTCACGCCGCGATGCGAGCTTTTAGCTCACCGCCGCAATTGGGGCAGACGTGACCGTAGCCAGCGTCGCAATCGGGACAGAAGGTGCATTGAAACGCGCATGCGAAGGCCGGTGCTGTCGCGGTCAAGGACTTGTGGCATTTCTCACATTCGCCCTTGAAGTCGGTCATGAGCCGCAATAGTTGCGCATTGGCGTCTTCACGGTCGGCCGCCGCAATCAGGGCTTCACGAGCCTTGGCGTTGCCTTCGTTTTCGGCCCAGACGCGATAGAGAGAGCCTCCGGTCCGTTCGAGACGCGCCATCAGCGCCATCTGCTGAGCTCGCGAAAGTTCCGCGAACAGAGCGGCCATAATCTGCTCCGGCCGTTTGGATTGCTCATTCATGCACGTTCTCCTCTGCCTGCGGGTGTCAACCGACCGCGAGACGTATCCCATGACTATAGTACGCCGTCACCAAAATCTTCTCGCGCGAGAGCCCCTCTATGGAGAGCTGTACTGGACTCTTCGATAGATCTTCGCCGAAAGAGAGGCGGACGGCGAAACGTCGCCGTCCGCCCTTATCGGCGTTGCTATTACTTGGCCGGTGTTCCAGGCATCTCGTCGACGAATCCGCTAATCGACTCGAAGCGGCCGTCAGCACCAATCACGCCGAAATCGGTGCCGACGAAATGCAAAGGCGCGTCGTCGGTACCTCCCGCCTCCCACTGGAAGCGCACGCGACCCTCGTACGCGTCGACGTCGCTCTTCAGGCGGAAGCTGTATCCCTCAAAGCGCTCCTGCACCGCCGCGATCATCGTGTCGATTCCGCCATGACCGTCCCCCTGGCGATGAGGATCGGTGTAGTTAGCGGCTTCCGTGTACGTCTCGGCGATTAGCTCACGCCGTTTGCGCGGCTCCCTTTCGTTCCATGCGGCGATGTAACGACCCACCAATTCGACTGTGTTACTCATGTCCATGCTCCTTTGTTCGGACGTCCGCCCTATTCGGACGGAGGTTGCCTTGGATACTTGCACCTATGCGCCGTCGCGGTCCGGACCATCAATTACGCGCGAGGTAATCGTGACCAGATGGGGCTAGAAAAGCTTTGTGCGATGGGGAAAAAAGAGGTTTGTTAATATCTTTTTGAAGGACTAACCTTTGCGCCGAAAGCTTCAAAGGCTGGTACGAAACAAGTACCCGACTAGCGCTCTTTCAGAGGATCGATGTCGATGACTGCCTTGACGACCGACTATGTTCCCGGAACACCGCGAATAGCGGTCGATCACTGCGGCATGGGACCGCTGCTGATCTTCCTTCACGGAATCGGCGGAAATCGTACCAACTGGCACGATCAACTACCCGAGTTCGGCCGGCACTTTCACGCAGTTTCATGGGATGCGCGAGGTTACGGCGAAAGTGACGACTACGACGGCCCGCTCCACTTCGGAGACTTCGCGAAGGATCTTCGGCGGCGTTATTCGCTTCTTCAATGCCGAGCGCGCCCATCTGGTTGGTCTGTCCATGGGTGGTCTGATCGCCCTGGACTTCTACGGAAGTTTCCCGGACAACGTCGCAACCCTTACTCTTTGCGATTCGTTGCCGGGCTTCGGCCATCTGGACGATAACCAGCGCCGCGAGTTCGTGAGGCTTCGCCAACAGCCGTTATTGGAAGGCAAGGAACCCAAGGATATAGCTCCGACTGTCGCACGCACGCTCATCGGGTCCTCCGCTCGACCGGGATCGTTCGAGCGGCTGGTCGCCAGCATGACCATCCTGCACAAGGACTCGTATCTGAAGACTATCGCTGGAAGCGTCAACTACGACCGAGACCCGGACCTGGAGAAGGTGCGCGTGCCGACTCATGTCGTCGTTGGTGACGAGGACCGCCTCACACCGCCGGAGATGTCGCGCGAAATGGCTCGGCGGATTCCCGGGGCTCGCTTCACTTTGATCCACGGCGCGGGACATCTCAGCAACATCGAGCAGCCCGAGGCCTTCAATCGTGACGTTCTCGCTTTTCTGATCCAGCATCGCGAGCTGGCGTTCTGAGTAAAGCGGCAAATGGGGCGGCGCATTTGCTGCTTGCGCCGGACTCTTCGATTGTCGGAGAATGCACGAAAGATTTTAACAGCGAAAACTGCAATCCAACGCGGGAGGCTCCATGCCAGTAGTCAATAATACTTCATTGCCAAAATTCGCCCTGCCTGGACTCGACCATCGGACTCTCGCGGGTCCCGACAATGGGATGAAGAATCTGGAGATGTGGGCACAGACTATCGCAGCCGGCGCTGGAACGCCGGTTCATCGTCATGCTTGCGAAGAAGCAATTGTCATCCTCGAGGGCTCCGGCACGTTGACGGTTAATGGCGAGCAGACCAGTTTTGGCCCCAACTCGACCCTGATAATTCCCGCAGATGCGGTTCATCAAATCGTTAACAGCGGCAATACCAACATGGTGCTGATCGCGGCTCTGAGTATGGCGCCGGTAAAGGTC
This sequence comes from uncultured Pseudomonadota bacterium, assembly GCA_963804355.1. Classification (GTDB taxonomy): domain Bacteria; phylum Desulfobacterota; class Binatia; order Binatales; family Binataceae; genus JASHZA01. Next base: position 115,734 of record CAWDQC010000029.1, on the reverse strand, counting down.
CGCCATGAGGACAATCAGGCGATGCCGCTGCCCTGGCAAGCGAGCAAGTAGTCGGACGCGTCGCCTCGGACGAACACCGGCTAATAGCTACTCTCATGGATGAATTGGATCGTAAGCAGCAGGCGCTGCAGCTGTGCAGAGACGCCTTCCAGCACCAAATGCGCGGCGATTTCCCGCAAGCGATCGAAGTCTATACTAAGTCGATCGAGGTCTACCCAACTGCGGAGGCGTATACTTTTCGCGGATGGGTATACCAGTTGATCGGCCGCGTCGACGACGCCATCGCCGAGTGTCACAAGGCAATCGAGCTGGATGAGACTTTCGGCAACCCTTACAACGATATCGGCGCCTACCTAATCGAAAAAGGCGAACTCGACGATGCCATCGAATGGCTTGAAAAAGCCAAACGTGCTCCGCGCTATGAGCCGCGACATTTTCCGTACATGAATCTGGGTCGCCTCTACGAGATGAAGGGGATGATGCTTCAGGCGATTCAAGAATTAGAGTCGGCGCTGGAGCTCGAGCCGGGTGAGCGCAACTGCGTCGAGATGCTCGCTCGTATCCGCGCGAAGCTTAACTGATACGTCCTGGCTAAAAGCAATCGAACAACTGTCTCCCCGATCACTTGTCCGCGCAATATTATACTCCCTGGACGGCGGGTGATGGTCTGGCGCCTCGCTTGAATACTCTCAAACCCCATAAACGTAGCCGGTCGAGATACAAATAGACTACCGGCGTAGTGAAGAGCGTGAGCATCTGACTCACGATCAAACCGCCGACGATCGCGACACCGAGCGGACGGCGCAGTTCCGAACCGTAGCCGGTACCTAGCGCCAGTGGCAGACCGCCCAGTAGTGCCGCCATCGTCGTCATCATGATCGGGCGAAAGCGCATCAGACAAGCCTGAAAAATCGCGTCCTCTGATGATTTTCCCTGAGTGCGCTCCGCTTCGAGCGCGAAGTCGATCATGAGAATCGCGTTTTTCTTTACAATTCCGATCAGCAGAATAATTCCCACCAGGGCAATGACGCTCAAATCGATCCCGCAGATCTCTAGGGCCAGCAACGCTCCGATACCGGCGGAAGGCAGCGTAGATAAAATCGTAATGGGATGAACGTAACTCTCGTAGAGAATTCCGAGGACAATGTAGACACTGAATAAGGCCGCGACTATCAACAACGGTTCATTGGCGAGTGATTCTTGAAATGCCTGCGCGGTGCCAGCAAACGTACCTCGAATAGCGCTCGGCATATGAATATCTTGTTCGGCTCGATTGATTAGCCCTACCGCGTCACCGAGCGAGACCCCGGGAGCCAGGTTGAACGACATCGTTACAGAGGGAAACTGGCCCTGATGGTTCACCGCGAGCGGCGTGGTCGAATCGCTCATGGTGGCTATTGTGTTGAGCGGTACCATCAACTCAGTAGCGGTCGAACCTGTCGAAGTGGCCGGACTCGTCGCCGCCGCCGATCCAATCACTATCGTGCCAGCAGCGGGCTGCGTCGCAGCTCCTTGTACTATTACCGGCGAGCTCGCCGCTGCCGGTGCGGAAGAGGAACTCGTCGCACCAACGATAGCCGGTGCCGGCGCCGCCGCGGCAGCAGCCGCTGTGCTGGTGCTTGTCACTCCGCCTACCTGTCCAGTGGAGGTGTCCGAGGCGCTCGCTTCTGCACCGGTATTCCCGCCGAGCCCCGAGACTATAGAGGTGGTTCCACTCGCGGTGACCGTCTCTGCAAGTCCGCTTACGCTCGAGCCCGAAGCACTGGATATTCCGCCGATCTCTCCGCCGGGTTCGACGTAGGTGCTCGCACCCGCGCTCGTGCTACTGCTTGCTACCGCCGCAGATGTACTCGATGATGATGCGCCGGCGACGGCAGTCGGTGCCGTCGGCGAAGTCACGCCAAGATGAACCTCGTGCAGAGTATCGGGACTTTGCCAGAACTTCGGTGCGACTTCCATCACGACGAAGTACTGGTTCAAAGGAGTATACATAGTCGATACTTCGCGCTGCCCAAACGCGTCGTATAGTGTGTCATCGATAGTTTGTGTGGAGAGACCGAGACGCGAAGCAGTATCGCGGTCGAAGTAGACGTCGGCCTCCAGCCCGGCATTTTGCTGGTCGCTGTTAACGTCGGTCAGTTGACGGATCGTGCGCAGTTGCGCCAGCAATCTTGGCGCCCAAAGCGTAAGCAAATGAAGATCGTCGCTGCTGAGCGTGTATTGGAATTCAGCGTTGGATTGTCTGCCGCCAATCCGCAAGTCTTGTTGCGCCTGCAAATAGAGATTGAGACCCGAATTTTTCGCGAGTTTTTTTCGAATTCTTCCGATGATTTGTTGCGCACTGAGCTTGCGCTCGTTGAGTGGCTTGAGGCCAACGAACATGGTCGCGGTATTCGTGGCGCCGTTGGTTCCGGTAAAGGTCAAGACGTTAAACACCGCCGGGTCTTGTCGTAACTTTTGAATCAGTTTCAGCAGCCGCTCATTCATCGCCTGATACGAAGTATCCTGGTCGGCCACTATCGAACCCATAAGTCGGCCGTTGTCCTGTTCCGGAAAGAACCCCTTCGGAATCACATAAAACAGGTAAATATTGAGGACCACTGTCAGTATTGTGACAACTGCTATGAGTGGCGAGTGTTGCAAAACCCAACGCAGTGCAATCTCGTATCGCCGAAGTGCTCCATCGAATATCCGTTCCCCTAGAAGATAGAGACGGCCATGCTGGCGATCGCGCTGCCGATGAAGAATCTTCGCGCACATCATCGGTGTGGTCGTAAGAGATATGACCATCGAAACGGCGACCGCCGCTGCTAGCGTTATGGCAAATTCACGAAACAGCCGGCCGACGATTCCACCCATCAGCAGAATCGGGGTGAAGACGGCGATAAGTGACAAGCTAATCGAAACTACCGTGAAGCCTATTTCTTTGGTACCTAGTAACGCCGCCTCCAGCGGCGAATGGCCGTCCTCGAGATAGCGCGAAATATTTTCGACCACGACGATCGCATCGTCGATGACGAATCCCGTCGCGACCGTCAGCGCCATCAGCGAAAGATTGTCGATGCTAAAGCCGAACAGGTACATGACTCCAAACGTCGCGATCAGCGAAACTGGGACCGCAACGCCGGGAATCGAAGTCGTGGCGAGGTCGCGCAGGAACAAAAACACCACCATCACCACCAGGCACACCGCAATCAGCAAGCTTCCCTCGACGTTCCTGACCGACTCCCGGATGCTGGTGCTGCGATCGAGCACGACGTTGAGACTGATGGAAGCGGGAATCGAAGCGCGCAGCGAAGGCAACGAGTCGTAAACACGGTCAACAGTGTCGATAACGTTCGCGCCCGGCTGCCTCCACACCAGAACCAAAATCGCGCGTTTGAGATCGGAATAACCAGAGGCGCGCACGTTCTGAACTGAATCGCGCACATCCGCGACATCGGAAAGGCGCACGGCCGAGCCATTATGGTAACCGACGATCAGCGGCTTGTACTGATCGGCCTTCAGCAGTTGGTCGGTCGCACTGATACTCCAGGAATAGTTATCGTCCGCGAATTCACCCTTGGGTAGATTGGCGTTCGCCGATGCGAGCACGCTGCGAACCTGCTCCAGGCTAATCCCCATATTTTCGAGTTGAGTAGGCTGAAGCTCGACGCGAACCGCAGGCAGTGCGCCGCCGCCCACGACCACCTGGCCCACACCACCGATCTGCGACAGCTTCTGCTGCAGAATCGAGTCGGCGGCGTCGTATATTTCCCCCGGCTTCTTCACGTCCGAGGTCAGCGCCATGATCATGATCGGCGGATCGGCAGGATTAACTTTGCGATAGGTGGGTTTGCTCGGTAGGTTCGCCGGCAAATAGCTACTCGCGGCGTTGATTGCAGCCTGAACGTCCCGAGCGGCCGCATCGATATTACGATCGAGATCGAACTGCAGAACGATCGTGGTCTGGCCGAGCGTGCTGGTAGAAGTCATCTCGCTCAGCGATGCGATATGACCGAATTGGCGCTCAAGCGGCGTCGCGACCGAGCTTGCCATGGTCTCGGGGCTGGCGCCCGGCAATCCCGCCTGAATCTGTATGGTCGGAAAGTCCACTGCCGGCAACGGCGCCACCGGCAACGCCCGAAACGCGACGATCCCCGCAAGCGCGAGTGCAATAGTGAGTAATGTGGTTCCTACCGAGTTCCGTATGAAGGTCTCGGAGAAATTCATTGGGCGTGCGCCTCGATCGCCGCCGCTTCCGCCTCGCGCTGGCCGGTGGTGCCTGGGACCAGGCGCTCGAAATACAAGAAGACCACCGGCGTCGTATACAGCGTGAGCAGCTGGCTAACGAGCAGGCCGCCAACGATAGCTACTCCCAATGGCCGCCGTAATTCGGAACCGGTGCCGGTACCCAGCGCGAGCGGCAGACCGCCGAGAAGCGCCGCCATCGTCGTCATCATGATCGGCCGGAAGCGCAGAAGGCAGGCCTCATAGATCGCATCGTAGGCTGACTTTCCGCCCTCGCGCTGCGCCTCGAGAGCGAAGTCGATCATCATGATGGCGTTCTTTTTTACGATACCAATCAGCAGGATGATGCCGATGAGGGCGATTACCGTCAGATCCATTCGGCAGATCATAAGCGCTAGAATCGCACCGACACCGGCCGAGGGCAGCGTCGAAAGAATAGTTATCGGATGGATGTAACTTTCATACAGAACTCCCAAGACTATATAGACAGTGATAACGGCCGCGAGGATCAACAACGGTTCGTTAGCCAAAGAGGCGCTGAAGGCCGCCGCCGTGCCCTGAAAGGATCCTTGCAGGCTCTTCGGCATATTGATTTCCTGCTGAGCCTGGGTGATCGCGTCGACCGCCTCTCCCAATGAGTAACCCGGAGCAAGATTGAAGGAGATAGTAACTACCGGAAACTGGCCCTGATGATCGACGATGAGCGGCGCGGTACTGGATTCGAAATGCGTAAAGGCACTGAGCGGCACCTGGCCGCCGGTGGCGGAGGCGACATAGATAGTATCGAGCGCTTTCGGATTACGCTGAAACTTGGGATCGATCTCCATCACCACGTGGTACTGATTGAGCTGGGTAAACATCGTCGAGATCTGCCGCTGCCCAAATGCGTCGTAGAGAGTGTTGTCGATGGTCGACGCCGTGATTCCTAGTCGCGAAGCGGTGTCACGATCGATAACCAGATGCACTCCCTGACCGTCGTTTTGCTGATCGGTCGCGATATCACGAAGCGCGGGAACCGACTTCAGCTTGTCCATCAGCTTCGCGGTCCAATAGTTCAATTCATCGGAATTCGGATCCTCGAGCGTGTACTGATACTGCGTCCGGCTGACGCGATCCTCGACGCTGAGGTCCTGCACCGGCTGTAAGTAAAGGGTGATTCCTTGAAGCGGGGCCAGCTTCGCCTGCAGGCGCTGGATAACCACCTCGACCCCGGCGTCGCGTTGGTCCAACGGCTTCAGATTAATCAGAATGCGACCGCTGTTGACGGTGGTGTTGGTACCGTCGATTCCGATGAACGAGGAAAGGCTCTCCACCGCCGGATCCTGAAGGATGACATTAGTCAGTTGCTGCTGAAGCTTCACCATCGCGTTGAACGACACGTTCTGCGGCGCCTGCGAGATGCCCTGGACTACTCCCGTATCTTCGACCGGGAAAAATCCCTTGGGCACATACCAATAAAGCACCACCGTTAGTACCAGCGTCGCGATTGCCACCAACAAGGTCGCCGGTTGACGCTGAAGCACCCAGCGCAGGGTTCGTCCGTAAAAGTCGATCGCGCGCTCGAAGGCTCGTTCCGAGGACTTATAGAACCGAGTCTTGTCTTCCTCCCGGATCGCGTGCAGCAATTTTGCCGACATCATCGGCGTGAGCGTCAACGAAACCACCGCGGAGACCAGGATCGTCACCGCGAGCGTGATCGCGAACTGCCGGAAGAGCCGGCCCACCACGTCGCCCATGAAAAGCAGCGGAATCAACACGGCGATCAGCGATACGGTCAGCGACAGAATCGTGAAGCCGATTTGTCTGGCGCCTTTGAGCGCGGCTTCAAGCGGCGGATCGCCCTCCTCGATAAAGCGGGCAATGTTCTCGATCATTACTATGGCGTCGTCGACGACGAATCCTGTCGAGATCGTCAACGCCATCAGAGTGAGGTTATTCAGACTGTACCCGAGCAGGTACATGATGCCGAAGGTGCCGACCAGTGAAAGCGGCACCGCGACGCTCGGGATGATGGTCGCGGACAGGCTGCGCAGGAACAGGAAGATAACCATCACGACCAGGGCGACGGTCAGCATCAACTCGAATTCGACGTCGTTGACCGACGCGCGCGTCGTCACGGTGCGGTCAGTCAATATCGAAACTTTGACCGACGACGGCAGCGAACTCTGCAGCACCGGGAGCAACTTTTTGATTCGATCGACCACCGCGATGATATTGGCGCCCGGCTGACGCTGGACGTTCAGAATCACCGCGGGAACGCGATTCATCCAGGCGGCTTCCTTGACGTTTTCGGCGTCGGTCGTCACCTGGGCCACGTCCGACAGGCGAACGGGCGCGCCATTATGGTAGGCGACAATCTGCGGCAGGTAAGCGTCGGCGGTCAGCAGCTGGTCATTATCCTCGATCGTGTAATCGAGATTGGGGCCATCGAAATTGCCCTTCGCCTCGTCGACGTTCGAAGCCGACACCGCCGTGCGAATCTGCTCTAGGGTCAAACCGTAGGAAGCAAGTTCGAGCGGATTGACCTGGATCCTCACGGAGGGCTTTTGGCCGCCGCTGATCGTCACCAGTCCGACGCCGGGGACCTGTGAAATCTTCTCCGACAACCGCGTATCGGCCAGATCTTCAACCTGGTCCAACGGCAGCTCGTTCGAGGTCAAGCCCAAGGTCAGAATCGGCGCGTCCGCCGGATTGATCTTGCTGTAAACGGGAGGAGTCGGCAGATTCGTCGGCAGGTACGTCGCCGCCGCGTTGATCGATTCCTGGACCTCCTGCTCTGCCACATCGATATTCAGATCAAGGTCGAACTGCAGGGTGACTACCGAGCTGCCAAATGAACTGTTGGAGGTCATCTGGTTGAGCCCGGGCATTTCGCCGAACTGGCGCTCGAGCGGCGCCGTTACCGACGAGGCCATCACGTCGGGGCTCGCCCCCGGATAGAAAGTCAGGACCTGGATAGTGGGGTAATCGACTTCGGGAAGCGCCGAAACAGATAACTCTTTGTAGCCGAAAGCTCCCGCGAGCAGGATTGCCACCATCAGCAACGAGGTGGCGATCGGTCTCAGGATGAATATGCGCGATAGATTCATTCGCTGGTGGTCTTGGTGGAACCGTTCTCCATCGACTGCGTCGGAGAACCCCTATCCATTCGCACGACGACCTGGTTGCCAGGTTGGAGCTTGTCCAATCCGTCGGTAACGACAATATCGCCTGCCTTCACGCCGCTTTTGATCGCCGTGGTATCGCCCTGCGTCGGCCCGACGACCACCGTCTGACGCTCCACGGTCTTGTCGGCCATAACCAGGTAGACATACGAGCCTTGCTGGGTGCGTTGAACGCCCGCCGTCGGCACCAGAATGGCGTCGTGCAGCGTCGAAAGCAGCAACCTGGCGTTGACGAATTGGTTGGGAAAAAGTTCGTTGTCCTCGTTTGCGAACTGCGCTCGCAATTTTACGGTTCCGGTCGACTGATCGATTTCATTGTCGAAGGTGAGGAGAAATCCTTCCGCGAGCCGGGTGCTGAAGTCGCGATTCCAGACTTGCACCGGAACGGAATCGCTTCCGTTCATCTCCTTCATAATTTCCTGGATATTGTCTTCCGGGACGCTGAAGATCACAGAGATCGGCTGTAACTGCGTGACCACCACCAGGTTATCGGTGGCTTGTATGTAGTTGCCAGGATCAACCAGGCGCAACCCGATTCGCCCGGTCAACGGCGACAGCACCTGGCAATACGCCAGGTTTACCTTGACTGATTCGATTAATCCCTCGTCATTTTCGATTGCGCCCTGCGCTTGACGATACAACGCCTGTTGGTTGTCCAGATCCTGGTTCGCGATAACGCCTTGCGCGAATAGTGCGTGATAGCGCTGCAGGGTCGTGCGCGCATTGGCCAAGGTCGCCTGGTCGCGCGCCAACTGACCTTCGTATTGTTCGAGTTGTGCCTGATACGGTTTTGGGTCGATTTCGAACAACGATTGGTTGACCTTGACCGTTTGACCCTCTTTGAAGTTAACGCTGAGAATTTGACCCGCTACCCTGCTTTTGACTGTCACGGTGGCGAGCGGAGTCACAGTCCCGATTTGGTTGAGGTAAATATTCATGTCGCCCGTTTTGGCCGCGATTGCGGTAACAGGCACCGGAGGAATGGCCGGCGGGGGCTTCGAAGACCTTCCGTGGATAACCCAGACTCCGACCCCGATTACGAAGATAAAAACCGCAGATACTATCCAGAACCTCCGACTGGTGGTTCTGGGACGCTCCGCAGCTACCTGATTGAAATATGTGGCCGAACCGGACTCAGACTCGGTTTTGCCGCCCATGCTTGGCTCCTTCGTGCCACGAGCCGCATCCCCCGGCGGCAATCGCTCTGATAGATACGACGTTAAAGCGCCGTTTTGGTTACCTGCTCCAAGGACAGACTAAAGCAGCGAAATGCCCCGGACTTCTTCGCGCGAAAGCGACTCCATCTTAAAAAGGCTCGTCGAACTACACCGCCGAATCAAGGCGGTCGATGACGAAGCTTAGGTTATTAATCGCGAACTCCCATACGCGGCGATTTTGGGCAAGGCATAAAACATTTTCGTGTTTCACGGCCCCCTGACAGCCTCCTTCATATCAACCGTGGACTTCCACCCGGCGTCTTAACCTTCGCCGCGGGTACGCGAGTTGCTCGCCCACCCAATGTGCGAGCGCGGCTTCCGAGGAACAGCAAGAAGGAAGCTTGTCACGGTTCTAAACAAAAAGAAGATGCTTTTCCGAAGAAAACCCTTGCGCGGCGAGATCTTAGAAGGTGAGAACGGGCCGCTCAGGGCTATCGGTCTGCGCGGCTTTGCCTAACTATCGCCTCGATAAAGTTCCGGACCAGATTCAAGGAGGTATGAAAATCATGCTTACAGTCACCAAAGAAGCAGTAGCTCTGTTACGTGCAGTCAAAGCGGCCGAAGGCGCGTCACCCGAGTCGGGGATCCGGATTCTCAAGGGCCAGACCAACGAGAAATCCGGCAAGCGGACGGTTACCGTCCAGTTCGCGGTCAGCGAAGATCCCTGTGAAGATGACGAGGAACTTCAGGAGAATGGCCTTAGGATCTTTGTCGACGAAACACTGGTAGACGATCTCGACGGGCGCACACTCGACGTTACCGCCGCAGATAGGGGTCTGGAACTGTTTTTCCGTTAGAAGCCGGTGTCCGTGGCCGGAAGATCGCGGTACGTTTTCACTCGCTGTTCGCCTTTTGGAAGGTCAAGACGAACTCGGCGCCGCCGGCGGCCGCATTCGCGACTGTAATCGCGCCGCCGATTCGCGTCATGACGTCCTTGGCCATCGAAAGCCCCAGCCCGCTGCCGGTCGGCTTGGTGGTGAAAAACGGACTGAAAACTTTCGCCAGATTTTCGGGCGAGATACCGGGGCCATTATCGGCAACGACGACCGTGACAGTGTCGACGGATGTTTTCGCCGTCACTTTGATCGCGCCACCCTCCTCCATCGCGTCGCGAGCGTTAAGCAGGAGATTGGCGAATACGTGTTTTAGTTCGGTCGAGAGCCCGATAACTAGCGGGAGCGATTCGGGAAGATTGCATTCAATCTGAATTCTGCCACCGAAGAGGGTCGGTGATTTCAGCACGGCGTCGACCAATTCGATCGCGTCATGGATCAACAACTTGAGATCGAGCGACGTCAGTTCGGTGTCGTGCCCGGCGCGCACGAAATCCTGAACACCCCTGATACGCTCGGCGGCCGCCGTGATCGATCGAATCACGACGTCGACGTCGTCCTGAACTTTGCTGTCGTCTTCGACCTTGGCCCGTAGAACATCCAGCCGAAGTCGAGCCGCATTGAGGCTGTTGCTCAAGTCATGGACAAGACCTGACACCAACTCCCCGAGAGAGCGCAGCCGTTCATTGCGGTGGCGTTGCTCCTGAACGCGGTGGAGTTCAAGCAACCCGGAAATCTCGTTCTTGACATCGATTCCGAGACCGCCGAGATGCCTTTCGCCGTCTATCTCGACGGGAAATCGCAGGACCAGGGCATATTCGCGCACTCCTTGGCGTTCGATGAGGTCGGTCGTGCGCAGCGGTTGCCCGTCCGACAGAACCGCCAAATCATTGCGTCTGATAGCGCGAGAGATGTCGGGAAAGAGCTGTTCGTCGGTCGAACCGATCCACTTCTGGCGCTCAATCGAGAAGTCACTCACCATCCGGTCGTTGACGAAAATATAGGCTCCGCGATTGTCCTTGAGCCAGACCCGAACGGGCAGGCTCGAAGTAAAGAGCGCGAGCAGGTCAGCCATGCGGACGGTGTCGCTAATCGCCATTAACCTGTTTGGTGGAATCGCCTGCGGGCATTTTGGCAACGCCGAGACGTTGTAGCAAACAGCGAGTGGCGAACCGATGGCCGCCGCTCGAAAGCTACAGTCATTTAACGTAAATGCGTGTTTTCTTCAGCTACAGCGCAGGATGCCATCGATCAACTCGAGATCGATAGGCTTGGCGAGGACGTCCACGACCAGCTTCCGACGCGGGTCGCTCTCGGGAATTTCGTTTGCCCAGCCGCTCAGCATGAACAACTTGGCTCGAGATTTCAGCGCGGAAATTCTCGCCGCGACCTCCCATCCATTCATATCGGGCATTCCGATGTCGCAGATGATCGCATCGAAGTTTTGACCAGCGTGCAGCAACTCGAGGGCTTCCTCGCCGCTCGAGCAGATCGAGACTTCGTAACCACGCAATTCGAGGGCAGCCTTCATACTGTCGAGATTCTCGAAGTCGTCGTCTATGACCAGAACGCTGCGAGAGGACTGATTCCGGGCGACAGTTCGAGGCCGAGCATCGTGTCCATTTTGATGGTCTTGAGCGATCGTCTGATGATCCTGGGCGATCGGAAAAACCAACATGATCACGGCGCCACCGCCCACGCGATTGCTTGCGCCGATATTGCCGCCCAGCCGCGCCATCACGCTCGAGGCAAAGGATAGTCCCAAGCCGCTGCGAGGCTCCGGTTTGGTGGTAAAAAAAGGCTCGAACATCCGTTCGAGATGCTCGACCGGAACACCGGTTCCGGGGTCGGTCACGGCGACTTCAATCTGGCTCCCATTGACTCCCGCGCTTATTTCGATGGTGCCGCCATGGGGCATCGCGTCGTGCGCGTTACTGAGCAGGTTGGTGAAAACCTGATGCAGGTCGGAAGCGAGACCCAGTACCGGGGGCAGATCCGCGGGCACTTGCGAAACGTCGATGCGAAGGTCCGCTGCTCCAAGATCTGACCTTACCGATTCGATTGCCTTCCTGATTAATCTTGCAAGGTCGAGCCGTTCCAGTTGCGGTTCGCGATGGGCGCGCACGAAGGTCTGAAGGCGGGCGACGCTGCCGGCGGCGCGATCGACCAATCCCAGCAACTTATCCGTATGATTTCGTTTCGCGAATTCCGGATCTGAATTCAGCGCCCACAGCCGCAAAGAAATCGCGTTAAGCGTATTGTTCAGATCATGCGCGAGCACCGAGGAGAGTTGAGCTATCGAGCCAAGCCGTTCCTGTTTGATTAACTCCTCGCGCACCCGCTTCAACGCTTCGGTCGCTTCGATTCGCGGGGTGATGTCAATCGAGACACCGCCGATAAGTGTTTCGTCGTCTCTCTGGATGGGAAACTTGCTCACCAGGAAATAACGAGCGACACCTGCGTCTTCAACTTTTTCCGTCAGAAGAACCGGTGCTTTGGTAGACAGGACGGTCTGGTTGCTTCGCTCGATAGTTCGCGCGACTTCACCGCTGAACAGTTCCTTCGGTGATTTGCCGAGCCAATCCTTGGATGATGAGCTGAGCTCGCGCTCGAAATTCCGATTCGCAAAACGGTAACGGCCTTCCGAATCGGCAATCCAGTTGAATCCTGGAAAGTTCTGCGAAAATGAGCGAAAGCGTTCTCCGTTCTCTCGCAGATCGTGTTCGATACGTTTCTGCTCGCTGATGTCCTGTGTGATCTTGATAAACCCACGAATCACGCCGTCGTCGTCCCGAATCGCGTTCAAAAGGACACGCGCCCAGAACTGCGAGCCGTCTTTGCGAACGCGCAGACCTTCGTCCTTCGCCTGCCCGTCCGCAACCGCTCGTCGGATCATCTCAGCAGGCAATCCACGAGCGAGATCTTCCGGGGTATAGAATATAGATAGCGGCTTGCCGAGGATCTCGTCCGCGTTATAGCCCTTGAGACGTTCGGCACCGATATTCCAACTAGTTATGTGACCATCAACGTCGAGAGTGAAAAACGCGTAGTCCCTGACGTTCTCGACGAAAAGACCGAGTAGCGATCGCTCCGAGTCGTTGGTTGAACGTTTCCTGCTGGTAATCCTGGAAGGGCGAGGGCTCCGGGCCTTCATATTTGCTTCACCGCAGCACTCACCTTCTCATCAATACGCATTAGCAGGTCCACCGATTCCACTAATAGCTAGCAGGTTTACCGCCACAAGACAAAAATCGCCGCCGGTACGAGGCGAAAACTGAATAGCCGGCAAATGGAATCCGTGCTGCTCTTGTCGCGATTAGATTCATTGTTATTATTACCGTTGCAAAAGAGAAGATTTCGACTCGCGATGTTGGAAATTCTTACCGAATCGTGAAAAAATTACGAGATTGTAGACGTTGGCGATGTTTGGCCAAGAAGCTTGGCTGAATGAGCATCTCAAGCCACTTGGCATGTAGTAATCACGTATTTGAGCTTTAATGACTCGCTGTGGCCTTGAGTTTGCGCTTCGCCAAAAATTCTGACGCATGATACCGTGTAACGGCGTCGTGATGGCGCTTACGAAGCTATGGAGAGTGAACACCACATCGAACTTCCACCGAACATTGCCCCCGATGGGCTAAGTTCATTGCTCATTGCGATCGTCAACTCTTCTGACGATGCGATCATCAGCAAGACCCTGGACGGGATCATCACGTCGTGGAACCGGGCGGCTGAGGCCATGTTTGGTTACACAGCCGCCGAGGTCGTGGGCAAGTCGATTCGTATCATCATCCCAAGTGATCGCCAGGAAGAGGAAGATTTCGTCCTCGGCAAGATCCGCTGCGGCGAGCGAATGGACCATTTTGAAACTATCCGCCAGACCAAGCACGGCCAACTACTCAATATCTCGTTGACCGTCTCTCCGGTCAGGAATGCCAGCGGAACGGTGATCGGGGTCTCGAAGATCGCGCGCGACATCACGGTCAGAAAGCGCCTGGAGCGCGAGCGTGAAGAGCTACTCGCGCGTGAGCGGCAGATACGCGAACAGTTGGCGGATGCGCTCAAGTCGCGCGACGAATTCATCGCGGTGGCGGCGCACGAATTGCGCAATCCGCTGAATGTATTCGAACCTTTCGTTCCAGATTTTGCAGCGACTCGCTGGTGATCCGTCGGCGAGCGACAAGATGCAGCGCTTCATCCTGAAGTGTCAGAATCAGTTGAGGCATATGGCCTCGCTGATCGATCGACTGCTCGACGTCACCAAGATTCGCACCGGAACCTTCGAACTCGTGCGCGAGCCCATCGATCTTGCCGGTCTCTTGCGAGACGTCGTCGCCAGGTTCGCGTCAGATAGCGCCGCAACGCCAATTTCGCTCCAAGCGCCTCTGCGGATCGATGGCGTCTTTGATCGAATGAGAATTGATCAAGCGCTGACGAACCTGCTCTCCAATGCCGTCAGGTATGGCGCCGGTAAGCCGATCGAAGTTATCGCGACCGCGAGCGAACGCGAGATCGCGATCGCGGTGATAGACCAGGGTCCGGGGAATTCCGGAGGCCGATCGTAAGCGCATTTTCGAACGGTTCGAACGCGGCAATGAACACACGAGTGGAATCGGTCTCGGCCTCGGCCTCTGGATTACTCAGCGAATCGCAGAAGCGCACGGCGGGACACTACGCGTCGAAAGTGAAGTGGCAAAAGGCTCGACGTTCACCCTCGCCCTGCCGTTGCGCTCTCAATAGGTTTCTTGACGCCTTTTCGACGATTGATATTCGCAGGCCATTAGGCGCATGATGGTCACTGCAATCCCGCTCGTCGAGTCTCCTAATTGTAGAAATGTTTGAGCCACTCTCAACGCTTTCGTGGCGCGATTCCAGGGCGATCCTGAATAGCGCGAACCTGTGCATTCTGCCGGCCGCAAGCGCCACAGCACTTCGTACAATTTTACTCGGACGATTCGACTCTGACGCAGAATGTCGCGTTTCTTTTGGCTCATACCCTCAAGGCGGGCGAGTCCGCTGTGATTATCGCGACGCAATCCCATCTCGAAACTATCGAGAAGAAGCTGTTGTTGCGGGAATCGACTTCGATCATTTTCGCCAAGCCGACCGCTATATTCCCGTGAACGCGACCGAACTGTTGCCCGACCTGCTGGTCGACGGTCTTCCCGATCAAGAAAAGTTCGAGACTATCGTCGGCGGCCTGCTCCGTCGGGCGGCTGCGGCGAGTGCCGATGGCTACGTCTTCGCATTTGGCGAGCTGGTGGCGGTACTTTGCGACAGGAAAAACGCTATCGGCGCGCTTCGCCTCGAACAGCTCTGGAACGGAGTGGCGCGCAAAAGCCGATTCTCTCTACTGCGGCTACCCCATCGCGGTAACTCTTTCCGATCCTACTCTGGATGCTATTTTCCATATTTGCGCCGAGCACTCGATCACGATTCCGGCCGAAACCTCCCTGTAGCCGGCCCGACCACTCGCAATTAGAACTTCCTTATAATTCGTCGGTTAGTTCGTTCGGAACCGTGAAATAATTACGCGCAGGTTTCCAGATAAACCTCTGGTTTTCTGCGCAACAGATATTGGTCCTGCTTTTGCCTATGTAGTCATGGTGGCTGATGGACTAATGCCACGAATCAACCAGGAGTAGATGACTATGAATAGTGATGTGGTGAAAGGAAAACTAAAGCAACTCACCGGCGAGATGAAGCGTAAATGGCAAGCTCACCGACGACGATATAATGGAAGCCAATGGTAATATCGAAAAGCTAGTGGGCAAGGTCCAGGAGCGCACCGGCGAGCAACGCGACGCGATTGAAAAGTGGTTCAAGAGTCAGGATGTCTGATTCAGATATCTGATTGAGAAACCGGCGTTGGCGGCCCCTGGCACCTTCTGCTGCCAGCGCCGGATTTCTCCCGCCTCAACGCTAACAATGGTAAAGCTTCGAACATCGAGCTTACTAAGTTATGACCAAATCACGGGGGGGTCCATCTATATAGTCAGCTGGCAGCGACAAGTGTCAGATCGTGTCGCTCGATGTTCGACTAGCTCTCTCTTGCCGCATGCTTTCCGAATCTCAGCGAAATTCCCGTTCGCGATATATAGTACTGCCCATCACGGATGAGGAGACAGTTTGTCCAGCCTTACTGAAAAACAGGTTCTGTATTTCCTCGTAGAGTTTATACTCCTCATTCTAACCGCGCGTCTCCTCGCCGATCTGATGCGGCGATGGAAACAGGCCTCCGTCATTGGCGAGTTGCTCGCCGGAATAGTCCTGGGACCTTCGATTTTAGGTCGAGTATGGCCCGGACTGCATACTCTGATCTTTCCGCCGGATCCGATCGTAAATCACTTGCTCGAGGCTTCCGCCTGGATTGGCGTGATCATGCTGCTCCTTTGTACGGGACTCGAGACCGACCTCGAAACGCTCAAGGCCACGCGCCGGCCGGCGATGCTGGTTTCTTCTTTCGGAATTGCGATCCCGCTCGCGGCGGGTTTTTTTGTCGCCTGGTATCTGCCCGATGGCTACCTGGTCGCGGCGAACCGTCGTCTGATCTTCGCGATGTTCTTTGCCGTCGCGATGTCCATATCGGCCGTGCCCGTCATCGCACGAATACTCATTGACCTCGACTTGATGCGTCGTGAGCTGGGTCTATTGATCTTGGCGGCCGGCATCCTCGATGACTCGGTCGGATGGTTACTGCTGTCGGTGGTCGCCGGCCTGGCTTCTCGCGGCGTCGTCGACCTGCGTACGCTCACGGTAACAGTGGCAGCCGCGGTAGCCTTTCTGGCCTTCTGCTACTTTCTCGGTTTCCGAATCGCTTCGAAAATTCTCCGCTGGGTCGATGACTACGCTTACGCCGATCACGCGTCGATAACCACGATGGTCGGGCTCGCTTTCGTTTGTGCGGTGATTACTCAGGCGATCGGGATACATGCACTATTCGGTGCATTTCTCGCGGGTGTGATGATTGGACATTCGGCTCGTACGCGCGAATCGGGATCGCGAACAACTTGAAGCCGTGACGATGGGTATTTTGGCGCCGATATTTTTCGCCTACTCGGGTCTTAAGGCCGACATCTTCGCGATCAAGAGTATCGAAATTCCCGCGCTGATCATTGGCGTTGGCGTGCATGAGTAAGTTCCTCGGCTGCGGCCTCGGCGGGCTTCTCAGTGGTTTGCGCAAGAGAGAATCCTTTGCAGTCGCCGCGGGAATGAATGCGCGCGGCGGCATGGGAATAGTGGTCGCCTTGATTGGTCTTGCGCTCGGAGTTTTGACTCCGGAAATGTACACGATCATTTTGATCATGGCGATTCTGACCTCGCTCATCGCTCCGCCTTTGCTCGAATGGTCACTCGGCGCAATCCCCGAAAGTCCGGGAGACGAGGAGCGCACCGAACGCGAAAAGGCCCTCGGCAAGCTTCCATTCACCCGCGAGGGGGCCAAGCTCCTGGTGCTCGACGCCGGCGGACCGCACGCGCGAATGGCTACTCATCTCGCCGCCGCACTGGGTAATCATCATGAGGCCACTATCACGATTTTTCGCGTTACTCCCGCCGAACTGTCGGATAAGGCGCGAGCCGATTTGAAGGAACGGTTCGCCGAATTGAAGGCGATCGCGGAGAGCTGCGGCGCGCAGAACGTGCTCGAGCGAACGGCCACGGGAGAATCTCCCGCCGCGCTGATTCTCGAGGAGGCCGGCCGCGGCTACGACGCGATTTTCGCCGGTGCCTCGCATTTGAACCGTGGCGATCGTCTCGGCGGCGCGGTACTCGGCGAGTTGCTGACGCGAGTCGCCCACGCCGGTGCTGGTGGCGCGAAGCTATCGCGAGTCGCTACCCTTCCAGCGCATACTCGCGCCGACCACCGGCGCTTCCTACTCAGTCGATGCGACCGCCCTCGCGATGCTGTACGCGCAATCGACCAAGGCAAGTGTCAGCGCGCTTTACGTCATGGAGAATGCCAATCCGCTACACAATTTCATGTACCGCACGCAATCGCCGCAACCCGGTCATGAAATGGTCGGCCAAATCAACGAGCTTGCGGAACAACTGAGCTTGACCGTCGAGACCAAAGTCGACTCCGCCACGAAAGCCGAGCGCGTCATTCTACAGACTGTCGAAAACGGACGTTTCGATCTGCTCGATGATGGGCGTTCTTCACCGTCCGATCGGCCAACGCGCCTACTTCGGACCAAAGGTCGAGCGTATCTTCCGCGATGCTGATTGCGCCGTGGCGGTCTTCGTCTCCGCCGCGCAGGTGAGCATTATGGCCGGTCGAATTTCGCTCGCCCGCTATTGCCCGGCTGGCTATAATTCTCGTTGGTAGAGTTATTTCACGACCTTCAAGATGGCACGCGTACGCTCCCTGATCCTTCTTTTGGCATTGCTTTTCGCCGGCTGCGGAACTGTTCCGAATGCCGGTGCTTTGCTGCACACTGATCCGCTCTATTTGGTTTCACCCAAATTTGTCGGGCCGAACGGACCGCTGACCCCCAGCCAGGCGCAGCACGTTCTGGCTCGCCTGCAAGAGAATCAGCAAATGCCCAGCAACGTGCTCGATCGTCAAATAGCCTTCGAGCAGGCGCTCAGCGGTAATGTGCCGCTCGTGCTCGGGAACCAGGTTACTCTCCTGAAAAATGCGCAGTCGACCTACGATGCGATGCTCGCAGTGATTCGCGACGCGCATAGCAATATCAATTTGCAAATGTATATATTTTCCGACGGTCACGTCGGAGACATGTTCGCCGACGCCCTGATCGAGCGGCAGCGTCACGGCGTCCAGGTCAATGTCATGTACGACAGCCTGGGATCCTTGTCCACGTCTACCGCATTCTTCGACAGGCTGCGCAAAAATGGCGTCGCGGTGCTCGAATACCGGCCCGTTAATCCTTTTGACACAACGTTAAAATGGACTTTTAGTCATCGAACCATCGCAAGATGCTGGTCGTGGACGGCCGCGTCGCCTTCACCGGGGGAATCAATATCTCGGAGGTATACGCCAGCGGTTTGAGTAGCAGCAGCAAAAATGTCGATCTCAAGGCGTGGCGCGATACCGATATCGAAATCGAAGGGCCGGTCGTCGTGGAGCTTCAGCATCTATTCGTCGACGAATGGAACTACCAACAGGGCTCGCCTCTGATGCCGCGGGATTATTTTCCGAAGTTGAACCGCAAGGGCAGCGAGATAGTGCGGATCGTCGCCAGTGTCCCGGAACGATTCAGCGCCATCTATGTCGACTATGATTTCGGCGATAGTCAATTCGGAAACTAATGTATATATCACCGATGCCTACTTGCCCCCGACCATCAGATGTTGCACGCGCTCGAGCATGCGGCTCGTCGCGGCGTTGACGTTCGATTGCTTCTGCCGAGTCAAACCGATGAACCGCTGATGCTCTCCGCTGAGCGTTCGCACTATGAGGCGCTGCTCAAGGCCGGGGTCAAAATCTACGAATGGCAGGGCGAGATGCTGCACGCCAAGACCGCAACCGTCGATGGTGTATGGTCAACGGTCGGCACTTCGAATCTCGACTGGTGGAGTATCGCTCGCGATAACGAGGTCAACGCCATCATCCTCAGCCACTCATTTGCCGATCAGATGAACGAGATGTTCATGACGGATCTGGATACCGCTCGGCAGATCAAGTTGAGCCAATGGCATCAGAGAGGTTTCGGCGAACGTCTCGACGAAACCGTGGCCGGAGTTATCGAACCGATGCTGTAGATTCGTGAGTCAGGCGCGAGCTCGAGACCGCTGCCCGAGACTCGCGCCCATTGCTCAGCCTGCCGCTGCCTGCTCCGACATCATTTCCTGATCGTAGTCGAGCATGGCGTGGTAGACGGCCTCGTATTTATCCGCCATCACCTCCGCGGTGAAACGTTCCTCGAACTCGCGGCGGCATCGCTCGCGTGAGATCGAATCGATTCTTCTCGACCGCCGCGACCAGTTGATCGATTTCCTTGGCCACGAACCCGGTAACCCCGGGCCGAAGAACTTCCGGCACCGACCCACACGGGCGCGCGATTACCGGCGTGCCGCAGGCCAGCGCCTCGATCATCGCCAAGCCGAACGGCTCCGGCCAGTCGATCGTGAACATCAAGGCGAGCGCATTGCCGAGAAACTCACTCTTTTGCGCATCGCCGATTTCACCGATGTATTCCACGAACGGCGGCTCGATCAGCGGTTTAATCACTGCGTCGAAATATTCCCGGTCGACCACGTCGACCTTGGCCGCAATCTTAAGCGGCACTCCCGACTTCTTCGCCACCTCTATTGCCAGATCGGGCCGCTTCTCCGGTGAGATACGACCGATGAAGGCAAGGTATTTTCCCTTATTCGGGTTGAACGTCAGCAGGTCACGGGGAAGGCCGTGATGAATCGTCGCTACCCAATTCATATCCGCTAACGGCGCCCGTTGAGCATCGCTGATCGAGACCAGCGCCGCTTCCGGAAAGCGATGGTAAACCGGATGAAGATCCGGAAGGTCCAGGCGCCCGTGCATCGTCGAAACCGTCGGCATCTTCGTCATACGCGCCATCGGATACGACCAGTAGTCGAGATGCGAATGCACGATATCGAAGCGATCGCGCGGGTTGGTGAACACGTCGGTCAGCATCGCCAGTTGCAGCACTACGCCGAGTTCTGGTTTGCCCAACAGTCGAAGCGCCCGCTCGCATCCCGGCGCGAGCCTCGCCTGTGTCTCCGAGTCGCCCGACGCGAACAGCGTAACATCGTGGCCGCGGCTGACCAGCTCCTCGGTGATATAAGAAACGACGCGCTCCGTTCCGCCGTAAAGCCTGGGTGGTACCGGTTCGTACAGTGGAGCAACCTGCGCGATCCGCAGACGGTCACGACCCATGTTTCGGCGATTAATGTTGGTTGACAATTTTCCTTCTCCCAAGCGCATGTGGCGGCTACGAACCCATTCAATTCGGCTCGTGACCCGCCGCAGCGTAAATAACTAGAATGCGATAGAGCGATTACCGTGCCACGCTAAATCATCGCTCGAAGTCACACTTTCGAAGTCGGGCAGATCGATAACTGGAACAAATCTTCTTTCGTGCTTGCCGTTCGATGCGATATCCCGCGAGGCGCCTCTCAGGAAAGGCTTCCTTCCATCGATGCCTGAGGAACCAGTGTCAGTCCGCGCGCCTGTTCGTTGTACAACCGAGCGTAGGTTCCTCCGCGACGCATCAACTCGCGATGCGTTCCGGTCTCGACGACCTTGCCCGCGTCCATCACCACGATCAGGTCGGCGCTAAGGGCGCTGCGCAAGCGATGCGCAATCAGGAAGACCGTCCGTCCTTCCATCAGGCGCTCCATCCCTTCGTGAATCTGGTTCTCCGATTCCGAATCGACCGCCGACGTCGGCTCGTCCAGGATCACGATCTTCGAGTCTTTTACGAAGGCGCGAGCGAGGGCCAGGCGCTGGCGTTGTCCGCCCGAGATTTTGACGCCGCGCTCGCCGATGATGGTATCCAGGCCATTGGGCAATTGCTCAACGAAATCACGTAGATTCGCCGACTCCAGCGCCTGCCAGAGCATTTCGTCGGTGGCGTCGGATCGCGCATAGAGCAGGTTGTCGCGCACGGTGGCGCTGAAAAGCAGGGTCTCCTGCGCAACCACGCTCACCGCCGCACGCAGCGCCTTGACGGTGTAGTGGCGTACGTCGCGCCCATCGAGCAGAACGCGTCCTTCGCAAGTGTCATAGAAGCGGGGGATAAGATTGGCGAGCGTCGTCTTGCCGGCGCCCGACCGTCCCACCAGCGCAACCTTGAACCCGCCCGGTATGCTCAGGTCGATCCCCTTCAGCACTTCGCATCGAGGACCGTCATCGCGCGGGGTATAGCCGAACGAAACCCGCTCGAACTCGACGCTTCCCCGACGAACCGGGAACGGACGGCTCAGCGGATGGTCGACTATTTCAGGCTCGAGGTCGAGGAACCCGAAGATACGCTCGATCGCCGCGAACGACGCCGAGACCACGACCGACAACTGCGCGAAACGTTCCAATGGCAGGTACAGGAAGCCCAGGTACGAGAAGAACGCGATCACCGTTCCAAGCGTCACCGAATGATGCATCACCATCAAAGCGCCCGCCCAGATGACCACGATCGGCGCGCTGCGAGTGAACAGCTGAATCAGCATCTCCTGGCTGGCCGCCAGGCGAATCTTGTCGATCGTACGGTCGTACAGCTCCTGGGTGCGCTCTCTGAATTGCCCCACCTCGTAGTCTTCGCGCGCGAATGCCTTGATCGTCGCAGCACCGACGACTCGCTCGTGCACCTCGCCCGAGATGACCTCGGCCGCCTGCTGCATCCGATGGCTGACTGCCTTGATGCGCGGCGAGAAGTACCGCATGAACGCGACCCACACCGGCGCGATACACAGCGAGATCAGCGCCAATTGCCAGTTCAGCGCGAAAAGCGCCACTACGACGAGGCTGAGCGAGATACCGTCCATCCAGACGTCGATAAGCGCGGAATTCACCAGCTCGTGAGCTTGTGTAACGTCGTTTAATACGCGCGATACGATCGCCCCCGAGGGGTTACGATCGAAAAACGAATGAGGGAGCCGCTGCAGATGCGAGAAAAGCTTGCGCTGTATCTCGAATATCAGCCGATTCCCGGCCAATCCGGCCCAATAGTTCCGGTAATAGCTGGCGACGGATTGAATCGCGTAGAGCAGAAGCAGGACGATGCTTAGCGCGGCGAGCTTGCCGTCCGGGTTTACCCCCAGATGGGCCGCTCCGGCCACCGCGGCGCACCAACGATCGACGGTCAGGTTGATTCCATCGATTTTCGTGTGTGCGGTCAGAAGAACGTCCACGATGTATTTGAACGCGAGCGGGAAGGCCAGCGGCAAGGTAAACTTCCCGATACCCATCAACGCCGCCCCAACCACCAACCGCATATGGGGTCGGATGAAGCCCACGAAACGGGCTACGGCCGAAGAATTGCTGGCGGATTTCGCCTTTGAATTCATAATAACCTGAGGGCTCAAGCGCCTTCGCAAAAGCTGGATATGGGTATGCGCGAGCTTGCATCATCACCAACGCAAGCCGCGTGCCTTCGCGTTAAAGTCAGTCGTAATTGGCGATTATTCGCTTTGTCACGCCACGATGGCCGAGGCATTACACGATAACGTTGAGCGATAACCGATTTCGGAAGACCCATTTGAGGCTGCCCGGACCGCTACGGAACCGCCAGTCGTTCGATATCCGACCGGCTGCCCGAAACGCCTCTCCGAGGGGGGCTTGACCCGCCCCCCGTTAGCATCTCAAGTCATTGGTGGGCGTTTTGTTTTCAGCATGGAACCGGGGACAACCGCAGACTTCAGCCAGCATCAGAACAACGGCGGCGATCCCACCCATCCTCACAGCGGTGAGCCGACCTCCGGGGCGGCCGCGACCGTCGCCGCGATTGTCCTGCTGCTGATCTACCAGGGCTATAGCCTATCGATCGTCGGTGTCGCCTCGCCCTGGATTGCCAAGAGTTTCGCCCTCAGCGAGGCCCAACTGGCTGAATTGTTCGCCTGGATGTCGGTTTCGGCCTTCGGTTCGCTCATTCTTGCCCGCCTGGCGGACCGGGTAGGCCGCCGTCGAATCATTTTGGTTAGCCTTACCCTGGCGCCGCTTCTGGCCCTCGGAGCCGCCCTGGTCAATAAGGCGCCGTTGTTCGCGCTATTCGAGATTCTAATCTCAGCCCTGCTCGGAGGGTCCGTCTCGTCCGCAATCGTCCTCCTCGCCGAGGAGCTGCCTGAAAAGCGTCGCGCCGCCGGCCAGGCCTCAGCCGCGCTGGCCAGCGCGATCGGTGGTGTCCTGAGCTACGTCGTGATTCCGTTCCTGCTTCAATGGGGATATTCGTGGCGATGGCTGCTGGCGCCATGCGCGGCCGGTATCGTGCTGGTCGCTCCGGTCTCGCGGATGCTGCCGGTTAACGATCACTGGTCGCGTATCGCCTCCGCACATCCAGCCGCAGCAAACCACTTCTACGACATTTTTAACCGCCTTTATCGGCGAAGAGCGCTGAGCCTGCTGGCCTGCGCCGCCCTCGACACGATGGCCGGAACGGCCGTGAACGGCTGGCTTTACTTCGAGGCAGTGTCGGTCATCGGTCTGTCGCCGCAACGCGCGAGCACGCTCGTGGTCATCGGGATGGTGGTCGGGATGCTCGGTTTTCCGGTAGGAGCATGGACGTCGGACCGCTTCGGCCGGGTGCCGACGGTTGCCTATGTCGGTGGCGCCGCCTGGATCGGTGCACTGGCGTTCTATTTTGGCCCGCCGGGGACCATCGTCTGGCCTTTCATGTGGTTGCTGGGCGCCTATTGCTGGTTCAAGTTCGCCTCCGGTGTGATGACGGTGGGCGCGAACTCGGCCGCGACCGAGCTGTTTCCCGCCATGCTGCGCACCACGATGATCGGATGGCAGGGAATAACGGGAGCGGTCTTCGCGATGCTCGCGCAGGTGATGATCGCCGCCCTGATCGTTCCGTTGGGGGGCCTGATGCGGGTGGTCGGCTACTTTGCGGTGCTCGGTTTCGCCAGCGCGGCGGTCTTTGGGCTCTTTATCGATGAAACCCGCGGACTTTCGCTCGATGATGCCGCGAAAGAGGCCGAATGGGCCGCTAAACGTCCCCATCCCTCGGGTGAAAAACCAGTCCCGGAAAGCAGGGTCTCAGACTAGGCGATGACGACGAGAATCACGCCGACCCTCTCGGCGCGGCTGGTCGCGCTCGCCGCTGTGACCTTCTGCCTCCTGGCAGGATTCGGTGTGAACGCGACGGCTGCCGCACATCATCGGCATCGGCGACGCCGTCACCCGACGCCAACGCCGACGCCGACCCCGAAACCGACCCCCACGGCAGCCCCGATGGTGCTGATTGCCGGGGGTTCCGGGATGGTCAGTGGGCCCACCGGCGAGAGTCCCGCGGTGCTCGATTCCGCCGAGATATATGACCCGTCCAAGGGCCAGTTCTTTCCGATCTATCCGATGACGACGCGCCGCGACCGCCAGACGGCGACCGTGCTGCGCGACGGCAAGGTGCTGATCGTCGGTGGCGTCGACACGGTGATGACGCCGCTGGCGGCCTTTCCGGGACCCGTGATGCCCTGGATTCTGAAATCGACCGAGATTTTCGACCCGTCAACGGGCCGCTTTGCTCCGACGGCGAGCATGGCGATCGGTCGCGACGAGCCGACTGCCACCACGCTCAACAACGGCGACGTCCTCGTCGTCGGTGGCGGCGACGACAGCACCGAGCTGTATAATCCACCGAACAACAAGTTCTCGAACACCGGTTCCCTCGTCCTCGGCGGGCGCTACGAGCAGACCGCGACCCTTCTGAGTAATGGCAAGGTACTCGTCGCCGGCGGCGGAGAACATGAAGCCGAGTTCTACGACCCGGCGACCGGGAAATTCAGCGTAACCGGCAAGCTCTCGCGCAACCGCATCTACGACACCGCGACTCTGCTCCAGGACGGACGAGTTCTCGTCGCCGGCGGTAGTCAATATTCCCGAAGCAGCGCGATGGACAGCACCGAAATCTACGATCCCCATAGCGGGCTATTCCACGCGGGGGCAAAGATGAAGGAGCCGCGCGCGGGTCATACCGCGACGCTGCTCAAGGACGGCCGCGTCCTGCTCGCGGGTGGTAATGCCAACGCGTCCGCCGAGCTGTACGATCCCAAAAAAGATCGCTTCGACGGGCTGCTCAAGATGAACGTGAGCCGCTACGGACATACCGCGACACTATTGCCCGACGGCCGGGTGCTTATCGCGGGCGGCTGGGATCAGAACTATCGCCCGATCGCGAGCGCCGAACTGTTCGATCCCTCGACCTCGAAATTCACCGACACGGGCGCGATGACCGAGGCTCGCGAAGGACAGACCGCCGCCCTGGTATGGGCGCATCTGCCGTTGACGTGGATACGGCCGACGCCGACCCCTACCCCGAGTCCAACGCCGACACCGAGCGCCACCCCGACCTCAAGTGCTTCCGGCAGCGCGACTCCCTCCGCGAGCGCGACAGCTTCCGCGAGTTCAACCGCTTCGTCGACTCCGGGTGTTTCGCCGACTGCGAGCGCTTCGCCGGGTGTGACTCCGCTGGCGGCGGCGCATCCATCGCCGAAACCGGTTCATTCTCCGCATCCGAAGCGGAGGCCGACTCCGGCTGCGGCGCAAAGTTCCACACCGGCGAAAACGCCGTCGCCCGCCGTCACACCAACTGCGACTCCAACCGTGAGTTCGAATGCGACGCCGGCAAACGCCGAAGTCGTGGCGCCGGGTGGAACCGCTGTGCCGAGCGGGAGCGCAACGCCGACCAACTCCGCGACGCCGACGGCGGTAATTCCGTCGGTTACGCCGGTTAATCCAGCATCGACAGCGGCAACACCACTATCGTCGCCGACCCCGACGCCATCGGCGACGCCGACCGCAAGCCCAAGTTGTCACGCCGACGCCAATTTCAACTTCGAGTTCGACGCCGACGGCGATCGAAGTCCTGCCGGCGGCTTCGACACCGAGTCAGATCGTACCGAGTCCCATCGCACCGAGCCCGGCGCCATCCGCTCCGCTCGCCGCAAGCCCGATCCCGGCCGTTTCGATGCCGTCCGCGGCGGTCGCGCTCCCGAGCCCGATTCCGCCGCCCAGCGCGTCAGCATCCCCGTCCGGTTCTTAGATAACGACCGGCGGGCAGTGGGATTTTCGCGGTTATTTCAGAACTTCGACGGAGACGTCGCCGCGGCGGTCGATCAAGTCGATCGACGCGCCTGACGCCGAACGACTCACCATCAGCCACACGGCGCCATCGCCAACTTTGAGATTGTCGATCCTCAGCCAGTCGAGCCATTCGGGCATCACCGGCGCGTCCAGCACGATCTTTCGATCGAAGCCGCGAATCTGAATTCCCAGCATTGCCTGCACGATCGGAAAGATACTCGCGGCCGACCATGCCTGCGGATGACAGGCTATCGGATAAGGTACGGGACCGAGGCGCTGATCGCGCGGAAATCCGCAAAACAACTCCGGAAGGCTACCGGTTCCGAGATGCGTCGCCGCCTGTAGCAGTCCTTCCAGAATCCTGACCACGCCGCGGCGTCCCTTGATCGAGCCGAGGCCCATCGCCGCGATCGCATTGTCGTGCGGCCACACCGAACCGTTGTGGTAGCTCATCGGGTTGTAGCGTTTTTCGTTGGCGCTGAGGGTTCTGACACCCCATCCCGAGAACATCTCGTCGCTGAGGAGGCGTTCCTCCAGCGCTTCACCCTGCTGGCGATCGAGTAGCCCGGCGGCGAGGCAATGCGCCGCATTCGAGGCCATCACGCGGCACGGTTTCTTGTCGGCGTCCAATCCCAGAGCCACCGTGCGCTCGCGATCGAGCCAGAAGTCGCGCGAGAACTTGGTCTTGAGCGCGGCCGCGCGGTCCCTCAATCGGTCCGCCAACTCGCGCCGGCCCAATCGGTGCGCGACCTCGGCGAGCGACGAGTGCGCGGCGTAAACGTAACCCTGAACCTCGCACAGCGCGATCGGCGGTTGCGCCAGCGTGCCGTCGGCGTTGGAAATAGCGTCGAAGGAATCTTTCCATCCCTGATTCGCCAGGCCGCGCGGGGACTCGCGCATATATTCGAGATAAAGGTCGCCGTCGATATCTCCCCAACGGTCGATCCATTCCAGCGCCCGCTCGACGTTGGGCCACAGCTCATCGGGAAGACCGAGGTCGCCGGTGGTTTCGACGTAACGTCCGAGCAGCCACAGGAATAGCGGGGTAGAATCCACGCTTCCGTAGTAACGTCCGAACGGCACCTCCCCGGTGGCGGCGAGTTCGCCCGCGCGCATCTCGTGGACGATCTTGCCCGGCTGTTCGTCACGCCGCTGATTCACCTCGGATCCCTGAATCCCCGCCAGCGTCTTCAGAGTGCCGACGGCCAGCGCGGGATTGAACGGCAGCGCGAACATCGCGGTCAGGATACTGTCGCGGCCGAACAGCGTGGCGAACCACGGTATCCCGGCCATGATGAAGGTGCCGGCGGGCGACAACCGGATCATCGAAGTCAGATCGGCGGCAGAGCGGCGCAGGAGGGTCTCGAGCAATTCGTTGCTCGCGGTTATCGTGCACCATCCGCCGTCGTAGCCGCCGATTTCCGCACGTCGCTCCACCAGAGCATCGTCAAAGCGCGCGCGCGGACTCTCAGTGGATTGACTCTTATCGGATCCCGCGAGGATACGGACTTCAAGCTCTTTTTCCTCGTCCGGGTCGAGCGTGAAGACGAATGACGCACGTTCGCTCCGATAGTGCGACGGGACGGGGTAGGAAGGTGAACGTGGTGAAACGTCGCACGCCGTCCAATCCGTCGTAGGAGTAAGTTACCGCGTCGGCTTTCACCTCGGGTGCGTTATGTTTGCCGAAACGTTCGCGTTTGAAGCCGCGCACGTCGAAAAGATCCGCAAAGTCGACACCGAACAAAAAATCCATCGGTATCTCGACGCGGAGTCTCGAGTAGTTGCGCACGATAACCTTGTGATACAGACCCGCTCCCGCAATCACCCAGTTGCGCTCGATCTGGATCGAATTTCTCGTCAACTCGGTGGTTTCACCGCGGACCCCGAGATCGGGATTGCTCAGATTGATACGAAGCTGTGCATTGTCGCTGCTCGGGTAGGAATTCAGATAGTAGGGCGGTTCGCCGGCGATCTTCAGTTCGAAGCGGCTCAGGTAGCGCGTATCGCGATGGAAGAAGCCCAAAGGTTCGTCGGGCGTCTCCAGAATATCGCCGCCCGCCTCGACCACGGCGAAACTCGCGCCATTCACCAGCACGCGGGTCGCGCGGCGCGAGGTCAGGGTTGACGCCCGCAGATAGAAATCGGAGCCGACCTTGATGACGGTTTGAGGTTCCTGCACTGGACCCTGTCGTCTCAACTGCGCCGCGCCAACGTTTCTTTCCTTCACCTGCCCCCCTCCACTGATCCGCGCGGGCCGCTATTTTCCAGCCTGATCGCGAACGGGTAACTTTTTTTAATCATAGACTGGCGCCAAATCGGTCGCCATTGGCGCGCCAAAGATTTGCCGTCGGCTTAACGCGCCAGTAGCATCTACTTTCCGGCGACTTAAAATGCCCCAGGTCTTCAACGATTCCCTATTTCAGGCCCAATGGTTGCGCACGGCCGGACACAGCGGCAGCGGCGGCGCGGAACTCGCCGAATGCCTCGCGGTAGCTCGCGGAATTCGCGAGATCGACCGGCAAAGCTGGTTCAACGCATGGTATCAGCAAGCGCAAAGAGTGCTCGCCGCGGCCGACGACAGTAATCGCCAAGGACGCCGCATAAGCGCTCTGGGAGCCTATTTGCGCGCATCGAACTACTTTCGAGCCGCCTACACACTGATGATGGAGGCGCCGGTCGACACCCGCCTGGTCGACGCGTATCGGCGTCATGCCGCCGCGTTCGAAGCCGCCGCGCGATTGTTATCGCCGGCCGCCGAGCGAATCGCGATCCCGTATGACGACGCGCCCCTGCATGGATACATCTTCCGCGCGGAGGGCGAAACCGTCGCGCGGCCGACGCTGATTATCACCGGAGGATACGACAGCACCGCCGAGGAGGCCTATTTCTTCGGTGGTGCGGCGGCGGTCGCTCGCGGCTACACCTGCATCGCCTTTGACGGACCGGGGCAGGGCGCGGCGATCATCGAGAATAAACTTGGTTTTCGTCCGGACTGGGAGGTCGTCGTGCGACGGGTGGTGGATTACGCGATCACGCGGCGCGAAGTCGACAAGAGCAAAATCGCGCTGCTCGGTATCAGTTTCGGCGGCTACCTGGCGCCGCGCGCCGCTAGCGGAGAATCGCGCCTGGCCGCGTGTATTGCAGATCCCGGCGAGTTCTCCCTGATCGACGAAATCAAAAGCCGGATGCCGCCCTGGGTCGCTCGCAGTCTCCCCGAGGGTAATACGGTGGTACTGGCGCTGTTGAAGTTCATCATGCAGCGCCGCTTGCGCCATCCGACGGAGGGATGGGGCCTGCGTCGCGCGATGTGGTTGCACGGAGTGGCTAGTCCACTGGACTACATAAAGGAGTCGGCGAAATACAATTTGGAAGGATTAGCGCAACAGATTCGCTGCCCGACCCTGGTCTGCACGGCGGAAAACGACGAGATCGGCGTGACCGCGCGCGACCTCTACGACAAGTTGACCTGCGCAAAGAGCTTTATCGGCTTCACCGCGGAGGAAGGCGCCGACGCCCATTGCGAAGCCGGCGCCCGTTCGGTTTTCAACCAGCGCGCCTTCGACTGGCTCGACACGGTACTGAATCGCTGACCGCTGCCGCGGCCGACCCATGGCAGACGAAAGGCATAGGCGAGACCGGCAGCAATAACCGCCGGCCTCGCCACGCGAATACGTGATGTGACGCTGGTTAAGGCGCCGGACAGGATCCGACACTGATTTTGCCGTTAACGATTTGCTGCGCGAAGACGAGCATCAGCGAGGCGGCACAGAAGGGTGGTACCTTGAAGTCAGCCTGAAGGTCGCTCAGGAGTGCCCCGAGATCGTTACCGATATTGTTACCCGACTGCGAGCCGCTCATGAGTTGCGCAAAGTCGGTGCATACTTCCGATTTTACCAGGAGTAGTCCATTGCGCAGCGAGCCGTCGGCGATACCGTCGCAAGCGGGCAAGCCCTGGATAGGGCTGTGGCGCGCGGCAACAATCGCGTCGAGTTGGTCAGCCATTGCAGCATGCGGTTTCAGCGTGAATGCGATGGACGACATAAAAACGAACACAGTCAGTATAGCTAAACGTCTTTTCATCACTTACCCCCTTCAAATTTGGGTAAGACTGAGCAAAACGAATACCAAGCGTCCTATGCTATCTTTTAGTTCCTTAAACTAGCACTTCACCATATTCACAGAGTTTAGCGTGCGATTCTGAAGCCTTTGTTTCATCCGTGCATCAGCGGCGTCAGGTACTTCGCCCCGTTCCATATTGTTCCGGCGGAAGGGTCGTCGTTTTGCTATAATCGAGCTCGTAATGCCGGATTCGCCTGAGAATTCCATCGGTTTGCGCGTCTACAGGTATCACCCTCGTTGAAATATCGTTCTTGCCGCCGATTCCTCCCCTTGCTGACGTTGTTGGGCGGCCTTTTACTCGTTCTCGCGCCGGTCCCCGCGTCGGCAACGCAGGTGAAGGTCCCGCTCGAAATCGACTACATAACGCTCGCAGCGGCGCTAAAGCGTCAGGTTTACAACGGGCCCGACGGCCGGGCGGTGCTGTGGACGGGATCGGACAAGTGTCAGCATCTTTACGCCTACGATCCGCAATTCGCGCCTAAGAACGGCGCTTTGAGTCTCGACACCAGGGCCGAATTGAGTCTCGGACTGGCGGTAGGCGGCAAGTGCGTCACCCCGATCACATGGTCGGGCGTGATCGAGGTCGACACGCCGCCCTACATCTCGCAGTTGACGATCAAATTTCACGTCACGAACATCAATCTCTACAATCCGCAGCACGAGAAGAGTCTCCTCGTCGGTCACGGCTTCGACCTCATCAAGGACAACTTCATCCCGAAGATCAGGACCTTCACTTACGATCTCAATGCGCCCTTGCAGGACCTCGAGGGTCTCGTGCGCGCCGGCTCAACTCCCGACGTCGCCCAGCGAGTGGCGACGGCGCTGTCGACGCTCAAACCGATGTCGGCGGTGGTGCCGGGCGACAATGGCCTCAAGGTCGCGCTGGAAATGACCGTGCCCGAGGTGGCGTCGCCGGCCGCGTCCGCGTCGCCGACCAGCGCTCCTCTAACCGCGGCGGAAATCGCGGCATGGCAGAATGTGCTCGACAATTGGGACGCTTTCGTCGTCTTCGCGATCAAGCAACTGGGCGACGCGACCACCGACGCGCAGGTCCGCGCGCAGCTTTTCGACCTCCTGCTCGACAGCCGCTATCGGCTGGTCGACGCGCTATCGCGTCCGCAGGCGAGTACTGGACCCGACCCGGTGCGCCTGATTTTCCTTGATGTTTGGAGCCGGCTACACACGATTATCCGATCCGCCGCACAACGCGGGATGCTCGGCGACCGCGCGATCGAGTTCCTCTCGTTCGTCACCGCGGGCGACGCTCTATTCGCGTTCGATCAGGCCGCACCAGCGCTTGGGATGCGCGTATCGACGGACGATTTGCGCCGCCTGGCCCATATGATGGCGCCGCAATACACCAGCGATCCGCTGGCATTCAGCTACGATACCGACCCGGCATTGCGCCAGATGTTCGGTGTGACCCAGCCGCTCGAATCCCTGGGGCCGCTGGAACCGCCCCCCGCGGACGAAGGGCCACCGTCCGCAAGCCCATCCCCGACCTCGGCGACGATGGCTTCGCCGACACCCGGGGCTTCGCCCACCTCCGGGGCTTCGCCGACACCCGGGCATCGCCAGCTGCCGGCGCGTCGGCGGCTCCCAGTGCGTCGACGGCGGCGAGTCCACCTCAGAATCGAGCACCTTCACCGGCGCTGACTCCGATCGCTACGCCGTCGGCAACGCCTGCCGGACAGTCCCCGTCGTCATCGGGATCACCACCGCCGGCGAGTTCGCCCCGTTCTACCTCGATGCTGCAAATACCGTTTGAGTTGTTGGCTCCGGCAGAAGCCGAGGCGAGCGATCATTCGCTGGCAGACCAGATTTTCGCCTTCGGAGCGGCCCTGAAACGAGTTGTAGTCGACGAAAACAATGTGACGGCATACGTACACTCGGTTCAGGGCTTGCTGACGCTAACGGCCCAACGTGAAGGCGACGAAGGCGGTCTCGAACAACAATACCGCCATAATTATCTCTTAATCGTGAAGACTACGGCGTGGCAGGAGAGCTGCTGGCGTCAGTATATCCGCGTCAACGGCCATGTACGGTTTGTCGAATCCGCCACCGGTGACGTCGGCATAATGCAGGTCAACAAGCACGTATGGCGCGGCTTCTACAGCGTGCCTCGCCTCGAGTGGGACATCGTTTACAATACCGGCGCGGGATCGGAGATCCTGATGCGGCTGATGCGCGGTGCGCGAACCCGCAGTCGCGACAAGGGCGCCTCCCTACCGGATCCCGAGGTCGCGAGGTCTACGTACGCAGCTTACAACGGCGGCCCCGATGCTTACGACCGTTGGCGTCACGCACACGAGCCGACGGAACTGAAGATGATTGACGATTCGTTCTGGACGAAATATCGGGCAATGACGGCGAGTCAGTCCTTCGACATTCTGCACTGCCGCACCCAATGCGGGCCCAACTGTAACTGACGCGCGTTGGGGTCAGGAGAGTTCGAGAGCGCGCCGGCTCCCACGAACCGGCGCGCCATCGGTAAAGGCTTAGAACTGGCCAGCGCGGTCCTGGCCGTTGAGCTCCGACATGGGGCGCTCATCTTTTCGAGGAGCGGTGACGATCTTGCGTTCTTCGCGGACGGCCTTGGGCTGCATGGTGCAGCTGCCCTCGAATGCCGCGCCTTCGAGTATCACCAGCTTGGGAGCGGTCAGACTTCCCGACACTTTCGCGGAAGGCTGGAGCTCAATACGCTGACTGGCGTTAAGGTCGCCGTTCACGGTTCCAGCCACGACAATCGAAACCGCCTTGATTTTAGCGGTAATTACGGCAGTCTTGCCGATCGTAATGCTGTCGTGACCGTTAATTTCGCCCTCGATCATGCCGTCGATACGAATCGGACCCTCGAAGGTGAGTTTCCCGTTAACTTCGCAACCCTGGTCGAGGTATGCGCGATTGCCGGCGGGAGTCAGCGCGGCCTGGCTCGGGGGCGGGAGTATCCGTTCGGCTGGCTGCTGCTGTCCTGAGACGTTTTGTACCGGTGTGTTTTGTACGGGCGCAGGCTGGGCAGGACCGTTCTGCACAGGGGCAGGTTGCGGCCGACCTGACATACGCTGTTCCAGAGTTTTCTGAGTCTCGTCGTTAAAAAGCGCCATTTCCACCCCTCCTCAGGATATGGCGAAGCAGCTCAAAGGGTCGTTCATTGCGTCTTCGCTGACAAAAAGCCTGAGCAGGTTGCGTGCCGCCATCAATCTTCGTCTAATTTGGGAGAACTTAACTTTTAGAGAACCGGCCCGATACAAATGAGACAAACGGTTGCATCGCCGCAACAAAACTCAACGATGCATTTCGAAGTTTCCTGAACCTATGTCACGCTTCGAGGGTCTGATGGAGCCGACTTTGGGGGCGAAACAAAGAATCACTGTCACGCCCCCGGCCTGAGTCGGGATGGCACACGACTGACGGGAAAGCACAATGAGTCTGAGAATCGAAGATTACGCCCTGATTGGGAATACACACACCGCGGCGTTGGTCGGAAATAACGGCTCGATCGACTGGTTATGCATGCCCCGATTCGACTCCGGCGCCTGCTTTGCGGGATTGCTGGGCCAGCCTGACAACGGACATTGGCTGATCGCGCCCAGCGTCGAAGTTCGTGCGGTCCGCCGCCAGTATTGCGGACCGACGCTGGTTCTCGCGACCGAATTCGAGACTGATGGCGGAGCAGTCGAGATCGTCGACTTCATGCCGATTGCGGAACGGCATCAGCAAGTCGACGTTGTCCGTATCGTCAGGGGGCTTCGCGGGAGCGTGCCGATGCGAATGGAGGCGCTCTTTCGCTTCGACTACGGGCATATCGTGCCATGGGTAACGAAAAACGATCACGGAGTTCGCGCGATCGCCGGACCTGATGGACTCATGCTCAGGAGTCCGGTCGCGATGCGCGGCGAGAACCTGTCGACGGTGAGCGAGTTCACGGTCACGGAGGGACATTCGTTACCGTTCACCCTGACGTGGTACGCGTCTCATGAGGATGAACCGCGGCTGAAGCATCCGATGCAAGCGCTGAAGGAGACCGAGGAGTGGTGGAAGGAGTGGTCGTCGCGATACGTCGAAGCGGGACGATGGCATGACCTCGCGCTGCGATCCCTTATCACACTTAAAGCGCTCACCTTTGGGCCGACGGGTGGCGTCGTTGCGGCGCCGACGACCTCGTTACCGGAATGGATCGGCGGGGGACGCAACTGGGACTATCGATTCTGCTGGCTTAGGGATGCAACCTTCACGCTCTATTCATTACTAACCTCGGGCTATACCGAAGAGGCACTTGCCTGGCACGAATGGCTATTGCGCGCAGTTGCCGGGAGCGCCAACGACCTTCAGATTATGTACGGCATCGGCGGCGAGCGCAGACTAACCGAGTTGGAACTCAATTGGCTCTCCGGCTACGAGAACAGCCAACCAGTGCGTGTCGGGAACGCCGCGCACGAACAGTTTCAGCTGGACGTTTATGGCGAGGTTATGGATGTGGGTCATCTCGCCAGTCGCAGCAACGTGGGATCGCCCGAATCGTGGAACCTTAGAAGAGGGCTGATGGAGCATCTGGAGAAAGTCTGGAACAAGCCCGACGAAGGAATATGGGAAGTACGCGGTCAGCGACGCCATTTCACTCATTCGAAGGTGATGGCCTGGGTCGCGCTTGATCGAGCGGTCAAAGCGGTCGAACAGAATCCCGCACTTGGGCCTCTCGACCGCTGGCGCAAACTACGCGATGAAATCCATCGGGACGTTTGCAGCAAGAGCTTCAACTCGCAGCGCAACTCCTTCGTCCAGTACTATGGCGCCGATACGCTCGATGCGGCGACGCTCATGATACCGCTCGTTGGTTTTTTGCCGGCGACCGATCCGCGCATGATAGGGACTATCGACGCGATCCAACGCGAACTCACCTCGAACGGATTCGTGATGCGTTATCGAACGGAGTCTAACGTTGACGGACTTCCGGCAGGCGAGGGAGTTTTCCTGCCTTGCTCGTTCTGGCTAGTCGACAATCTCGTGCTGGCCGGGCGTCATGGGGAGGCGCGCCAGCTTTTTGAACAACTTGTCGCCGTATGCAACGACGTCGGTCTGATATCTGAGGAATACGACCCTATATCTAAGCGGATGCTCGGCAACTTTCCGCAGGCTTTCACTCACGTTTCGCTGGTCAACTCGGCCCACAACCTGGCGCTGCTCGAGGGCCCCGCGGTACATCGGTCGAACGCCTGACTTGACGAACCGTCCGAGTGGTACCCCCAGTCGCTGACTATAAGTCAAAAATATGTAGATGCGATTATTCCGGTCCGGGCGAGGCAGACTTCATCACATCCTCAAAAGAATGATCGCGCGGCGCCATTTGAGGTGCTCCACGTTTGGCCATTTGCAAGCTAGCGACGCCCGCGATGACACAGATGACGCCGGCGGCAGCAAACGAGCCGGGCCATCCGAGCCATCGGCTCAAGAACATGACGAGCGCGGCCAGCAAGCAAATCCCGCCCGCCGCGAACGCCATGAGCGCTGCCATGCTGGCGAGAAACCGATCGACCATGTTGGAGAGAATCGGCTCGAGCCCGGCCTGAAAAAGCCTGAGCTCGGTCTGAACGATACGCGCCAGGTCATGGAAGATCCGACTCAGCAGACTCGGCCAATCCGCAGACGCGATATTATCGTCGCGAGTCATCATTGCTCTGGTTGCCACGCCTATATTCTCACTTCAACTCGAAACCAAGGAGCACTCCAAGCGCGAGCGCGGCGATCAGAGATGGCTTACTTACTTCACTGCCCAAGGCAAAACCGGCTGCCATGGCGAGACCGGCAGTAGCTATCGGATGATCCTGGATCACTTTTTCAGCGGGAACCAGAATGCTTACCGCTTCGACCTTTTGGTTCATCGCGGACAGACTCTCGTGAAGGTCCCGTTCTGCCTCTTCGAGCTGTTCCTGAAGCTTTACTATCGCGTCTGCCATAGCTACTCATTGATTTTGTCATCGCGCTGAACATTAGTTCGCGCGCCATCATCCGACCCGCGAATAGTACAGCCGTTAAGCCCAGGCGGCTGCGGAGGCCGCCCCCGAAAAGGAAGCCGGCTCCCGCACCCACGCCAATTGCGGAAAGCGGATGCCGGTCGATCGCCTCGACCAACGCCTGGCGCAGATCGGTTGGCGAATCGGAATCCGGCATACGCGCACCGTTGTGTGCCATGATACTTAAGCTGGAACTCGACGCAGAAATTGTGCAGCCAGGTAGCCAACGAGAAGCGCGGCGCCCACCGCCATCAGAGGCTCGCGTCTGACAAACTCAGCGAGACCGCCTCCTAATTGTTCGGCGTAGTCCATGGTTTTTTCGCCGTACTCACGTACGTTGTCGTACCCATCTCCCAAGGCTTGTCCTCCGGCGGACGCGGCCTTCTTTATCGCGTCGGTAGCATCGTCGATTCGATCACTCATCTTCACACCTCCTACTGTTGCTGGAAGGAAGCGCAACAAATATGCCACAGCGAGTCAGGTTCAAAAGATTTGGTGAAAGCGCGTGGGTGAGGAGAAAGTTAGATCGCGTTTGTACAAAAGCGGCCTACGCATTTCTCATTCGAGCGTTGTAAACCATATCGCGAAGCACTCAGAGCGCAGGATGGAAAATCTCGAATGCGAGTAAATATGGCACTCGTGTA
The DNA here is from genome assembly GCA_963804355.1 of uncultured Pseudomonadota bacterium. Taxonomy (GTDB): domain Bacteria; phylum Desulfobacterota; class Binatia; order Binatales; family Binataceae; genus JASHZA01. The sequence continues at coordinate 78,799 of CAWDQC010000029.1, read as the reverse complement.
AATTTTTCTTTCCTTTTCCACGGTTTGAATCTAATTCTCCCAAGTTTCGCGCCGATTCCGAATGGTACGCCGCTTGCTGTTTTACACTCAAATGATCAGGAGGCAGACTATGAAAACGTGGAAGGCGATTGTACCGGTGGCGATTCTTGGGCTCGCAGTAGCGGTTCCGACCTTCGCCCAGGATTCGAGTTCGACGACAGCAGGACAGTCCATGCATCAAGCCGGACAGGATATGGAAGGCGCCGGATCGGATACGTGGCATGCGGCGAAGAACGCCGGTCATGGTACAGCAACAGCAGTCAAGGACACTGACACTACGGCTCGCGTGAAACTCGCTTTGCATCATGACGTGGTAACGAAGAAGGGCGACATCCACGTCTCGACCTCCGCTGGAGTAGTTACGTTAACGGGTAACGTTGACTCACACCGCGCTGCTGCGCGAGCTGAAAAAATTACCGAAGCGACCAAGGGCGTGGCGAGCGTAGACAACCGCCTCGCAGTCTTGGGCGCTACTTCTTCCGCGGACTAATAACCCCGATTCCCACGACAGTCGCCGCGCATCCTAACGCGGCACCCCTCTCCACCAGCGACGCGATTTGCGCAAGCGAATCGCGTCGCTCTTTTCCATTCAATTGGTACAGCGCACCTCTAAGACCTCTCCCGCTTGAGCCTTCTCGTTCATCAAGCGCGGTGCACCATTGTAGCTAGCTGCAACCTCCTCCTAGTTGTCCCAAGGAAAAAGAAAGGGCGACCTTCCGAGAAAGGCCGCCCTACCAAGTTGCGCTCTGCGCCAGCGGCGCGAATCGCGTGCTATGATCTAGACTCGACCAAGCAAGACCAGGATCAACACGATAACCAGGATCGTACCGAGTCCGCCGGCCGGATAGTAACCCCATCCAGTGCTATAGGGCCAGGTCGGTAATGCACCGACCAGCAACAGAACCAATATGATTAGTAGTATAGGCATTCTTTCACCTCGTCTTCTCGCCACGAAATCCGGACCTAAAGTATGTGGCTAAGTACGAACCAGATTGCGAGTATCGAAATCGGAACTCCCAGAAGCCATGCAATTAAATAGCGCACCTATCTCTCCTTTTTTTTCTGTATGTTTACCGTTTACGTTAGCGGCCAGCGTCGCTGACTCAATCAAGATTTTGCGTGGCGACGAAACCGGTTTGTCCTTTCATAGGGCCGTTGGCGATCTCCACCACTGAACCGTTGTCGTCACTCGAGACCACGTTCACTGGTGTCTGATCGTCGATCGCCTTGGCCTCCAGGCCTTTGGTGACATCGCCTGCCATACCCTCGACGCCACCCTGCTGCTTCATCCGAGACACTTTCGTAAAAGTCTGCTCGTCGGAATACAGAGGCACCGAATGCTGATTCCCGGTGACGACCAGCTTATGCTGCATCACGGCCTGGCCTTGCTGACAGCCCGCCAGTCCGAAGAGCAGCACTAGCGACGCAGTCGCGCCCGCTATACCGTGCTTTCTATTCATAAATCGAATCCTCCCTGAGCGATCGGGTCATCCCGCATTGACTTGTGCGCCAAATACTCATTGAGCACTGCGATACGCATGTACTGTGCCGGATGTGACTAGTAGATTCGATTCGCTTTTTATAGACCCCGTGGCAAAAAGACCCGGCGATACCCGGTCATCGGTAAAAACTACATGCGATCGGGTTCTCGAGGATAATCAAGCGTCACAATTTCAACGGCGATCTGCGACCTTGCTTTGATGCGGTGCGATGGCACATCGCTTGCTGAATTACTTATCCGTCGACGTTCTGAATAATTGGAGATTCGGAGGAGATCATGCTGTATTGGACGTTAGTATTTTTAGTAATTTCGTTGGTCGCCGGAGCACTGGGTTTCTTTGGCGTCGCGGGGACGGCCGCGGAAATCGCGCGCGTACTTTTCGTCATATTCATTGTCCTGTTCCTGGTAGCACTGGTAGCGGGCCGGGCTGTTCTTTGACAGCTGGGTCAGAGCAACGTGGTATGGTAACAGGAGACGGCTGCGCGCGCGGCCTCAACGATCTTTTGGCGCAAGGATCGCGACAGTATGAGGCGGCAAATCGATTGCATCAATTCCAACATGCACATCGGATTTAGATGCGAGAACGATCTCGGCGACATCTGAGGTACAGTTCGGAATCGGCACCGTGCGCCGCTCAGGGGCAAAGTTGAAAGCGATAAATGTGTGGCCTCGCCGTTCCAGGAGCCATCGGGCCGATTCATCGTACGCGACCGAAATGCTCTCGCGACGAGGATCGACGAGGTCTTTCAACTCGCGCCGGAGTTTAATAAGGCACTTGTACCAACTCAAGAGACGGCCATGGTCTCCCTGCTCGCGCTCGTCCCAGCGAAGTTTCGATCTCGCGAAAGTGTCGAGAGCTTGCGGATCCGGGACCTCGGTCACCTGATGGAAGTGCTCGAATTCCGCGCGGCGGCCTTTGCGCACCGCTTCCGCCAGAGCTTCATCGCGATAGCTGGTGAAATAGAGGAAGGGGCTGGACGCATTCCACTCCTCGCCTTGAAACAGCATAGGCGTGAATGGTCCGGTGAGCAGCATCGCCGCCGCCATCTGTAGTAAGTCCAAATCTACGATGTGGCCCAGGCGTTCGCCACACGCGCGGTTGCCGACCTGATCATGATTCTGCAGAAAGCCTACGAAGCGATCGGCAGACAGCGCCTTCACCGGCCGTCCGTGTTTTCTATGGCGAAATTCCGAGAACTGTCCCGTGAACACGAAGATGTCGGTGAAGGCCCGCGCGAGATGTGCGAGAGTGCCGAAATCCATGTAGTAGCCGGACCGTTCGTCGCTAATCAGCGAATGTATTGCGTGATGGAAATCGTCATTCCATTGCGCATTAATACCGTATCCTCCTGCTTCGACGGGAGTTACGATCGCGGGTTGATTGAGATCGCTCTCGGCGATCAATGCTATTGGCTTACCAACTGAGGCTTCGAGCAAGCGCACCTCAGATGCTAACTGCTCAAGGAAATGAATCGCCGATGCGTCGAAGATGGCGTGCACCGCATCAATACGTAAGCCGTCGCAATGGTAATCGCGCAGCCACGCAAGCGCGCTATCGCACAGGAAGCGTCGCACCTCGTCGCTTCTCGCATCGTCAAGATTAATCGCCGCACCCCAGGGAGTGCGATAACGATCGGTGAGATACGGTCCAAACTCCGCAAAGTAAGCCCCGTCGGGACCAAAATGGTTGTAGACGACATCGATAATCACGGCCAAGCCGCGAGAATGACACGCGTCAACGAGGCGCATCAGTCCCGCCGGTCCACCGTAGGCATGATGCGGAGCAAAGAGATCGACGCCGTCGTAACCCCAGTTGCGATCTCCCGAATACTCAGCGATCGGCATCAGCTCTATGTGGGTCACACCTAGATCTACCAGGTAATCGAGCTTGGCGATCGCCGAGTCGAATGTCCCTTCGTCGCTAAAGGTACCGATATGCAGCTCATATATAATTGCCGCGCTCAATGGAGGAGGTCGCCAGTTCGCATCGGTCCATTTGAAGACTCCGAAATCGACGGGACGAGAGAATCCGTGCACACCGTTAGGCTGGAAGCGCGAGCGCGGATCGGGACGCGGCTCTCCACCGTCAAGACTGAACGCGTAGTCTACCGACTGGAGTGAGGGCTTGAGCTCAATCCTCCACCAGCCTCCTGAATCCGGCTCCATGGGGAACGTCTCGTCGACGGTGACTAAATCGACTTTAGTGGCTCGTGGCGCCCAGACGCGACGCTTACTCATTGACGCACGTCCTCTTTCGTCAGTAACGCCACTGGGAATCTTTGCAACAATTGATTTACGCGAACGGTTCCACCGCGTAATCGCTCACCTGTGAGGCAATTGTGCCAATAGCCAGACGGTAGCTTCAGCGTGGTATCACCCCAACTCTTTTCGAACATGAGACGAGGGGCGACCGATACGACCGAGTCATCACGCGCGAACGCGATCACGTTCGCGGCATATTCACCCGAAGACTCGACAGGTGTATACGATGACTCGGCCCCGAACCATTCAGGATGCGAATTGCGTAGTGCTAAGCCTTGCCGAATCAACCAGAGTTTCGGCAACCCCTCAACGGAACGGCCCATGATCTGCTCTGTGGAAGCGCTACGCAAATCCCCTAAGAGCCGGCGCCCGATTTCATAGTCGACCCGTTGGCGATTGTCCGGATCAACCAGATTCAAACTCCACAGTTCGGTGGCCTGATAAAAATCCGGTATGCCGGGAGCCGTAAGTTTGAGTAGCGTCAACGCAAGTGAGTTAGTACGGCCAGCGTCGGCGATCTCCGCAACGAAGCGCGACAAATCCTCGAGGAACACCGCGTCGCGCATCATGCCCTCGACAAATCCTTTTAATGCGGCCTCGTATTTTTCATTCGGTTGACTCCACGAGGTCCACGCCTTCGCCTCACGCGCCGCCTTGGTCGCATAGGCCAACAGCCGCTGCTCATCGAGCGGCCAGGCTCCAACCAGAGTCTGATACAGATGGTATTCCATGTTAGGATCGGGCAACTCATCCGACCGATGCGTTTGATTGCGACTAGACCAGCGCCCGACTGCGACTTTCCAACGATCGGGAATTTCCGTGAGGACACTCAGTCGCGCCCGGACATCTTCACCACGCTTGGTATCGTGCGTCGAAGTAGTAAGCATACCGAGCGGCCAGTGCGTCGCCTTTCTTGCACACCATGTATGGAAATATTCGATCGTATGGCCAAATTGTGCGGGGTCTCCGCCAACCTCGTTGAGCGCGATGAATCGATTGAAACGGTAGAAGGCCGTATCCTCAACACCTTTCGCCATGACCGCAGCGCCGGTCTGTTGAAAGCGTAGCGCAAGGTCTATGGCGTACGGCTCGCTTCGCCGCATGAGCAGTATCGACTGCAGAAGATCGAACAACCGGTAGTCAAGGTCTTGCCGAGTTGCCTTCGCCTTTTCGATAGCGCTCGCGATTCGTGCAGCACTTTCGGCATCCGGCTTGTCGTTTTGGCGAACATAAGTCCGATATACATTCATGCATATCAGTGTCGTCCGTAGCACTTCCTCGGCGTCGCGGCGCGTATAGTCACGATATAGCCTGTCCTCGGAACAGACATTGTAGAACATTGCCGTTAGCCGATTGAGATCGCCACCGAGACTTTCCTGGAGGACGCTCAGCTTGCCGGTCATAGCAACCGATTCAAAATCGTCGTTCTCTCCTGTGAATTCCCGGTAGCTCTCACTCATCTGCGTTTCAGCAGCGCCGTCGATGAAAAGGCCGCCAGCGATGTTTAGGAAGTCGTAGCCGGTGGTTCCTTCGATAGGCCAGGCATCGGGAAGGTTCTCGTCTGTTCCGAGAATCTTCTCCGCAACGATCCAGGCGTCTGGCGAGCAAGCCCGAAGCCGCCCCAGATACTCAGTAGGGTCCCGCAGGCCGTCCGGATGGTCAACGCGAATACCACATACGACACCCTCGGTAATCCATCTCCGGATCAACGAGTGCGCCGCGGCAAATACGCGATCATCCTCCATTCGCAGGCCGATAAGAGTGTTTATGTCGAAAAAACGCCTGTAGCCAAGGTCTCGCGACGCGATTCGCCAGTTGGCAAGCCTGTAGTTCTGGCTTTCCAGAAAATCGTGCAATGCTGAATGGTCGGCGTTGACAAGCGCCAAGGTGATATCGATCTGTTGAGCGAACCCAGGATTTTGCGCGATCATCCCTGCTAACATTGCAAGTAAAATCTTTCGATCGCGATGACGACGCTGTACCGCGTTGAACTCCAGTGACGATGGAGCCGGTAGCTCCGCGAGTGCGTCTGCAAGAAACGCGACCTTGTCGAGGTCATCACCTTTATCGATGCGACGCAGCAACAAAGCGATCGAGCGGGGCGCTATCGGGAAGTAGTTATCGCCGTACTGGACCAGGATTTCCGTTCCGGATCTCGAGAGCTTCAGTTCGCCGCGATCGAGCACGGCACCGTAATGGTCACCCAGCACGTGTAACAGAACTTTATTGGAAACTGCTCGCTCGGGCGGATCCCAGTCTACATCGAAGAATGAAGCGTACGCGCTCGATGGTCCATTCTCCAGAACGTCCCACCACCAAGGGTTTGCGCGTCCTCCGAAAGCCATGTGATTGGGTACAATGTCGACGATTTGCCCCATGCCATGGAATCGAAGTTGCTCGACCAGCCGGGCCTCTCCTTCGTTGCCTCCCCACTCGCGGTTGACCGTCGAGTAGTCAACCGTGTCGTAGCCGTGAGTGCTACCCGCCGCCGCTTGTAGATAGGGTGACGTGTAAAGGCAATCGATGCCGAGTGCTTTCAGATAGGAAACGCAGCCGGCAGTGGCAGCTAAATCAAACTCGCCGTTGATCTGGACGCGATAGCTTGAGAGCGGATAGCGGCGCAATTGCTTTTCGTCTTTCGCAAGTCGTCGGAACTGTTAATGGTGCACGATTATATCCATATGATCATTAGCAGTTTATTACGGGCGAGGGTTAACGCCGCCCCGCGGTTCGCCTTTCCGGGTGGGCAGGTAGGCACTGGACCACGGGGCGACCAATCGTCTTATGGATTCGAATAGGTGGTCGTCGACTGACGCTCAACAGTGCCGTCGGGGCCTCGCGTCGTGGTGGTCGTCGTAGACTTATCCGGGGTTGTGGTCACGACGGTGGACGGCGGATCCTTTTCGACTGTATGGCTATAGAAGCAGCCGGAAAGACATCCACATACGATGAGAGCATTCGCGACAATCGCTATACGTTTAATGGACTGCATATAAATTTATTATCTCCTTTTCAGAGCATCGATGCCGTACGTATAGGTAGAGCAAGGTATGCGCCAATGCTTTGCAGGCGGCTCGGGCGAATTTACTTGAAAAAACGCCGAAATTGCTCGACGTTTCTTAGGAACGGATGGCGTCTGACGAGCGAAGCGTGAATGTTTTACAAGATCTGAAGTAAATTACCAAAGGCAGCCGGCCGGTTGAATCTTAATGTCGGCCGGCCGCCAAAACCGATCAGCTCATTTTTTCGAGGAGACTCTTGAGATCTTCGGCGTGCTCCTCTTCAACCTTCAGGATGTCTTCGATTAGTTTGCGCGTCGTCGGATCATTGTCGCTCAGCCAGCGCACAATCTCGGAATACGATTCGATTGCGATACGCTCAGCGTACAGGTCCTCCTTCAGCATCGAGACCAGGTCTTCGCTGTCATTGTATTCAGAATGAGCGCGCGTGCCGAGGCCCTCGGGGCTGAAATTTGGTTCGCCGTTGAGTTGCACGATACGCGTCGCTATCCAATCCGCATGCTGCTGTTCTTCGTTGGCGTGCTGCAAAAACTCGGCTTTCGCCCCCTCGGAGTTGATCCCGGATACGGTGTAGTAGTGACGGCGGTATCGCAGAGTGCAGACGATTTCCGTCGCCAGCACCTCATTCAAAACCTTAAGGACCTGCTGCAGATCCGCCTTGTAGTTCTCGGTCACGGCACCCTGCTCCATATGGGCACGGGCTCGCTGTTTAATCTTTTTTAAATCGCTGACAAATTCGTTCATTGTTCAACCTCCCAAAAGCTTTGGTCATCTAAAAGGATGCAGAAAATTATTTATCTACCGAGTCGAGTTGCCAGATCGCGCAATGGAGTCTCTGCTTCAACCAAATACCAAATCTCCAGGCGAATAGTCATGCGACCTGCAATTTTGACGCCACACCTGAAGAAATCATCTTGCGCTGTGAGCGACCAACTCGGAAAATTTTCACGCAGCTATCGGCGCATGATCGGGAAAGCCCGATCGAGACCTAGTTTTTAAGGTCACCGACGATAGGTAGGAAAATCGCCCCATCGTCTCGAATCGTGGAATCGGTCGTTTTTACTCAGTTCGAGTGTTGCTATTTGGGCGCACGCCTTTGCGATTGCAAAACGACTTCATCGATGGAGGGTCGGCAAAGCCGCTCGCTTCGCAATATACTATCGCTACTCGAGAGTTTTCACGGTCGGCGGTCTCTTCGGCCGCGGCCGCGGAGTCGGGGTTTTTTGCGCAGGTTTAGGGACGCCATTGTTGCTGGCATTGCGCGATAAATCGCGCGCGATCCGCCTTACTATCTCCGCCGGTTCGCCACTGGTCAAAGCGGCAAAGAGTGCCAGCGATCGCCCCTGGATTTCGTACTTGAGGCCCGTCTTCAAGGCGCTGCCCTCATCGTGGTCTGGATAGTTCGTGTCGATTAAGAGCAACCATTGATCACCGCCGACAAAAGTCGGCAGGTTGAATTTCACAATGTCGTGGTGCGCGTTGACGACTATGAGGAGAGTGACGTCGGAGGCACGACGCTTGATGCCGCTGGTTTGAGCCCTTCCATCGATCAACATCCCGAGGCATCGCATATTGCCGTCGCCCCAGTCCGTGTCCTTCATCTCGGCGCCGGTCGCATTGATCCAGGTGACGTCTTTGACTTCCAACTGCTCGTTGAATTCCGCAGTGAGAAATCGGCCTCGGCGAAGCACTGGAAGCGTATGGCGAAGGCGGATCACCTTGCGTGTAAAGGCCGCCAGTGATTTTCCTTCCTCGGTGATTCCTTCCCAATCCAGCCAGCTTATTTCATTGTCCTGGCAGTAAGCATTATTGTTCCCGTTCTGCGTGCGGCCGCACTCGTCGCCGGCTACTAACATCGGAGTGCCCTGAGAAAAGAAAAGTGTCGCCAGGAAGTTCCGCTTCTGTTGTTCCCTCAGCCTCTTGATCTGCGGATCATCAGTCGGTCCTTCGGCCCCGCAATTCCATGAGATATTGTTCGAATTGCCATCGGCGTTATTTTCGCCGTTGGCTTCATTGTGTTTGTCGTTGTAGCTGACAAGGTCATTTAGAGTGAATCCGTCGTGGGCCGTAATCATATTGACGCTTGCCCAGGGCTTTCGTCCTCGCTTATTGAACAAGTCAGACGAACCGGCCAGACGAGAAGCGATCTCCGCGGCCTTTCCCTGATCACCCTTCCAGAAGCTTCTGGTAGCGTCCCGATAGCGATCGTTCCATTCCGCCCATCCCGGTGGAAAAGAACCGACTTGGTAACCGCCTGGGCCCAGGTCCCAAGGCTCGGCGATCAGCTTTACTTTGTTCAAAACTGGATCCTGCAGACAACTATCGAGAAATCCGCCCCCGTGATCGAAACCGTGGTCTTCACGTCCGAGGATAGTTCCGAGGTCGAAACGGAACCCATCAACGTGCATGTCCAATACCCAGTAGCGCAAGCTATCTGTGACCATCTGCAACACGCGCGGATGACTGAGATTCATGGTGTTGCCGGTGCCGGTATCGTTGATATAAAAGCGCGGCTTATCGGGAAGCAGCCGATAGTACGACGCATTGTCTATCCCGCGAAAGGATAACGTCGGACCTCGCTCGTTCCCCTCGGCGGTGTGGTTGTAGACCACGTCCAAAATGACTTCCAGACCCGCGTCGTGAAAATGCCCAACCATCTGCTTGAACTCGGTAATCGCACCAGTTGCCAGATACCTCGGGTCTACCGCGAAGAAACTGACAGTATTGTAACCCCAGTAGTTAGTCAGCCCCTTGTCGATCAAGTAGTTATCGTTGAGAAAAAAATGTATCGGCAGCAACTCGACGGCGGTGACGCCGAGATTTTTTATGTACGAAATTACTTCGTGGCTGGTCAGACCCGCAAAACTCCCGCGGAGAGTCTCAGGAACCGCCGGATGACGCTTGGTGAACCCTTTGACGTGTAACTCATAAACAATCGTACGATCCCAGGGTATCGACGGACGACGATCACGCGCCCAGGTGAAGGCGTCATCAGTGACGACACACTTCTGCATCAATGGAGCGCTGTCCCGTTCGTCAAAACTGAGATCGTCATCTTTCGCGCCGATGGTGTAGCCGAAGAGCTCGGGACCGATATTGATAGCCCCGATGTGGGATTTGGCGTAGGGGTCGAGCAGAAGCTTGTTGTGATTAAAGCGATGGCCCGCCTCAGGCTCGTACGGCCCATAGACGCGATAACCGTAAACCGTTCCGGGCCCGACGTCCGGAAGGTATCCGTGCCACACCTCGTCGGTGTATTCGGGCAGCTCTATCCGATTGAGTTCCTGCTGCCCAGTATTATCGAATAGACAGAGCTCGACCTTGGTCGCATTCGCGGAAAAAAGGGTGAAGTTAACGCCTAAGCCATCCCAGGTTGCCCCTTGCGGCGCCGGCGCACCTTCCCAGATCCGGATCGACCGCGAGTCACCGCCCATCGCCGCATTCCTTTCCAGGATTGACGATTTCAATCACGGCGGATTGGAGAATACTCAAGATTAGATTTTCGAATCATTAAAAGATGCTTTCGCCCGGAACTGCGGGCTCAGATAGATTCGTCGCGGAACTTCTAGGAACGCGACCCGTCGGTTGGTTTAACCAGCCGGGGTCGGTCGACCACGCTCGTTTCGTCTATTGTAGCGAGTAACTGCTGAATTCCTCTAACCTGCCCGGCAGCGGATTCGGTCAGACGAACCAAACGGTTGTGGTAGCCGGTATCGTTTCCCCCGGCGCAGCCGAAGCATTGCGCGCTAAAGCGACCCGCAGGCCAAGTGCATTCAAGGTGTCCGCCAGAGCGGTCACAGCCGAGGAAATCGCCCGGACAACGTCAGTTACTTCCATGCCCTCACTACGCGTCATATCGTTTGAGGACAGCTGGGCTGACAAGTCGTCCAATCGCGGATATTTACGACTATCTCCGGGCACAGGCAACGCTCGATTCCGAATACGAGAAAGCTTCGTTCGCTCTCACTCTCGACAAGTCATGGTCGAATACTCGTTGGATCAGGCGAAGTCGAAGGCATTTTTGATCGTTTCACCCGATATCCCCTTTTATCACTCACAATTCCGACGCAAAATCGAGACCCGATAAATATCCCACAAATACCGCGGGTTTTGATCCCGATGACGGTAAATTCTTCCGCTTTCCTAATATCGGTCTCATCTCGTTCTGAACTCACCCGAGGTCGGGACCCGATACCGTCCGAATCCTCACTGGCGATGATTCTCGCCCTCTTTCCGGTACCGTTCGAGTTTGTTGTAAAGGGTTTTCGTGCTTACCCCTAAAATCTGGGCCGCATGCGTCTTATTTCCGTCGCTAAACTCGATCGTTCGAGCGATAAGCTCTCTTTCCATGTCTTCCAGCGTCGAACCTATCCTTACCTTTACGTATCCACCTTCGACGTTCGCAATCGACTGAAACTCGTGTGCAAGATCCGAACGATGAATCACGCGCCCTTGGCAAATCACTGCGGCGCGCTCGATCACATTGCGCAATTGGCGCACGTTGCCAGGCCACGGATGCGCCTGCAGGGCGGCAAGAGCTTCTTCGTCGACCCCGTTGATCTCCTTGTTATTTCGCGCGGCATAGTGCTGAACGAAATTTTGAACCAGAAGAGCCAAATCTTCTTTACGCTCGCGTAATGGTGGTAACTCAATCGTGAGAACGTTGAGGCGATAATATAGGTCTTCGCGGAGCTTGCCATCGCGGACCGCCTGTGAAATGTCGCGATTACTCGCCGCGAGAACGCGAACGTCCAGCGCAACCTCGGTGTTGCCGCCGACGCGACGCAACTTTGCTCTTCCAGAACGCGCAGCAGTTTGGCCTGGAGCTCGATTTTCATCTCGGTTATTTCATCGAGCAGCAGCGTGCCACCGTTGGCGGCCTCGAAGCATCCCTCCCGACGCCGATCCGCGCCGTGAATGCGCCGCGCTCATGGCCAAAAAGTTCACTTTCCATCAACGTTTCGGGATCGCGGCGCAATTGACACCGATATACGGGTTCGAGCGGCGCGACGAAGTTGATGGATAGTGCGCGCGGCCAGCTCCTTGCCGGTGCCGCTCTCGCCGGTGATTACAACCGAAGCGGAGGCGTCGGCGATACGTTCAATGGTGGTGAGAACCTTGCGCATCGAGGCCGAACGCCCGACCAGCGGCCGAGTTCACCGACCTCGGCGAGGCGGCGGCGAAGGGACTCATTCTCGTCGCGCATCACCACGTTTTCGGCCAAATTTCGTAACATCTGGCGCAGGTGCGGGGGATCGACGGGCTTGCGCAGATAGTCGACAGCGCCCAGTTTTATCGCCTCGACCGCCTCGGGAACCTCGCCTTGGCCAGATATAATGATAGTGGGTAGATAAATACCCATCTCGCGGATATCGCGCAGTAACTCGAGCCCGTCCTTGCGCGGCATTCGCAGATCGGCAAGCACAATATGTGGATGTTTGACGGCGATCAGCTCGAGAGCCTGAACACCATCCTCAGCGACGTCTACAGCATAACCCCAAGTCGAGAGCGTCTCGCGCCAGTCTTCGTGGGTCTCTACGTCGTCTTCAGCGACCAAAACTCGGGTTTCACTAGCCACCTTGTCAGTCTCCTCGGGACTGTTTAACGCAACCTACATGCCTCAAAATAATCCAGTGATTTCTTAGACAATTTTTGCCCATCTATATACAATCTACAATGACCGGTAAAATTTACTCAGTAAATTAGCCCTTCAGCCGAGATTGGGCGCGGTTATTTTTTGAGGGCGGCTGGTGGCGGAACACGACCGGGAAGGATCGCGTCCGCCACCATTTCGGGGGGAGCGAGGGTGGGGCGTTACGGACGTGAAGCCCGCCGGCGGACATAATCCCTGTTGACCGCGTGTGGGGGGGGCCACGCAGCAGCAGCAAGGTGGTGCCCGCCGGCGAACAAGATTGGTTTCTTTACTAATGCCTGGCGAACGGTGTCGACGATTAGCTCCAGATCCGATGTGATGAGATGCGGATGCATCGGGAGCGACAAAACGGTATCGGCAGCACTTTCGCTGGATGGAAAATCACCGCTGCGATAACCGTAACTTCGCAGCGCGGGTTGTAGATGGAGGGGAACCGGATAGTGGATCCCGCATTCGATTCCGCGAACGAGCAGCGCGTTGCGGATGGCGTCTCGCCGTTCGTGGCGAATTACGTAGCGATGATGATTCGAGCCGTCACTAGCCGAGGCTGGCGGCAAAGTTACGCCAGTATCCTTAAGTAATTCATCGTAAGTGTGCGCAATCACACGACGACTCGCGTTCCAGTTGTCGAGTCGCGTGAGCTTGGCACTCAGGACTGCCGCCTGGAGGGTATCCAGCCGGGAATTGAAGCCGCATTCCTGGTGGGCGTAGTGGGAGATACGGCCGTGATCACGCAGCATCGCGATTCGTGCAGCGATTTCGGGATCATTGGTGGCGATTGCGCCGCCGTCACCCCATGCGCCGAGGTTTTTTCCGGGCGAGAAGCTGAAGCATCCGACGTCGCCGATCGCTCCTGCCTGTAACTGATGACCTCTGACCCGGGCACGCGAGCCGTGGGCCTGGCAGGCATCTTCGACGACTTTAAGGCCGAATCGATTGGCAACGTCGAGCAAAGGCTCCATTGCAGCCGGCAAACCGTAAAGATGCACCGGTAAAATCGCCCTGGGACCATTCAGCGTTCTGTAACGGGCAGCGCTGAGGTAACGGTGGACCGCGTCAACGTCGATGTTACACGTTACCGGGTCGATATCGATGAAGGTCGGACGCCCGCCCGCCTGAATGATCGCTTCGACCGTGGCCGCCGAGGTCATGGGAGAAGTGATCACTTCGTCGCCGCGACCGACGCCAATGGCGAGGAGCGATAATCGGAGAGCGTCGGTTCCACTGCCGACGCCGACGACATGCCGGACGCCGAGGTAATCGCCAAACTGACTTTCGAAAGCCGCGATCTGGGGACCGCCAACATACGCCGTGTTGCGATGAATCTCGCTGAATGCGACTTCGACGTCATCGCTAATTTCCCGGTTTTGAGCCGCCAGATCGACCAGCCTGATTTGCTTCATTCCCTGATGCCTTTTCCGATTTCGTCGCTCGCGGAGCTTTGCCGTCTTTAGTCTCCGTCGCCAACTGTGTCTCGAATTTCAGAGACTTGCGCCGACTTCATGACGCGATGGCTGGCGAACAAGAAAATCGAGTCAACGAATCTAGGATTGGTTTATACAAACCGCATGCCATCGATCTGAATTGGGACATTGCGGTAAATGGCGCTGGATTCGGCTTGAGAAGTGGGCGACGGCGATTGCGGAACTGCGCAAGAATCGGGACGTAAATATCTGTAATAATTGCAGCTTTCTCAGGCGGAGGTTTTTTCTTCCCGGGCAAGAAGGTTCCGGGCACCGATTCCAATCGACCGGGAATTATTCAAAGAGCAGACGCTACCCTTAATGTAGAATTGCGCTACATTCACGGTCAGTCGGAAAAAATGGCAAAGAGCTTGCAGGAGCGCATCGTTATGTCGATTTAGAGCGAAGCCTAATTGTCGCTTATTCGTGCTCGGAGGCGTGCATCATGGCAATCGTGTTGATTATTTTGTCCCTCCTGGTTTCGGGATGTGCCACGAGATCGGCGGCGAATTACCAAAAACGGCCGTTCTATCTGACCGAGCAAGATGTCGAGACTCACGGAAAGAAGACCTGGTTCGATCACCTGGTCGAAGTTGACCCGGGCAAGGCAAAGTACACGGTCGCGCAGGACTATTCGACCGATCCACCGATGAGGATTGCGGTCCTTCCTTTCGTCGACCAGGGAAGCGGTCAGTACGTAGTCGACAAGATTCCGATTAGTCGGCGCGATGGGCACGAACGCGATGAATGGGCCTGGACCTACGCGAATCGTTTACGCAAAAGCATGACGGGAGAACTGGCCGAGAGAGAATTTCAGATTATCCCGTTGCCGGCGGTCGATGCGGTTCTGCAGGACCACGGAATCGATAATTGGCAGGAACTTCAAGCGGTTCCGCCCGAGCGGCTGGGTCATTGGTTAGGGGCAGATTCGGTGGTCTACGGTGAAGTACAACACTACGATGCGTTTTACGCCTTTCTGGTTGCGGGCTGGCAGGTTGGGGCGCACGTCCGTATGGTTTCGACGCGAGACGGTCACGAAATCTTCGGCGGGACCGACACGCGCAATTCAGTTGACCTGCGGCCGGCGTTCGACCTGTTGGATATTGGATTGAATTCCGGTCTTACGTTGCTCGAACTGCGCGACGTAACTCTCGCGCGCGCGGAAGACGAAGTCGCGCGTGAAATCGTTCGACGTATTCCTGTTTCCAAGCGGAATATCGAGACTCTGCAAATGGCGGCACGGCAGCAAAGCTGGAAAGTTGAGGCGAAAGACGATTCAACAGAGACGGAGTCCACGCCCTCGGCTAAGGTTATTGGCTGGATCCCCGACGGGCCTACGTTGAATTAGTTACGCCTTCGCGCTTCGGGTTGTGGGCACGCGAATGAAAGCTTTCGAGGCCGGCGGGTAACACCGGTCGGCTCTTTGGCGGTGGGAAAGATGATTCGGCTGGTTCGGAACGCCTGAACGGACAAGATGTAGACAAAAGCAAAGGGCCTGACCAACGCGGTCGGGCCCTTTGCCGTCCATTCTACTCAAGAGCTACGCGTCCGGGCTTGGCTTAGCTCGGATACCTGCCCGGCATAGTGCTTTTAGTCACTTCTCACGCGGAGTTCGTTATCGATACTTCGCACTCCCTGTATCTCGGCGACTACTTGTTGCGCGTGCTGTTTGGCCGCCATGGAACTGACCCGTCCATGCAGATGCACGATTCCGTCTTTGGCTGCGACATTAATGTTCGACCGATAGGTCCCTGGATCATTTGCCAGTGCCGATTTCACCTCCTGCGTCAGGGCGGAATCGCTGGGCTGTGAGCTACCGGCCGGGGGGATCGGCATGGTTTCCGGAGGAACCGGACCCGGCGGCATCGCGTTGGATTGCGCGAATGCCATAGGAGAGAAAGCGAGGGCCGCTCCGAGGGCAACTGCACCGGTAATCCCTTTTCGAATGGACTTCATTTTTGTCACCTCCAGTAAAGGGAACATGTCAGCTTAGCAGCAGCATCCGTGCCGCCGATGAATTAACGACCGATAACGTCGGTAAATAGCATTTGAGCAGAAATAGCGACCGGATGGAGGAGCTTAGCGCGGGGCGACAATGAGTAACTATCGGAGCGGGCCGGCGGTAGAGGCCAACCGTTCCGTCGAGCTTCGAATCAATTCAGGCTTCCCCTGGCGGCAAGCAACTGGCGAATCGCCGCACGAAGCTCCTGGATATCGACCGGCTTGGTGAGATGATCGTCGAAGCCCTCTTGCCGATAGCGGGCCACATCGGTGTCCATCCCGAAGCCGGTGAGCGCGATGGCGGGGAGGGCGGAATGCTGGCGAATCGCGCGCAACAGATCGATACCGGTGCCATCGGGAAGGCCGACGTCGCTGATCAAAAGGCTCGAAGCGGTGCTCGGTAGCGAGCTTGATGGCTTCGGCGACGGTGGCGCAGCTTTCGACCCTGTAGCCGAAATCCTGCAAGAGCATCGTCAGAACTTCCGCCGTGTCGGCATGATCCTCGACGAAAAGAATGTGGTGCCCTTGAACGGGTCCGCTTTCCGCGACGCGACCCGCAAGCGGCTGAAGCAAGTGCGTCGCGGGTTCGGCCGTCAGTAGCGAAATGGTAAAGGCGGAGCCTCTTCCTATGCCGGCGCTGGACGCAGATATGGTACCGCCGAGGGCTTCGACGAGATTTTTCGCGATAGCCATTCCAAGGCCGAGGCCCTCCGCGCGCCTGACCACTTCACTGTCGCCGCGCTCGAAGGGTGTGAACATTTTGGCGATCGTCTGATCCGTCATGCCGATTCCGTTATCGGCGATAGTCACAGTCACGCGGGGGCCTTCGTTGGCGGTCGCGAGCGTGAGCTTGCCGTCGGTCGGAGTAAATTTGATTGCGTTGGTTAGAACGTTGCTGAGCACCTGCTCGAGTCTAACCGCGTCGGCCAGCACATGATGCCGAGCCGCAGAGAAATTCGTTTCGAGGGAGAGGTGCTTGGCTTCCATCTCGTTTCGACGTCTGCTTATCGCACCGTCGAGCAACTCGTTGACATCGAGCACTTCCAGATTCATCGAGAGTTTTCCCTTGCTGATGCGCGCCAGATCCAGGAGATCATCGATGATGCGGGCCTCGAGTTCGATATTGCGCCGGAGTATCCGGATCGTCGGCAGCATCGAGGAAGGGACACTCCGGTTGAATTCCCAACTCGAGAGTATCGCCAGGACAGGGGTAAGCGGGGTTCTCAATTCATGCGACAAGGAGGCCAGAAAGTCATCTTTGGCGCGACTGGCTGCTTCCGCTTCGTCTTTAGCCTGAATCAATCTGCGTTCTCCGACGCGATGTTCGGAAAAGTCGCGGAAAACCAAAACGACTCCGCGCACAGTGCCGTCTCTCTCGGTGATGGGCGAGCCGCTGTCGTCGATAGGGATTTCCGCGCCGTCCTTGCGAATAAGCAGGGTATGATTCGCCAGGCCGACGATGGTGCCCATCCGCAGCACTTTTTCGACAGGACTTTCGACCGACTGGCGAGAGTCTTCGCTGACGATGTTGAAGATATGCGCAATCGGCTGATCGAGCGCCTCCGAATGGCCCCATCCAGTAAGATTTTCGGCGACATGATTGAGGAAAGTAATGCGGGCGTGGTTATCGGTAACTATTACGCCGTCACCGATGCTGGAAAGGGTAACTTCCAAAAGATCTTTCTGACGCTGTAGTTCGACCCCGATAGCTTCGCGCACGGCCGATTCGTGCTTAAGAAAACGATATGACCAATTGAGAATACTAAGACCGAGAAGCGCGCTGAGGATTACGATTATGGCGCTGTAGCTCACCAGTGAGTCGGCGCGACTATGTGCTTGTTCGAATTCGATACCTTCGCGCGCGGTCATTTGATTGACCAGGGCGCGAATAGTTTCCATCGTGTGCATCCCAGCGTCGGTTTGCACGACGGTCAGAGCGGCGGGAAGGCCTTCGGTTCGACGGAGGAAAATAGTTTCCTGAAGTTCGTTGAGCTTGCGGTCGATTGCGCTGGAAAGCTTATCCACGTCGGCTGCGGGCAGGTTTCCGACGTAGGCCTCTCTGGTCAATTCATTAAGCTCACCTTGAATTGCCTCGGTCGCGTCGTTGTAGGGCTTTAGGTATTCCTCCTTGCCCGTGAGGAGATAACCGCGTTGACCGGTTTCAGCATCTTTAAGGGTTGAAAGGGTCGTGAGCAGATGCGTGCTGAGGACACGATGGCGCGAGGCTTCGGCGTTGGCCCGGATGGTCATCAGCCCCATCGCGGAAATAGCCGCGATAACGCCGAGTAAGGCAATCGCGTTACTGACGAAAACCGCAAAGAGTTTGCTTTTTCGCTCCATCTAAATAGCGAACATCAATACCATCCGATAAAGCACCGATCCAGAAAAGTCCCTTTCGCGCGTCCTTCGAGCGCGGAGCTGACAATCGATCAGGAAAAAATTACCTATCGAGATGATGCGGACAATGCCTAACGCGCATGAACCTCGCCCGCGGCGAAGGCAATTGCGGCCGAACTAGTCAAAAGCTCCGCCTTGGTCTGCACCAAGGTGTAGCGAGCATTGGCGAGATCGCGCTGAGCGGTGAGCAGTTCGATGATGGTACTCAGGCCCTGCCGGTAAGTTTCACTATTTGCGGCATAGGCTTCCTTGGCCGAGGCCAGCAGGCTGACGGCATATTGGTACTTGCTTAACGAAGACTCGAACTCGTAATAGGCGCGCCAGACCTCCGCGGTGGCGTCCACTTCAAGAGAGCGAAGGTCGGCGCGGGCACCCTCACGAGCCGATTCGGCGCTGCGCATGTCGTTAAGGTGGCGGAAGCCGGTAAAAAGATCCCATCGGAGGGTCAGCAACGCGGAGTATTGCGGCATGGCGGTTTGGACGGTCGGCGGCTTGACGAAGGTGAAACGCCACATATCCTCGCCATAGGAGCCCGCCAATCCGACGGTCGGAAAAAATTGCGCGCGCGCCTCGGAGACTTGCGCCTCGCTGGCTCGAAGGTTAGCCACGCGAGCAGCCAAATCGGGGCGCTGCCGGCGAGCTTCGTCGATGAGTGCTTCGACGGCAGGACCGAGCGTCTCGGGAACGGGCAGGCTCTCGAGGCTCTCGATGCGGAAGTCAGAGTTCGCCGGGATGCCGAGGGCGATCGCAAGATTAGCCTGTGCGTCATGGACCAGGAGGCGAGCGTTGGCGAGGTCGAATTGAGATTGCGCAACGCGTTCCTTGGCGAGCAGGAGCTCGGGCTGCGTGGCCAGTCCGAGGTCAACGCGCTGGCGCACGGCTTCGAAGTCGGTTTGGGACAACTCGAGGTTTTTTTCGGAAGCAATCACGGCGGCGCGAGCGCCGTCGAGGGAGTAGAAGGCGCTTTGCGTTTCGAAGACGACTTCCTGAATCACGCGATTAAAGGCGAAGTTGGCGGCGATGAGATGTTCGCGGGCGATAGTTGAGGCTGAGTTGCGACGGCCGAAATCGAGCAGAACATAGGTTACGTTGACCACCGGTTGCGCTTGCCATTGATTGACGGCACCCGCCATCCCGGGAAGTTCGAACGGGACGCGTACGTAACCGTTGGCGGCTTCGACGTCGCTTTGAGGATAGTAGGGCGCCTGAGCCGCACCGAATTCGGAGGCGGCAGTTCGCGCGGCTTCCCAGGCACTCTGCGTACGCGGGTTATTACGAAGCGCGAGATCGACCATCGCGTCGAGGTCATAGGTGTGCGCGCCTGGCAGTGCGGGTTGCAGCGCGGCCATCGTTTCGGGCACGGGTGTGTGATTAACGGCGACGTCGGGATTGGCGTTCCATGAACGATCCGAGCTGGCGGGTGCGTATCGAGCAGGGGTAATCTCGGGCCGCTCGGCGAAACTGACGCATCCGGAAGCGAAAAGCATCGCAGCGAGGGCTGCACGGCTCGACCATCGACGATCGCGGGTCTTCATAATGAGTGGAATCGTAGCGATCGGCGAGGGATTGTGCATTCTTATAGGACCCAAAATATTCACCGGGGAGCGTATTTGCTCAATTGATCCAGTGATCGGGGTCGGTCAGAATCAAGTCGCCTGAAACAATGCCAAGCGTGAGGAGAGCAGGAACGACCGTCGGTCGTCGCCGCATTTGCGGCTACGCCCTTTGCCTTTGGCGGATGCGACCCCGTGGTCAATATCGCGGGGGCGAACTTCCCGGCGTGGCTGCTATGTTCGATCGTCGGCGCGATCCTGATGGCGGTGATTCGGCCGATCTTCGTGGTGAGCGGGGTCGAGCCTCACATGGGGCCACGCGCGTTGGTCTATACGTCCCTGGCAGTCCTATTGGCATGCATGGTGTGGTTGGTGTTTTTTAACCGGATTTGAGACGAGCGATGGCCGACGAAGTAAGCGAACAGCCGCCGAGGTTATCGGTACGAATTGCCGGGCGCCTGATCGCGATCCTGATCGTTGTCGGCGCAGCGGTGACGCTGCTCTACGTCACCTGGCTCTATTATCTCTACCCGCGGACCGACGACGCATACGTGCGTGCCAATGTCGTCGGAGTACGCGCCGCATGTGAGCGGACCGATCGTCGCGCTGCCGGTCCATGACAATCAGCACGTCAAACCCGGCGAGTTGCTGTTCATAGTTGATCCACGCCCATACAAATCGGTGCTGGATCGAGCCGAGGCGGACCTTGCGCTGACGGCGCTGCAAATCAAGGCGCTCAACGACACGATCAAGTCGACTCGTTCGCAGCAAGCCCAACTCGAGGCGACGACCGCGTACGATCGGCAGTACCTGGCGCGAATCGAACCATTACTGGCGCGGCATTTCGTGACGGCCAACGACGTGTTCAACGCGCGAAGCCGGCTGCGCGCCGACGAGGCCGCGATCGATAGCGCGGCGAGCGAGGTCCGCAAGGCGCAGAACGATCTCGGCGAATACGGGGGAATCAATGCGCGACGTAAGGCTGCGGAGGCCGCGGTCTACGACGCCAAGCTAAATGTCGATTACTGCTACGTCCACGCCCCATTCGACGCATACGTGACCAACCTCAATATCGCGGTGGGCCAATACGCGAACGAGGGGCATGAAGTATTGAGCCTGGTGGACAATCGCGTGTGGTACGTGATCGCGAACTTTCGCGAGAATTTTCTCGGTCATATCGAGCCGGGGATGCATGCCGACGTGTACCTGCTGAGCTATCCGAACAGGCGCTTTAGCGGCCGGGTGCAGGGTGTCGGTTGGGCTCTCTATCAAGCTAACGGAGCGACGATAGAGGGTTTGCCACAGATCGAACCGACGCTGAATTGGGTGCGGCTTTCGCAGCGTTTTCCGGTGCGAATTACCCTCGAGGATCCTGACGCGACGCATCCCTTCAGGATGGGAGCGACCGCGATCGTAACGATCCAGGGATCGCGCTGAGCGGCGCTGCCGGATCCCCGGAACCTTAAGCAATAAAAAGATCGCACGAACGCTGTTTCGGCATTCGTGCGCATCGTATCGAACGTACCGGGATGATTCTGATCGCGGCACTTTTACGGCCGCGACCAGATCGCATGAAAACTCTTGTCAGGCCGCGGCGCGCTTCGCCTCATCTGCGGCGACGGGAGATTCTACCTTGTAGAGCTTTTGCCCATTGCCCCACAAAATCTTGTGACGGATCGATTCCTCGCAATCGGACAGGCCAGTCTTGATTCGCGAATGTACCTCATCTCCATAGAGCGAAGTCGGATGAGGAAAATCCGTCTCAAAGAGAACGTTATCGACACCGACCTTATCGATCAGCCGGCGCGGAGCAATCTGCTCGAACCAGTAACATGCGTACACGTTACGGGCGAAGTATTGTGACGGCAGCAAGTCGAACTCCGGATGCTCTTCCGCCACGCCATTGCCTTGGAACTGATAATCCATCGCCTCGAGCATGAACGGAATCCAGCCGATGCCGCTCTCGACAGAAACGAACTTGATCTTCGGATATCGAGCGAGCACACCGGACATCAGCAAGTCGCTAAGCTGGATGCCGTTGCGTAAGAAGATCTCGACCGCCAGATCGGTGAAGGCAGCCATGCGGCCATAGGACGCGATTTTGTTCTGCAGCAGGCCTTCCTCCATGTTGCCCGAGCCAATATGGAAGCTGATCGGCAGGTCGAGATCGACGGCGGCCTCCCATAGCGGATTCCAGTGAGAATCGCCGAGAAGCGGTTGCCCCCAATATTGAGGCTCACCGGTGAAGAGGATTCCCTTGTGGCCGTTCGCGGCGCATCGACGTACTTCCTTCACCGCTGCCGCGACATCCCAGAACGGAATCGAAGTAATGGGCAACAGCCTGCGGGAATCCGCAGAGGCCCATTCGGTTTGCCAATCATTGTAGATCTGGACACAGGTCAGCATCAGTTCAGGGTCGCCCAGTTTAAGAAACTGTTGGGCGCCGAATCCGCCGACGTTCGGATACATCACCATTGCCCAGATGCCCATCTCATCCATGTAACGCAGGCGGGCCTTGGCGTCGAAAGCGCCAGGATGCATCTCTTCGAAGGTCCGGGGAGGTTTTTTAAAGCTACCAACTCCGGCGGTAGCCGTCATTCCCGGATTCCCCAGCATCGACTTTCCGCCGACGATCCAATGCATGCGCCCGTTGGTCGTCTCGATGCGTGGCACCAAGTCGCGCATCCGCTCCGGCGCGCGTCGGGTCCACAAGTCAGGCGTCTCGGTAACGTGCGTATCGACATCGATGATTGTATAGCCGCTCATAAATTCCCTCGCATTTTAGGCTAAGGTCGTACTGATGAAGAGTGCACCCGACTCGGAAACTTTGCAAATAAAAGATTGCGACTTCGGGAGCTATGTTGATGCCGACCGGGCGCCGTGCCTCAATCCTAACAGCTTGTCATCCCGGACATTCAAACAGAGTCACGGCCTGTCTGTAGGCAAAATGAAGAAAAACTTAGCAGCGGCTGCCAAGCGTGAAGGGTGGGCAAGGCCCAAGGCGGATAATTTAGATGCGGATGGATATCAGGGAGTGGTCGCGAGGAGGAGTTGCTTTAGCGGGTACTCGGCTTTGTGTCCGCGGAGAGGCGACGGGGTGGTATCATGATGAGGATCTCGGGCCTGTAGGTATCTAAATAGAGGATATGGATGCGCCACCCCGCCGTCTCGCCGTCCGGGAAAATTCTACTTCTCTTTACCACAGCAGTCTTTGTACATTTTTCCAGAACCGCACGGGCACTGATCGTTAGGCTTCGGCATAGCTCTTACCTCCAAGAGAAATTCCCGACAGCAATGGACACAGCAATCGATATGCCGATCAGGGACAGCGCGATTCCCGTTGGATAATTGCATCTCTTCGGGAAGGGAGAATGGGAACGTGGTAAGATTTTTCTACGATCGGATTGGGACCTCGCCAACTTTTGATCTGGTAGCGGCTCGACTGCAATCTCACCCGTCATATTGTCGGCCTCGCGGACTGCTTGCTTTAGGAGCTTTTAAGCTGGCGAAAGTCAATTGCACTTAGGATTGCGTGGCGATCATTCCGGGAGACTATAGGCGCACTAGGTCGAGACCTTTCCCTTCCGACGCTTCACGAAACAAATTGACTCGATATACGCGATGACCCCTTGGTACGCTGACGATGCGCGTCTCAAGGGGGATCGGAAATGGGGCGAGATCGGATTGTGCAGGCAGGCGGCGTCAACCTGCGTAGCTTATGGGCGGCCTTTTTTTGTGCGGCCATCCTGCAACTTTCGAACGGTTCCGCTCGAGCGCAAGCCGGAACCTGCGCCGGAATGACGCCGGGGCAGCTCTCCAGCTTGAATGGGTTTGTACCTTTCCCGGCGGATAACCTATGGAACACCGATATCTCCTCGGCTCCGACGGATCCTAATTCCGACAATATCATCAATTACATCGGCTCGGCTGTCACTGTGCATCCTGACTTCGGCTCCGGAGAGTGGGATGGACAATATATGGGTATTCCGTATCAGGTTGTGTCAGGTAGCCAGGCTGAAGCGAATATCCAGTTCGGGGCCTATGGGGACGAAAGCGATCCGGGCCCGATGCCAATTCCATACAATGCGCTGATTGAGGGCTACCCGAAGCCCGGCAACGGTGACCGGCATGTATTGGTGCTCGATAAGGACAGTTGTTGGCTATACGAATTGTATAATTCGCATCGTCTGGGACGGCTCAAGTGGAAGGCGGATTCCACCGCGGTCTGGGATATGGCCAGCGACGAGGAGCGACCGTATAACTGGACTTCGGCTGACGCCGCGGGACTGCCGATATTCGTCGGACTGGTTCGGTACGACGAGGTCGCCGCGGGTGCAATCAATCACGCGTTACGCTTTACAGTGCCCGTTACTCAGCAGGCATTCACCGCGCCAGCGAGCCACTGGGCCTCTTCAGTTACGGATACTGATGCGCCGCCGATGGGCACACGGCTCCGGCTTAAGGCCAGCTTCGACATATCGGGCTTTTCGGCCCAAAATCAGGTGATTCTGACGGCCCTGCAAAAATACGGAATGATCCTTGCCGATAACGGCAGCGCGATTTACATAAGCGGCGCACCCGACAGCCGATGGAACAACAACGATCTCGGTCAGCTCAAAACGCTGGTCGGTGCGGATTTCGAAGTCGTCCAGATGGGTGATGTCTACTCGGTCGCCAATCCGCCGCCCACCGGCTCCGCTCCGGTTGTTAGTAGCTTCTCGGCAAGTCCGGCATCGGTTAGTAAAGGTCAATCGACGACCCTGACCTGGGACGTTAGTAACGCCAATTACAACATCATATCGACGATAGGTGCTGTGCGAGGGACCTCGATCACCGTCAGTCCGAAGAAGAGAACTACCTATATTTTGTATTCAACCAATCAATTTGGCCGCACGACCGCGACAACTGTCGTAGCTGTTCCTTAACGCCGACAACTTTCGACCCGGCGATAATTTTGGATTGAGAAGATGGAAGCGACGGGGAGTATCTTCGACTCTTCGTGCGACCGATGCGGCACGCACAAAAGATGCGTACCGCATCGGTCGGTTAGTCAGTTCATTTACAGTATATTAAAGTTGTACTGAAACTGGGCTGTCAGAAGGCTTTCGCCTTTGAACCACCCAACTCCCTGCTCGTGATCGCCGCCCATAACCTCGATCGCCTGCAACTTCAAGAAATACTTCTTGGTCCACGGCGGATTCACAACCAGCGCCGGGAACATTGCAATGTTCCTCCCTTTGGGCTGAAAGATCGTGGTGAAGGTCGGAGCGAAATCGTCCCACCACCATGACGTCCCGAGGTTGAACAATACGCTGACGTCGTTCTTGACGTGGTTCTCCGACAGTGCGTTGGTAACCGCGAAAGTCTTCTGGTTATCCATCACGATGCTGTCGTACACCTCAACGTTGGCCGTGAGATTGCCGGTGCTGGTGAGCCATGGCGCATAGGCCTGGTCGAGGTCGATGGCTACCATCCACTTGACGACGTCCGACCAACCCTGTGCAGTGAGATTCGTCGGACTCATATCGTCGAACGAGTTGTGATTGGAATACACAAACTCCGCGCGCCCTACGGCAGGAATAAATTCCGCGAGCGAAGCGGGAATAGGTAGCGGACGATCAGCGGTCACGCCAGCGTCCTGAATGTCAGGGTAGCTGTAGGTCCATAGGTTGGTGTAGGGCGTCCATTTGAGAGTCGCCGGATACCCACCGTTGACGTTGTCGTTGTAGTAGAGAGCCGTGAGCTCAGTCGCTCCGATCAGAGTGTGAAAACGAGCGCCCTCGTTCCAGTTCTGCGGCTGCATCCCTGGAATACGCCATTGCCCGATATCGACCAGATTGCCGTCGCCATTAACACCATACGGTACAGTGTTCTTGCTAAGTCCGAGAGCGCACGCTCTTTGCAGACCAGCGGGGACTGGGTTGAAGCCCGGGCGAACTCCGGGAGCCAATTGTGAGCAGCTCCAAAACTCGTGCGCCGCTGGCGACGGTACAAATCCTCCGGCCGTAAGAGGCGCGTTCAATCCGAAATAAGGCTGGTTGCTGTAGCCCAAATCGAATCGGGCACTGGGATTATGCTCAGCGGAAGGTGCGCCGGTTGCCGCGCGGCCGGCTTTCATGCCGGTGGTGCACTCATCCAGGTAGCGGCCGTCAGCATAATCACATTCCCACCATTGGGGCGCAAAGCCTGGTTGCAACACCATTTCGATGAAATTCGAATTCAACGGGCCGAACTGCGGCAGGTTGAGAATCGGATGAATCATCCATTGCGCATTGCGCGACTGCTCCAGGTTCGCGAATCCGAATGCCCAAGTGGTATCGACCGGGTTGATGACGTCGCCGACGCGAAAGGCGAGCGATTGGCCCCACACCACTATCTGATTACCGATGAACGTTGTGAGCGGACCGGTCTTGTTCTCCCACCAGGCGTCGCGCACCTGGTAGATATTGTACCAGTCATTCATGAAGTGGCCGTAGCTGGCCGGATGCTCGCAATTGACTGTGCAAAATGGCGTATTCGCCGAGGCCGTATTGTAAGCGCCTATGTTCGCGCTATCCCATGAGTACGGGGGTTCGTAAACGAACCATTCGCGCATGAAGAAGTTGTTGTTTTCGTTGAGCCGGTAGTTCTCATCGACCTGGAGCAAGGTTCGCGATACCGCGAGGTTGTTGCGGCTCGGAGTGAATTGCTTCAGGGCGGTTGGATTCTGCCACATGCCGAAGGTCTGCGATGCATAACCCGATATGTGCAGGCCATCCAGCCAGCTTTCTTCCGCAGCCTGGCTTTGCGGCAAAAGAGTGTTGCCCGGAGTGTTGATACTTAGTGAATCGGCAGGCTGCGCAGAAACATCGCCGGCCATAACCTGAGTGGCTCTGAAGCTTACAACGAGTAGGGTCGCCGCCACGACGAGACCTAACATCCTGCCCCTTCCCCTGAGTAGACCAGGGGACACCAACGATCCCAATTTCATAATTTCCTCCCTCGATCAGCCAATCATCAAGGACGCGAACCAATGTTCCCCAACACGGTCCTGCCTCGCTCCTGATCTCCTGCGGCCATTTCACCACCGCAAGCGAATCAAACTGCCATCCTTAGGCTCAAGGATTCTTAATTTTTTACCTCCTTTTTTGTTGCTCGGCTGCGATTCAGCCAACTGCTAATAATCCGATCGACTTAGGAATGCAATATGGGTTACGCCTACGTCGCCAACGTTAGTTTGAGATTCATCTTCTGCGGCTACAATCTTGGAAATATTTCGTGCGACTCAACCTCGAGGCTAAAATTGCTGTGAAATAGTATCTCCGGAATTCAGCTGCGCGAGACGAGCCGAGTTTCTGCGCCGTCTTCGGCACGCCGGGCGTTATTGAACTCGTCGTTACGGAATCGTAATATTCGGCCGGAAACAGACCGCGCTGCTGCGCGACAGCATTGCAAAGGATTTGTCGGGCACTCGGCGCGCGGGGTTGAGAGCTGATGAGGCGGGTTCTATTCCGAGCAGCGGAAAGTTCAGCCGTTGTGCGAAGACGACAGCGTCGCCTACTAGCCCGAATTGATGTTCTCTGTTGCCCAGAGCCGCGGCGCCGGCGGGTGGCTTAGGCCCTGACCTGCCGCGCGGGCGGAGGAAATCCGCGCGCCCCAAGGGCCTCCTTGCAGGGTCCAGACCCTAAGTAGGACGTACAAATTGGGGAAATCCTACGGGGATGCGGCTCGGCTTCGGCGACCGCGGCCTGGGCAAGTCTAAACATTCGAATCCCTCAAACATCAGACTGCGGAACCCCAAACCACTTCGCGCCCAATTGGTGCGCGAGTCCTCACACACCTAACCGTATCACTGACGCGGCCGGTATGCGGCGCGCCCGAGGCGCGCCGCATCCGCCGGTTTAAACGGAATCTCGTTTACAGCAGGTTGAAGTTGTACTGGAACTGCGCGCGTCAGCATGCTCTGGCCCTTGAACAGACCCAGGCCATTGCTAACCGTCACCGCCCATGACTTCGATCGCCTGCAGCTTGAGGAAGTACTTCTTGGTCCACGGCGGATTCAGCACCAGCGATGGGAACAACGCGATGTTCCGTCCCTTCGCCTGATAAATCATCGTGAACGTCGGCGCGATATCCTCCCACAGCCACGAGGTTCCGATGCTGCAACAGAATCTCACGTCGTTCTTCGGTGGATTCGCATCGATCGCGTCACCGACCGTGAAGAGCTTCTCGTTGTCCATGATGATGTTGTCGTCGACTTCGAAGTTGGCCGACAGGTTGCCGGTGCTGGTCAGCCACGGCGCATAGGCCTGATCGACGTCGATCGCCGCCATCCACTTGACTACGTCCGACTAGGCCTGCGCCAGTCCGAATTGTTGAGCGGGCTCATGTCGGAGAAGTTGTTCGTGATTCGGTACACCATTTCGCCGCGGAAGACTGCCGGGAAGTATTCAGCGAGGGAGGCAGGCATCGGCAGCGGACGGTCCGCGGTTACGCCGGTCTTCTGAATGTCTGGAGTAGAGTACTTCCAGAGGTTGGTGTACGGCGTCCACTTGAGCGTGCCGAAGGAATGCCGCCGTTGATGGTGTCATTGTAGTAAAGCCACGTCAACTCAGTTGCGCCGAGCAGCGTATGGAAGCGGACTCCATCATTCCAGTTCTGCGGCTGCATGCCCGGGAATATTCCATACGCCGATATCGAGCAATGTGCCATCGCCGATTGGCGAGTAAGGGTTGTTGTGTTTACTCAAGCCAAGATTGCAGTTGAAGTTTCGCTGGCTCGGCGGCAGCGGATTCCAGCCGCATTCGGTGGCTGCTGCGAATGCTGATGAGCAACGCCAGGCCTCCGTTCCGAATGGGTTGTTATCCGCCGGCAACGCTCCGATCGGCAGTGCAATATGACAAGCCGAACTTCGGCGCGATTCTGTGTAGTGAACGTCGAAACGTGCGCTAGGGCCATGACTGGCCGCCGGAAAGCACGGCGTTCACGCGACCCGCCTTGACGCCTTTGCCGATATACTTGCCATAAGGATCGATTGTCTGCTCCGGCCAGTAATTCGGCTGGAAGCCCGGCTGGATAATCGCTTCGACAAAGTTCGAGCTGAATGGGCCCGCCTCCGGCAAGTTCAGCATCGGATGGATCATCCATTGCGGCACCCGGGACTGCTCGAGGTTGGCGAAGCCGAAAGCCCAACAAGTATCAGTGGGATTGACGACGTCGCCGACGCGGAAGGCCACCGACTGGCCCCATACGACGATCTGATTTCCAATGATAGGTCGTCAGCGGTCCGGTCTTGTTCTCCCACCAGGCGTCGCGCACCTGGTAGTTGTTATAGTAGCCGTTCATATGGCTGCCGAAACTCGAATGATTCGGCTCGCCGCGCCATAAGCCGCGTTGTTCGCGCTATTGAATGAATACGGCGGTTCGTAAACGAACCATTCCCGCATGAAGAAATTGTTGAATCGTTGAGCCGTAGTTTTCGTCAACCTGTAACAGCGTCCGAGCGATCGAGAGGTTGTTACGGCTGGGTGTGTAATCCTTAAGGCCGGTCGGATCCTGCCACATGCCGAAGGTCTGGCTGGCATAACCCGAAACGTGTAGACCGCTTAGCCAGTCACTTTCGGTACTCTGGCTTTGCGGCAAAAGAGTATTTGCCGGAGTGTTGACGCTTAGAAAATCGGACGAAGAAGCGGAAGTGTCTCCCGCCCATCCCTGTGAGGCGCCGAACCCAATCGCAAACAGGGTGGCTACCGAAAGTCCGAACAACTTACCGACTACCCCGAAAAAATCAGAACGCACGAACGACGACGAACCCAGTCTCATAACTCCTCCCTCAATCACCGAAGCGGGCAGCCATTCGTCCCCTATGGCTTCCGCTTCACTTCTGAGCTCTCCCAGGCTGGAAGAGAAGTGACGACCGTTGTGTGGTACTGCTTTTGTATTTAGCGGTATTTATGGCGGACAGTGCTTATTCTAAATTCTCACCTCCCTCGCAATAATTAGCTCCCTTAGCCAAGGGCGCCATCAGCTATTAATCCTCCAGGCATGAGAATGCAATAGAGTGTGCGGCTTCTGAGTGCCGCGCGCTCCCGGTAGATGATCCGTCGCGCTATCTAGAATGCTTTGGGAGCAATGAGCTTCGACGAGCCCGCATCAATCATTTAATAAATCAGGATCGATTCCGATTAGCCTCGCCACCGCCGCGATATCGAGATGACTCTGGAGCAATTGCGCAAACCGATCGTATGCCTGGACGCGGAGGTCATGCGCGTTTTCGCGCAAAGCTTCCAGCGGCTCGAAGCCCTTCGTCTTTCGGATCTCATTCAGGAAGTTGCGGCGAAATTCGGGAGCATCGAAAATTCCGTGAACCAACGTACCCCAGACCAGACCGTCAGCGCTCACGGCTCCCTCCGAAACGCCATCCTCTTTCTTCGCGGGTCCGATACGCAACATTCCTTCGCCCCCGAGCCGCGTGACCCGACCGCAATGAATTTCGTATCCGGATATCGGCAACCCTGATGCGACAGGGGTTCCCTCAACTTGAATCGTAATTTTCTCGCCCTCGAAGACCGTCTCTACATCCAGCAGCCCCAGACCGATCGCGGTGCCGACTTCACTCTCGACGTGTCCCGGATCATCGATACGCTTCCCCATCATCTGATAGCCACCGCAGATTCCAATCACTCGCTCCGCGGCGCGCCGGTGATCTGCGATATATTTCTCCCATCCGCGATCGCGCAGCCAAGCCAGATCGGCAATCGTGCTCTTGCTCACGGGGAGACAAAGCACATCCAGAGTTCCGGCGCGCCCGGGATTTTCGAAGTACTGGAGGGAGACGTCATCCTCCGCAAGCAACGGCTCGAAATCCGTATAGTTCGAAATGCGAGGCACCACGACCACCCCGATTTTAATCGGTCGGTCCAGCTTCGAATTAGTCGCAGCCTTGAGCCCTGCGCCGTCCTCTTCCGGAATTTCCAGGCTTCCCGCAAAAGGGAGGACTCCGAGAACTGGCACGCCCGTGTGTTGCTCGATAATCTGCAGACCGTCGTACAGTAACGCCGGGTCGCCACGAAACTTATTAATGATAAACCCCTTCACGCGCCGGCGTTCGTCAGACGTCAGCAGCGCTGTGGTCCCCACCAACGACGCGAGCACACCTCCTTTGTCGATGTCGCCAACGATTACCACCGGCGAATCTGCGAGGTCGGCCACTGCCCAATTGACGATATCGCGATGCCGCAGGTTCACCTCGGCAGCTCCGCCCCTTCGATCACAATAACTTCGAAATTCTGCGACAAGCGTTGGTAGCTTTTTACGATCTCCGGCCACGCCGCCTCTCTATAATGGTCGTATTCCCATGCTGGTCATCTGAAACCGCGCGTGGCCGGCAATCACAACCTGGCAGGTGTGATCGCTTTCGGGTTTTAGCAGCACGGGATTCATGTCGACGGTTGGCTCGAGGCCACAAGCCTCGGCCTGAACAGCTTGGGCGCGCCCGATCTCCCCTCCGCTTGGGCAAACTGCCGCGTTGTTCGACATGTTCTGCGCTTTGAACGGCGCGACCCGGATTCCTTTACTGGCGAGTAGCCGGCAAAGCGCGGTCACCACGACGCTCTTGCCGACATCGGAAGCAGTCCCCATCACCATCAAACTGCGTGCTCTCATTGGGACCGCAGTCTAGATCGATAGGAGGAATGTTGCTGCGTTGGCGACCGGCAATATTAAAATGAGTGAGCGGGCGTATCGGACGTGGGCCGGATAGATGTTGCCGTCGGAGCCATTGCAACTTCGACGCGAACCTACCGACGCTCAGGTTCGAAAAATCCGGCTAAGGGTTTGGAATGCTCATCACGTCGAGAACGCTCGCCTAAATTCTCAACGACGATGCCGTGGCCACGATCGCCCTGCGAGCTCAGTTGGCTGCTTGAGGGCTCGCGAGCTTCAGCCTGTTCCTCACACTCTTAACGCCGCTCGCTTCCGCCGCCAGATGTTGCGCATGCTCGGAGACAACACTCGATGTGACTGAGCCGCGTAGCGTGACGACGCCCGCCACTGTCTTAACATGGATGTCGGCGTCTTTCGTAACCTTGTCCTCGTGCAGCGCCGCCTTTATTTTGCCCGTGATCGTGGAATCCTCAACCGCCGTAGTAGTGGCGTGATAGACATGCCCGATCGCGTGGCCCGTGCTCGAGGCCGCGTTCTCTGTCGATTCTTTCGCATCATGCATCGATTCGCTGGCCGACTGGGCAAAGACTCGTGCCGTGGCGGTCAATGTCATGATCAGGGCTGCCGCCACCAAAAAGCTCAAGGTTCTAGTTGTCCTCACGAGGAACTCCTTTCCTGACCTTGGATAACAGACTTATTGCGCAATCGTCTATTAAACCGGCCATCCGGCCATCTTTCCAGATGCGACCGGAAGATCCAGCTCGGGCAAATCGAGTCGCTATATCTACCATCTATTTGACGTAAAGAAAGATCCCCTCATAGATGATCGCCGGCTTATCCTGGCCAACGACTTGAACTTGGGTTTCCTGCGTTATCTGGGTACCTTGCGGACGCGCGTCTACCGCAACAACCCGTTGACGAGCATGAACCTCGGCCCCCGCGGGAACGGGCGAGATAAAACGCAACTTGTTGGCGCCGTAGTTCACCACGTTGCGGTAGCCCGTGACGTTCCACCCGCTGTCAATTTCGAACGCGGGCAGCAAACTAAGAGTGAGAAACCCATGCGCGACTGGTCCGCGGAACGGGCTGTCGCGCTTGGCGCGTTCGATATCTATGTGGATCCACTGATGGTCGCCGGTAACATCCGCAAACTGGTTAATCTTTTCCTGGGTCACTGCAATCGGCTTGCTCCAAGGCCCGAAGTCGGCACTGATTTTTGAGCGCAGTCGATCGACCTCATCGAATCGAATGGTTTCCATTGATATCTCCTCTACATCGATAGCCGGACGTTCCCGCTGCTTGTCTCCTGAATCCCTTCAAGTGGCTATCATCCCTGTCTTAGGGCACACGTTATTCTTGAATTAGCTCTGACATGGGCGAACCGGGGCCGTCAAGAGTTGCATCATGCAACTCGTCGTGGCTATCGAATTCAACGGCGGCGCTCCGCAGATCTTCGCGAGGTCGATGCCGGCCTCGTCAGCGGCCCAGCCAACCTTTATCGGTACACGAGAGGGAGCTAACTCAATTCCGCTGCGGTAATCGCGGAATCTTCGGGAAGGTTTGGTGGACGGGAGACAACGGCCAGACTCAGCGTTATGTTTCGTTCGCTGCTGTTCTCTTGGTCGTCGAGCGGCCGCTCCATAAGGATCCGGTGACGTGTCGGAGGAATCTTGGTTAGCGGACCGATCTTCAGGCCGGGGAACATCGTTATCGTGTCGGCATTGACCGGCAGCGGGATCCAGCGCTTTCCGGAGAAAATCTGGGTTTGCAGGTTGTGCCTGTTGCCAATCAATCCCGTGACAAACTTGCTCTTGTCGATATGCGGACCGCCAACAATTCGATAGTCGCGAGGGGAAGCAATATCATTGGCGATCGCGATATCGTTTAGCCTCGTCACCAGATCTTTTAGCCCAGGAATTAGAGACGCGATCGCGAACAATTCCCTGGCGACTTTCTTGTCAAAGAGACCGGCCGCCTGGCCCTTGTTGGCGTCGATTCGATGACCCAGTCGCGACCACGCCCCGCAAGAATCGGCCAGTAGTGTAGTGAGACCGTTGATGTCTCCGCTCGAAGTCGGATAGACGAGAATGTCGACCTCCGCCGCATAGTCCGAACGTTCGACCTCTTGAGGCATCGCGCTCATCAGGATTTCGGAGACCAAACCCCAGGCCTTCTCGATTATCTCGTACGGCACCAAAACACGGCGATTGTTCACATGAAATGAGTTAGGGAACGCCCTGATCGGCTGATCCGGGCCCCTTCGAAAGACAATAAATTTGCGCGCAAGGTGACCGAATACGCCGGGCTGAAAGCGCAACATATCGCCCGCGTTGGCATTCTCTTTCAGGTGATTTCTGGCAAGGTCGATCAGATTGGTCCCGAAGCATTCCGGACCGCTCGAATCTTCGAATCCGAGCCAGTCTAAAACGGACCGAAATAGACTGGGAATACGTTCATCACCGCCGAGAACTACCGCGTTCGCACCTGTCTGAAACGATCCTGCTAGCGCACCGCAGCGGACCGCATGCGGGGTTATACGATGGATCGGCTCACAGGCCCTCTTCAGAGGTGCGGAAGATTCGGTCATACCTTCGTAAGAGATCCTTTCAGATTCAAATTGTGACCAGGGGGCCCGCTAGCTGTCGTGAAGTCATCTGGCCTCGCAATAGAAAGCTTAAGGTCACCCTGATCCAATACCATCGTAACCGCCGAAAGATAAGACATATCGAATACTCTAACTAACCTATTATGGTGATTATTAGGTCTATTTATCACTATCAAAGCTAAGCCTCTCAACGACTGTTACGTCACTCCTTAAAGTTTTTCAAGAGGTCCAAAGCTGCTATGCTGACCGCTGGGTCAGGTGAATTTTAGGCCAGTATCTTGGGTGTCTCGGCTCCGCGACTGCTCTCGCCGATCAAGAAGTTACTCGAATCAGTCGGCGCGCTCGGTACCGTTCACTTCAGTTCGTCGAATTGCGCCGGCCGCTGTTGGGAAGAAGTTAGGCGGGCAGGGGAGGCGCTATCGTTTTCAGCCGCTCCCAGAGCGGCCCTCAGGTCTAGCTCGATTCCTTATCTGCATCAACCGACGACTTCACGTTCTCGTAACTTCGAGCACCTAGAACGCGTGGTTGAAGTCGTGACGATGAGGCGTGTCGCGCGGGCAGCAATTCTTGCAAACCATCGGAGTCGGCTCCTCTTCAATGATCCGAGAAACTCGACTCTCGTAGTCGGCTTGTGAGCTACTCGCTTCGAGCGCTTTTAGTACCTCTTCTTCGAAGGCCAGGTGTGTGGCGATCGAATAAAGCGGCGCCGCGTCTGCAGCGTCGACACCGCACTGGCTGCACCTCGGGCTCTCCACTTCATCCTCGGTAAGTGGAACGACCAGCCAGCGACAGCCTTGGGCTTGCAAGCTGCGGAGGTGCCCGACGAACCCTTCGATATCTTTCCGAAAAGCCGATTTGTCCCAGGTCGGCATTGCCACTTGCTTCCTCCTTTGGCCTGGTATTCTTCAGACGCTCGGAGCATCCGGTAATTCATTAAAGCAACGAACCCGGGTAAAAACCAAGTTACGCGTCGTCGTTCATCGCGGTTGCATCGTCCGTTCCACCTCCGCACAAAAATACTCTGGCGTCCAGGAGCCTAAAACTTGGGAGCGCACCGACGTCCGCATCTTCGTTCCATCCGACGAGAATTTCTACTTTTTGTTTTCTTAACAAGGCCCCGGAATTCTGAACATCATCCGGACATCACGTGCGGAACTTTATGTTACGCGTCGGATTGCGCAGTTCCGTGTTGCAACAGAAATCATGCGATGCGCCATATAGATTTAGACTTCGCCTTTTGGGTAACTACGAACCGCGCTGAGAATTCGCGTCATCGAATCTTCAATTTTTATTCTCTCTTTTTTTCGCCCGATTGGGTTGAAAAGACTGTGGTCAGCGGCTATACATGCGCCGACAGCGAATTTCCGGTTGCGGAATGGATGGTGGTGGGTCGTATTCCTGCCTGCTGATCTTCTGCTTCTAGAGTAAGACTTAGGCTTCTCAGGCCACGGCCAGTGATGCTGCGCCGTAGTGCCTCTTTGTGACGCCTTCGCTCCGCTGTCAAGAAATATACTCGTCCGGGGGAAACAAAAATGAAGCGAAGCGCTATCGCGCGGAGGGGCATTTTCATGCTCCTCGGTCTCGGCCTACTCACATTCTTCACACCTGCAATTGGGAAGGCGCAAAGCTATGGCGCCGGTTCGGCACCGTTGCCAAAACTGAACAGCCCGCACACCTATAATTGTGTCGGAGGAGACAACAGCACTGGTTTGCAATCAGCGATCCACGCATCCGGCGATGTCCTGATCTCGGGTTCAGTTTGCAGCATCGCGCGCAGAATAGACGTGCCTAGCAATAAGAACATCCAGTGCGCGAGCCGCAATGTTACCTTGATCAACCCCAACACCGACGGTGATACGTCTCTATTCCTCTTCGATAATGTCTCCAATTCGTCACTTAGCAACTGCACCTTACAAGGCACACCGGTGACACTGCCGCCCTCCTATCCAACACCGCCACAATATAATTTTCTGATTTTGGTCGGCGGTTATTCCGGAACCTCGAGCAATCTGACTTTCGTCGACAACCAGTTCTTACACTCCTACGGTCAAGCCGCGATCGAAGTCTACGGCAGCAGCGTATTCTCGCAGCCCAGCAACATAACTGTGAGCAACAATGATTTTAGATACTGCGGGCTTTACGGGGCGACATTCGACAACGTAAGGAACTCACACATCGACCATAACTATTCATTGGATTGCATTTTAGGCCCTGAACTTGACGGTGGCGGACAAAGCCTTCCGGGAACGACCGTCAGTTACAACTATGTCACGCGCGATCAATATGCGACGGGTTACGGCTGCAGAGTCAATGGATGCGGAGACGGATACTTCGTTGGGCTCACATGCGGAACAGTTCAGCAACATTCTGGCGCAAACTATAGCGGCTGTACGGCGGTTGGAGACACCGTCAACGGCGCTGGTCGCAAAATTTCGATCCGCCAGGCCATCGGACTTTCGGGTAATTACCAAAGCGACGTCTGCCAAAACGGTTGTTATTACATCAATGAGAATTGACGCGGGATCTCTGTAATAGCCGCTACGAGAAACCCGCACCGCCGCCGCAAACGGATGCCAGCCCTTCGAGTCATATGCTGGCATCCGGGCGTACAGCCGGTCAGACCCCGCAAGTCGAATCTGGTCTCTTCATCTCACCTGATTCGATTGAGCAGCCGTGCGCACTTCCACATAGGAGACTCGCGCTCGCTGAAATCCAAGCGTCCGATGTATGATCGGGCGCTCGAACGGCTTGAGCTTGAGCTGTATCGAGGTCTGGTCTAGCATCCACGCGCACATGAAGCGGCCACCCCAAACTCAGACGCGTCTCCTCGCCACAATCGTGGCGATGTCCGTCCTGTTGGGAACCCTTCCTCTCGTTTCTGGTTTCACTGTTGTTCGTAGTTCGACGCAGACGACGTTCACTGTGAACGTCTGTCAGCCGCTACAACCTGCCGCGACAATATCGGGAAATCCGCTTGCGCGGCCGGCGCCAATCCCTTCGCATCCAGGCCTCCTTGCGATTGGTATGACCCCAATCGCCCTATGGAGGTCGCTCGCCGACCTGCGCATCGCGCCCGATAGCCCTCCGCCCGAAGCCCTATCCTGAAAATTCTTCGCTGATAGACATTTTCTTCTTTCGCAGCTGCATCGGCTTGAGCCTGTCGCCCGTCCTGGGCGCTACAATCCTCTCGCCAGATCGCAGGGATGGACGGCATGAATAGAGTTGTCGCAATTGCGTTTTTTATTCTGACCATGAGTCATGCACCTTTGGCCTGGGCGCATGGCGTGGTTGGAGATTACGTCTTCCTGGAACCGATCATCACTCAAGACCCTACGCCCGCGAATGAGTTCGATATTCTCGGCCCGTCATGGGTCAAAAGCAGCGATGCCAACACTTACAGCATCGATTTTTCGATCGAAAAGGTGCTCTACGCGGATGCCGACTATATGCCGAGATTCAGCGTAGGCGGAGGCAGCACCTGGAGCCATGTGTCCTCCTTCGCGGAACGCAGCACGCAAGGCTTTGACGATCTTACACTTTTCGGAAAGTACGCATTTTATTATTCGCAGAAGCATGAATTCATGCTGACGATCTCCGCGCAGATACAGCTACCGACCGGCAACAAGTCGGTGCAGGAGCAAAACCATACCAGCCTCGGTCCGGTCTTCTTATGGGAAAAGGGTATGGGCGACCTGCCGAACCGATCCGCTATCAAGTACCTGCGGCCCATCGGTATCCAGAGCGATTTCGGTTACCTGCCCGCTCTCGGTGGACATACCAGCCATCAAATGTTCGCCGACGCGGTAATCGAGTATTCCCTGCCGTATCTGAGCAACAACGTGCGCGATATCGGACTTAAGCCGCCGTTTCGCAACCTGTTTCTTTTCAATGAGTTCAACTACAACCAGCTGATTACCGGGCCTTCCGGCCAGACCTTCCCCACGATCCTGGCAACGCCCGGGATCGCGTACGTGAGCTATCACTTCGAACTGGCAATCGCGACGCAGTTCGCGCTCAACAACGCCAGCGTACCGGGTACACATGCCGCGGTCCTCGGCCTTCTCGACATTTTTTACGATTCGCTACTTCCGAAGCTCGGCAATTGGACTATCGACAAGGGGTTCGGGGGATGAAAACGCCTAAGCTCACGTCATTTGCCATCATTCTGTTTGCCCCGCTTGCACTTGGAATCGCGGTAAGTTGGGCGCATTCCTTTCCCGAGCAAGAGATACCAGCCGCCGGACAGGTTCTGACGACTCCTCCTCCCACGGTGTCGATCAAGTACGACGCCCCGATCGAGCACCTTTTCGCAAAACTCGACGTCGTCGACGGCGCCGGGAATGACCTGGCCGTGAGCCCACCCGTGATCAGTCCGGACGGATTTACCCTGTCGGTTCAGGTCAAACCGTTGCAACCCGGCGACTACACCGTCAAATGGGCCGTCGTCTGTATCGACACTCATCACACCGAAGGTTCCTACTCTTTCACTGTCGCGGGGAAACCGTCGTGATGCTGAGTCGGGCGCTGCTCGAATGGCCACTGGTAATCGCGACCATCGTGATTTTCGGAACCGCGGGATTCGTGCTTTTCTCGACCAGCATTGATCGTGGAGATCTATCCGCCGTTACGACGTGCATGTCGCCCGTCTGGCGATTGCTCGGCGTGATAACGCTCTTGGCCTCTCCCTTGGTGTTTCTCAACGTGGTCGCGGAGATGGCCACCGTTTCGTGGCGGGCTGCACTGCCACTGATGCCCGAGGTTTTCGCCGAAACCCACGCCGGCCGCGTATGGGAATGGTTTCTGCCGATCGCGCTTTTGCTTTTCTTGACGGCCTTCATCCCGATCCGTCCGTTTTTCAAAGTGGCAATTCTCTTCACCTTGGCCGGCGTCCTCCTCTTTCTCCGTGCGCTGCTGAGCCACGCGATCGACAAAGGCATCGGCGCGATCATCATCTACTTCATTCACGAAGCTGGCGCCGGCCTTTGGATCGGCTCCCTCCTGGTGCTCTGGATCGTGGCCAAGCGCAGTCAGGCTCCATACGCATGGATCGAAGATGCAGCTCGGATGGTCTCGAAGGTCGCCTTCTGGTCGGTGGTCGCGATCGTCATCAGTGGAATTTACGCCGCATACAATGGCCTCGGGTTTAGCCTGCATCAGCTGATTTTCTCGGCTTACGGGGAGACTCTGATTGTAAAGGTCGCGGTCTTTGCCGCCGTTCTCGCGATCGGCGGGTACAATCGCTTCTGGCTCGTGCCCCACGTCGATAATTCCGCCGCGCGCGAGGGACTCCTGCGCAACGTCGGAGTGGAATCCGTCATCCTGGTCTTTGGAGTCCTGGCGCTGGCGACGCTTCTGGCTAATACGCCGCCGGCGCACGGCACCCTCATGAATATGGGGCATTCGTCGATGGTGATGTTCGCCGGCGAACCTTTAAGACGTCGCACGATCAGACGAACTCGCCCGCGGTATTAGATAGATACCGCCGCATCCGCAGAAAAAATCGCCGACATCATCCTTGACAGCCGCGCCTATCATCGATATTGAGAATCATTCTTAATTTCAATTTGCTCACTCTTCTCACGCCCTTCCGTTTAGCCTACGCGACGACCGGCAGATCAGATTGAGCGGTGCCGGTGCCTTGTGATGAACAAAAACAGCCTCCTCTTAACTGCAACCGTCCTTGCCCTGGGCGTTTTCCTGGGCAGCCATCTCTTGACCGGAATCGGCGGAGCGTCAGCCGTCCCGGCGAGTAAGACCGTGACCCCGGTGGGGCCCGTCGCCAACCCCTGTCCCAGGCCGGCGGCCGGAAGCGCCGTCGAGAATCCCCCGGCTTTATTCAGCCGCGGCGGAGTTCTCAAGGTCAGCTTCTCCTATCAGACCAGGGTAGATGCCGATGGGAGAAATCTATTTTGCTTCATGACGCCCGCTGGCCTGGAGAATCCGACACTCCACGTGCGTCCAGGAGACCACCTCGTCGTTACGGTGACGAACAACACGCCGGCGGCGCCAGTCGTGATGCAGATCGACTCGCCTAATTGCGGCGCGAGCGACCTCACTGGTTCGTCCGTAAATATGCACTTTCACGGCACCAATACCTCGCCGACCTGCCATCAGGACGAGGTCATCCACACGCTGATCAACTCCGGGCAGACGTTTGCGTACGACGTCCACTTTCCCGCGAACGAACCGCCCGGGCTGTACTGGTACCATCCACACGCCCACATGCTGGTTGAAGCTGCGCTGCAGGGCGGAGCTTCGGGCGCGATCATAGTCGACGGCATTCAAAACTTTCAGCACGCGGTCGCGGGACTGGCACAGCAGGTCATAGTGGTTCGCGACCAGAACGTCGCGGGTAACCCGACTCCGGGCGGCGACATTCCGTCATGGGATTTGAGCTTGAACAATGTTCCGATCGCCTACCCAGACGAAACTCCGGCGGTGATTCAGATGCAGCCCGGGCAGAAGCAGCTCTGGCGAGTATCAAATTCCTCTGCCGACAGCATTCTCGACCTCCAGGTTCTATTCGACGGCGTGGCTCAGAATCTACAGATCGTGGCGCTCGACGGCGTGCCGACTGGCTCACAGAGCCACTCCCGGCGCGGAACCATCGTCAACGCGACGGACATTCTGATTCCGACGGCGGGACGCGCGGAATTTATCGTGGCGGCGCCGCCATCGACGGTCACCAATGCGAGCCTGGTTACGCTCGCTATCAATACGGGGCCGGACGGAGACAATGATCCGCAGCGAACCTTGGCCACCCTAAAGCTCGCCTCCGGTCACCTCGCGTCGGTAGCGAACGCGGAGAGCACGATCGCAGCAACGACCGCTGCGCCCTGGAAACAACGTTTCGAGGGTCTCGCGACGGCGAAGCCGGTAACAGCCCGCTCGCTCTATTTTTCAGAGAACAACCCACTCTCGCAGTTCTTCATCACCGCCGGCGATGCGACTCCGACCCTATTCGACCCCAACGAACCGCCGGCGATCATCACCACCCAGGGCTCGGTCGAGGAATGGACGATCCAGAATCAATCGCTGGAAAACCATGAATTCCACATGCATCAACTGCATTTCCTGGTCGAGTCGCAAGACAATTTCGAGATCAACGGTAGCGCCACCAACGCAGCGATCCAGAAGCAGCTGGTGGATACGATCCAGATTCCCTTCTGGGACGGAAATCCCAACCATCCGTTTCCCAGCGTCACCGTCAGAGTAGACTTCCGCGGCGCCGACGTCGGCGATTTCGTCTACCACTGTCATATCGCCGAGCACGAGGATGACGGGATGATGGCGGTCATTCGCGTTCTGCCGGCGGCCCGCGTCGCCGCAACGATCGAACGCTTTCGTCTATATTTGGCCTACGCGAATTGGGCGATTCGAGAGCGAACTTCGCAACAAAGAGCCGCGGCATGGTGCGTTCGCGGCAAAGTAGTCGAAACGAAAAAGGCGAGTCCGGCCCAGGGATTGGTCAAGCTCTCGCAAAATCTCGTGCAATAAATATCACGAGGCTCGGCAGCGCGACTGGAGACTGCGCCGTGTCAGCTGACGCTCTGGCGGGGGAACGCACGAACCGGCAATTGCTTCAGCCCCAGCAGCCGATTGTTGTTGGTCCAGGCTAGTGGTCCGGTCAGCTCGAAGTTTTCGAAGCGCTCGAGGATCTCTTCGAACATCACGCGGATCTCCAGCCTCGCGAGATTTGCTCCGAGGCAGAAATGCGTGCCGAGACCGAAGCCGACATGATAGTTGGGATCGCGGCCCACATCGAAGCGAAACGGATTTTCGAAGGTGTCCTCGTCGCGATTAGCCGACATCTCCCAGACCGTCACCTTTTGACCCTTGGCGATCGCTTGCCCGCTCAGCGCCGTATCGCAAGTCGCCGTGCGCCGTTTGTAGATCGATGGAGAGGTCCATCGTACGATCTCTTCGATCGCGGTCCGCATCAGCTTGGGATCTTCACGCAACCGCTGGTGCTCTTCAGGGTTTTCGATCAGAGCCAGCAGTCCCCCGGCGATCGAACCGCGAGTGGTCTCCGCTCCCGCGGGAAAGAGCAGATTAAAGAACGCACGCAACTCCTGGTTGTTGAGTTGCGGTGACCCGTCATCCAACTGGGCGTGAACAATGACAGAAAGTATGTCATCCGCCGGCTCGCTGCGTTTGCGCTGAACCAGGGTATCGGCATAGGCGCTCAAACGTTTCAGGTATTGCGGCGACATCACAGTGCCGTCACCGGCGCCGACCGCTAGATCAACGATTTCTATGATTTCCGTCCGATCTTCCTGCGGCACTCCCAAAACACTGCAGATCGTCTGGAGCGGGAGTTCACGCGCCACTACGGGCACGAAGTTGAAGGTCTCCGACGATGGCACGTCGTCCAGGATGCGCTTGGTGCGTTTGCGCAGCTCGTCTTCGAGCCTCCCGATCATTCGTGGAGTGAAACCCTTGTTGACCAGCGCGCGCAGCCGGCGATGCTTCGGGTCGTCAGTCTGATTCAACTGATAACCCATGCCCTTGCCGTCGTAGATCTGCGTCCCGCCCAGCTCCGAGGAGAAGGTCTCCGCGTCCTTGAACACCGCAACCACATCGTCGTAACGGCTGACGACCCAGAAGCCCACGTTGTTAGGGGTGAATTCGGTCGGTTCGTGCCACCACACCGGCTCGTTATGGCGCAACCAGCTGAAGAATTCGTGCGGAAAACCGCTTGCGAACGAACGGGCGTTGGAGAGATCGACAAGTTCCATCGGGACTTCCTCGTAGCTTCGCGTTCAGACCGACCGCGACGCTGCGCCGGTCTGCCGCGTTTCCAGCCAATGGCTGGCACACGAATCATAGCTATTTCGCCTCGTCATAATCCACCAACGCCGACAGTCCCCGCGCAGTCTCTCTCCATCGTGTCCTGGCCGATCAGAAAGTCGGCTCGCCTGTGCGCGCCGCCTTGCAAAGTCCATCTGCTGAGCTGCGAGCGACTGATTCTCTATCCGAGGTCGATCCTTAATATGAGCTCATATGAGTGCGGGAATTGGTCTCGACGTCTACGACCCTGGTCGATCCGCTTGGGATGAGCGACCATTTGCGGCCGTTCGTCGGCGATTCTGCCGATCGCATCGCCGAACAGTGGCGCGCGAAACAACTCGAATATACCTTCCGGCGCACCGCGATGGGTCTTTATGAGAACTTCGACGTATGCACGCAACAGGCGTTGCGATTCGTGCTCGCCAACGCGAATCTGACCATCTCGCCGGATGAAGAAGTGCGACTGGTGGATCGCTACCAGACTCTCGGCGCCTACCCCGACGCGGCTGCCGGACTAACGCAGCTCAAAGCCTCCGGCCATACGCTGGTGGCCTTTTCCAACGGTGTCGAGACCACGCTTCGCAAGCTGCTCGATAGCGCGGGCCTGCTGGCCTCGCTGAGCGGGATTGTCAGTGTCGACGCGCTCAGGACCTTCAAACCCGATCCGCGCGTCTACGCCGCCTTGACCAGCCGATTGAATCGTCCGGCGGCCAGCACCTGGTTGGTATCGAGCAATCCGTTCGACGTGATCGGCGCCAAAGTGGCGGGTCTTAAGGTCGCGTGGATCAGGCGCAATCCTCGGATCGTTTTCGACCCTTGGGATATTCCACCCGACTTGTCGCGAGCAACCTGCTGGAATTCGCGCAGCGGCTCGCGACTCTTCCCTAGATTCTCACTCTCAACGACGCCGGGCGGCCAGCGGAATCGGCCCGACCGCACCCGCGGCCGCACGAAGCTTGATTACCGTCGAGACCAATGCTCGTAACTGGGCGCGCGCGTCGTCATTCGGCTCACCATCGGCGAAATCCTTCGCGGACAGATACGCGCTGGTCGGCGCCACAAGCGCGCCGAACCATCCCAGGACGTCGCGCAGATGCCAATCGACGCCGAGAAAATGATGCTCGGTCGCGCCGATCGCAATTATCCCGCACGGCTTGCCCATCAGGGCCTCGACCGGCAAGTGGTCGATCAAATTCTTGAGTGATCCGGTGAACGACCCTCGATACACCGGGCTCGCGAAAATAACCGTTGCCGCTTCGCCGATAACTTCGACGACCTTCTCTGTATCATCGCCAAATTCGTTCGGCTGGCGGCCGTCGGCGAAAGCGATGCGATAGTCTCTGAGGTTGATCAGGCGAGCGTCTATTCCCGGCGATTCCTCGCCCGCGCATCGCACCACGAATTCCATCGCCTTGAGCGATCGTCCCGGGGGCGTGACGCTCCCCATAATCGCAACCAAACCCGCCATAGATATTCTTCCCTAAACCGCTCGTTCGGCGCTCTTCCCGGAAGCTAGTGATTCCGCCGGCACCGCATCGCTTATCTCAGCGGACGGGCGAAAGCGAAACTTCGCCCCCGGATGGTCGTCGGATAGCCGCGCGCGTCCAGGACCAAAGAGCTTCTCGCGGATCGAACCGGGGCGATACTCAGACTTATAAACGCCGCGGCGTTGCAGCTCGGGGACGACGAGCTCGACGAAATCTGAAA
Organism: uncultured Pseudomonadota bacterium; assembly: GCA_963804355.1. Lineage (GTDB taxonomy): Bacteria > Desulfobacterota > Binatia > Binatales > Binataceae > JASHZA01. The sequence continues at coordinate 34,165 of CAWDQC010000029.1, read as the reverse complement.
AAGTCTCGGGCGTAACCACGTAAGCGAGATTGAAACCGTCGATATCGGTTTCGTCCATCCAGGCTTGCAGCTCATCCGCAACTTGCGTCGGAGATCCAACGACCACCGGCGACGGCCCGCCCAGTCCCCCGTATTCGACGACGTCCCGCACCGTCCACGCCTTGTGGCGGTCTGCGCGAGTCAACGCGTCGACAATGGAATTGACCGCGTCGTTTTTGACGTGGCGCAGAGGTTCGTCCAACGCATACTCCGAGAAATCGATTCCGGTCCATCCCGAGAACAAGGCCAGCGCGCCTTCCGTGCTTACGTAACGCTTGTATTCTTCATGCTTGGCGCGCGCCTCTGCCTCGGTCCGTCCAACGATCACGGTTATTCCCATGAACATCAAAACATCCGCGGGATTGCGTCCATGCAGCGCCGTGCGACGCCGAATATCCGCGACAATCGAGGCAACGGTTTTCTTGCTCAGTCCACCGAGGAAGACACACTCGGCATGCGTTCCGGCAAACTCGCGACCTCTCGGCGAGGCGCCCGCCTGGTAGAGCAGCGGCGTTCGCTGCGGTGACGGTTCGCACAAATGGATCGCGTCGACGCGATAATTCGCGCCGTTGTGATGAATCTTATGAACCTTCTCCGGATGCGCGAAAATGCCTTGCTCGCGATCCCGCACCACGGCGTCGTCCTCCCAACTTCCCTCCCACAGCTTGTAAACGACTTCCATGTATTCGTCGGCAATGTCATAGCGGAGATCATGTGCAGTCTGCGCGTCGAGGCCGACTCCCTTGGCCGCGCTGTTCAGGTATCCGGTGACGACGTTCCAGGCCACCCGCCCCTTGGTCAGATGATCCAGCGTCGACATTCGCCGCGCGAACGGATACGGCGGCTCGAAAGAGAGCGTGCAGGTAACGCCGAATGCCAGATTCTCGGTGACCGTCGCCATCGCCGGTATCACCAGTACCGGATCATTCACTGGCACCTGGGTGCACTGCCTCAACGCGGCTTCATTCGAGCCACGATAAACGTCGTAAACCCCGAGCACGTCGGCGAGAAAAAGACCGTCGAACTTGCCGCGTTCCAGCAGTTTCGCCAAATCGGTCCAGTATTCGAGGTCTTTGTATTTGGTTGACCGATCGCGCGGATGAGTCCAAAGACCCGCCGACAGATGCCCCGCGCAGTTCATATCGAATGCGTTCAGACGAATCTCTTTGGTCATATTGTTCAAACCGTCAGTCTGGTTATGGCGCTTTCCCGCGGCAGGTCAAGGCTCGCAGGCTTATCAGTAGATAATCCTGGTCGGCCTCTATTCAATTATCCGATTGATTTGATAGACTATTATCGATAACGAGGCGCCCTAGTCAAGAATTTCGGCAATCATTCGCGAATCTTTCGCAGAACCTCACGGCGTTTGACTCCCGACCGAGTCGTCGAGTACCGGATGGACAGACGTTAAGGACATGGACAGCTTACGTAAATTGCACCTTGGTGCCTTCATGCGTCCCGTCAGCATTCATACCGCAGCCTGGCGGTATCCTGGCTCCTGGCCGGACGCGAACTTCAATTTCGATCATCTCAAGCGGCTCGCTCAGACCCTGGAGCGCGGCAGGTTCGACGCCTTCTTCATGGCCGATCATCTGGCCGTGCTCAACATGCCGATGCAGGCGCTAAAACGCAGCGCCACCGTCACCTCATTCGATCCGCTCGTGCTGCTCCCGGCGCTCGCCGTCGTCACGGATCATCTCGGGCTCATCGCTACAGCGTCGACCACCTACAACGAGCCTTACCATATCGCTCGCAAATTCGCCTCGCTCGATCATCTGAGCGGCGGCCGCGCCGGATGGAACGTGGTCACCTCCGGTAATCCGCACGAGGCGATGAATTTTGGGCTGGAAGAACACGTTGAGCACGCCAAACGCTATCATCGCGCGCGCGAATTCTTCGACGTGGTCACCGGACTCTGGGATAGCTGGGCCGACGATGCGTTCGTTCGCGATGTCGAAGCTGGCGTCTACTTCGATCCGGCTCGCCTCCATGTCCTGAATCACGAAGGCGAGCACCTCAAAGTGCGCGGTCCGCTTAATATCTCGCGTCCGGTCCAGGGATGGCCGGTAATCGTTCAGGCCGGCGCCTCCGAAGAAGGACGCCAGCTTGCCGCCGAGACCGCCGAGGTCATTTTCGGCGCAGGGGGCAGTATCCAGTACGCTCAATCCTTCTACCGTGATGTGAAATCGCGGATGCCTCAACTTGGCCGCGACCCCAACCATCTGAAGGTCTTGCCGGGCGCCTTCGTCGTCGTTGGGGAGACCGTCGCCGAAGCACGCGAAAAGCGGGCTCGCCTCGACAGCCTCGTCCATTACGACAGCGCGATCGCGTCGCTATCAATCGCACTCGGCCACGATGTTTCCCGTCTGATCCCGACCGTCCCTTGCCTCCAATTCCCGAGAGCAATGCGAGCAAGAGCGGGCGGGAACGGTTCTCGAGCTCGCCGCTCGCGACAATCTGACTGTGCGCCAACTGGCGCAGCGGGTCGGAGGCTATGCCGGCCTCGCGTTTGTCGGTACGCCGGGACGATCGCCGATCAAATGGAAGAATGGCTTTTCACCGAGGCCTGCGACGGCTTCAACGTGATGTTCCCCTATCTGCCGGCGGGACTCGACGACTTTGTCGATCGCGTCGTACCGGAATTGCAGCGACGGGGTCTGTTTCGGCGTGAATACGAGGGCAAAACGCTTCGAGACAATCTCGGCCTGCCGCGTCCGCAGAACCGCTTCTTCCCGGCTCGCACCGAATAGTCGTCACCGCAGGGGATTCTCTGACGCCGTGCATTGACACCGAAAGATTTGATGCGTTATTAGTCAAGTAAATCAATCGAGAATTCGATTGATGTAGTGTGGCGGCAAATTAAGGAGCTTTTCGATGGACAGACTCAATGAAAATCAACCGCTGGGCGTCGACAATCGCACCCACAACATCGTCGAGGCGTCGCTCAATTACCTCGCCGATTCAACGGAAAAACCCGTCTACTATGCCTACGAGCCGCCGACTGGTGTGCCGCGGCAGACCGGTAAATTCGCCCAGCAACCGGTGCCGGTCAGGAATGCTCGCGACGTCGTCGACGAACTCTCGCTCGACAAGCAGGGCTTCGAATTGGTGCGCCACGAGACTTCCGTCAAGGATTTCTACGACCCCGAAGAGGTGAAGCAGGTTTACTATCCCGAGGTCGAACGCATGCTCAAGGAAGCGACCGGCGCCTCGAAAGTGGTGATCTTCTCGACCATCAGATAGCAACGTTTCCGCTCGCGCAACGCGGCGAAAAGAACGCTCGCGAGTATGGCAAAGTGGTTCACAATGACTACACGGCGAAATCCGGTCCGCGGCGCGTGACCGACCATCTGCCACCAGCGGAAGCCGAGGAACGCCTGCGCCATCGCTTCGCCGAGATCAACGTATGGCGTCCGATTCGCGGACCGATCGAATCCACGCCGCTCGCGGTATGCGACGCCGGTTCGATCGATCCGGTCGACTTCGTCGCATCCGACCTCATCTATCGCGATAAAGTCGGCGAGACCTATCGCTTCAAATTCAATCCGAATCACCGCTGGTACTATTTCCCGCTGTTGCAGCGCAACGAAGCGATTCTGCTCAAGTGCTACGATTCGAAGGAAGATGGGCGGGCGCGCTTCACCGCTCACACGGCTTTCGAAGATCCAGCAGCGGCCCGATGCGGCCCCCCGGGAAAGCGTCGAGGTTCGTGCATTGGTCTTCTGGCCTGAAGAAGAGCGGCGCTAAGTCAATCTATCGTCCGCTAGCGGTGAGCCCCATTCACTGCTAGCGGATACAATCAACGAGCACGTTTGTCCGCCGAACCAGCCGGTTGATGGAGGATGGCGATGGCAGTCGAGTTCATCGGCATGATTGGAACGCAGGTCGTCTCCGAGATTCATCCACCGAAACCGCCGGCGATTGACCGCGACTACGTTCGCCGTTTCGTCCAGGCGCATGAGGATGCCGACTTCGACCGTATCCTAATTGGCTACTTCGGCAACGGCGCCGACGGCTTCATCGTAACTTCCTACGCGGCTTTCGTGACCGAGCGACTGGGCTTTATGCTGGCGCATCGCCCCGGTTTCGTTGCGCCCACACTGGCGGCGCGAAAGCTCGCGACGCTCGACCAATTTTCCCAGGGACGACTCGCGGTCCACATTATCTCCGGCGGCGATGACGGCGAGCAGAGAAAACACGGCGATTACCTCGAGCACGACGAGCGTTACGCGCGCACCGATGAGTATGTCGAGATTCTGAAGCGCATATGGACGAGTGCGCGGCCGATTGACCACGCGGGCAAGTACTACAAGTTCACCAAGGCGTATTCCGATGTGAAGCCGGTACAGCAGCCGCATCTGCCGATATATTTTGGCGGCGCCTCCGATGCCGCGATCGAAGTGGCGGCCAGGCACGCTGACATCTACGCATTGTGGGGCGAGCCGCTCGCCGATGCGGCCGAGACGATTCGCAGGGTACGCGAGGCGGCGGCGCGTCACGGACGCGAGTTGAGGTTCAGCCTTTCGCTGCGTCCGATTCTGGCCGTGACGGAAGAGCAGGCCTGGGAAAGAGCGGGCCGGATTCTCGCCACGGTTCAAGCTTCGCGCGGGCAGGCTGCCCTCGGCCCCGCAAGTCGAAAGCCGCAGAACGTCGGATCGCAACGGCTGCTCCGTGCCGCCGAAAAAGGTGCGATTCGCGATCGTCGCCTATGGACCGCGGTGGCCGAAGCGACCGGCGCGCGCGGCAATACCACCGCATTGGTCGGTACACCAGAGCAGGTGGCCGAAGCACTCATCGAATATTATAAACTCGGAGTGACTACCTTCCTCATTCGCGGTTTCGATCCGCTCGAGGATGTAATCGATTACGGGCGCGAGCTGATTCCATTGGTGCGCGCCGAGGTCGCCCGCCGCGAGACCAGTATCGGTGCGCGATTGCGCGCGACGGCCTGACCAGTTTTCGGCTGAAAGCAATGACGCAAAGTTCCTTTTCGGTGCGCAAGCTGACACCGCGTATCGGCGCGGAACTCGATGGAGTCGATCTCTCAATTCCATTGAGCGCCGGCGTTTTTGCTGAAATCCACGACGCCTTGCTCGACAACCTGGTGATCTTCTTCAGGGATCAAGACGCTGACCCCCGACCAGCATAAGTCATTCGGCCGCCGCTTCGGCCGACTCCACATCCATCCGAACGCGCCGCCGGGGTTCTCGAAGGCCATCCGGAAATCGTCGTTATCAAGACGGATGAAAATTCCAGGCGTATCGCCGGCTAACACTGGCATTCGGACGTCTCCTGCGATGCCGAGCCGCCCATGGGTTCGATTTTTTACATCAAGGAAGTGCCATCGCGCTGGAGGCGACACGCTCTTCGCCAGTATGTACGCGGCATACGAGGCGCTATCGGACCGATCAAGGCGTTTCTCTGCGGCCTCACCGCCATTCACGATGGCCTGCCGCGCAACTATGAACACCGCGTCCGGCGGGAACACCGCCGAATTTCCCCGCGGCGGAACACCCGGTGGTGCGGACCCATCCGGAGACCGGCCGCAAAGCCCTGTTCGTCAACCGCATGTTCACCACGCGCATCGCGCAACTTGCCAATTCGGAGAACGACGAGCATCCTCCAGATGCTCTTCCGGCATATCGAAAACCCCGACATTTCAACTGCCGTTTCCAGTGGCGGCCGAATTCGATCGCATTCTGGGACAACCGTGCGCGCAGCACCAGGCGCTCTGGGACTACTATCCCCACCATCGCTACGGCAACCGCGTCACTATCGCAGGCGATAAGCCCTTCTATCGTGCGTGATTCTCGCCGGATTCCTTGCGCTTCCCATACCAGCGCGAACATTAAGGATCAGGCCTATCAAAGCCCATCCTCAGACTTGGTCGGTATTGGTTCAGGTAGTGCGTTATCTCAACAAAATCGATATAAACCATCGGGATGCTTTCGCATAAATCCAAGTATGCTCTCAAGGCGCTCCTCGTCTTGAGCGAAGAGTACGGCAATGGGCCCCTCCTTATCGCCGAAATTGCCGAGCGCGAGCATATTCCGAAGCGCTTCCTCGAACTCGATTCTGCTCGAACTCAAGAATCAGGGTGTACTTCGTAGCAAAAAAGGAAAGGGTGGCGGCTATATACTGAGCAAACCGCCCGACCTGCTGTCAGTCGGACACGTCCTCAGGATGCTCGAAGGCCCCGGCTCCCCTGCCCTGCGTCAGCAAGACCGCATACGAGAAATGCGCGGAGTGCCGTGACGAGCGGACCTGCGGGATTCGTCTGCTGATGAAAGAAGTGAGAGACGCTACCGCCGCGATTCTCGATTCCACTACCTTTGCCGAGGTTCTCGGCCGCTGCCGAGATCGATCCGCAAAGACGCACGCGCACTCACCTACTCGATCTAATTCGCCTCTCCATCCGACCTGACAATCAGCCACTCCGCTCGGTTCTCGACGTTTTCCGACCTGCATGTCGATTGACGCTTGACAGTTATTCTATTAATCGATTAAATCAATCGTCTTCAACGAGTATATGCCAGGTGAGCACTATGACTTCCTTCGACGACCGAGACGACAGCCTCGTAAACAGGGTCCAGATGACGCCCGACGCCATAGACGGCTCGCTCGCACTTTTCTCGGCCTGTACTCGTCTGCCCCCACTTCGCGATAAGTCGCAACTCGAATCTGATGAATCGTCCGTTTGCGCCATGGTTCTTTGTACCGCCAGGGATGTACGAGCAGCGTTGTTCCTGGCATTCGCGCTGCTGACACCGTACATCTCCGCCGCCGCACGCCTCTTGAAGAAATAAGAGGGTTCCCGCCCTACAGCCATCATGTCCTAGGGAAAGGGCAGCACGTTTCCCGGCCAGACCGCGGCTTTGTTCCGCTTTCAGAGCGTCGGCTGATATCGCTAATTTATCGACTAGTTCAATCGATTTAATTGATTCATAGGAGGAGAAACACGTGAGTAAATTCGGACGACTCTTTTTCGGAATCGGGCTGTTTGCCCTGCTGCTGCCGTCGCTTCTGTGGGCGCAGACCAGCACCGATCGCAGCGAACTGGATAGTTTCCTCAAGGAAACCGCCAATCAGGGACCCCCGCCGCCAATCGGAACCAAGATCACCAACGCCAACTGGCAGCAGTACAAGGCCTTCATGCCGTTCGGCATGGTCAAACTGTTCGAGGGACGCTACCAGTGGCAGATGCCCCAGGATGTCGAAATCGACATCGGCCCCGCGCGCTATCGGGAATCTGCCCAAGACCTGGATCGAGGCGACCGAAAAATACGGCGGACAGGACCGCGTCGAGGTGTTGCCTAACGGGCATTTCAAGATCGACAACTACCACGGCGGTGTTCGTCTTTCCTGATCCGCAAGAACCGCAAAAGGGCTTCAAGATCCTGGCCAATGTCTTCTTTGCGCATGCACCGGCGATTTTTGGCGCGGGCCCTGAAAACACCTCCGCGATCTGGTTCGTCGATCGCTTCGGCAACGTCTCCCAGGATACTTTCGACCTTATCTATCGCCAGAGCGGATGGGATACCGACGCCGGCTTTCCACCTGACGAAACTTACGCTCCCGGCACCTGGTATACCGAGTGGTTCATGGAAGAAACTCCCGAGCAGGCGCGCTATACCACTACTCTCGCGCTCTACTACAAAGACCAGGAAGCGCATCAGGTTCCCGACAACTATGTATTCGTGCCGTCTCTCCGTCGCTCACTGCGTCTTTCGGCCTCCGCTCGTTGCGCGCCGCTGTTCGGCAGTGAATGGACTAACGATGACGCGAAGATCAACGGCTTCAACGGCGGCACCGCGATTTTCGACGCTGACTATCTAGGCGATCGCAAGCAAATCGAACTGGTGCAGCTCAACAACTCCAGTGGAGAATTCCCGGGAAACTACGACATGCCGCTGGGCTTTCCCAAACCAAGTTGGGGCAAGTGGGAAGTACGCGATGCCTCCGTGATCGACGCGCATCGTATTCAGAGCGAAACCAAAGGCTATTGCTACGGCAATCGCGTGCTCTGGGTCGACAAGGAATTCTGGCTGCCCTACTGGGTCGATCTCTTCGACGCTAACCATAAACTATGGAAGGTCGCCGCTTATGAGAACGCCACCGGAGACGTTCCCAGCCTTGGCCACGTATGGGTTGGGGTTGCCGCGGTCAACTGGGATCTACAAAATACCCACGCAACCATCTGGAGTCCGTGGGGCAATCCGCAGCATCGCGGTCATTATCTCAATCGCCTGACGCCTGAGGAATATCAGAATGGCGTCAATTACGGTTCGCCCTCCGGATTGATGCAGATTCTCCGTTGACGCGATTAAATCGGAAAAGATCATGAGCAAAGAAATTCGTCTCAATGCGTTCGATATGAACTGCGTCGTGCATCAATCGGCCGGCCTCTGGGCTCATCCGCGCGACCGCGCCGATCAATATGCGCGACTCGACTATTGGATCGACCTTGCGCAAATCCTCGAGAGCGGCAAGTTCGACGGACTCTTTATTGCCGATGTTCTCGGAGTCTACGACGTCTATGGCGGCAACGTGGATACGGCGGTGAAGACCGCCGCTCAGTTGCCATTGAATGACCCGGTACTCGTGATCCCCCCGATGGCCGCGTGTCACGCGCAATCTCGGTTTCGGCGTGACCTGCACGCTCTCGTTCGAACCTCCGTATCCCTTCGCGCGACGCATGTCGACCCTCGATCATCTCACCGACGGCCGCGCCGGATGGAACATCGTCACCGGCTACTTGAATAGTGCTGCGAAAGGTATCGGTCTGGATAATCAGACTGCTCACGACACCCGCTACGAAGTGGCGAATGAGTATATGGAAGTGATGTACAAGCTATGGGAAGGTAGCTGGGAAGACGACGCGGTCGTTCGCGATCGCGCGAATCGCATCTTCAGCCGCCCGGACAAAGTACATCGGATCCTGCACGAAGGCCCCAACTTTCGCGTCGACGCGATACATCTATCCGAACCATCGCCGCAACGAACGCCCGTATTGTACCAGGCCGGAGCCTCGACGATGGGCCGGGAGTTTGCCGCCAAACATGCCGAGTGCGTATTCCTGCTGGGGCCTTCAAAGGAGGTCATTGCGCCACGCGTTCGCGACCTTCGGCAACGGGCGCTGCACTATGGACGCGACCCTAGAGAGATCCTGATCTTCAATCTGATGACGGTGATTCCCGGACGCACCGACGCCGAAGCGCAGGATAAATTCGCGGAGTACCGATCTTACATAAGCCACGAGGGTGCTCTCGACTCTCTTCTCCGGATGGACCGGAGTTGATTTCTCGCGCTTCGACCTCGACGACCCGATTGAGTATATCAAGAACGACGCAATCAACTCGGCCGTTGAGGCGTTCACGATCGGTGACCCGAACCGGGTCTGGACCGTACGTGAGATCGCGGAGTTCGTCGGAATCGGTGGGATGGGTGCGATCGTCGTCGGCTCGCCCACCTCGATCGCCGACCAGTTGCAGTCGTGGATCGCTGAAACCGATGTGGACGGTTTCAACCTTGCATACGCGGTTACACCCGAGAGTTTTTCAGATTTCGTCGAGCTGGTCGTCCCTGAATTGCAACGCCGCGGCGTCTACAAGCGTGAGTATCGACCGGGAACCTTACGTGAAAAACTCTATGGCGTGGGACGCGCGCGCCTTCCGGAAAATCATCCGGCCGCGGCGTACAGGTACGAGGCGAAGCAACCTGGCGCTGACCCCGCGAGCTGGTCTTCGATCAGCGCTCAGGCTAAATAGTCGCAATATCTAGTCAGTCCGAATGTTCCCAAGACTCGAGCAATGAATAGAAAAAGGCTCGGGACGTCGCGACCATCGGTCGTCCCGAGCCAACTCTCAACTGATAAATGCCAACGACGAGTAACTACTCAGCCGCGCTCGCTGGGATATAGCCTTCTTTACCGCTCGATAGATGGATCTGTAGCCAATCGCCGGTCACGCCCGTAACGTTGACGTGATTCCTCCGCTTGACGTGGGCAATGACCGTACTGCCCTTGTCCGGCTGACTGTAGACGGACGAGCTGTGAGTCAACAGATAGCGTCTTTTGATCGACTTCACCTTGACGGCGGTGTTGGCCGCCGGGGCCGCAGCCGGCGTCGCCGTTGCCGCGGCAGCAGGTGTCGCCGCACTTGAGACAGGCGCGGATGACTGCGCAAAAGCCCCGCTCGCGAATATAGACAGTGCTATCGAAGCCGTTGCGATTCTCGTGCTGAATTTCATAGATGATTGTCCTGGTCGTTTCATCCTACTGGTAGTCTGCTTGCAGTTGCGTCCAGGCAATTCTCAACCGGGACAAAATATTATTTCCTCTAATCGACATCCGCCACCATGGTGCTGGCGGAGAGGGGGGGATTTGAACCCCCGAGACCCTTTCGAGTCTACACGCTCTCCAGGCGTGCGCCTTAAACCGGGCTCGGCCACCTCTCCGCGACGGTCAGCCGCCAGTATGCCATCAGCCAGTGCATTTTCGCCAGATGTCGGAGCATCAACGTCCCGAACTCAGACATTATGGAAAATAGGCGGTCGCCGCCTTGCTCACCACCGGGACACCCGCGCTGCGTGCAATCGGCGAGTCGACGCGCGCAAACAGGCCCGCGTCCTGATCGCGATAAATCAGCCGCCAGTCTTTTCGCGCGATCATCACGGGCCACGCGCCACTGTGCGGAGGAATCAAAACGAAATCGTGCGGATAGGAATTTATTACCCGATTCGCTCCCGGCAAGCCGAAATAAAAATCAACGTAATCCCGGATCACCTTCGACGGATAGACCAAGTCATAACGACTATCCATAAAGACCTTGGAATCCGGCGCGCTGTGAAATATCAGGTATTCGCCCCAGTTGAAGTCGCACAGAATATTTCCCTTCAAGCCCCGCGCATGCATGAACGCGACCGCGCCCGCCGGATAGCGTATACCCTCCGTGAGCCGCGGCGAGAAAAGCCCGGTTTCGACCAGCACGGCAACAGCGATTAGCGCCATTACTATTTGGTTGCCGCAACTCTGTCGCGGAATAGCAGGAGGCGCCGGAGCATTACCACGCCATCGCGCGGCGACCAGCATGGCGTGTCGCGTAAGTGGACCGCTCACCGCGATCACCGCCAACGCCATGTTCCGCACCGAGGTAAACGCCGCCACGATCATCAAAGCCGCGATCGTTACCATCGGCAGATCACCGCCGCGTGGGGTCAACGCGAAGGCCACCACGAGCGCCCCCATCAGACCAAGAATCGCAAGGTATAATAGCCAAACCGATCGCGCGGAATGGGTACTGATACGCATCACGACCAGGAGCGGCTCCCATTCCATCACCAGCCCCCGCGTCATCGAATTGTTCAGCGTATGCGATACCGCGCGCCAATTATCGAGTCCATACGGTGTCACTAAGGTCGCCGCCGCAGCAGCCACGGTTATCGCCGCGAGTCCGATTCCGTGACGCCAACCGCGACCTTCAATCAGATCGCGCGTCGTCGCCACGACAGTGTATAGCCCGAGTACCACCAATCCGATGAAAAACCCGCCGTGGAAGTTTACCCATAGCGCCATCATCGGGATTATCAGCCAGAGCTGCGCGCGTCTGCCGTAATTGTCCCGCGCCAATAGCCACAGCATCGCCGCAAGAAAAATGAAGGTAAACAGTTGCGGCCGAAACTGCATTTGCGGGCCCAGCGCCATCGCCGTTACGATCAAAACCACGAACTGGGTATTCACCGTGGCGCCGGTTTCCGCCTGGCCTAAAGCGATCAGCACGATCGTGGCCGCCGTGCATATGAATTTCATCAATTTGAGGCCGACCACGCCCATCGCTCCATAGAAGGCCGCCAGCGCCACTTCGCTCAGCCACTCATGGTCGCTCCATACGTGCCCGGCCGCCGAATATGAATAGGGATCGATTCGCGTCAGATGACCGCTACTGAGAATTCCGCGGCCAAACACGATATGTCCCCACAAGTCGGGATCGGCGAAACGCCCCGCGTCCGCTACCGCAATTATCACCAGCATCATCGCCGGTGAGTAGCGCAGCAGCGACTGCCGCAAAGCAGAAGCGGATCGCCCCTCCGGCTCGATTTGCGGGCCGCCATTCGAAGGAAACGCGATCTTCGCCGATTCGTTCGCCATAGTTGCGGCTTCAGCCTGCGGCAATCCACCAGTCATGGAAAGTAGCTGCGTTTCGGCACGACGCCTTCGACGGGAACATCAGGAATTTTCGCTGCTGCCGAATCTGCGCGCGCGAACAGTAATGAGGTTCGATCGCGATAAACAAGTTTCCAGTCGTGGTTCTTTTCCAGCGGAACGGAAATCGGCGCATCGGGCGGGATCAGAACAAAATCGTGAGGGTATGCGCGCAACACTTCTTCGGCGTTGGCGAAGTTGAAATAAAACTGAAGATAGTCATGGAGAACTCGGTCGGGATAGACCGTCTCGCAGCGTCCGTCGATGAATAGCTTTGATTTGGGCGCAACGTGCCAGATTAGGTACGCACCCCAGTCGTAGTCATTCAACACGTTACCCCGAAGGTCATGCTTTTCCATAAAAGCGACAGCGCCACTCGGTACGCTCATTCCTGTCGCCAGCCGGGGCGAAAACGTACCAGTGATGAATATCAAAAGGGCCACGATCGCCATTACCAACCATTGATTGACCGCCGAGCGCTCCAGCGTCGCGCTGAGTCCGGATCATCCTGATCGGCCCCTCGAATAGATAGCCGGCGAGCCAGCGGAATCGTACAAGCTATAACGCCGAGCGGCATATTACGCGCCGAGATGAAGGTTCCGATGCTCATCAACAGCGCAATCGCGACCATCGGCAGATCTTCGAAATAGGGCCGTGAAATAAAAGTGATAGCCAGGGCAGCCATCAGACCGATCGCGATCAGATAGTTGAACTCGCCGAGCGGAGAGGCATGCCACTGATGCGCCATCGCGCGCCACAGCGGTTGCCATTCGACGATCGCCTTTTTTATCGATTGATCGTTCACCGAATGCAGTATCGCGGTCCATCCCTCGAAGCCGTACGGCGTTATCAACGTCGCCGCCGACGCGGTGAGGGCGAGGGTTATCAGGCGAAGCGCGCGGCGTTTCGCGTCACCGTTGAAAACGTCCTGCCCAATGGCCACGACAGTATAGACCACGATCGCCGCCAGACCCGCGATATAGCCGCCGTGAAGGTTGCTCCACAAAATCATCAGAGGTGGAATCAACCATAGCGGAGCCGTACCGAAGTAGTTCTCGCGCGCGAGAATACCCAGTGTCGCCGCGAGCATCGCGAAGGTAAAAAGCTGTGGGCGCAGGTGTATCTGCAGCATCATCGCCAGCGCCGCCAGTATCAGTAGATTGAGCTGGAGCGCGGGACTCGCACCGGCTTCTATCAACGCCATCATCAGAAAGGTGAAAGTCGCCGTCACGCACGCCAACTTCCAGCACTTGAGCCCGACGACGCCCCAATGGTCGTATACCGACGCCATCGTGATTTCCGCCAGCCACTCGGGATCGTGCCATTGTGCGCCGGCGGCCGAATACGAGTAGTTTTCTTGCCTGCCTATTCCCTGCGCGAACAGTGAGGCAGCGAGGCTATGATCGGTGAGTGCGGCCTGGCCGAAGCGGATATGGCCCCATAGGTCCGGGTCCGATACTTGAATCGCGTCGGCGATCACTATTACCAGCGCAAACAATGCCGGCGAATAGCGCAGCAGCGAACGGCGGCGCGACGGCCGTATGACTCGAATTTTCGCCGGCGCTTCGGCAGAAATCCGTGCGTAGCTGGCTTCGGCACTGGTCACGGGAAGTAAAGTCGCGTCGCGACCCCGCCTTTGTCAGAGGGATTATCCTCGATTGAAGCGATGGGGGAATTGTCACGCGCGTAGAGCACTGAGTTTGCGTCCCGGTAAATCAACTTCCAGCCCGGGGTAGTCTTCATCAAGCCGGCGGCAGCAGACTGCGGTGGAATCAGGACAAAGTCATGCGGATAGGCCGAAAGAACTCGTGGGGCACCCGGCAGATCAAAGTAGAAAACTACGTAATCCTTGATAACCTGCTGGGGAAAGACGGTGTCGTAGCGGCCGTCGAAAAAAACCTTCGACTCCGGCGCGCTATGCCATATTAGATACTCGCCCCAGCCGAACGCGTTCAGAATATTGCCGCTCAGATGCTTGCGCTGCATGAAGGCAACGGCCCCGGCGGGATAGTCCGATCCAATTGACAGCCTCGGTGAAAAAACGCCACTCGAAATCACCACTACGCCCGCCAAGGCCGCCGCCACCCACTGATTGACCCCCGAGCGAACGGGACCATTCTCTATTTCCACGCCCGCGTGCGTCGCGGCTATTCGGTTTCGTTCGAAGATAAGATGGAAGTGACGCACGATTGGAGCGGCACAGGCAATTACCGCCAGCGGCATGTTGCGAACCGCGGTGAAGGCCGCGACGCTCATCAGCATCGCGATAGCGACCAACGGTAAATCGCCGCCGCGCGGGGTCATCGCGAAAGTTATCGCCATCGTCGCGATCAGCGCAATTGCGCATAGGTAGTAGATAACTCCCAGATGTCCTATGCTCCATTGACTCCTCAAAGCGAAGAGCAGCGGCTGCCAATCGGTGATCACGTTGCGCGTGAGCGGATTATGCAATGCATGCAACACCGCCACCCAGATACCGAGACCGTACGGCGTGAGTAGAGTGGCGGCGCTCGCGCCAATAGTTAGAATTATCAGTTGTGTCGTGCGCCGAAGGCCTTTTCGATCGATCAGGTCTTGGATAGCTACTACCGCGGTGTACACGCCCAGCGAGGCGAGCCCGATAATGAAACCGCCATGCAGATTGGCCCACAAGCCGAGAAGCGGCACGGCCAGCCAAAGCGGTGCGGTTCCTCGATAATTATGCCGGGCAAGCAGCGCGAGCAGCGCGGCAAATAGCAGGAAAGTGAAGACCTGCGGGCGAAACTCCATTTGCGGCATGAGAGCAAGCGCGGTCGCGGTCAGGGTGTTGAGGCGCACCGAGGCTGCCGCCCCCGTTTCGCTCATCCCTTTCGCCACCAGTAGAATCGTCCCGGCCGCACACACGAACTTCCACAACTTAAGTCCGATAACCCCGAAATGATTGTATAGCCACGCCATTAGCACTTCGGTCAACCATTCGTGATTTAGCCACAAATGGCCTGGCGCCGAATATGAGTAGGGATCCTGAAGCACCAGGTGATGCTGAGCAAGAACCGCCTGTCCGAAACGAATATGACCCCACAAGTCAGGATCGACTTGCTGACCCGCCGCCACGATCGCGATCACCACCAGCAAGATGCCGGGCGCATAGCGAATCAGCGAAATAGTTTCCTCGGAGTTGGCAGAGAGCGCCGACGTCCCGGCGCGATGATGCGTATAGGCGGCCGGCTGTATAGCTACCTTGCCGGAATCATTCAGCCGATCGGCAATACCGGCCTCCTTGGCGGGACTACTCAAAGGGGACCCGTGCGGATCGGTTCGCAACGGTCGCGGTCGACGCGAATCGCGCCGCCGCAAGGCCTACCGAACTGCTCCACTTGAGGGACCACCGCCATCCCCGCACCTCCCCTTCAAAAAAAGGATATCAGCGATGCGGATACCTCGCAGCCCCCTTTGTTCTCGAATCCTGGCGGCTGGCGAAGCCTTAGCGACGCGCAGCGAACAAAATCGTCTCGTTGGTGGTGCGCATTTTGCCGTCGCCTCCGACGTATGCGCGGGCGGCTTCCGTTACCGCGTCGAGAATCCGTTGTCGCATCTCCGGGGTCTGCCGCCCCAGCAATGCGCGAAACGGTGCCGAGACTTCCTCGCGAAATTGAGTAAATGCGGCCGGCGATTCCATCTCGAAAGTCACATCGCGCCGCTCGACGGTAACTTCCTTGAAGCCGGCGCGCTCAAGCGCGGCAGTGAGTATCGAGGGGTCGGCGAGCCGCGTGGGCTCGAGCGCGCCCGGCGTCGGTGGCGGCAATCCAGCCATTTTGCGGACCGTATCGGCGCCTATGGTTATCATTGGAACCTTATCTCCGCTCGACCAGACCGCTGTGGCGATACGGCCGCCGGGAGCCAGGCGCTCGTAGAGGCCGCGCAGTGCGCGTTCCTCGTCAGGCATGAACATCAAACCCCAACGACAGACCAAGGCGTCGAATCCGCGATCGTCGATGCTCAGTGACTCGGCGTCGCTTTGACGAAAGTCGATATTGGTGATTCCCAGCGTCGAGGCCCGCTCGCGGGCAATCGCCAACATCCCGGGGGCCTGGTCAGTCGCGATCACGCGACCGGTTGCGCCTGCACGCCGCGCCGCGGTAACCGCCGGCTCGCCATTGCCGGTGGCGACATCGAGCACGCGCGATCCCGGCTTGATCCCGGCGAGATCGACGAGCCGGTCGCTGACGTGTTGCGCCGCGCGCTCGAAAATCGGCCACCACTTGCGCCATCCGGCGGCGGCAGCGTCCCAGTCGCGCCGTTGATCGTCCTTGAGGCGTTGGGGGTCGGGTGTCTGGTCGCTCATCGCATTACCTCTCGTCGGAAGGCTTCGGTCACTATTCCACGGCTTGGCTACGGGGAGAAGAATTTCGCTCGCATATGTTTCACGTGAAACATTGGGGAAGCCTTGGCTAGTTTTGGCGAACCATGACACCACGCAGACTCACAAGGAAACGCGCGTAATCGTGCGTGAGCTGAGCCGCCCGTGTCGGCGCAACGCCTTCCTCCGCGACGATCGCGACAGTCGCATCGTCGGGTTGGTCAACCGGGACTGCGACGACAGCGGGCGCTCGCCGCAGATAGTAACGGACCACGTTGACGGCATAACCGGGAGCGACCACTACCGCGCCATCCATCGATACATTGCAGGTGGCGACGATCGCCGCTTCGCGCCATTGCGCATCGTGCGGTTTACGGTCGTAGGAGGCGACGTGGCCAAAGGCGAGCGCGATTGCGATCGCGAGCGCGCCGGCCTGCGCCCACCAATAGCGCAGTTGCCATACGCCAATCGCGTCGAGGATGAAAAACGGGACGAAGCACGAGATCAGGTATCGCTCGAGGAATGCCGGCTGGATCACGTAGGAGAAGGTCAAGGCGGCGAGCGGCGGCGCGAACATCCATAGAACCGCGAAAACCACGGCACCGCGCGCGCGCCTGAATCCGCTGATCGCCCCCCACAATGCCAGCGCAGCCATGACAGGAAACGCGAAGGTGCCAGTCGCCTTGTTGAAGAGAGTGATCGGCGCGTACGGAGGCGGTATCGGAATCCAGGCGTAGGCCTGCGGATTGGTCGGACCCGTGCGAACGCGAAGATAGATAATCGCGAGCGGTGCGATCATCAGCAGCCCAGCGACGATTGAGGCTACGAGCTTAAACGCGAGCGCGAACCGGCGATCGCCGCGCCGCAACAGTATCAGCGCGATCCAGATTCCCTCGGGCACGAGGATGACCGTCGCGGTCAGATTCGTCGCGACCGCAAGTCCGCTGAACACGGCCATCCCCAGATAATTTGCCACGCCGCCGTGCCGCACTGCGCGCAGAAAAAACCAGACCTGCGCGATCGTGAAGACGAGCACGAGCGGATACATCCGGGCCTCGCGCGCATACTTGATCGTGATGAGATTGACAGCGAATAGCAGCGCCGCGATCGCAGCGACGATGTCACGATCTTGCGACGACAGAAGATCGCGCGAATCAGTCTGCGCCGATGTGAAAACGAAGTCGGTGCGGAGCAGTTCGCGCGTGAGAAAAAACACCAGGATGATCGCGATCGTTCCCGCCGTCGCCGAGAGCGCACGCATCGCGACGGCGCTGTCGCCAAACGCATTCATCCAATAATGCAACGCGACATCGTGGACGCCGAGCTTGCCCGGATTAAGTTGGGCCTGGCGATGCAAAACCTCGATCGTGGAAGGCGCCGCCGCCGCTGCCCACGAGGCGCCCTCGTCGGCGGAAATTTCGCGCGCGCCGAGATCGGCGAAGCGCAGGTAGGCTCCCGCGAGCAGCGCCAGCGCCACGGTAGCGATGGTCAGGAAGCGCATGCGCGAGGCAAGTGGCAGCCCGTCCTAGATGGTCTTTTTGAGTTTAGGAGCGGGACGAAAGCCGACGGTGCGAGCGGCCGGAATCGTCATCGCGGAATTGGTGCGCGGATTGAACCCGGGCCGCGCACGCCGACGGCGCACGGAAAAGGTGCCGAAGCCGGGGAACCAGAAGCGCTTGTCCCGCCGAATGGCGCGGGAAATATTGTCGAAGGTGAGTTCAATCGTTCGAGCGACGGTGGATTTCGGCTGGCGTGTCGCGCGCGCAACGGTTTCGATTAGTTCCAACTTAGTCATGGCCGATGCTCCCCTTCTCGGCAGTTTAGCGCGATCTCCGGCGATGAAAAGTGCAACCGCTCCATCTCTTTTGCCGACATTCGGGTGCATTCGAAGCTTAGGGCGGCGGGAAATCTTTCGCCACGGAATCTCGCCTTGGAACCATGCTGGAGTCCCCTTGCGCCGGCGACCGTGCAATTATGAGAACATGGCAAAGCGTTCAAAGAAATCGATCGTAGCGGAAGAGTCGGAACCCGAAAGCGGTGGAATCGCGGCGGCGATCGCGCAGGATATCGAGCTGACGGCGGAACAGATCAAGAATGCGGCGCAGAGGGCGGTGGTCGCGGTGGAGAAGATCGCGGGCATAAAGCGCGCGCGCAAATCCTCTAAGCCGGGCAAATCCTCGAAGCCCCGCAAGGTCGTTGCGAAAAAACCCGCAGCCAAAAAAGTCGCACCGAAGAAAGTCCAGCGCAAGGTGGCGCGCGCGAAAGCGGTCGCGGTCAAGGCGGTCAAACGCAAGACGCCGAAGTCAAAAACAAAAAAATAAAGTAGTCCCTTTGTTTTGCGCGCGACGGTTCCACGGAGGATTCAGATGAAAAATCCGATCTGCGAAATGCTGGGCGTCGAATTTCCGCTGATCGCCTTCAGCCATTGCCGCGACGTGATCGCGGCGGTGAGCAAAGCCGGCGGCTTCGGCGTGCTTGGCGCGACGGCTTTTTCGCCGAGCGCGCTCGAAGAAGAACTCGAAGTGGATCGACGACCATATCGACGGACGCCCTTACGGAGTCGATGTGCTGATTCCCGAGAACCTCTCGATCAAGGGCGAGAAGGACGTCACCATCCGATCGCTCGCCGAACGGATCCGCAGGGACACAAGGACTTCGTGCGCAACCTGCTCGCCAGGCACGGTATCGACGTCGAGCAGGCGCCGCAGACCGAGCGCTTTCGCGAATCCAACGCGCGGTCGTCGCTGCAGGAGGATCAGGCGTTGCGGCTGCTCGAGGTTTCTTTTCGCCATCCAATTAAATTGATCGCCAATGCCCTTGGCGTACCGCCGCCGTCGATGATGGAGATGGCGCACAAGCACGGCGTGGCGACCGCCGCGCTGGTCGGCGCACCCGAGCATGCCGTGCGGCAAGCCAAGGCGGGCGTGGACATTATCGTTGCAGAAGGGGCGGAAGCGGGAGGGCATTGCGGCGAGGTTTCGACGCTGGTGCTGATCCCGGAAGTGCTGCGCGCGATCAAGCCGATCAAGAATATTCCCGTGCTGGCGGCGGGCGGTATCATGACCGGTCGCCAGATGGCGGCATGCATGGCGATGGGTGCCGCGGGAGTGTGGACCGGATCGGTGTGGCTCGCGACGACGGAATCAGAGACCACGGAAATTTTTCGCGAGAAGATGATCGCAGCGCGATCGCGCGACACGGTGCGTTCCAAGTGCCGCACCGGAAAGTATTCGCGCCAGCTCAAGTCGGCGTGGACCGAGGCCTGGGAAGGCGCCGATAGTCCGGGGCCGCTGCCGATGCCGTTCCAAACATTGATCAGCGAACCTGCTCTGGCGGCGGCGCAGCGGGCGGCCGAACGCGGCAATCCGAAGGCGCGCGAACTGGTCACATATTTCGTTGGTCAGGGCGTCGGACTGGTCGACAGCGTCAAATCGAGTCGCGTGGTGGTGAAGGAATTCATGGAAGAATTTGCCGAGGCGCTCGGCGATATGGCTTCGATGATGGAAGGTTAGGACGCCGCTCGACGACACCTGACTCGAACGGCCAGACTCGTTGCGGCCGACGCATGAAGCACGACCGTTCAAACTGACTAATCAGACCTCGACTACAACGGCCCGCGAGGCGCCTTGGGTCTGTCCGCGTGGTCCGCATCGCCGGACTTCGCAAATATAATTATTACCGGGTCCATGAGGTGCGAGCCGATTCGGATCGTTCTACAGATCACCTCACCGGTGCTTCAGTTCGAACTCACTAAATAGGTTTGCGCCTGGATGCCGAGGCCGTCGCGCCTTGCATTCTTGTGAGAATACACACGATGGCGCGATGGCTCGCCCGGCATTTCCTACAGCAGATCACCGTCGAGCTTCGACCACTAGTATTTGGCCTTTGTCTTGCAGATTCATTCTCGCCAGTCGGTGAACTTTGACACGAAGGAGAGAAACAATATTGAAAAACGTGGCGATCGCCTGTTCAGCAGCAATCCTGCTGTCTTTTCTCGGCGCATCTCGCGCCCTCGCACAGTCCCAAGCCCTGGTGACGCTCCTCGGCCAGGCCAATCAGATGAACAACGAAGAGCAAGACATGGCAAAGGAACTCGCGAGTAAGGCGGGCGACAACCAGGCACTGACAACGATGGCGGATACGATGCGCGACGACCACAAGGCCAACCAGGCGGCGGTCGAGGCGTTAGCCAGCAAAAAGAATATTACGTTGAAATCCTACGAGAAAAATCAGGCTGCTCAGGATCAGCTCGACGGTCTGAAGGGCGCCAACTTCAACAAGGCGTTTCTCGATATGGACATCAAGGATCACGAAAAGGCGATCGCTTCGTTTCGCCAGGCGAAAACCGCGCTCGGCGACGATCCGGATTCGCGAGTATATATCGATCAGACAATTCCAGTTCTCGAAGCGCATCTGAAGATGGCCGAAAATCTTCGACACGACGACGAACGGTTCGGAAGTCATCAGAATGCGAATAATAACAAGGCCGATTAACGACGAGTAATATGTACTGAAGTCGACTCATCGGCATTAGTACTGGTCATAAGCAGGTCGCGTCGCAGACTAAAGAGTTTGCGGCGCGACTTGGCATTTCGTAGATACCCTTTGCATTTCCCACTACTTGTCTTTTTTAGATTCGCATTTCGGACTACCTGTTTCTTTTTAGAAATGATCGCATGAACGCCGTCAGGCGATGCAACCGGAGCATGTCCGGTCGCGCCCTTCTTGCGTCAGATCCGGGGTAAGACGATTTCGCGCGGCTCTTTATCGTCGCGCAATCCAAGAAAGACCGGCTGGCGCAGCTTGAGGTCCGCCGTCCATTCCTGGAAGGCGATTTGCGCCACCAGGCGCGGTTCAAGCCAGGTGACGTCCTTATCTCGTGGCGGATTGGAGAAGGGCGGCGTCTTACGGCCGAGAGGCCTGAACGCCGCAGCGAGATCGGCCAGAGTATGCGCATCGAAACCGGTGCCGACTTTGCCGACGAAACTGAGGTCCTCACCACTGTAAGCCCCCAGCAGCAGCGCTCCCAGATGCTTCCGCGCACCTGCGGGCGCCGTGAAGCCACCGATTACAAATTCTTCCTCCTGATGGACCTTAACCTTCAGCCACTTGCGCGAGCGGCGTTCTTCATAAGGACTGTCGATGTCCTTGGCTACTATTCCCTCGAAGCCTTTGCGCTTGGCGATGCGGTAAGCATCGAGGCCGTTCGGCGCAAGTCGGCGCGAAATGAAGAGTAGATCCGACGGTGTTCTCACCAATTCTTCGAGTTCTTGTCGGCGATCTACGAGCGGCCTGGAGCGCAGATCGACGCCGTCGCGAAAAAGGCAGTCGAATAATGCATAACGCAGAGATGGATTCCCGCGTTGGAGCAGCTGAAAGCGCGAAACGCCATGGGCGTCAAACGCTACTGCCTCACCGTCGAGAATCAGGGTTTCGTTGGGGAGTCGGCTGATAGCCTCTGCAATACCGGGGAAGTGAGTAGTGCGGTCGAGGTCGTTTCGCGTCAGCATCCTCACCCGTTTGCCTTGCTTATACGCGAGGATGCGGATGCCGTCGTATTTCTCCTCGTAAACCCATCGCGGCAGATGAAAGGGCGCCGGTACGAGGGTCGCCAGCATCGGACTGACGCGGGTGGGGATGCGCGCGCTCACCGATCCCTTTCACTCCCGCGAGGCCGATCGCGGGCCTCGAAGTGAAGAGGTACGGACCCGGCGCGCCGGAGTTTCGTGCTCCCTGCGCGCCGAGCTGCTTCGCGCTCAATTGCTCCAGCTATTAGTAGTGAGCGCTCGGGCCTTTCGGCTCCGCAGTGCCGTAGTCGTCCCGGCCCGTCCAGTATTTGTGAACTCCTTGGCACCATGACGTATCTGCCATATCCGGCCAATTGGACTTGTCGAACCCGGGCGCGTTCTCAATACGCTGCTTGTCGACATCCATGATGAAGCATTCACGATCCTCGTCGAGAGTCAACGCTTCCCAAGGAATAGCGAAAAGGCGGTCGCCCATGCCCAGGAAGCCGCCGACCGACAACACGGCATAGGCAACTCGTCCGCTCGGCACGTCGAGCATAATTTCCTTGATGGAACCGACATTTTCGTTCAATCGATTGCGAACCGAATCCTTGGCCAAGGTGCTGGCCGAAAGAACGCGACGATAGGGACGCGACGACGAGTAGTCATTTTTGACGATATTTTCGTCCATCTGTGGCATGATTCTGCTCCTTCGATAAATTACGAGTGCGTGTGCACCGCAAGAACAGGTGGAGCAATCAATATGCCCAGAGGACGATCGGATTACGTATTCGCGTAAAGTCCAGTTACGCGTGGCCGTCGTGTGCGCGGAACGATGGGGCAAATGGGCGGGAATTACACGGATGCGAACGATGTCATGGCGTGAATTGTGAAGAAATAGGCATGCGTGCGGATGGAGGCAACGGAAAGAGGGATCCTTCGCTGCGAAGACTCCGCTCAGGATGACTTACACCGCTGGCTCCGCTCAGGATGACTAACACCCCAGGCTCCGCTCAGGATGACTTGTGGAACTCTGCTGAGGGTGATTTGTAGGACCCGCTCAGGATGACTTACCGTACAGGTTTGCTCAGGAGGACTTGTTACGACTTCGCGGGATGACTAGTGAACCTTGCGCGGGATGACCCACCAGACATACTGGTCATTTCTGAGCGAGGAGGCGCGGCGAAGAATCGAGCGGCGAGTCGCTTCGAAGTAATCCGCCGAGCGTCAGTCGGCAGATTTTTCCAGCTCGCGCCAGATGAGGCCCCAGCGTACGCCCTGGTCGCTCACGATCACGTGGTCGAGTTCGAAATGCGCCATCACACGCTCGAGAATTCCGGCGCCGGCGAAGATCACGTCCGCGCGCGCGGGTTCCACGCCGGGTAATTTCTTGCGCTCCTCGAGCGGGATCGCGGCAAGCCGCGAGAGCGCCTGCAAAACTTCCTGATGGGTTAAGCGGTGTCCGTGGACCTGCGCGGGGTCATACTGCTCGAGGTTCTTCACCAGCGCGCACACTGTTGTCACCGTCCCGGCGATTCCGACCATGGTGTCGGGCTTCCAATCCCAACCGAGGGCACGCAAGGCTTCGTCGACCGCGAGCCGGATGTCGGCCGCCTCGCGCGCGATCGGCGGGTCGTGATGCACGAAGCGTTCGGTGAGGCGCACCGAGCCCAGTTGCAAGCTTACGGCTTCGAGGTCGCGTCCGGCTTCCACGCGGATGAGTTCGGTGGAGCCGCCGCCGATATCCACCGTCAGGGTTTTCAGCGCGGGATCGATTTCCAAGCCGTTCTTCACGGCCAGCCATGAGAGTTGCGCTTCCGTGTCGCCCGAAATGACTTCGAGATCGAACGCGGCGCGCTGCTTGACCTCGGCGAGAAACTCGCGCCCATCGGCGGCGTCGCGCACGGCAGCAGTGGCGACGCCGAGAATTTTCTCCGCGCCGAGAGCACGCGCTTTGTCGGCAAATTCCACGATCGCGTCGAGGGTGGCGGTTCGCGCGGACGGATCGAACCGGCCTTTAGAGTCGACGCCGCGGCCGAGTCGCGTGATCCGCGGAAGATCGGCCAACGTGCGCAGTTCGCCCGCCGGCGTGCGTTCGACCACGAGCATCAGGACCGTGTTGGTCCCCACATCCAAAGCTGCGAGTTTCACGATAACGGTCCTTCGCAGGAAGTCATTTTGGCCACGCCATCATTCGCCGGGCGCGTGAGGGAGAGGGTCGCCGGAGTGTGCCGGAGCGGCGGTCGGCGCCTCGATATGGTTGGGCCCGATCCAATGGTCGATTGCGGCAAGCGCGCGGCGTGCCGATTTCGATTTTCTTGTTGCGACCGCGAAGGTTGCCGCGCAGTTCGGGCATCAGGCCGTAATTCGCGTTCATCGGCTGGAAATCGCGACGGCTGGTATCGGTGATATATGCGATCAGCGAGCCGAGCGCGGTCTCAGGCGGCGGTAATCAGTCCGGAGCCGGCGACGATCCGCGCGGCGTTGATGGCGGCGAGCAGGCCCGCGGCCGCGGATTCGACATAACCTTCGACCCCGACCATCTGGCCCGCGAGCAACAGATCGTCGCGGGTCGGCAGCTGCAACGTGGATGGAGCAGGCGGGGCGAATCGATAAAAGTGTTGCGATGGAGCGAGCCGAGGCGGACGAATTCCGCGCTGCTCCAGGCCGGGAATCATGCGCAACACGCGGCGCTGTTCCGGATAAGTCATCTTGGTCTGGAACCCTACCATATTGAAGAGGCGGCCCTGGCGATCATCCTGGCGAAACTGGACGACCGCGAACGGATGGCGATCGCTGCGCGGATCGGCAGCCCCACAGGGCGCATCGGGCCGAACGCGAGGGTGCGACTGGCCGCGGCGCGCCATTTCCTCGATCGGCATGCAGCCTTCGAAATAGATCGGCCTTTCGAAGGGATGCAGCGGCGACCTTATCCGCGGCGATCACCGCCTCGACGAAAGCGTCGTATTGCCCCTCGTCCATCGGGCAATTGATGTAATCGTCGCCGCCCTTGCCATAACGCGAGGCTATGAAGGCGACCTTCATGTTGACCGAATCGGCGGTCACGATCGGCGCGATAGCGTCGTAAAAATAGAGATTGCGCGGGCCGATCAGATTGTTGAGATCGTCGCCGAGCGCCGGGCGGTGAGCGGACCGCTGGCGATAATCGTGAGTGCCGGCGGCAGCGCCTGACTTCCGCGCGCGTGACTTCGACCAGCGGATGCGTCTCGAGGGTATGCGTGAGGATACCGGCGAACTGGTCGCGATCGACGGCGAGCGCGGAGCCGGCCGGCACCTGCGATCGATCCGCCGCCTCGATAACCAGCGAACCCAGCCGCCGCATCTCCTCCTTGAGCACGCCCACGGCGGTTTCGAGCGATGAGTTGCGCAAAGAGTTCGAGCATACGAGCTCGCCGAACAGCCCCGTCTGATGAGCTTCGGTGGTCCGAGCCGGACGCATCTCGAACAGCCGCACGGCGATACCGCGGCGGGCGAGTTGCCACGCGGCTTCGCTGCCGGCGAGTCCGGCGCCGATCACATTGACGCGAGAATTATCCATCGGTGAGCAACGCAACTATGCGGCGTCGCTGATCGTGTCTGGTTTGCGGGCGGCTGTAAACCTGCGCGTTTTGGTCTGGTTCCGAAAGAGGCGGGCGATGCCGCCGAGCGGAAAGATCCGCCCGGCGGATCGAGATCATACGAACTAGCCGAGCTTGCGCACGCGGGCGTTGCCCTCGCGAGCGAGGCACTTCTGCAGCCATGCCTGGGCGGCGGGTGTCGCCGACAAATCGAGTTTAACCAACAGGGCGAAGCTCAGAATCGCGGCGAGGTTCAAATCCGCAATAGTGAAATCCTTGCCGAGCAGATACTCGCGCCCCTTCAACTGCTCATCGAGCACTTTGAGGGGAGCCTTCAGATCTTCGGTGGCTTTTTGCACGGCCTTTTCGTCGCGCTGTTCGGCGGGCAGAAAAAGCTTGTTGACCAGGATGGTCATCAGACGCGGCTCGACCTCGGTCATGCCGAAAAACTCACTTGGTGCATTCGGAGCGGCCTTCGGGCGTGGACGGCCAAAATGGCGGCTTACCGTACTTGTCGGCCAGGTAAAGATTAATCGCCATCGATTCCCATACGACGTGGCCGTCGTCCTCGAGCACGGGAATATGGCCATTGGGATTGAGTTTGACATTGTCGGCGCCCTTGGCCTTGGGCACTTCGACCGGATTGTGATCGTACTTGAGTCCAAGCTCTTCGAGCGCCCACAAAGAGCGCGCGGCGCGTGACTTCGAGGTTCCATGCAACTTCAACATCGTACCATTCCTCCTGATTCCGCTTGCGCTGATCCACCAGATTTAGCGCACAAAGAGACCCGGCGTACAAACTCGCCGATGGTCGCGCGCGGAGCGCAATGCGCTCCAGGAAACATGATCGCGACCAGCAAATTTTCCCGCGCACGCGAGAATATTTATGCGAACGCGATCGCTGTCGCCGAAAAAAACGCGGAGACCCGAAGGTCCCCGCGTTCTACCAACGTTAGACTTGACTACCTGGATCTAGGCGCGGCCGTGACGGAGCAGTTTGCCCGGGGTATCGCCCGTGCAATTGCCGTCCGAGAAGGTCTCGACGCCATTGACCATGATCGAATGGTAGCCCTTCGCGCGCTGCACGCGACGCCATTCGCCACCCGGGAAGTCGTGAACGATCTCACCAACCCAGTCGGGCTCGATGCCGAGTCCGGCGAGGTCATAGACCACGACGTCAGCCGCATAACCCTCGCGCAGCATTCCGCGATCACGGAAGCCCGCCGCATGAGCCGGCAGGGCGGACATGCGATAGTGCGCCTCTTCGAGGCTGAGCTTCTGCTCGTCACGCACCATCCAGCGCAGGAAGTCCGTGGTGAAAGCGCCACCGGTGAAGAACTTGGTGTGCGCGCCGCCGTCGGATACGCCGGGGAAGGTGAACGGCGAGTTGGTGATGATCTCCGCCATGTATTCGGCGTTGAAACCGCGGTTGGGTCCGAGGAACTCGGCCTTTAGATCGGTCCCGATCGCGAGGTCGAGCATCGCTTCGATCGGATGCTTGCCTTCTTCCATTCCAATCTGACCGAGTGACTTGCCGACGTACTTTTCGAGCGGCTCGATTTCTCGACCCACTGCACGATCAGATGCTTGGGATGTTCCGCCTACGCCGGCCTGGATCGCCTTGAAGTTCGCGTCGCGCGTTTATCGTTGGCGCGTGACCGCGGCGCGAAGCTCGGGGTCCTTCATCTTCGCCCAGCTTCTTTCTTGGTGCCGGTGTTCAGCGTGCGCCATTCGGGCAGCGTGTCGTAGAGGTTCCAGTTCTCGAGAGAGAAGGCGAAACCGCTGCGGACCCGTTCGCACCCTGGCCGAAAATATTGCGGCCCTTGGCGCGATCGGTTCGATCCAGCGCAGGCTGCGGCGATGGATTTCGGGATTGTTGCGGGTCGGGACGACCGCCTGCACAGGATCGGGCGGCAGCGCTTCGTCGGCCAAACTGCTCGACGAAACCGAGGTCGTAGACGGGCGTTGCCGGTACCCCTGCGTGATTTCCATGAAACCTTCGTCACGCCGGCGCAGCACGCGCGCGAGGTTGAAGATGTCCTCGTCGCACATGGTATCGGTGACCATCGGCGAACCGTCGAAGTCGGCCTGCACCGAGTTGGGTCCGAGGCGCTGAATCGAGAAGCCGCAGAGGCCGGCGTCCATGCCCTCGTCAAGCAGCCGGGCCATCTCGGCGCGTTCTTTCTCGGTCGCCGGACGGCTCTTGGCGGCATCCAGACCCATCACGTAGGTCATCAGCGATGCCGTCGGCATGTACTGAATTACGTTGACGCCCTTGGCCGAGCGATCCAGCGAATCCATGTACTGAGGGAATCGTCTCCCAATCCCAGCTCATACCCGGCCTTCATCGCCGCGTATGGAATCGCCTCGGTGCGGGTCATCGTCAGCATCGAACGTTCGCGGAAATCCGGCTTGGCAGGGAGCGAAGCCAAATCCGCAGTTTCCGAGGACCAGCGAGGTGACGCATGCCATCCGGAGATCGTGCAATAAGGATCCCAGCGGATCTGCGCGTCGTAATGGGTATGTAGATCGACGAAGCCGGGCGCGACGATAAGGCCGTCGGCGTCAATTACCTTTTTGGCGAAGCCGGGGGCACTGCCGCCGAGCTGCGCAATTTTACCGTCTTTGATCCACACGTCGCCGCGATAGCGTGGTACGCGCGTTCCATCGACGATGGTTCCGCCTTTAATTTGGACATCAAAATCCGCCATTTTTCAGTTCCCTCCGTATTTGTGTGGTAAGGACTTCTGAATTACGTGACCCCAACATTCAGTCACTGCCAGGAGGGCGACGAATCACCGCGTTCCGGCATCGGGACAGAACACTCCCGTCTCTACCTTTTGGCACTGCTCCGAACGGTTTGCAATAGTTACAGAACCAGCCGAAGCCGCGGGCGGAAGCGCCTCGCAGCGGGAAACCCCTTAATGCGAATGGGTATCGTGGGCCGGCGGCAGCAACGTCAGCACCGGCACATGCGAACCGCGCACGATCTTGTCGGTGACGCTGCCCATCACGATCCGCGCGAGGCCAGTGCGACCATGCGTCGCCATCACCACGAGGTCGGCCTGCAGCTTCACCCCGGTCGCGAGGATGACCTCCGCGGGGTCGCCGATATCGACCACTATTTCCGGTTTCATCCCCTGCGGCAGATTGGCCAGCAACTGCCCCACCTGGTCGCGCGCCGCCTGGAGCTGACCCTCGTACAGCTCGGCGCCCGCATAGCCCTCCGCCGCACCCTGGGCGACCAGCGGGTTGATATGAACCACGTGCAGAGAGCGTGAGGGTACCCGCGTGATGGGCGGCGATTGCCGCAGCCTCGTGGATCGCCGTAAGCGAATTATCGTCGAAGTTAATCGGACACAGTATTTTTCTATAGGGAAAGGCCATGCGGCCCTCCTTTCGCCGTTGTTTCGCCAATGGCGGCGGCCATCGATGAATCGGATCCCGCCGTGAAACGCATCATTACTTACAGGAACTGGAAGCCATTTTCCGCGGCGCCGGATGGAATGTGATCAAAGTGGTCTGGGGCAGTGACTGGGACAATCTCATCACCAACGATCGCGATGGAATTCTGGTCAAGCGCATGGGCGAGATCACCGACGGCCAGTATCAGAAATACTTCGTCGAGAGCGGCGCCTACTTCCGCCACAATCTTTTCGGCAGCGATCCCCGCCTGCTCAAGATGGTGGAGCATCTTTCCGACGAGCAGCTTTCCCGCATGCGGTTGGGTGGCCACGATCCCATCAAGGTGCATGCAGCTTACAAAGCGGCGACCGAGCACAAAGGCGCGCCCACGATCATTCTGGCAAAGACCATCAAGGGATATGGATTGGGCGAGGCTGGCGAGGGCAAGAACATTACTCACCAG
Source organism: uncultured Pseudomonadota bacterium (assembly GCA_963804355.1). Classification (GTDB taxonomy): domain Bacteria; phylum Desulfobacterota; class Binatia; order Binatales; family Binataceae; genus JASHZA01. Next base: position 4,635 of record CAWDQC010000029.1, on the reverse strand, counting down.
CAGAAAAAACTAAACGAAGACGAGTTGCGTATTTTCCGTTCGCGCTTTGGAATTCCTATTCCGGACGAGGAACTGCACGATGCTCCGTTTTATCGTCCCGCGGATGATAGTCCGGAACTCCTCTACATGCAGGAACGGCGCAAGCAGCTCGGCGGCTATTTGCCGGATCGCAAAGTTCGGTCCAAGCCGATCGCTCCGGTCGCGGAGGCGCACTTCCAGGAATTTTTCAAGGGCACCGAAGGCCGCGAAGTTTCGACGACCATGGTTTTTGTGCGGCTGCTTTCGAAGTTGTTGCGCGATCCCGAAATCGGCAAGCTGATCGTGCCCATCATTCCTGACGAAGCTCGAACGTTCGGCATGGAAGCGCTTTTCCGGCAGGTGGGAATTTACTCCAGCGTGGGCCAGCTCTACGAGCCGGTGGACATGGATACCCTCCTTTATTACAAGGAGGCCAAGGACGGCCAGATCCTCGAGGAAGGCATCACCGAGGCGGGCTCCATCTGTTCGTTTATCGCCGCCGGAACCGCTTACGCGAATCACGGGATCAACACGATCCCGTTTTTTATTTACTACTCGATGTTCGGTTTCCAGCGCATCGGAGACTTCATTTGGGCGGCCGCCGATCTCCGAACCCGCGGCTTTCTGGTAGGCGGCACGGCAGGCCGGACCACGCTCGCGGGCGAGGGCTTGCAACATCAGGACGGACACAGCCATGTGCTGGCGCTGCCGGTGCCCAATTTGCTCGCCTATGATCCGGCATTCGCGTATGAAATCGCCGTCATTATTCAGGACGGCATCAAGCGCATGTACGTGGACCAGGAATCCATCTTCTATTATCTGACCGTCACCAACGAGCCGCTGGCGATGCCAGGAATGCCCGAAGGCAAGGATGTGAAGGACGGCATTCTGAAGGGACTTTATCGCTTCCGCACTTCGACCAAGAAAGATTCGAAGCTGCGCGCGCAACTTTTCGGCAGCGGCACCATCATGTACGAAGTGCTCAAGGCGCAGCAGATTCTGGAAGAAAAATATGGCGTCGCGGCGGATGTTTGGAGCGTCACCAGCTACAAGCAGCTCTATCGCGACGGCAACGACTGCGATCGCTGGAACATGCTGCATCCCGGCCAGACTCCGAAGATTCCGTTCGTCACGCAGTCGCTGAAGGATGCACCTGGGGTGCTGGTGGCGGCGTCGGATTACATGAAGGTGCTGCCGGAATCGATTGCGCAGTGGCTGCCACGTCCGCTGCTGGCGCTGGGTACCGACGGCTTCGGGCGCAGTGAAAGCCGGGTTCGCTGCGTGATTTCTTTGAGGTGGATGCCAAGCACATCGTGCTGGCGACGCTGACGGCATTGGCGCGCGAGAAGCAGATCAAGCCCGACGTGTTGCAGAAAGCAGTGAAAGAACTGGGAATCAATCCGGAAAAAGCGAATCCGGCAAATACAGGTGTGGACGTCCTCGCTCGTGCGGGAGCGCTCCACATTATGAATCAGGTCCGTGGCACTTCCGCAGAGCGGGACGCTCGCGTCATAACGGGTCCACATTCGAAGCCAGGGAGTAAATATTCAGTGACAGAATTCAAGCTACCGGAACTCGGCGAGAACATTGAACAGGGCGATCTGGTCCGCCTGCTGATTTCTCCTGGCGCCAGCGTGACCGAAGGCCAGCCGGTGATGGAATTGGAAACCGACAAGGCCGTGGTTGAAGTGCCCTCGTCGGTGACCGGGACGGTTAAGGACATTCGCGTTAAAGAAGGCCAGAAGATCAAAGTCGGCCAGGTAATCTTCACCGTCGATAACGGCGCGGGCGCAAAAACCAAGACCACGGAAACCAAGGCGCCGCAGAAAGCTTCAGCAGAGAAGCCGCCGGCGGAGAAAGCCGTAGCGCCCGCCGCAGCCCGACCAGCGCCGGCTTCTTCGGCGTGCCGCTACCGCTGCCGGCGGCCCCGGGCGCGACTGAATTTAAGCTGCCCGAGCTTGGGGAGAACATCGATCAGGGCGATCTGGTGCGGCTGATGATTTCTCCGGGATCGAAAGTCTCCGAAGGCCAGCCGGTGATGGAATTGGAAACCGACAAGGCGGTGGTGGAAGTTCCGTCGTCGGTGAATGGCACGGTCAAGGAAATCAAGGTCAAGGAAGGGACCAAGGTAAAAGTTGGTCAGGTAATTTTCACGCTCGAAAGCGGCGGCACCGCTCAAGCAGAGAAACCGAAGCACGCTCCGGTGGAGCATATTTCCGAGCAGCATGAAGCTCGCCTGTCGGTTCAGGCGGCGATACAGGCCGAAGGGAAGACCGCCGCACAAGTGTTTCTGCCCGATCAACCGCATCCGCCCGCGATACAGAGTTTTGCCATGCCGGAACAGCTCGGCAAGGTTGCCGGCACCGAACATCGCGCACCCGCGCCCGCGGCGCCGCACGTGCGGCGGCTGGCGCGAGAGATCGGCGTTGACATTTATGAAGTGAAAGGCAGCGGCCCGGGTGGACGCATCAGCGAAGATGATGTGAAGGTTTACGCCAAGGCGCTGCTCACGTCGGCTTCGGCTCGATCAGGCCAGGGCAGCGCCTTCACGCAACCGCCGCTTCCCGATTTCACCAAGTTTGGAAAAGTGGAACGCGTTTCCATGCGTGGTGTGCGGCGCAAGACCGCGCAGCATCTTTGGGAGGCCTGGACCACGATTCCGCACGTCACGCAGCAGGACAAAGCTGACATCACCGAACTTGAGCAGCTTCGCGCCCGCTTCGCGCCCAAGGCCGAAGAAGCCGGCGGCAAGATGACGGTGACGGCGATCGCGCTGAAGGTCGTTGCTTCCGCGCTGAAAGTGTTCCCGCAGTTCAATGCCAGCATTGACATGGCGAAAGAGGAAATTGTTTACAAGCAATACATCAACGTGGGCGTCGCCGTGGATACCGATCGCGGCCTCCTGGTGCCGGTGATTCGCGATGTGGACAAGAAAAATATCGTAGAACTGGCCGCTGAACTGACCCAGATTTCCCGCAAAGCCAAAGACAAGAAGCTCACGCCCGCGGAGATGGAAGGCGGGACTTTCACCATCACGAATCTTGGTGGGATCGGCGGCACCGGATTTTCGCCGATTGTGAATTATCCGGAAGTTGCGATTCTGGGACTGTCGCGCTCCAGCATGGAGCCGATCTGGATGAATGGCAAATTCGAGCCGCGGCAAGTGCTGCCGCTATCGCTTTCTTACGATCATCGGCTGATCGACGGCGCCGATGCCGCCCGATTCCTGCGCTGGATCGCGGAAGCGTTTGAACAGCCCTTCCTGCTGTCGGTGCAGGGATAGTCTTCCGGGTGCGAACCTACCGCCGCCGTTGCAGTTGTTTCACTCAGGGTTTCTTTGCTGCGTTCCATCCGTGCAATTGCGTCTCCAAGTAGGCGGGACAGATGTCGCCATAGCCTCTCTGATATGACTGAAACTTCAAACTTGCATATTGCAGTGGTGGGCGGCGGGCCGGGCGGCTATGCGGCTGCTTTTCTTGCCGCCGACCTGGGAATGAAAGTCACTCTCATCGACCCGGAAGCCAACCCCGGCGGAGTGTGCCTGTATCGCGGCTGTATTCCTTCGAAGGCTTTGCTGCACGTGGCCAAGTTGGTCGATGAGGCCCGCCACGCGAAAAATTGGGGAATCGAGTACAGCGAACCCAAGATCGATTTGGCTCGCCTGCGATTGTGGAAAGAAGGCGTGGTAAAGAAGCTGACCGGCGGCCTGGGCGCGCTTTCGAAGCAACGCAAGGTGGAATACATCCAGGGACGCGCGGCGTTCGAAAACCCGACCACGCTTCGTATTTCAAAAAATGGCGGTGGCGATCAGACCGCTTAGCTTCGACCGCATCATTCTCGCGACCGGCTCCCGTCCGGCCATTGTTCCCAGTCTCAAGCTCGACAGCCCGCGCATGATGGATTCCACCTCCGCGCTCGATCTGAGCGAGGTGCCAGGAACGTTGCTGGTGGTCGGTGGTGGTTACATCGGATTGGAACTGGGCACTGTGTACGCAGCCCTGGGTTCAAAAGTTTCGGTCGTGGAAATGTTGCCGGGATTGCTTCCGGGAGCGGATCGCGACCTGGTGCTGCCGCTGCATAAGCGCGTGGAAAAGATTTTCGATTCGATTCTGCTCAATACAACCGTTGCGTCCGTGAAAGAAGAAGCCAACGGCATCCGGGTGACTTTCGCCGGTGCTGATGTAAAAGAGACGGAGAAAGTCTTCGACAAGGTTCTGGTCTCGGTGGGCCGCAAGCCGAATTCTGAAATTGAAGGTCTGAATAAGACGCAGGTTCAGGTCGGGCAGCGCGGATTTATTCAGGTCAACAAGCAATTGCAAACCAACGATCCCGCTATTTACGCGATTGGCGACCTGGTGGGCGAGCCCATGCTGGCGCACAAAGCTTCGCATGAGGGACGAACTGCCGTGGAAGCTATCGCCGGACATAAAGTAGCTTTTGAACCGGCAGCCATTCCGGCCGTGGTTTTTACTGACCCGAGATCGCCTGGTGCGGTCTCACCGAAACTCAGGCGCAGAAAGAAAATCGTGACATCGCAGTGGCGAAATTTCCCTGGGCTGCATCCGGGCGGGCTATGACCCTTGACCGTACCGAGGGCATGAAGACGGCGATTCTGGC
>CAWDQC010000028.1:0-55574 GCA_963804355.1 uncultured Pseudomonadota bacterium | reverse complement strand
GCCCGCCGAGATTGTTGTACGCGGACGCCGATCACGGATTCATGTGCGACGAGCGTCCGTCGTACAACGCCGTCCATGCGAAAGAAGCGTTTGCGAAGACGGTGGCCTTCTTCAAACAGAACCTGTCGTAACCGTTCGGGATTTAGCCTCGGTAATCTAATGTATTCGCGGAGCGCGAACGGCCGTCGATGACGCGACGCCGTTCGCGCAGCTTTTTCCATCCAGACATCGGCTGCGCGCCGCCCGCATACCTCAGAAGCTCATCGATTTCCACCTGCGGAAGCGTGACGGTAGGCGACCGCACGCGGTGAACAAAGAGATCAGTCCTTGAGACTGTGCGAACTCTCCCAGTGTTTGCGCAGCACCGCAGTGCGTTCGGGATAGCGCTCATCCATTATCTGGACGGAGCGAATTCGATCGGTGCGGAAGTGACGAAAATCCCTGCCTCAATTCGCACCACGCGGCGATGATACGGACCTCCTCCATATAGGCGATGAAGATTGGCCAGATGGTGCGCGAAGGACTTTTGCCGATCCGCATTCTCGTAGGCGATGGCGACTTTGCGCCGATCGCGAATGGCGCCGCGCAGTCCCGCAACGTCGAATCTTTCAGCCGCAACCGTTTTAATCGCAATCGGCTTCAATCCGGCGTCGAGTAAAATCGGACGTAATCAGCGGCGGAATCGCTTCGGCAATTTTTGCGATGAGATCGCGGGCGCCGCGAGCCAAAAGACGGATCACCGCGCTTGACGACCCAGGCGGCGCCGAGAAACAGCGGCCTCCAATTCGTCGTCGTGTCAACATAAGCGGCGGCATGTCGTATCCAGCGTCGAGGACATAACCGATACCGGCCTCGCCCCTGATGGGAACGCGCTGGGCAACCAGTTCCGCCATATCGCGATAGAGCGTTCGCAGCGATATTTCGAGTTCTTCGGCGAGGTTGCGTCCGATGACCGGTCGGCGCTTTAGAGCGGAGGACCTGGATAATCTGGAACAGACGTTCCGTGCGGCGCATGAGTTAAATCTCTACTACTGCCATACTACTGACATCACGCTGTCGCAGCCGGACTATTCTGCCGTTCCGGCTGACTAAACAAGGCCGGCGCCCAGAGAAGCCGGCAGCAACGAAACTCATTCCCTGGAGGATGTCATGGTGGAATTCAAACAGGGAGGCTGCGCTTGTGGAGCGATTCGGTTCAAGGTTACCGCGCCATTGCTGGGCGTCGGCGTGTGCCATTGCACCGATTGTCAGAAAGCCGCTGGCGGCGGGCCGAAACTATGCCGGTCTTGCGCCCGACCGCCGGCCTTTCAGGTGACCAAGGGCGAGGCCAAGGTGTACCGCACTAAGGGCGATAGCGGAGCCGAGGTGGGCCGGGCATTCTGTGCGGAATGCGGCACGCCGTTGTGGAGTATCCCGGGCAAGGAGCCCTTCGTGCCGGTGAAGCTAGGGGCACTTTGATAACAACGCCTACCTGATGCCAGAACTTGCACCTCTATGTGTCCTCGGCACCACGATGGCATCTGATGCATGAGGCGGCTGCCGGCGTTCCCGAAGATGCCGCCGTCAGCGCCCCCAAGCCGGTAACGCGCGCAGAGATCAAACCATCGCTACCCGGGCCAGGTGTTGCCGAAAGTGTCGAGGCAGGCGACTTCGCTCACCGGCCGACGCTTGACCGGATAAGTGATGGCCCTGCGGATAGCCGATGGGCATAAGAGCGTATGTCTGCACGTCGGGCGGCAGACTCAGGATCCGCGCGGACGTCATCCTCGAAAGCTGCGTGAATGGTGGTCAGCAACGGTACCAAGGCCATAGGCGCGGCACGCGAGGATAATATTCTGCACGGCGGGATAGATGCTCGAACCGGCGATTCGCGCGGAACTGTTGCCAGGCGAGTCTTGATGTCGGCGGGCAGGTTCGTATTCCCCGGCCCACATCGAGGCCTTGAGACAAGGAAGGAGCAGCACAAGCGCGTCGCCCATATGGTCGAAGAGATGCTGCACCGATTGCATGAAGCGCGCGTGCTTCTTTTCGTCCATGTGTTCGGGACGTGGCGCATTCGCGTAGAGCTTCATCAGGATTTCGGAGGCCTGGCGGGTGACCGCGCCGAGCTGCTTACGCTTGCCGGCGTCCTTTACCACCATAAAAAGCCACGACTGGGCGTTGCTGCCCGAGGGTGCACGGATAGCAGCGTCCAGGATCTTGGTGATGACATCGTCAGGGACAGGGTCGGGGCGCAGGCGCCGAATCCAGCCCGCCGAATACATTGTTTCGAATAATTCGAATTCCGCCATTTTGATTCCTCTCCGGATCAAGTTACGCGGTTGCGCGCGTTATCATTTCGCCTGGTAAGCGGCAAAGTCCAGCCGCCAGGGCTCTCGTCAAAGCCGTAGAATATCAGTAAAAACATGCTCTTCAACGAAGTGAGGATACCGTAGCGGGGTCCGCTGGATGCATAACCTAGATTCACTCGCCGTCGCCGTCATCTTTATGGCCGTATACGCATCGGCGAGCCGGCTGTTGCTCCAGATCCGGTTCCACAAGAACTGGCTGTCGGTGGGAGCGGGCGTTTCGGTAGCGTACGTCTTTCTCGACATCCTGCCCGAGCTGGGCATTCATCAGGAGAGGCTACTGGCTCGTGCCGTGGATGAGGGCGTCTTTGCGACGGAAAAACTCATCTACATCGCGGCGCTGGTTGGTTTCGTCTTTTTCTACGGGCTGGAAAACATCGTACTGGCGTCGGCGGCCGAAATCCGCACAACGGTCACGGTGGAAGCGTCGGCGCGTTCTGGCTCGAGGTGGCGGGATTTGCCCTCTACAGCTGGCTCATCGGGTATCTCCTGGTCGAAATCGGCGAAGAGGGCGAGCGTTCGCTCGGGCTCTACGCAGCGGCGATGGGACTGCATCTGATGGTCGTGGGACATACGCTCGTTCATGAGCACGGCAAGGCTTACGATTGATGGGTTTGGTGGATACTCGGAGCCGCCGTCATCGGCGGGTGGCTATTCGCGTCGACGATGCCGATGCCGCATCACATCATCTCGGAGGTGTTCGCGTTCGTGGCAGGCGGCGTCGTCATGACGAGCATGCACGAGGAACTTCCTGACGCCGAGGAGGGGCGGTTTTGGCGGTTTCTCGGAGGATCGGGAGTTTACGCGATAGTCCTGCTGGTCACGTAAAAGCGGCGAACGCGATGACGTCCCGCCGCCTACTCTACTCGCTGCGCTGTTACGGTCAGACCGGTTTTGCCTTGGGCGCCTCGCGACCCATCAGCTTACCGATCACCATCCTGGCGTCCTGCGGATCCTTGACCATCGGACCGGGCTGGATGCGGTGTTTCATGATCTTGTCGTCTTCGTTGAATTCGCGCACGGTGGTGCAGTATTCGAGCAACAGACCGTTGGGGTCGTTGAAGTAGATCGAACGGCACCACTCATGATCGACCACCGGGGTGACCTCGATTCCCTTTTTCGCCAAATCGTCGCGGCGAGCTTCGAGTTCGTCCACGGAATCGCACTGGAAGGCGAATATAAAAGGCCTGCCGGCAGATTCTGTGCGCTGCTGATGTCGGTTTTGAACTCAGTCGGGATGCCGGGGACTTTCTCCGGGGCCATGAAAGCAACCAAGGTGCCGTCGCCGGTATCCAAAAAGGCGTGCTTGATACGGCCACCTTCCGGCGGTTCGAGAACGTCACACCAGGCCACCTTCCAGCCGAGATTTTTAGTGTAGAAATCGATAGTACGATCGATATCGAGCGTCGCGAGACCGAGATGATGCACGCCTTTACCCTGCATTGCGAACCCTCCTATGGGGCCTATCGTCCCTGACTATTTAGTATCACGGGGGTATAGGAAGTGGGAAACGAGGGCCGTCCGAGCATGCGAATGACGGAACGCCCGATCGCATACCAGCCGGCTTCTGAAATTCCGGCGGCCTTCGTCGATCAAGTTATGAACGAGGGCTCGGCCCGAACCGCTTTTACGCACTGACCCTGGGGGACCAGAAGCAAAGTCACCCGGGGAAGTGGATGATCACCAACTCGATTTGTGAGCCTCGATGCAACCGTTCAGCATGTCGATTTTTTCCGGGGGCACATTCCTGGAACTGAGGCAGTCGTCAAAACTATGCCTGCCCGAAGCATCGAAGCAGCCCTCCGCCCTGAACCTGGGGATCTCGGCGCGATCGAAACAGAACGGATGATCGTGAACACTATCCATGTAGCGGCTGTCGGAGCATCCCAGCGCGAATAGTGGGAGCACACTCAGGACTGCGGCGATGAGCACAAGATTCAGACAGTTTCGCATAGCGATTCTCTTTCCTCGGCCGCCGAAGCGACGGCGCGTGCTAGGCAGCCTGCCTACGAGGAAAAGACAAATCAACAGTCGAAGAGCATGCTAGTCGAGGCGTACGATCTTTCGCTTGATGGCCCAACGCACCATGTCGGCGGTGGTGCGCAGGCCGAGCTTTTGTTTGAGGTTGTCGCGATGGACCTGCGCGGTTTTGGGGCTGATGCCGAGCTTGGCGGCGATCTCTTTCGCGCTTTCGCCTTGCCCGATCAGACGTAGCACTTCGCGCTCTCGCTGAGTCAGAGTAGCGCCGCGTTCGTCGATCGGTCGCGATTGATTCAACTGACGGATGATTATCGGCGCAATCGACGGACTCAGGAAACGCTTGCCGGAGCCGACTGCGCGCAATGCAGAGAGCAATTCTTCCGGCTCGTCGGTCTTCAGGAGATAGCCGGCAACAGCGGGCATCGCGAACGCGTCCAATACATATTCCTCGTCGTCGTGAACCGAGAGAATCAGCACTTTGATGGATGGCGAGAGCTTGTCCATCCGGCGTATCGCAGCGAGACCGCCGGTCCCGGGCATTTCCAGATCCATGATTATCACTTGGGGACGCAGCCGAGTGGCAAGCGCCAATACCTCCTCGCCGGTACCGGCCTCGCCGATGATTTCGTGGCCGTTTTTTTCGAGCAGCGCGCGCAACGAGCCGCGCAGTATTGCGTGATCATCGGCGATCACGACGCGAAGTTTGCCGCTCGGACTCATTTTAACTTGGGAATCTCGGCGACGAGTTTGGTCGATCCGGGACGCGAGTCGATAAGGAGTTTGCCGCCCATTAGTTCGAGCCGCTCACTGAGTATTCTCAGTCCGATCCCCGATGTGTGTGATGCGTCATCCTCGATACCCTTGCCATCGTCAACAATAGTAAGGATGGTCCCGGCAGCGCATTCTTCAACGCCAATCTCGACACACGTAGCTTCCGCATGTCGGATGACGTTGGAGAGCGCCTCGCGAACGATTTGGTAGCACAACTGTTGGATGGGCCGCGGCAAAGCGTTCATCCGATCCGGATGGACGATTTGGCCGTCGACCGCAGCGCTTGTAAGCCGCGCCAGTTCCCGGCGAAGTGCCTCCTCGAGCGTCGCGCGGCCGAGCGTCGCTGGCTTCAACTCGCGCAGCCGATCGCGCAGGTTTTGTTCGAGACCCTTGAAAATAGCGCGAGCCTGTTCGGGGCCGGCGGCAAGCGCGATTCGAGCAGCGGCGAGCAACTGGGCCTGATCATCATGAAGATCACGCGCGATACGTGCGCGCTCGGTGTCGACGGCGGCAAACATCCGCAACCCCAGCCTGCGAACCAGGCGGTTCATTCGATCGACCTCGGCCTCTGCGAGCCAAGCGCGCACGAGCGGAGCGATTCGCGCCGCGAACATCTCGACCTGCGTGATAGTTGCGAGCGCAATGGGCTGCTGCGCGGCGAATGCGAAAGCTCCGCATTCAAACGGCACGCAGACGTATCCGGGAAATCTCGCGAAAATTCGATCCTCCGGATAGGTAACGGACCGATCCGAACCAGGATAGCGGAAAATCGACGAATTCTGGCGGATACTGTCGGCAATCGCGCTCTTCTCCGCGAAAGACGGAAAGGAACATCCGCCTCGAACGCGCCGACTACTTGCGGCGCTGCTTTCTCCGCGATCGCGACGATACCAGCGTCGAACTTTCCCAGATTTGCCGCAATCGAGAGCAACCCGGAGAAGCGGTTACGACCTCTCAATCGTGAAGCGACAGCAACCGCATGATCGAGCTTCCGGCTATTCGCCAGACAATCGTTCAGCTCTGCGGTCTTCCGCGCCAGACGTTCGCCGGTCGCGACGGCGCGGCGACGCCAGAAACCGCGCTCGGAATGCCCGCTGTCGGCATTGGCTATTTCGAGAAAACGATCGGCGGTGAGAAGGGCAACGGCTTGAATCTCGGAGAACGCGCGGCCATGCAACGATACCATCGCGATTACAACCTGGCCGGCGCCCGCATCGCGTTTGACGACCACCACGTTGAAGCGTTGCTCATTACCAGCGAGGCGGCCAAATAGCGGCGCCAGTTGCGCGGGACCGAGATGGATCGAACTCGAGTTTCCTGGTGACTCGAAGATGCGCTCGGCAGCCGAGAGCACCGCGTTGAGTGCGTTGTGCCATCGGGAACCGGACGGTAATCGAAGCGTCCCGCTAAGCTTTTCAGAGCGCCAGCGCGCAATAAACGCCACTCCGGCGCACCCGGCCAGCGCGAGGCGTGCGAGCGTTTCGAATTGGGGATGAAGGTCGAGGTGGCGCGCGGCCTCGTCGGTACGCGAATAGTCGTCGCGGTCCGCGGAAATCTCGCTCACGCCGACCCCCTTTTGCTTTATGCGGAGCTAGAGGTCTCGAGCCTGGGCTCCGGCAGGCTACGGATGTTTCATCGAATCGCCCGGCTGTCCAAGTTGTTGACCCAACTTCTGCATCTCCGATCCAAACTGCGGCCAATCGCCGTCGCGCAACGCCCTTATCGCATTCGCATAGTGTCCGGACGCGGTCTGCAAATCCGCAGGAGCGTTAGGAGTAGTCACTATGGGCATATGCGCCGCTGGATTCTGCACCGGTGGTGTGGAGACCTTCGTGACGATAGGCGTGTTCCCGCCGGATCCTTTGAACAAGGCGGCGAGGGTAGAATCGAGATCATTACCCATCACGGTGCGATCGCTATATGAGGCCAGCACGCGTTGAAGCTCGGGCAATTGGCCGTCCTGGGCGCGAATATACAAGGGCTCGACGTACAGCAACGAGTCTTCCACCGGGATAACCAGCAGATTGCCTAAAATCACCTTCGATCCAATCTGATTCCACAGTGAGTATTGCTGCGATATCTCGGGATTCTGGTTGATCCGCGCCTGAATCTGGTAGGGGCCGTAAAACAGCCGATCCTTGGAGAAGGAAAACTCAAATAAATGGCCATAATCCGCGCCATCGCAGCGTGCGGCGAGCCAGGAGATCATATTGTCGCGTCCCTGCGGTACCATCGGGAGCATCAATATGTATTCGGCGTTCTTCTCACCCGGCAGCCGCATGATTACGTAGTACGGCTGCATCGGACCCGTCGTGTCTTCGTAATTCTCACGCGGAAACGCCCACATATCCTCGCGATTGTAGAAGACCGTCGGATCGGTCATGTGGTAAGTGCGATACATATCGGCCTGGATCAGGAAAAAATCTTCCGGATAGCGAACGTGTGCGCGCAGACTCGCGGGCATCTCGCTCATCGGCTTGAACATGGCGGGGTAAATCCGCTGCCACGTGCGAATAACCGGGTCATCGGGATCGGAGACGTAAAAGGTGGTGTCGCCGGTATATGCGTCTATTACCGTCTTTACCGAATTTCGAATGTAGTTAATCTGATCGCCATTGCGCTGGGAGTATGGATAGTGATCGCTCAAGGTATAACAGTCGACTATCCAGTAGAGCCCTCCATTGTTGACGACCATGTAGGGATCGCGGTCCTGGCTTAGAAAAGGTGCGATTGTCGTGATGCGATCGTTGATATTCCGCCGCAGCAGCATACGGCTGCCGGGCACGATGTCCTCGGTGAAAAGGATATTGACGTCCTTGTAGTAAAAGCTGAAAAGGAGGCGACGCCAAAATCCGCTGACCGCCACTCCTCCGTTACCCTTGTAGAAATCGTAGACATTGTCGTTTCCGCTCGGATAGTCGAACTCCGGGGTCGAGCCTTTCACGATTGCGTAGACGTCCTGCTCCTCGCCGAAATATATTCCGGGCCGCGCGATATTGATGCCGACGTCGGAGACCGGCGGGATATTCTTGGTGTAAAGGATCGGCAGGCCCTCGCGATCCTTTGTATTTACCGGGCTCATCACGAGCCCGTAGCCGTGTGTGAACTTCAGATGGCGGTTGACCCAGGTTTGCGCGTTGGTCGGCAGCAGATCGACGTTAAGCTCCCGCGCGGAGAGCATCACCTGGGTTTCGTTACCATCGATCCAATAGCGATCGATATCGACGTCCTTGAAATCGTAGTAGAGGCGAATCTCCTGCAGCTGGCGGTAGGTCGCGATTAGCGGCCGCGGATCCCACAAGCGGATGTTATGGATCGTCGCGGAATCCTGTTCGAGCGAGACCGGGGTGAGCTGGCCGACGCCCTCGAAAGGCTTCACGTCGACGCTACCGAGCTGATATGCGCGTCGCGTCATCGCGATATTGTTGGTGATATATGGTTGCTCGACGCGTAGTTCGTCGGGTTTGACCCAGAGCCGTTCAACCACCGGTTGCACAAGATTGAGAATCAGGGAAGGACCAAAGACGATCACCGCGGCGGCGATCGGAAGCCGCATCCCGCGCTCGCGCACATTGAACATGCAAACCGCGGCCGCGGTAATTGACAGCGCGACCAGCAGCCAGAGTCCGGGCTGCCAGAGGACGTGGTCCACATAGCGCAAGCCGAAGACCACACCGTTGCTGTGGAGCGTCAGGTTATAGCGGCCAATCCAGTAGTTCAGCGCACGTTGCAGAAAGAACAACCCGAGCAGCACCGACAAATAAGCGGCGCACGGCGGAGCGATATGCGGCGGTGATTCGCGAAAATCGAGCGAGCCGCGGGCCCAATACACCGCGACCGCGAGCCCGCCGGCGAGCACCAGCAGCATCATGAAGAGGTCGCGCAACTCCTCGAGCAACGGCAGGGTGAAAACGAAGAATCCAACGTCGAGATTGAACGCCGGATCCCTCAGCCCGAAGGGGACACCATAGGCTGCCTTGAGGTATACGTCCCAGCTGCCGGCCTCGCCTTGCGCGGCGAATAAGGCCAGGACGGCGGCCGCCACGATCACCAGCGTTCTCCAGGGAAAACGATCGCCCAGCGAACGAATCAACTCGGGCAGGTTAACTTCCGCGCCGTTCTCGGATTTGCGGACAACATGGAGTCTTTCGCGCTCGTGGTTCGCCTGCAGGGCGATGAGACCGCTCGCGGCGATGAGCACAAACGCGATCACCCAAACCACGACGAAGATCGAAACTTCGGCGAACAGTGTGGTGGTGAAGACGCCGCCGTAACCTGCAGCACTAAACCAGAGCCAGTCGACCAGCAAGCCGTCCGCCACGCTGAGCACTATGAGCGCAACGACAATGGCCGCTGCGAGACTGAAGATCACGATTCTTGAGCGCATTCGATTAGCCCGACAGGCGGCCGCGCGCGATTCGAGCCACATGCTCGCGAACCACGTCGGGCGGACACAACCAGATGAAGAGTTGGAGGGAAAGGTAACCGACTAGAAGCCAATCCAATTCACCGATGATCGGAATGAAGTCGAGCTCGATCGCCGGCGGCGACAGCAGCAACAAAAGTCCGAGAAACGGTGTCACTTTCGCAAGCCGCGAAACCCTCGAATCGGCCATCAAGCTGAAAAATAGCCGCAAAAAATGGGGCAGATAGCGTACGATTCCGCCGATTCGGCGCGGGCTTAATAGCTGCATCCGCAAAAATGAGCGCAACACGGTAGTGTCCTTTGGCAAAATGACTGTAGCACACGACTCGGCTGATGATCACAAGCGCCTGACCTACGCATCAGCGTGTGGTTTTAGGCTACAATTGGGTCTCGTGAGGAGGGACTGTGGATGAAACGGCGGATGACGCTGGGCGACTTTCTGGTCGCGTACCTTGCCAAAATCGGCGTTCGGCACGTCTTCGGGATTCCGGGTGATCTGGCGCTTAAGCTCTTTTTCGCGCTGGGCAAGCGGCACAAGTTGGAGATCCTGACTTTTTCGCACGAGCCCGGGGTGGGATTTGCGGCTGACGGCTATGCTCGCGCTACCAACAAAATTGGCGTTATCTGCGTGACCTATGGCGCAGGTGGCCATAATATGGTGAATCCGGTAGCGGGTTCATTCTCCGAGCGCGTGCCATTGTTGATTTTCTCCGGCGGTCCCGGTGAAGAGGAGCGCAAACTCGGCACGCTCATTCACCATCAGGCGCGCGAAGTCGAATCCCAGCATCGGATATATAAAGAAGTGACCTGCGCTTCGAGCGTTCTGATGGATCCGCGTACCGCCGCCCACGATTTGCATGCAGTCGTGCGCACCATATGGGCGGAACAGCGGCCGGGCTATATCGAGATCCATCGCGACATGGTCGACCGCGAGATCGAGGTGCCCGAAGAGTTGGTCGAATGGGACGGGCGCTTGCATTTTCACGAGTCCGACGGGCGCAAGGTCGAGGAGGCGGCGCGCGAAACTGTGGCGATGTTCAACGCCAGCCGCAAACCGGTGCTAATCGCCGGAATCGAAATTCATCGTTACAAGGTCGCGCACGAATTGGTCGAACTCGCGGAGAAAATGGGCGTACCGGTATTGACCACAGTCTTGGGCAAGGGCGCCTTTCCCATGGACCATCCGCAATACATGGGAGTTCATGTCGGCCCGATCAGTCCTGCGCCAATCGTCGCGCGCATGGATCAAGCGGATTTCGTGCTCAACCTGGGATGCCTGCGGACAGACATGAATTTCGGCAACCGTCCGCCCTCGATCATCCTGGACAAAACGGTCTGGGCGGTGGACCGGCGGGTCGACGTCAAATATCACACCTACACTGACGTCGGAGTGCGCGACTTCGTGCATGCGATGCTCAAGCACGAATTGCGCAAGCACAAGGAGACCGTCACCTACGCGAGCAATCTAAATGGCGCTGCGGCCTCATCGGCGAAACCCTCATCGCCGGTCAAGGTCAACGAGCTGCTCAGCGTGATCAATGATTTTCTCGCCGAAAACAAGCGCTACCTCGTGGTCGCGGAGTCGGGTGACATGCTGTTCGGCGGGCTGGATCTGCGCGTGCCGCACCAGGGAAATTATCTCGCGCAGGGATTCTACGCCTCGATGGGTTTCGCGGTTCCCGCCGCGATCGGCGCGCAAGTCGGATGCGGTCTCAGGCCACTAATCCTATGCGGCGACGGTGCGTTTCAGATGACCGGACCGGAGATTTCGCAGGCACCGAAGCTGGGCGCCAATCCAATCGTGCTTGTCGTGAATAACGGCGGATGGGGCATTTTTCGCCCGGTAGCCGAACGTCGCGAACTCCTCGAAATTCCCACCTGGCCCTACGCCCGCCTCGCGCAGGACTGGGGTGGAGTCGGCTTCGAGGCCACCACCGGCACTGAGCTGCGCAGCGCCCTGCGCGCCGCTCATCAGAGCAAGAGTTTCGCGGTCATCGACGTTCACGTGGAACGCAACGATCTCTCGCCGGTGAGCGTGAAATACATTAAAGCCGCCGCAAAGCGATCGCAGGCTCCCGCGGCGGAACGCAAATCCTCGTAGCATGGACCGCCGCGTCCCACTTGGAGCACGATAAGGCCCCGTCGTATCGATGGACGCGTACGAAAAGTTCTATCTCGAATTCGGCTGGTCAGTACCCGACTATTTCAACTTTGGCGATGTAGTCGACAAACTGGCCGCGGATCCCTCGCGTATCGCTCTGCGTTGGGAGGACCGGGACGGCAATCGCGCGCGCCTGACCTTTGCCGACATCCGCAACCAGTCCAATCAAATTGCCAACGTCTTCAACGGACTCGGCATCAAGCGCGGCGACCCCATAATGCTCGCGCTGCCCCGGCTCACACTCTGGCAGGCCGCATACGTGGCCGCCCTCAAAATCGGAGCGCTGGTGATTCCGTGCGATTCGACGTTGCGTCCCGAGGATCTGATTTACCGCGCGAACCATTCGGAAGCGGTCGCGATTATCTCCGCGGGCGCCGACGCCGAAATGATCGTCGACCTGCGCAGCGACTGTCCATCACTGAAGCATTACTTGATCGCCGGCAGTGCGCGCAGTGGATGGACCAGCCTGCGCGACGCGATGAACCAGGCGACGATGGCCTTCGCTCCCGCACGCACGATGAGCAACGAGCCGGCGATTTGCTACTACACCTCGGGCACCAGCAAGGATCCGAAGGCGGTCCTGCATACCCACTCATACATATGCGCGCAGCGTTATATCGCTTCCTTATGGCTCGATGTTAAACCCGACGGTACGCACTGGACTACCGCTGACACCGGTTGGGCCAAGACTGCCTATGGCGCAATCTTCGGGCCCTGGATGAACAACGCATCGGTCTTCATGTACAACGGTCCGCCCGATTCTGAGAAGCAGCTGCAATTGCTGCAGCGTTACAACATCGACACATTTTGCGCCACGCCGACGGAATTCAGGATGATGCTCAAGGAGAATCTCGGGAAGTATCCGTTGCCGAGTCTGCGCCATTGCACTGCCTCCGGTGAGCCGCTCAACGCCGAGGTGATCGAGGCCTGGCGCGAACGCTACAACGTGACCATCCACGATGCTTACGCGCAGACCGAAGCCGGGGTAGTCGCCGCCAATCTTCCGATGATGACGATCAAGCCGGGTTCGATCGGGCGACCGTTTCCGGGGCTCGACGTCCGCGTCGTCGCCGACAATCTCAGCGAGTGCTACGTAGGAATGGTCGGCGAGATTGCGATCCGCATCGTACCCCAGCGCCCACCCTCCTTGATGCTCGGATACTGGAAGAGCCCTGCGGACAATGCGGCGGCCTTTGTTCGCGATTTTTATCTGACCGGCGACTATGCGTATCGCGACGGCGAGGGTTACTTATGGTTCGTTGGGCGAGCCGACGATGTGATAAATTCAGCCGGCCATCGTATTGGCCCATCCGAGGTCGAAAGCGTGCTGCTCGAGCATCCGGCGGTGATGGAATCGGCGGTGGTGGGCCGTTCGGACCCCGATCGCGGCACCATCGTGAAGGCGTTCGTCAAGTGCAAGCCGGGCGTGGAGCCGAGCTTCTCGCTCGCGCACGAACTGCAGCAGTATGTAAAAAGCGTCGCCGCGCCGTATAAGTACCCGCGGGAAATCGAGTTCGTCGACAAACTGCCAAAGACGGTCGGTGGCAAGATTCGCCGGGTCGAACTGCGCCGACTCGAGGAGCGGCGCAAGCTCGGCGGCGCATAAGATCCCCAGCTATTTCGCGGGCCGATCGAGTAGGTTCACCTTGCCCGCAAAATCCTCAAGTTCCACTTCGGTCGTTTCCAGAATACGCGCGACCATTCCCCAGAATCCGATCGCCATTATCAGCTCGACGATCTCACCGGGGCCAAGATGCTTTCGCAATGCTTCGAGCGTCTGAGGAGTACCCTTGATACTGCGCGCGACTTCATCGGTGAAGCGCAGGACCAGTCGCTCCAACTCGTTGAAGCATTTCGTCGTTTCCCAACTGTCGATCGCAGTTATCTGTTCATCGCTAAGGCCCGTGGATTTTCCGATTGGCACGTGCTGGGTGTATTCGTAAATCGACCCGCACACGCGGGCGTTGCGCAGGATCGCGATCTCGCGCAACTTTTTGTCCAGCTTCCCGCGCGTCATCAATGAATTACCGAGCCGCGAGAAATTCTGGAACACCGCGTCGGACGCATTCGCGATCATCCGGGCGACATTGAGTTTGCGCGGCGTGTTGCCAAGAATTTCCTTGGTCTTGTCCGATGCTTTGCTCTCGTCCACGTATGGTAGCAGTGCCATTGCTCTACTCCTTAAAAGCTCTGGGATTTCCTCGTCAGGGCGTCGCGATCAATTTGGCCGGAGCGTAGCAGGATGCGGCGCGATAGCCAAAATCCTTGCGCTGAAGACCAAGACCTCTCCATACATCGGCAAGCTCGAACGCCGGCGCTAGGAGGTTCGATGCGGCAGAGCTTCCTCAAATTGGGGATCGTCGAGCAGCCGGATAATGGTTCGCGTAACCGCCGTCGAGACCGCATCGTCGGGTTCAACGATCTTCACCGATCCACGATTCGTTGGCGTATCACGCGACGGGGCGCTTGCGTCCCCGACTCGTCTGCCGAGTAAAGTTCGCCGCCACGGCCCGACAACGTAAAGTGCATCTGCGCGTGCGCGGAAAGGATCGACCCCTGCGCTTCCGGCATAAATCGCTGCATGCAGCGCATATCCTCGACCGTCGACGTAATCATGAAATCGATACCAGCCGGGAGGTCGTCATTGGCCGGTTCCTCTGACATCAGCACCGGTTGAAGACCCGCATCCGCGAGGCTCCGCGTAATAACTTCCCCGATCTGGCTCGCCGCGTCAGGCAGATAAAGCCGCGTCCGTACGTACCCTCCGCGATCGAATACGGTACCGATATCGGGGTCGCGCGCGACCACCGGCGAAACCACCGCGATTTTTGCAGGGAAAAACATCTTCGCCGGATGGCCCGCGTAATGAATCCTCAGCACCTGTCCCTGCTTGCATCCGGCGAGAAGCAGCAAGACAAGAGTCAGCGATATTCGGATCGGCGGAAAGTTACTGCTCCGGCCTCGGCTGCCGTTCGCGCCACCAAAAAAACCATAGCGCGGCGAGCACCACGAACGCTGCAAGCGCCACCCAGTGGCTCGCACGATGGAAGACATACATTACCCACTCTAGCTCATCCCCCACCAAGTAACCGACCGTAATCACCAGGGAGCACCAAACCAGCGCGCCCAGCATGTTCCATCCGAGGAAGCGCCAAAACTTCATTCCCGCGGCCCCTGCCATAGGGCCCGCCATGAACCTCGCACCGGTGATAAACCGCGCCATGAATACTGCTTTTGCGCCGTGTGCCTGAAAGAACGCCTGCAGCCGGTCATAGCGGCGACGAACGAACTTGAAGCGCTCCGCCAGGCGTTCGAACAGCCGCTGTCCACCCGTGCGACCGAAGAGGAAACCGCAGCAATCTCCCGCGACCGCGCTGCAGAAACCCACGACGTATACCGTTTTCAGATCGAGTTCAGTGCGCCCGGCGAGAAAACCCGCCACCAATAGAACGGTCTCTTCGGGCATCGGCAATCCGAGGTTCCCGAGGAACACGAAAGCGAAAATTCCCCAATAGCCCCATACCGATAGCTGTTCGCTCATCGCGGTGGGACTCAGGAAATGGTGCATTGAGAACCGTCCGGCGGGGATCCAGGGCGATATCCCGGCCGGAGCCTTAAGCTTGCCGGATCGACGTACCGAACGTAAGAGGCGAATGATTCGGCTTTAGTTCCTGGACGAAAAATGCGCTATTGAAGGTGTTAATTTTACCGATTGCGACGATTTGGATCGCTCTCGACTACCACCACATCGAAGCGGGAGGTTGGACTCGCGATGAAAACAGCTGTCGACAGACTACGGCAACTCGAAGATATCGAAGCGATCAAGCGGCTCAAGGCGCAGTATGCCGCCGCTTGCGACGACAACTATGACGCCGATGCCATCGCTAATCTTTTCGTCGAAAACGCATTGTGGGATGGCGGGAATTTCGGCAAGGCGGAAGGACGCGAAAAGATTCGAGCGTTTTTCGCCACGCACCCAAAGTCTTTCCGTTCGCCATCCATAATGTGATGAATCCCCAAATCGAGGTGGACGGCGACCACGCCACCGGCCAATGGTACCTCCTGCAGCCCGCGACGATGGCGAAGGAAAATCGGGCGGTATGGCTCGCCGCCACGTATCATGATGAGTACGTTCGCATCGACGGTCGTTGGATGTTTCAAAACCTGCACGTGGACGCGCGTTTCCTGACCTCATACGACGAGGGCTGGGCGAAGAAGCCGTTCATTTAACCGACGGGCCATAGTCACGACGGGAAAAGCATGACCGCTCGTTCACGTCGGCGATAGAATCTAGCGAGGTAACTAAAATGGCATTGGCGGGTGAAGTCAAAAATCCCGAAACGCTCGATTCCAAGGATGTCACTTTCGCCAGCGACGGCTTTCAGATGAAGGCCTATCTGGCGCGTCCCAAGGCGGCGGGATCCTATCCGGGCGTCCTTATCCTGCACGAGGCTTTTGGCCTGGTCGAGCACGAACGCGACGTCGCGCGTCGCTTTGCCAACGCCGGCTTCATCGCGCTCGCACCGGATGTCTATTCGCGAGTCGGCGCGCTCAAAAATGCCGACCGACATGGCGGAGGTTCGTGCGAAAATGTTCGGTCTGCCGGACTCGCAACTCGTGCGCGATTTCGAAGCCGCCGCCGCATTCATCCGCTCACAGCCCGGTGCGAACGGAAAAATCGGATGCGTGGGCTTCTGCGTCGGCGGCCGCTGGACCCTCCTCTTCGCGTCGAGCAGCGATAAGGTCGATGCCGCCATCGATTGCTGGGGTGGATTCATTACGCGCGCCACGCCGGACGCCGCCACCACTCCCGAACGTCCCAAACCGCTCATCGACATGGCGTCGCAACTGCATTGCCCGCTCTATATCGTCTGCGGCGAAGAAGACCAGAACCCCGCGGCTGCCGACGCCGAAGAATTGCGCAAGCGTGCGACCCAGGCGGGCAAGACCGTCCAGTACGACCTGTTCAAGCAGGCGGGCCATGCCTTTTTCGCGGATTACCGCCCTAGTTATCGCGAAAAAGCCGCCTTCGAACTTTGGCCGAAGATGGTGTCATTTTTTCAGAGCCATCTGAAATAACGACGCACGAGAATGAGTAATACGATTTGGACCGACGCGATCGCGCGGATACGCTCGCGTATCGATCGCACCGCGCAGGAAGTCGGCGACGGCTTTCCGCATTACGCCGATCCCGCCACCGGGCGCCGGACCACCACCCCTGCCGGCGATTGGACCGGGGGCTATTGGAACGCGATGCTTTGGTTGACGGCCGCCGCGACCGGTCACGCTCGCTACGTGGCCCTGGCCGAGCGATGGACCGCGAAGCTACGCCCGCGGATCGAGTCGCAGACGTCGGCCAAGGGCCTGCTCTTTTACTATGGCGCCGCCTTGGGCTCGATCCTCCAGGGCAACGCGGTCGCGCGCGAAATCGCGCTCGCCGGCGCACAGTCGCTCGCCGCGATGTACAATCCGCGCGCCGGAGTGATCCCGCTCGGCTCCGAATTTGAAGAAGTACACAGCGTCGGGGCGTCGGAATCCGAGGTCGATGTCGTTCAGATCGCGGCGCTGCTGACGTGGGCCAGTCGCGAGAGCGGCGACAGTCGGCTCCGTGAAATCGCGATCAGCCATGCTCGCCGGCATATCGAATTCTGCCTGCGCGACGACGGTTCGATTTGCCAATCGGCGTCGTTCGACCCCGAGAGCGGACGTGTGACGCGCCGCTATACTCACAAAGGCATCACCGACCAGAGCACTTGGGCGCGCGCGCAGGCTTGGGGAATGCTCGGATGGGCGCTGGCGTGCGCAATCGACGGGCGACTCGAGCTTCCTCGAACCGGCCGAACGCGCCACGCGATGGTGGCTCGATCACGTACCGGCGGATTGCGTCGCCTTCTGGGATTTCGATGACCCCGATATCCCCAAGACGAATCGCGACACTTCGGCGACCGCGATCGCCGCGGCTGGTCTGCTCAAGTTGGCGGCGCTCACCAAATCTGAGCGTCATCCCGCCGGGAATATCGCGAGGCCGCCGATGCGACGGTGAGCGCGCTGACCGAAAAATACCTGGGCTCCGATGGTGGCCTGTGGGAGGGCTGCTACAACAAACGCGTCAATCTCGCGACCAAAAACGAGCTGATTTGGGGATCGTACTATTTGTATGAATGCCTCAACGTCCTCGCGGGTCATCTCGATCCATCAAGAATCTAGGCCCCAAGGTTTCGCGCGGATCCAGCTCGTTGATCGCGCCACCGCCTGCTTAGCGCATCGCGCCTGAACCCTAAAGCAACGGACGTCGCTCAAGTCTCGCGTCGCTCCAGGAATAACAACAGCATAGTTGTCGCTACCCAAGGCACCGGTCCATGATCGCGAACGCCTCCGCGATTTCCTCGTCGGTTACCACGCCCGCGGGAAGGAACAGCCGTATGCATGCCGGGTCGTGGCCGCCGTAGTACAGGACCAGTCCCGCCTCGAAGCATCGTCTGGATGAACTCCCGCGTGCTCTTGAGAGCGCCGTCGCCGATTCGGAACGCGATCATCGCGCCGATGCCCTCAACTTCCGAGATAACTCCCGGATGCTTGCGGCCGAGCCGCTCCAGATGCTCACGGGTCATCCGTTCGAGTTGCTTCTCACGCCCTTCGGGGCCGAAAAACCCTTCGCCCGTAAGCTTCTCGATCATCCGAATCGCCACGGCCATCGGGACCGTCGCACCCGAATAGGTCCCCGAAATCAGCGCCGGGTCAGGCGTAAACTTCTTTCCGTATAACATCGCGCTGCCCTGAAAAACCTTGCCGATCGTAACCACGTCGACATAATCGGCGAGATCGAGCAGGTCCGTGGCGAACAGCTCCGTCACGCGCGCGAAGGTCTGTACCTCGTCGGCCCACACGGCAATTCCGGCGCGATGACATTCCTCGAACAGCGGCACGAAGAATTCACGCGGTGCGGTCACGAACCCCGCTTCTCCCTGGACCAGTTCCACCATAAACGCCGCAATCTGATCGCCCGCCCGCCGGATGACTTCGCGCAGCGCGGCGAGAGTCTTCGCCAGGGAATTCGGGTCGCGACGATCGAAAAAGGGCAGGTATTCAACGGGAAAGGTGCGCGGTTGCCCGAGTCGATAATCGGGACGGTCGGTGATTTCCGCCATCGCACTGGTACGCCCGTGAAAACATCCGCGAAATGCGATTATCCCGGATCGTCCGTCGCGCTTCTGGCGGACCATCTTGAGCGCATTCTCGTTGGCGTCGGCGCCGGAGAGCGAAAGCCAGCAATGTTCCATCCCACGCGGCGCGTGCGCGAGTATCGTCTTCATCAGCCGCCCATATTCGCGGTTGAAGACGAGATTACCTTGCATCACCAGGTCCGAGGCGGCCGCGCGCATTGCCGCCTCGATCAGATCCAGATTACCGTGACCGAACAGATGCACCCCGATGCCCAGGGTGAAGTCCAGCACCCAGCGCCCGTCGGCAAGCATCGCGCGCGCACCCTTTCCAGTCCCGATCCGAGGTAGGGATAAAAGCCCGGACGGCCACGCGACTTCGCCACACTCGCGAGTTCGGCTTCCATTTCGGCGTGCGTCAGCGGCGCACGCGCGGAAGCCTGCGCCTCGGCCACGGCTTCGATCATCATACGAAGCCCCTGGTCGAACTTGGGGCCGTAGTTCATTGCTTGATTCCCTCGAAAACGCGGAGGTCGCGCGGCGTCTACTTCATCGCGCGCATCGAGAAGCCGCGGTCGTTGAAGCACAACAACGATCGCTTGCCCTGGAGCGAAGTCTCGAGCACGGTCTCGCGTCCCCACAGGCGGTAGGCAAAGGCCAGCGTCTTCTCCGCATATTCGAGCTGCAGGTCGCGTCCGTCATGATAATGCTTCATGTAGAGCGTGCGGTTGTGGCCGAAGTCGCCGTCCTCGACCTTGATCACCGGGAGCGAGCTGGTGCCGACGTTTTTGATCAACGTCTCTTTGACCGTTTTCCAGCCTTCCTCGTCGGAAACCTTGTCGATAACCAACTCGTCGCCGCGCGATTCGTACTCGAAAAGATCCATCTCGCGCATCAACTCTTCGGTGAGATAGCGGCGCAAAAAGGAGCTGTCGCGCTCGACTTCGCGCGCCTCGAAGATCTTCGCGGTGCCGTCCTTGGTCGGCGCGCCGTATTTCTTGATTTCGTCCTGCGTCGGATTGGTATTGCGGCGATACATGTCTTCCCAGATCTTGAATCCGAGATGATACGGGTTGATCTGGCCCGGAATCGGCCTCAGCACCTGGTTGTGACGCACGATAAATTCGAGATGCAGCCCCTGCTCGAGCTGGAGCGCTTCGACAATCTTCTTATGCCAGTAGCTGGCCCAGCCCTCGTTCATGATCTTGGTTTCCATCATCGGCAAGTAAAACTTGGTTTCCTCGCTCACGATGGTCAAAAGATCACGCTCCCATTCGGCCAGGAACGGGTTGTAGTCGCGCACGAATAGCAGCAGGTCCTCGTCGGGTTCGAGCGGCACCCGCTGCGTTTCCGCCTCTTTGAATTCGGGTCGCGCATGCAAGCGCGAGAAAGGATCCTGACGCGGGCGCGATTCCTCGATCGCCCGCTCGATCTGCTCCTCCGGCGACAGCTTCTTGATCGCCAGATTCCGGCGGCATTGCCAGGCCAACGCGTGCGCCGAATCCAGGATACGCTCGACGCGCTCGACTCCGATCGAAGGATCTTCCATGTAGCGGCGAACGCGTAATGCATGCGCCTTGAAGGTCTCGATCGTCAATTCCGCCCGCGTCGCCGATTTGAAAGTGAAGTTGTTCTTGAAAAAATCGTTATGCCCATAGACGTGCGCGATCGTCAGGATTTGCAGCATCAGGGTGTTGTCGCGCATCAGGTATGCGATGGCCGGATCCGAGTTGATCACCATCTCGTACGGCAGTCCGCTGACGCCGTAGTCGTATAGCGTTTTCAGCTTTTCGTACGACTTGCCGTAGGACCAGTGCGGGTAATGCGACGGCATGCCCGAGTAGGCCATGTAGCCGAGCATCCCGTTGTGATCGCAAATCTCGAATTCCTGCGGATACCAGGTCAGCCCAAATTCCCCGGCTTTGTCCTGGATGCGCCTGTCCCACTCGGCAAGATCGCTGATTTCGTAATTCGCCATCGATGATCCCGTGCGCCGGCGGCTAGATGCCCCGCGCCCTATTCCTTTACCCGGTCCTTCGACAGGAACGCCTTGAACGACGGCCAGATATCTTCCTTGCGCTCGATCAGGACTGCCTGGAAGTTCGCCGCCTCAAGACGCCTGAACACGTTCAGCATCGAGGACTCGTAGTAACGCGAACCTAGCGGCTTGATCTCGCCGTAGCCGAAAAGATTGCACAATTCGGACAGTTCCTTGGCGGTACGCAACGCAGCCGGATTATCAGAGTCGAAATTGTCGCCGTCCGAGCAATGAAATGCGTAGATGTTCCACAGGGATGGATGATAACGCTCGGCAATAATATCGAGCGCCTTCTGATAGCCCGATGAGATGAACGTGCCGCCAGACTCGCCTTTGTGGAAGAAATCTTCCTCGGTCACCTCGTTGGCCTCGGTGTGATGCGCGACGAAGACGATCTCCACATTGCGGTAGCGCGTCGAAATAAACTGGTAGAGCAGGAAGAAAAAGCTCCGCGCCAGGTACTTTTTCATCGTGTCCATCGAACCCGAGGTGTCCATGACGCAGATCACGACCGCGTTGGAATCCTCGCGGGTGTCGAGCTCGATATGCTTGTAGCGGAGGTCGTCCTGATGGAACGGAAAACGTCGCTTCGGCTCGGCCGGTGGCGCCTCGTGTCCGTTGGCGGCAGCCTGAGCGGTCGCCTGCGCCAAACGATTCTTGCGCGTAGCGAGCATCCGCATCGACGCGCTGACGGGCCGTCCGCCGCTTGTCCAGGCGGACTCGGATTCCGACATGGCGGTAACCCTTGCGCTTGCTCGACTTGTCGGAGGCAACCTCGCGCAGAGCCCGCCGTTCCAGGTTCGGCAGCTCGAGATCCTCGAACATGATCTCGACCAACTCCTCGAGCGTGACGTCGGTTTCGTAATAGTCGACGCCGGGGCGATCACCCGCCTGCCCTTCGCCCTTGCCCTGGCCTTCCTTGCCGGTCTTGCCTACCACCTGGCCGGGCCGCGCCTCGCCGTCACCCTGCCCTACTCCGGGCGCGTTCTCACCGTAGATAAAGCGGTATTCCTTGATCCCGCGGAGAGGAACCTTGATTACCTTGTCTTTGTTTTTGCCGATGATCGACTCTTCGGCAATGATGTCGGCGATATTTTCGCGGATTGATTCGCGAACTTTCTCGCGATGGCGGATACGGTCGCCGGCCGAACGATCGGATCGTTCCGCGTCTGACGGGCGGTATTCACGGAAGATAGTATCGCTCATGGTCGCAACCCCCGCCTCTCACCCAGGGTACCTGTTCTAATCATACTCTACCGTCCGCGGCATGACGATGAGAGAAAACCCTGCCATACAAACGAACCCCCCGTCACGCGACCTCTCCCGATAGAGAGAGAAGCCGCGCGAACGGGGGGACGTTCATAAAACCGACGAAAGCGCTCAATCCTTCCAGAGATTGTTCGCGGCGTACTTGAGCACCACGTCCACGCACGATTCGCAGTAGCCGTTCTCGAGCAGGTTCTTCACCATCGAACCATACTTCTCGCTCTGCTCTTCGTCACGCGTGCGCGCCTTCGTAATAATCCGTGACATGTCGCGCACCGAGGTCATCAGCTTCTTCTCGATCGCCTCTTTGAGGGGCTCGTAGCTGCGATAGCTGACCTTCTCGCCGCGGCGTGAACTCGCCCATAGATACGCGATAACTTCCTGGCGGAAGCCTTCCGCCGCCGATCCGATTATCGCGATCTGTTCTTCGATCGATTTCAGGAAGCCCTCGTCAGGCGACAGCTCTTCCTTGGTATTGCGGTCGCGCACGCGGGTCTTGTTGACGTAAGCCTCGGCATGGTCGAGGTAGTTCTGGAACAGCGCCTCCGCCTGCTCCTGGTAGGAGTAGACGAACGCCTGCGTGATCTCTTTTTCCAGCAGGTCCAGATATTCCTTGTGCAGCGTATCCTGCAGGAATTCGAGATACTGTTTGCGCATATCGTCGGGCAGGTCGGCCTCTTTGCCCATCGAGATCAGCGCCTCGCGGACGTTGATCGGATTGATGCAATTGCCCGAAACGTTGTCGGACAGCGCGTTGTCCAGCGCCTTCATGATGAAGCGGGTCGAGATGCCGTTCATCCCTTCACGCTTGGCGTCTTCCTTCAACTCCTGCACGTCGATCTTCTTGGTGCGTCCCTTTTCGACCACCTCTTCGCCGTTGTACAGCGCGCAGCTTGGTCATCAGGTCGCACTTCGAGGTCGGCTCGAGCCGCGACAGGATTGCGAACATCGAGGCGAGTTCGAGCGTATGCGGCGCGACGTGCGCACGGAAATCGGAGTTGCGAATGATCTTCTGATAGATCTTCACCTCTTCCGACAGCCGCAGATTGTACGGGCACCTTGACCACGACGATACGGTCGAGGATCGCTTCGTTGGTGTGGTCGGCCTTGAACTTCTGCCACTCGGCTTCGTTCGAATGGGCGATGATGCAGGTGTCGACGTAGACCATTCCGTGGCGTCCCGGCGCCGGAATCACCTTCTCCTGCGTCGCCGTGATCATCGCATGCAGGTATTCGGTCTCGTTCTTGAAAACCTCGATGAATTCGACCAGGCCGCGATTGCCGACGTTGAGCGCGCCGTTGAGTTCCAGGACGCGCGGGTCGCCTTCCGAGTACTGGTCCAGCTTCGAGATATCTTCCGAACCGATCAGCACCGAGGTGTCCTGGTTGTTCGGATCAACCGGCGGCACCACGCCGACGCCGACGCGATTACGCTTGGAAAAGTTGCGCGTTTCGATCGGGAAGTCTTCGTAACGAAGGTTGAATTCTTCCTTGAGGCGGTAGCGGCATACCGGGCAGAGGTCGCCCTCGATATGCACTCCGAGCATCTTCTCGAACTCACGCCGCAGATGGCGCGGGATCAGATGCAGCGGCTCCTCATGCATCGGGCAGCCCTCAATCGAATAGACCGGAGCGGCCTGCTCGAGACCGCGCTGGACGCGCTCGACCAGCGAACTCTTGCCCGAACCGACCGGCCCCATCAGATAGAGCACCTGCCGGCTCTCCTCGCCCTTGAGCGAAGCGGAATGGAAGTAACGGACTAACTGCGCGATGGTCCGCTCGATTCCGAAAAACTCGTCCGCGAAGAAATTGTAGACCTTGATCGGCTCATCATTGTAAAGCCGCTTGGTTCTCTGATCGTCAGTGTCTGTAATTGTCCGGGTGCCCTGCGAGATGATCATGTCGTAGATGCGGGCGTGGGACATCTTGGTCATCGTCGGGTCAGACTTGACGAGTTCCAGGTAATCCAGAAGGGCGCCACGCCACATCTTCGATTCGCGAGCGGCACGGTCGCGCTTGATTACCTGCTCGAAATTATTCGGTTCCGCCATCTGGTAACTCCTTGGTTATACCAGCCTAGGGTATTGACGACGAAAGTCTCGCCATCTTGATTGGACGACGAAGAGGCGAGAGAGAATGAGTTAGAACGTACCTCAGGATTGGGTGTGCTATTTTTATAGCCCCTCCCTATCAGAAGTATAACGACCGTTTGTTAAACGACGCAAGTAATCTTTTGGCGATCAGAAACTGTTGTCAACAGGACAAAACATCGCTTCGCGACACTTCGTCCCGCGCGGCCGCTCAAGCCTCTCACTGATGATTTGACGCTGGAACTACCGACCGAATTCAAACGCCGTCGAGTCCCGTCGAATACCGGGACTGATTCCGCCAGCACGAGCTTGCCTCGATCTTCGCCAATTCGCGCGGCAAACACCTTCTCGTCGTGCGCAAACGATACCCACCATCGTTGCTCGATAGCCCGCCGCAGGTAGACCGCCTTCTGCTCCATCGTCCGCAAGGCGTCGAGGTCGTAGGCCTGATTCCACGGTCCCCGCATATGCGACCGCGTGGGCACAATATCCGCCAAATGGACGAAGCCTTCGCCCGCCGAATTGACGACAGCCACCTGATGGTCCGCGGTATGCCCCCCGCTCACGGCGGCGGTCACTCCGGGCAAGAGTTCGGTGTCGCCGTCGATCGCTTCGATCAAGCCGCTGACCGGCTCGAGGCATTCGCGCATGTGCCGATAAGCCGCGCGTAGGCGTTCGTTACCTGAATTCCGCGCCACTTCGACCTCGCCTCGTTGCACGACGATACGCGCGTGCGGAAACGCGGGTTCGAAAGCGCCCGCCGCGTTTCGCCGCACCATTCCGCCACAATGGTCAAAATGGAGATGGGACAGCAGAACGTGGGTGATATCACCAGGTTCCATCCCAAGCAGCTTCAAGCCGTCAGTCAGCCAGCCTTCGCCGTGGTCGAAGATCTTGCGCTCGACCGAACTCAGCCGGTTACCGATTCCGGTATCGACCAGGATCGCTGAGCTGCCCTTGATGATCAGCGGACAGGTCAGGTTGAGCCGGATCCGATTCTGCTCGTCGGCCGGATGCTCCCGCTGCCACAATTCACGGGGAACGACGCCGAACATGCAGCCGCCGTCGTTGCGCCAGATACCATCGGTCAGGAAGGCGACGGTGTACTCACCGACCTGGATTTTTCGTGGCGTTTCCATCCCTTATCTCACGTCCCCGAGAGCCATAGCCCCAATCCAAGCGCGACCGCCCCTAATATTACAATGGTCGCATATAGAGTTATGAGCCGCCGGAGGTTGGGTTTGACCTGGAGGTCGGCGGCCGCGAGGCTCTCCCGGCGTTCCGGTTCTCCATGCCGCCCATAGTGCCAGGCCCATCGCGGCGTAGAGCGCGACTTTAGCGCCCAGGATCGCGCTGAATTCTCCGGGTAACACGCCATGACGCGCTTGCACCACGAAGCTCAGATTGGCGATTCCAGTAAGCGGTATCAGGCTCGCGACGGCGACGCATACGCGATTGATTCGGGGTATCGAGCGGCTCGCGAACCTGTTCGATTCTTCGGGCTCACTGCTGAGCACCGCTGCGGCAAGCGCGACGCCCGCCGAGGCTCCGATCCACACCACCCCGCACAGGACGTGCACCCATAGAATCACCGTTCTCAACGCCATCTCGCCGCCGCATCCTCGCCACCGAGCCTAGCGCGCCCGCCCCCTCGATTCCCAGTCCATCCCCGCGCAAGTGCTCACTGCGCAGGCCGATCTTCATCAGGGGCGAATAGATACCCCGCTGCTCCGGCTATTCGCAGGCAGTGAACGCGGCGATCGCGCGAACGCGTCAGGCGCGAGCCTGAAAGGCTGGCGCGAGGCGTTTTCGCCGAGCTTAGGGGCGGGCTTCCAGCACCAGGTTGAACGGGGTCTGGGCGGCGCGGCGGAAACGCGTGAAGCCGCCCGCCGTTACCACCTCGCGCAGCCGTTTTTTCCCCGGCTTGCGTGCCGAGCGCGAGCCCGACCTCCTGCGACCTCGACGCCGGCGTGCAAATCATGGTCGAGGCGGAATAAAAAGTCCGGCCGATGGTTCAGGTTTTCCTGGACGGAGTCCTCCGGCGAACGGCTCGACGATCATCCAGGTGCCATCGGGCGTGAGGGTCTGACGGACATGCGCGGAGGCGCCCCACCGGATCGCCCATGTCGTGCAGGCAATCGAAGAACGCGACCAGCCCGTAGTTCTTGCCGGGATATTCCTTGGCCAGCGCGCGTTCGAAGCGCACGTTGGTCACACCGGCCTCTTTCGCCGCCGCGGCCGCGCGGTCGAGCGAGGGCTGATGGTAGTCGAAGCCGACAAATTTGGATTTCGGAAACGCCTTGGCCATTAGAATGGTCGAAGAGCCGTGGCCGCAGCCGACGTCGGCGACCTCGATCCCGCTCGAGCTTCGTGCGCACGCCTTCGAGCGCCGGCAGCCATTCGTCCACCAGGTGGACCGCGTAGCCGGGACGGAAGAATCGTTCGGTACCGCTGAAGAGCGAGGGGTCATGCTCGTGCCAGCCGACCCCCGTCCACGCTCTTGAAGGCCTCGGCGATTTTCGGCTCGTCGCGCAAGATGGAAGCGATGATCTCGAAGGCGCCGGGCATGAAGACGGGGCTGCCCTCGACGGCGAAGACCAGCTCCTGCTCGGGCGGCAGAGTGAAACGCTGCCGACGCCGAATCGTACTCGATGTAACCGGCGGCGGCTTGGGCGGCGAGCCATTCGCGGACGTAGCGCTCGTCGGTCGCGGTCTTCGCGGCAAGATCGGCAGGGGATCGGCCCGCACCGGCCATCGCCTTGTAGAGACCGAGCTTGTCGCCGACGATTACCAATGCGGCGCCCATCGCGGCGCCCAGATCGCCCACCATCTTTTCCATGAACTTCTGCAGTTTCGGTTCGTCAACCGGCATGGTTCATCTACCCCCTGGACTGTATTGGCGGACCCGCCGACGCCCCTGGAGGCCCGTCGAAAGAAACCTAGGCTCGCGACGTTATTTATTCAATCGCGAGAATGAGGGATGTCGTAGGGGCGTGATTCTTCGTAGCGAGGACTGAGGGGGAAAGGTCTAGCGCGCGCGTTCAATCGGTCGCCGAATCGGATTCGTCGGCAGGCATCGCGGCTGTGCCAGGCGCGGCAGACTCGTTGGATTGTTCGCGATTGAAGCGCGCCTTGGTCAGCATCCCGGCGCCGGGTCCCGGTACGATGCGGACCTCTTTGGCGGTCAGGACGCGGCCGTCGCGCGAGAGCACCTGCATCTCGGCGATCGGATCACCCGAGTCGCGCTCGACGACTTTGATCGGCGCGCCGCCCGTGCACGCGGCGAAGCGATCGCCCCACTGCATCAAGGCCATCAGCACGGGAAAGAAGGCGCGACCCTTTTCGGTGAGATGGTATTCGAGACGCCGGCCGCCATCGGCGGCGGCGCTACGCTGCAAGAGGCCACGCGTCACCAGTTTCTTGAGCCGGGCGGAGAGGATATTGCGCGCGATTCCGAGGTTGCGCTGAAAATCCTGGAAGCGGCGAGTGCCGAGAAAGGCCTCGCGCAGGATCAGCATCGTCCACCATTCGCCGACCAACTCGAGTGCCCGAGCGATCGAGCAGTTCATCCGCCCGAACGTCTTGCGCTTCATGGCCCCAGCCTACGGTAAGCGGGTTGCATCACGCAACTTTAAGGAAGGGGCGATTTTTCACGACGCCCGGCGCCGTTTGCATCGGGAAAACCGATCGCGTACAGATGGTTGCATGATGAAACTAATTCTCTGAGACGCTTGCCAGCCGCGGCCGCAGGGCTGCCGAACGAGGTTTCGTAGATGCATCAATATAAAGCGATTCTTTACGGGGTCAGCGACGGCGTCGCGACGATTACTCTCAACCGTCCCGACGCCGCCAACTCGCTCAACCACGAACTCTCGAGCGAGATGCTCGACGCGATTATCCGCTCCGAAGAGGACCCCGAGGTACGCGCCCTGGTGCTCACGGCGAGCGGGCGTTTCTTCTGCGCCGGCGTCGACCTGCGCAGCTTCTATTCATCCAACGACGAACTCAAAAATCGCGTCTCATTGTTGCACGTGGCGCTGTCGCGGATAGTGCGCGCGCGCTTTCCGGTGATCGGCGCGATCAACGGCACCGCCGCAGGCGGCGGCATGGGTCTCGCCTGCGCCTGCGACCTGCTGGTGGCGGCGGAATCGGCCAAGTTCATCATGGCCTATACGCGCCGCGGACTTTCGCCCGACGGCACGACGACCTACTTCCTGCCGCGGCGAATCGGACTCGGTCGCGCGCTCGAACTCGCCTATCTGAACCGGACGCTGAATGCGCGCGAGGCGATGGAATGGGGCATCGTCAACCGCGTCGTCGCCGACGCTGCGCTCTTGGGCGAGGCCCACGGGATCGCCGCCGAACTGGCACGGGCCCCACCCGCGCCTACGCCGCGGCCAAGCGCCTGATGCATAGCGGATGCGTCGAGACGCTCGAAACCCAAATCGAAAATGAAATCCGCAGCATCTACGAGATGGCTTCGACCGAAGACACCAAGGAGGCGATTCGCGCCTTCAACGAGAAGCGCACGCCGGTATTCACCGGGCGCTAGCCGGCGTCGCGCACCGGCCGAGACAGGAGCATCAAGGTGAAACAAATCGAATTCCTCTTCGACTACGGCAGCCCCTTCAGCTATCTCGCCGATACGCAACTGCCGGCGCTGGCGGCTCGAACCGGCGCGAAGCTGGTCTACACGCCCATCTTGCTGGGCGGCGTGCTCAAGGCCACCGGCAACGCCTCGCCTATGGCGGTCCCGGCCAAGGGCAAATACATGAGTGTCGAGTTGAAGCGCTGGGCGAGTCGATTCGGCCTCCCCGCACTGAACAACCCGTTTTTTCCGATCAACACCATGAAGCTGATGCGCGGGGCCGTCGCCAGCCAACAACTCGGCGTCTTCGATCGCTATCACGCAACCATCTTCCCCGGCTTCGGGGAAAAGGCTGAATCTCGGCGACGCCGAGGTCTTCGCCGGCGTGCTCGAGGCGAGCAAACTGCCGGCCGCGGAGATCCTCCGCGCGAGCGAGACCGATGAGGTCAAGGATCGCCTGCGCCGCAACACTGACGACGCGGTCGCGCGCGGGATGTTCGGCGCACCCGCCTTTTTCGTCGGTCCCGAAATGTTCTGGGGCAACGACCGCCTGGACTGGGTCGAAGAAGCGGTCGCGAAACTTTCCGCATAGATGACAGGAGCAACAAGATGACGGAAGCAACACGCAAACCGGCCGCGGTGGTAATCGGCGTCGGTCCCGGATTGGGCGCGGCGCTCGCGCGGCGTTTCGCCAGCGGATACGCGGTGGCACTGGTCGCGCGCAAGGTCGAAGAAATTTCGAAGGTCGCCGATGGAATAAAGGCGGCCGGCGGGCAGGCCCTTGCCGTCCCCTCCAACGTCGCCGAGGCGGGCGGGGTGGAGACGGCCTTCGCCACGATCCGCGAGAAACTGGGAGACCCTACGCATTGCTCTACAACGCGGCGATGCGCCCCTTTGGACGTTTGATGGAGACCAAGGCCAGCACCTTCGAAAATACCTGGCGCGTCAACGCGATGGGCGCCTTCTTATGCTCGCAGCAGGTGGTGCCGGCGATGCTCAAGGCGGGCAGCGGAGTAATCCTGTTTACCGGCGCGACTGCGGGCGTCAAACCGTTCGCGACCTCAGCCGCCTTCGGACCGGCGAAGTTCGCGATGCGCGGGTTGGCCCAGGTGATGGCGCGCGACCTCGGCCCGCAGGGCGTCCACGTCGCTTACGTCAACGTCGACGGGCCGATTGACATGCCCTTCATCCGGCAACTGCGACCGCAAGCCAAGGAAGAGGATTTGCTGAAGCCCTCGGCGATTGCCGAGACCTACTGGCACGTCGCACATCAGGACCGCAGCGCATGGACGCAGGAGATAGACGTGCGCCCGTTCAAGGAGCAATTCTCAGTCGTCGGCGGAAACTACAGGACGCGGGTGGCGATGCGAATGGGGTTTCGTGCTCTTTTCGAGGGCAGCCGGGGGTACGGAATCATTCGCCTCCGCCGGCGCCACCGATTGGGCCGCCGCGCGAATCTCACCGGCAAAAGCCCCGACTGAAGACGGCTGAAAGGCCGACAAGACCACTGCAACCTGCACCGCCAGGATGGCAGCGCTAAGGGATAGGATGGTGAAGGTGTGGCCCTTCTCTCCTATCTCGAGGCGTCGCAGCCCTTCGGCAGCAACGCGAACGGAAAACACCGCCATTCCTATCGCGATCGCCAGCTCAAACAGCTTTTCCATAGTCGTCGAAAGGCAGACAGTTTCAGACTCGGTTTAAAGCGATCATAGCGCCGCACCTTATGTTTGGATATAGAAATTGATTACTTATTTAGTCTGAGAGTGTCTTATTATTGTACATTATCCGCATTACTCTTAAATAGATGATATTAGCAACTGAACAGCACTACCTGATATTTCAATAGCGTCCATTATTTTTCGCCAAATTTTCGCCGATAAGATTCCAGAATGCCGCATTGATGGCCCGATGAGGTGTCTCGGTAAAATCTATGCGCCGCTCCTTATCCAGGCCGCATCGATGCCCCGCTCATTGTGAGATGGCGTGCGAGTATCGTTTTTAGACAAATCTCGAACGGCTCTGGGAAACGAGCCACCTAAAGGGTGTTAACCCATCGTGAACCCGAGCGGCGGCCGCGGTTGGGTCAACTGAATCAGAACGGCGCATCTCGCTGTGAGCGCCGCCTCCATTTCGACATCGGCAAGCATCTTGCTCAGTACCATTCGACAACGGGCTTTGCATCGAGTCGTACATCGAGCGCGAACCTGCGAGACCCGATATCGTTTGAGGGAGAGTGGCAACATGGTCGAGAACAACTACTTGGAACTGGTCACCATGGAAGATCGATGGTGCCTGCATACTGCCGTCGCAATTCGCCGATCTGAACAAACGGCGAACGCGTCTGGAAGGCGAGTACCGTTTGATGTTTGCGGTGCTGGAAGACGCAGTCAGCCGCTATTTATCGAGTATGAAGTGCGAGACCCTGGCCCAGCGCAAGACTTTTCGTGAGACGGCCCGCTGGTTCCATCGGCGCAGCGATACGGACGCGGGGATCTACGCGTTCGAGAATATTTGCGCTTTCCTGGGAATCGACGCCGGCCGCATGCGTGGTGGACTGACCTCGTTGCAGCCTCGCGAAACGGCGATGAGGCGTCAGCGGCGCGCGGCGTAAGCTGCTAACCGGCTTAAGCAGATACGCTGGGGCTGAGCACGATGGCGTTGCACCGAGCTCTCGCGGTCACACGCAAAGCATCGCATCGGAAGAGCTGGGTTCAAATTTTTGCACTGACGTACGAGCTTCGCATCCGCACAACGAGTTCAGGAAACGGGCTGTAACGTTCGCCGCGAACGAGGCATCGGTGGTATCGATCGATTCATTCATCCGCCAGGAGTTCGATCGATGAAGCTCTACAACTACAGTCGGTCCTCGGCGAGTTTCCGGGTGCGTATCGCCGCCAATCTCAAAGGGATCCCTTTCGAGTACGCATCGATCAATCTGAGCAAGGGTGAGTCGCGCAAACCCGCCTACGAAACCATCAATCCGTTCGGCAAGGTGCCCTTACTCGAAGACGACGGCACCCTGCTGACCCAATCGCTGGCCATCTGCGAATACCTCGAGGAAAAGCATCCATATCCGCCGCTGTTGCCGCGCGATCCGCTGGGACGCGCGCGGGTTCGTGGACTCGCGCTGGCGGTTGCTTGCGAGATCCATCCGTTAAGCGGTGGACGCGCGCAGAGCTATCTCGCGACGGAATTCAAAGCGAGCGACGATCAACGCGCGCAATGGGGCCGTCATTGGATCAGCGAGGGTTTTACGGCGATCGAAAAGACGCTGGCCGGCTCCGCGCGAACCGGCCGCTTTTGTCATGGCGATACGCCTACGCTCAGCCGACGCCTTCATCGTCCCGCAGGTCTACAATGCGATTCTGGTTAGAGTCGATATGACGCCGTTCCGACGATTCAGCGAATTTACGACGAGTGTCTCAAGAACGCGGCGTTCGATCGCGCCCGGCCTGAGCGCCAGCCCGACGCGCCATAGACTCTCGCCCTGCCGAACGTCGCAAGAAGCGGCGTCGACCGTCATCTAACCTAATTGCGGCATTACCTTGGAGGCGAAGAGCTCCATGCTGCGCATCACATTCGCATTGGAAACCTGTCCGCCCGGATTGAACCAGCAAATCACTCTTCCCATCTTGAATTCCTGCTGTAGTTGCGCGAGACGCTCGACGCAGCCTTCGGGCGTATCGAAGATACCCATCACCTCGCCCATTTTGTCGTAGGTCAGCCGGCGGGCTCGTTCGAGCGCCTTTTTGAAATGGACGGCGCCGCCTTCGCGTAATTCTCCGACGTCAAAGAGAGAAGCGGCGGTGCGCAGGAAATGTTGCACGCTCGGCTCGAGTTCCTCGCGGATCTGCGCCGGGCTCTCTCCCGACGTAGAGCGGCAGGAGCAGCGTTACGTCTTCGGGAGCGTCGCCCGGATGGCCCGCGGCAGCCCGCGCAGTACGATATAGCGGCAGGAACTCGCGCAGCCGCGGGATTGGATTGACTTGCGACGCCGCGAAAATCGGATAGCCCATCCGCCCCATCAGCTCGAACGTATCCATGCTGTTCGCCGCGATGCGAATGGGAGGATGGGGCTTCTGCACCGGGCGCGGCACCACCGCCAGATTCTCGAGCTTGAAGAAGCGGCCGGCAAAGTTGAGGCGTTCGCTGGTCCAGGCCAGCCGGATTATCTCGAGCTCTTCGAACATGCGATCGCGACTCTCCGCCTGCGAAACTCCAAACCCGCTGAAATGGTTGGGAATCGCGCCGCGGCCCACCCCAAACTCGATGCGGCCGTTGCTGATGACGTCGAGGGTCGCGACTTCCTCCGCCACCCGCACCGGATGCGAGAGCGGTAGCAGCACGATCGCGATTCCCAGGCGCAAAGCCCGCGTCCGCTCCGCAATCGCGGCGAGCAGCAGGAGCGGTGACGGCAGAATCGAAAGGTTGGGGTTAAAATGCTGTTCGACCGGCCACACGGATTCGAAACCGAGCGCCTCCGCGTAGACCGCCTGATCGATAGTATCGCGGTAGCGCTGCACGGCCGACTGCGCGTCGCTGCACGGTAACTGGTAGTGAAGGCCAAATTTCATGCGAGTCTCCGGGCGCGTCGAAGTCTCGGAGCGCGCTCCTCAGACTGCGAGTATCATGCGTCGCGGGAAATTTGGAGAAGCGCGGTTAGCGCGATGGAGGCCCGCCGGCCTCGCGCCCAGCTCTCGAGGAACTGATTCGCATGGCCGACGAACGGCCGGAGGCGCTCTACGGAGAGGGCGACGGCGTCGTTTGCCCCTTGGGAGAGGCCTTGGCGGCCGCGCGCATCCGATCGAAGAAACTACCGTTGACGCTCACGAGTTGGCCCAGCGCGGCGAGAATCTTGCGCGACATTTCCGGGATAGCGTCCTCGCCGACGCGAAACACCGACGAGTCTTCGTAAACCTCACCCGGCAACGCGTCGGAATAGATCGTAAACGCCACCGAGACCAGGGACATATGACCGGCGAGTTGCTGGTTGATCCCTTGCCACAGGTCGACGCACGAAAAATGGACTCCCATCCCGTAGCCCTTGGTATTGTCGCTGAGACTGTAGCCGGGCGAGGCCTGGACGGCGTCCTTGAAGCCGCCGCAAAACTTCTGACCGACCGGGTCGGGACAGTGGCAATCGACGTTGACGTTGATCTTGCTGTCGTCGCTGGCCGCGTTTCCCGCAAACGGGAGCAGGAATACAGCCACGGCGAGGACGAATGTCGCGATTAGTCGGGAAGTCTTCAAAACAATGGCAGGCTATACAAGCATCAATCGCCGGAGCAAGAGCTTCGAGAGAGATTCAACCGGATCGCGAGGTCACCGGCCGCGCGTTCCACAGCGCCCGAGGCTTGTCTCGACTGAAACCGGACAAGACGAGGTGATTGAATTTCCGGCCCCGGACTCCACGGGGGGTATAAGAAGTCCGGTAGGCCGGGTCGGCGCAGCGTTTGAGCGGTCGCGGCGCCAGACTTCGTTTAGTTCGCGGTTGTGATCGCACCGAACAGGCCATGCGATCCCTTGTCGGGACCCGAAGTGAAATACAGCGTGTCGGGCAAGGCGTTGAGCGCACCGTTGCCGAAGCTCAGCGCCCACAAGCCGTCGATATCCAGCATCGATCCGCCGCTCTTGTGCATCGCGCCGAGCGACCTTCCGGAGACGGGATCGAACGCATTGATAGTCCCGTTACCGAAGTTGCCAATCAGAATCGCGCCGCTGAAAGTTCCGAAGTTGAAGGTCGCCTGCGTCATCCCCCATGGCGAATCGAGCGACCCGCGCGAGGCGAACCGCCGGATCAGCTTGCCGTTGGTATCGAAAATATCGACGAAGCCGTGACCGTGACCCGCCACATCGTCGTGCTTTTTGCTGTCCTGCAGCGCGTAGGTGACGAACAGCGAACCGTTGATATTGGCGATACCGAACGGCGCGTAGCCGGCCGGTATAGTCGAATCCGCAAATGACCCGGAAAGCGTGGCGGGCGCGAAGGTATTGTCGAAGACGTCGACCTTGCCCGAATTGAAATTGGTGGCGAACAGGAACGTACCGGTAGTGTTGGTTCCCATCGCCAGACCCTTGTAAACGGCGCCAGCGGCGGAGTTGTCGACCATCAGCGTCGCGGTCGTGGGCGGCGATGACGAACCGCCGAGATTCCACGCGGAAACGGTGCCGTCCTCGGTATCGAAGATAAAAAGCGCGGGCCCGGTACTGGACAAAACAAATCCGGCGGTCGCATTGGCGACCATCCCGGTCGGGGTCGACACCGTCCCCATCGAAGCGGCGTTCGGCGGTGGGATAGTGACGATCAGCGGAGCGGGCGCGGCCGGCTGCGGAACGCCCATACCGTCATAAAGCGTGGAGACGCCAGTACCGTTGTCGTTGATCCAGAAAGGACTGCCGGCGAGATTCGCGAGTCCCCAGGCGTTGACCAGATTCGGGTCGGTGGTTACCGACGAAAAACTACCATCCGACACCAGATTCGTCTGCGAGTACTGGTTCATCGACCCCTGCGTCGGCATCATCATCGCGCCGGCGACCTCATGAAAAACGACCGTGAGGAACAGCCCGGCCCATAATGCTGCAATAAATCGCCAAAACTTCATTCGGATTTCTCCCTGTCGGCCCCCTCTTGATTACGGCCAATCGCAAAACGCGTACGCATTTCCCCCCACCCCTGCCCATCGTCA
Source organism: uncultured Pseudomonadota bacterium (assembly GCA_963804355.1). Taxonomy (GTDB): domain Bacteria; phylum Desulfobacterota; class Binatia; order Binatales; family Binataceae; genus JASHZA01. Next base: position 20,060 of record CAWDQC010000028.1, on the reverse strand, counting down.
GGTCGTGGTCACCCAGCGATCCGTTCGATCGTTTCGCGACCGGCGGCGACGAAATCAGCCCGCCCGTCGCCGGTACCCGCTCGAGGTACCGCCGAGGCCGCTCATGCCTGAGTGTTGCCCCTTCAGAAGGATATTGATGCCGAACGGGTTCGAGGTTACGGCGGCATCAGTTCCGCTTGATTGTGCGTTGACAGGGTGAATTTACGCTGTTGCAATTCAAGCGAATTTTCATGGGCGCACTCTTCTTTACCAATGTCTGAAGAAGGCGACTGCCGCGAACGCAAGCAGTTAATGGAGTCCGCGCAGCGGGGGGATCGAGAGGCGTTTATTGCCCTGATGCGTGATATCGGACCGATGCTGACCGGTTTCCTGCGCCGGCGGATCGCGGACCAGCACGAACTCGAAGACGTTTGCCAGGAAACTCTCATCGCGATCTACGAGTCGCGCCATACTTATCAACCCTCGCGCCCGCTGGAACCCTGGATTTTCGCGATCGCGCGCCACGTCGCGGCCAACCATTATCGCCGTCAGAAGACCCGCGCGAGCTGGCTGGAATTGGTCGACGAGCTTCCCGACCGTCTGCAGGGTACTATGGAGAGTGAAGCTAGTTGCCTGGTCAGGTTTCGCCAGGCGCTGGGACAACTTCCCGCGTTCCAGCGCGAGGCCTTTATGATGACCAAAATCGAGGGGCTTTCTTTGCTCGAAGCCTCGGAGCGGACCGGCGCGAGCGTAGGCGCGTTAAAAGTACGCCTTCATCGCGCCTATGACTTTCTCAGGAGGTCCGTCCTGGGCTGAGCCGGTGGGTGATGGAGAGTATTCAGGTTGAATTCGACGCGCTGGCTGAGCGCGCGATTCCAAATTTCGAGCCCGCCCGAAAAATCTGGCCGACGAGCATCCGCCTGGTCATGTGGTTAGGGATCGAGGCGGTCGTTCTGGCGCTGGTCGCACTAATCGATCCCCGCCCGATCTCTTCGCGCAGTTGCACAATCCGGGATTTTTCGCGCCGATCGGCGTTTTCATACTCGGCGGTATCATTGCCGCCGGTTTGGCGCTGCGAGCTGCGATACCTGGACGTGAACCTGCACGAATTGAATTGGTTCTAGTCGCGTTATTAGCGCCGCTGGCAGTCGCGGCGGTCTTTCTGGTGCCGGTTACCGCAGTCCCGCCATTTTGGCAGTTTATCCGCGCCGGTAGCTGGTGCCTCGGATGCACGTTGGCGTTGGCTGCGATACCGTGGCTGGCCTTATTCTGGGCCGTCGAGCGCGGAGCGCCCTTTATGCTCAATACGGAGGGTGCATTGATCGGCGCGGCGGCCTTCTCGTTCGCCTTCGCGGCAAGCCGCCTCGGATGTCCGATCGACAATCGATTGCACATACTGGTTTGGCACGCACTACCGGTATTCGTCGCGACACTCTTGTCGATCCGCGCCGGAGCGGCATGGTTGCAGCGCGAAAGAGCATCGCGAATCGGCTCGCCGTCAAGATTTCACGCATTGTAAATCCGCCGTCACCAGCTATTGGCAAATTGCGCGCATTTATTCGCGCTAATTGGATTAAATTGGTCTTAGCCGGCCCAATGTCCAAAGGCGCTGCCGTATGCCATCCTGTTTGGGGGGTCCTCTCAGCGGTACATAGAAAAGATGAGTTCAGACGCGGACTATCGTATGGAAGCGAAGGCGGCGCCGGCCAGCCAGGCGGTCGGTGAGCCCGAGACTCGCGATTCGACGCAAGAAAACGGCGGTTCGACCAACGGCACTGCCAACGGTCTCGCGGACGCCTCGCTCAAAACCGTGGCCGCCACGATTGAACCGGTGGAGTTTCGTTTTCTCAACCGTGAGCTCACCTGGCTCGCCTTCAACCGGCGGGTTTTGGCCGAAGCCGAGGACGAACGCAATCCGCTACTCGAACGCGTAAAATTTCTGGCGATCACCGCGTCGAACCTCGACGAATTTTTCATGAAGCGCATCGGCGGCCTCAAGCAGCAGGTCGCCGCCGGCGTGCACGAACTGACCGTCGACGGGCACACCCCGCAATGGCAAATCGAAGCCTGTTACGAAGAAGTCCGTGCGCAGGAACGGCGTCAGCGGGAGATTCTCGCAACGCTGCGGCTGGCGCTGGACGCGAACGGAATCGGGATCGTCGCCTATTCGGACCTCGACGCCGGCGATCAGTCGCTACTGCGCGAACAATACCTCAAAAGCATCTTCCCGCTGGTCACGCCGCTCGCGATCGACCCGGCGCATCCGTTTCCATTCGTTTCGAATCTCTCGTTGAACCTACTCGTCTCCCTGAGGGGCGTGGGCACGGCCGAGTCCGATGACTCGATGTCGCGGGTTAAAATCCCGGTGGGCACCGGAATTCCACGTTTTCTGCGGATCGGCACGAGCAACCGCTTCGTCCCGCTGGAAGAGGTCATCGCCAATAACCTCGACATGCTCTTTCCCGAGATGGACTTGGTGGCGTGCGAGTTTTTTCGCGTGACGCGCAACGCCAATACCGAGCGCGACGAGGAGGACGCCGAGGACCTGCTCGCGCTGATCGAAACCGAGCTGCGCGATCGCCGCTTCGCCCCGATCGTGCGACTCGAGGTCGTCCCCGGGATGGATCCGGTGCGGCGCGGCATGATCACCGCCGAACTCGGGCTTGACGAAAACGCCGATGTCTTCGAGGCCGAGGGCATGCACGCGATGCGCGACCTGATGGAGATCGCGAGCCTCGACGTGCCCGAACTGCACGACCCTCCGCATCATCCGATGGACCATCCGCGCCTGCAGGAGCAGCGCAGCATGTTCCATACGATTCGCGACGCCGGCTCGATCCTGCTGATGCATCCGTACGATGTCGTTCTCGACCTCGGTCGAGCGCTTCCTGCGCGAGGCAAGCACGGACCCCAAGGTGCGCGCGATCAAGATGACGATGTATCGCACCTCTGCCGACGCGCGACTTATCGGCTACCTCTGCGACGCCGCGCGCAACGGCAAGCAGGTCGCGGTGGTGATGGAGCTCAAGGCGCGCTTCGATGAGGAAGCGAACATTCGCTTCGCCAACCGCCTCGAGGAGTTCGGCATTCACGTCACTTACGGCGTGGTGGGCCTGAAGACCCATTGCAAGGTGATCCTGGTGGTGCGCCAGGATTACAACGGACTGCGCCGCTATGCGCATGTCGGCACCGGCAATTACCATCCGGGAACCGCGCGCCTCTATGCCGATTTCGGGCTGATTACCTGCGACGACGCGATCGGGCGCGACCTCACCGAGTTGTTCAACTATCTAACAACCGGCTATCGCCCCAAGCGTCACTACACCAAGATTCTGCCGGCGCCGGCGATTCTCAAAAACGCCCTGCTGAAACGTATCGCGCACGAGGTGGAACTGCAGGCGCAAATGCCCGATTACCAGGGCCTCATCCAGTTCAAGATGAACGCGCTCGAGGACGCCGACGTCACCCGCGCGCTTTATCGCGCCGCGCAGGCCGGTGTCAAAGTCGACCTCATCGTGCGCGATACCTGCCGGCTGGTACCTGGAATTCCCGGGTTATCCACCAACGTTCGCGTTGTCAGTATCGTCGGCCGCTTCCTCGAACACGGACGCATCTACTACTTTCGCGCCGGCGGCGCCGAAGAGTATCTAATCGGATCGGCGGATTGCATGACGCGTAATCTCGAGAGCCGCGTCGAAGTGGTGGTGCCGATCGACGACCCACTGCATCGCAACGAATTGCGCCGCGTGATCGATCTCCAGCTCAAGCCCAACCGCTGCCAATGGCAGATGCAGGCGGACGGCAGCTACGTGCATGTCAATTCCAACGAGAGCTGTCAGCAGACGCTGATCGACCTGACCGAAAAAGAACAGCGCCATCGCCGCCGCCGCTCGCGCGGATACGCCCGCCGCAGCGGCCCTCAGTAATAACCAGTTATTCTCGGCGGCGGCCGTGCGAGTAACGGTCGCGCCTCAATTCTCGCGCAGGCTTTGACTCAATTCCTTTTCCGGTAGAAATAAAACGGCGCTCAGCAGCGACATGAACACCGCGGCCGAGATGATCCATTCCCAGAATCCCAGATGCCACAACGATCGATTTTCCAGCGCCCGATACAGTGGATTCGACCATTGAAACCGCGCACCGGCCAATAGCCGCAGCACCAGGATGAGCAGCGCCGGCAACACGATCAGGCTCCATGCGAGGGTGAGGCGGCGCGGGGCACAGGTCTCGTCGGAACGGCCGCCCAGGGTGCATAGGTAGAAGGCGAGAATCCCGAGGCCGAGGCCTATCCCTGCGCTGCGTGCGAATACTTCGTGCAGCGGCTGCAGCACTATCACCGCGCCGAGAATCAGGCTGAAGGCTCCCGCGCCGAAGGTCAGCGCGCCGATTCGCGCCGACACTGGAGCAGTGACGCGCAAACGCCTGCCGATATAACCGGCAAACGGGATCATCAAGAGGCCCGCCACGGCCACTCCCACGGATCCGATTAGGTGAAACCGCGGATTAGTCGTGGGATAGAGCAGCTTCGACATCGCCTTGGTGCGCCAGTCGAAGGGACCCGGAAAGAGCCAAATTGCGAAGATCAAGCTGCCGAAATAGGACACCAGGATCAGCGGGAAAATAACCCGCAAAAGAGTTCGCTGCGTCACCCTTCCGCAGCTGAAATCTACCAGGTGCGAGACGGCAGTGGGCATATGACTAACGGTCAACGCAAAGATCCGGGCTCGACATGTTGCAGTTTCAACGGCAATATTCCGATCTATCCGCGTCGGCTCATACTTTAACTGAGCGTAGGTTCGTCGCGATGCAGCGCTCTCTCGCCGCGCACAGGAAATTACGCTTCCCGTCGCGGTTCGTTACGTGCCCGGACGACCGCGAATGCGGGGGTCGCGGCAGGATTGCGGTCGCACGCGATTGACACCGCTCCACACCGGGCATGAGTATTTCGCATGGGGAGTGAGTATTGGAACGCAAGCTCGCCGCCATACTCTGCGCCGACGTCTACGGCTACAGCCGCCTCATGGGGGAGAATGAGGAGGCGACGGTTAATACTTTATCCTCGCACCGTAAGATCATCGATGGATTGATCGAACAGCACCACGGTCGCTTCGTAAATTCCGCCGGCGATAGCGTCCTCGCCGAGTTCGCCAGCGTCGTCAACGCGGTCCAATGCGCGGTCGATACCCAGACCGCACTCAACGCGGAAAACGCCAACCTATCATCCGATCGCCGGATGAATTTTCGCATAGGCGTGAACCTTGGCGACGTGATGGTCGACGGCGATCAGATTTACGGTGACGGGGTCAACGTCGCCGCGCGATTGGAGAATCTCGCCGATCCGGGCGGCATCTGCGTCTCCCGGACGGTTCACGAAAATATCAGGAACAAGCTGCCGCTCGCCTTCGAGGATCTCGGTGAGCAGTCGGTCAAGAACATCGCCGAACCCGTGCGCGTCTTCCGCGTCCTGCTCGACGGCGCGATGCCGGCTCGCCGTATGACGCAGCGGGTTCCCCGCAAGTACTGGCGCGGCGGGATATTCTCAGTCGCGGGGCTGGCAATTATCGTCGTGACCGTCGTGCTGGTTCAACACGTCTCGCTCAAGCCGCCGCAGGCCCCAGCCTCGATTCCGCCGCCGCAGACTCCCGCGCTGACCTTGCCCGACAGACCCTCGATTGCCGTATTGCCCTTCATCAATATGAGCGGAGATCGCGACCAGGAATACTTCAGCGACGGCATCACTGATGACTTGATCACCGATCTGTCCAGACTCCCGGGTCTTTTCGTTATCGCCCGCACTTCGACCTTCACTTATAAAGGCAAGACACCGAGTCTGCGCGAAGTGAGCAAGCAGCTCGGCGTGAAATATGTCCTGGAGGGGAGCGTGCAGAAGGCGGCGAATCAGGTACGAATCACGGCTCAACTCGCCGATGCGACCACTGGCGCAGAAATCTGGGCGGAACGCTATGATCGGCCGTTGCGTGACGTTTTCGCCCTTCAGGACGAAATCGTCCGAAACATCGTGACTACTCTGAATCTTCAGATCGCCCTCTCGCAGAAGGGCATCTTGATTCCCCGCACCACCGGCAATCTCGAGGCATATGACGATGTGCTGCGGGGTGCGCAGTACCTGATCAGTTTAACCAAGCAGGGGCTTTCGAAGGCGCGTCCCTTGTTCGAAAAAGCTATTGAGTTGGATTCCAACTACGCGGAGGCTTATTCGCTCCTGGGTGATTACTACTATGTCGATTGGGTTTCCGCCTTTAATCCGGACCCGAACGGCGTAAAACTAGCCTTACAAATGGAGCAACGAGCGATTGCGATCGATGACTCTTTGTCGACGGCACACGGAGTAATGGCCGACATCGAGGCGTCTAGCGGGCAGTTCGATCAAGCCGGAATAGAGGCCGACGCGCCATCGCCCTCGATCCGAACTCTGCTCCAGCCTACTACGCGTTGACGAGTGTGCTGAATCAGCAGAACAGGGCGGCAGAAGCTCTCGTCGCGGTCGAAAACGCGATACGCCTCGATCCGCGGAATACCGAGATGTATTTGGCGGACCAGGGTTTTGCGTATCTTTCGCTGGGGCGCTACCAGGACGCGATCCTGGCTCTTGACCGCTACCTGGCACACTATCCCGATATCATATGGGCGCACGCCTGGTTAGCTCGCGCCGATAGTCAGATGGGTAATGACAGTGGCGCACAATCGGAAGTGTCGGAAGTCAAACGAGTCGTTGCCCTCACGCCCGACTCCGCTCTTGCCTATGTGGCGCTGGCTTTTGCCTTGAATTGGGTGGGGAAACCGACGGAAGCCCTGGTAGCGGTCGACACTTCATTGCGTCTCGATCCGAAGCATCCCGTTAATTACCTGTATGAACGAGGTCGGGCCTACACGCTGTTAGGAAGAGGTCGAGAGGCGATTCCCATTATCAAGACTTATATTGTTCGTGATCCCTATAACTTTTGGGCTCATTCGTTCCTGGCCATTGACTACATGGAACTTGGCGACGACCGAGACGCGCGGGCCGAGGTGGCCGAAGCCCTCAAGCTTAATCCGCAGTTCACTGTCGATACCGCATACCCGCTGGTTGGTTTGCAACATCAAACGCTCCCCGTCCAGATAGACCGCTACCGCGCCGACTTGCACAAAGCCGGAATGCCATAGTCAGCCAGTCAGCACGTCGCAAGGTTCCGGCTTCATGCAAGGAGCCAAGCGGCATCAGACCTGACACGACCTGCCGAGATCCGCCAGCGCCGCCGGATTGACAATTATCCCTACCAAGCATGAGTATCCCGCATGGGGGAGTGAGTATTGGAACGCAAGCTCGCCGCCATACTCTGCGCCGATGTCTTCGGCTACAGCCGCCTCATGGGGGACGACGAAGAGGCGACTCACCGGACTCTTGTCTCTTATCGCAAAATAATCGACTCGCTCATCGAGCAGCATCGTGGCCGCTTCGTAAATTCCGCCGGCGATAGCGTCCTGGCCGAGTTCGCCAGCGTCGTCAATGCCGCCCAATGCGCGGTCGAAGTCCAGAACGCGCTCAAGCTGGAAAACGCCAGCCTGCAACCCGATCGCCGCATGGAGTTCCGTATCGGCCTCAATCTCGGCGACGTGATGCTCGACGGCGATCAGATCTACGGCGACGGAGTCAACGTCGCCGCGCGATTGGAGAGTCTCGCCGATCCGGGCGGTATCTGCGTCTCGCGGACGGTCCACGAAAATATCCGGAACAAGCTGCCGCTCGTCTTCGAGGACCTCGGTGAGCAGTCGGTCAAGAACATTGCCGAACCCGTGCGCGTCTTCCGCGTTCTGCTCGACGGTGCAGTTCCGGCTCGCCGCAAGACACAGCGGGTTCCCCGCAAATATTGGCGCGGCGGCGTTTTCTCCTTGGCCGGGCTGGCCATTATCGTCGCGACAGTCGTGCTGATCCAGCATGTCTCACTCAAGACGCCACACACCAACGCCTCGATTCCACCGCAAGAGGAGCCCACCCTGCCATTGTCCAACAAACCTTCGATCGCGGTGTTGCCCTTTAGCAACTTGAGCGGCGATAAGCAGCAGGAATATTTCAGCGACGGTATCACCGACGACCTCATCACCGATCTCTCGAGGCTGCCGGGGCTGCTCGTGATCGCTCGCGAGTCGACTTTCACTTACAAGGACAAAGCGGCCAAGCTGCAGGATGTGGGTAGAGAACTGGGCGTCAGGTATGTCCTGGAGGGGAGTGTGCGCAAGGCATCAGGACAAGTCCGGGTCACTGTGCAATTGGCCGATGCGACCACCGGTGCCGAACTATGGGCGGAACGTTATGACCGGCCGCTGCGTGACGTTTTCGCGCTTCAGGACGAAATCGTCCAGAGGATCATAACGACCCTGGATCTTCAGCTCTCCTTATCGCAGAAGGGTATCGTGATTCCCCGCACCACTGACAACCTTGACGCCTACGACAATCTCTTGCGCGGCACGGAGTACCTGGTCACCTTAACCGGTGAAGGAAATGCGAAAGCGCGCCCACTCTTCGAAAAGGCTATCGAGTTAGACCCAAAGTACGCCGATGGTTACATGCTGTTAGGCAATGACTACTATCTTGGATGGGCGTTCGGCTTCAATCCGGATCCTTACGCTGGTGAGGAGGGTTTGAAAATGGAGCAACATGCGGTTGCCCTCGACGATTCGCTTTCCCTGGCGCACTGCGTAATTGCCGAGATCGATATGACCAACGAACAGATGGATCAAGCTGGGACCGAGGCCCAACTTGCCATCTCCCTGGACCCCAATTCTGCCGCGGCTTACGGGACATTGGCGGGGGTACTGAATAGTCAGGTGAGGCCAACCGAAGCTCTTGTCGCAGCGAGTACCGCGCTTCGCCTCGATCCGCGCAATTCGCAGAATTATACCGGATACGAGGGTTGGTCCTACACCGAGCTGGGACGATGGAAGGAATCGATCCCGGCGCTCAAGCGCACCCTGGCAAGCTATCCTCAGGACACTTTCTTAAAGGCTTTTTTGACGAATGATTACAGTTCTCTGGGTGATGACGAGGCGGCACAAGCACAGGCGAAGGAGATCGAACAGGCAGTTGCCCTCAGTCCTAAGTCTCCTCTGGGCTACATACCATTAGCCTGGGCGATGAACAGTTTGTGGAAACCCGCTCAGGCTCTTGCAGCGGTTGACTCATCGATTCTTTACGATCCGCGCAAGTGTGTCTGCCACTTACGTTTTCGAGGTATCGCGTATACTCAATTGGGACAGTGGCAAGACTCGGTTACGGCCTTCAAACCCTACCTCAATCGGTTCCATTATGATTTTTGGGCTCACGCCTATCTGGCTATCGACTATGTCGAGCTCGGCGACGACGATGCGGCGCGGGCCGAGGTGGCCGAGGTGCGCAAGCTTAACCCCGATTTCTCGGTGGAGACGATTTTTCCCGCCGCCAGCATCGAAGGAAATTTTACCCAGATAGACCGCCTTCGTGGCGACCTGCACAAGGCGGGGATGTCCTGGAAAAAGCGAATCGGAGACGCGCTTACGCGACGTCTCCGACTCGGCAATCAACGTCGATTGTATCCAGGATTAGCGCGGACGCGCCGCCGTCTTCGCGCGCGCCCCGATCGCACCCGAACCGCGCAGTTTCTCCAGCTCGGACGCACTGAAACCCCAATCACTCAGGGCTTCTTCCGTATGCTGACCGGGCTCGCGGGACTTCGCTGGATCGAACTCGGCGTGCGCTCGAAGCGCGGCGCCGGACCCGGCTGCAACACGCCCTCATGCTCGACGAAGGTCCCCCGATGGCGATTGTGCGGATGATTCGGCGCTTCCTCCATGCTCAGCACCGGGGCGAAGCAGACCTCGCTGCCCTCCATCAGGCGGCACCATTCGTCACGCGTCTTGGTGCGAAAGATCGCCGCGATTCGCTCTTTGAGCTTGGGCCACGCCGACCGATCGTTCTGCGAGGGCAACTCCTGGCCTTGCAGTCCCGACAGGCGCAGTAGCTCGGCGTAGAATTTTGCTTCGATCGAGCCGATCGCGACATGCTTGCCGTCGCTGGTTTCGTACACATCGTAATAATGTGCGCCGGTGTCGAGGATATTTTCACCGCGCGTATCGGACCAGATTCCCGAGGCGCGGAGCCCATAAATCGCGGTCATGAGCGACGCGGCGCCGTCGACCATCGCGGCGTCCACCACCTGTCCCTTGCCGGATTTCTGCGCTTCGAGCAGACCCGCAACTACGCCCAGCGCGAGATAGAGTGCGCCGCCGCCGAAGTCACCGATCAGATTGAGCGGAGGAACCGGGCTCTCGCCCTTGCGTCCGATTGCATGGAGCGCGCCGGTCAACGCGATGTAGTTGATATCGTGGCCGGCCGCATGCGCCAGCGGTCCCTCCTGACCCCAACCGGTCATCCGTCCATAGACCAGGCGCGCATTTCGCTTGGTACAAACGTCGGGGCCAGTCCCAGCCGTTCCATGACGCCCGGCCGGAATCCTTCGATCAACGCGTCGCTCTTCTCGATCAGCCGCAGGGCGACCTCGGTGCCTTCGGGACGTTTGAGGTCGATCGCGACCGAACGCCGTCCACGCCCGAGGAAATTGAACTTCGCGGCCGTCGAGATTCCCAGGCCCGCATCTTCGGCCCGATCGATCCGCAGCACGTCCGCGCCCATGTCCGAGAGCAGCATCGCGCACATCGGCGCGGGACCAATCCCGGCGAATTCGATAACTTTATAACCCGACAACGTACCCATCGATCGTGCCTCCCTGTAGTAACGCGCGCCTCTAATCTAGACGTGGCGGCGTAAGAAATCGAACATCAGCCGCTGCCCCTCGCGACATCCCGCCAGCGCGTCCATCATCATGAAGGCGTGAGGCATATCCTCGATTTCGTGCATCTCGTACTCGATTCCCGCCTGCCCCAGCGCGTTCGCCACCGATCGCGATTGCGACAACAACAGGTCCGCCGTCCCGCAGATCACGAAGCATGGCGGTAGTACGCCCGGTTTGATCCCGCGCTGCGGGCTTACACGCGGGTCGCGCAGCGCCGCCGGATAGTGGCCACCGCAGTACACTCGCGCCATCGCCTCGGCGACCGGGCGATTCGATGACTTCTCGATCAATTCGGCGAAGTCAAAGACGCCGTAAATAAATACCCCGGCTCGCAACTTCGGCGCATGCGTCCCCGCCGCCATCGACAGCATCGCAGCGGCGGTCAGATTCCCGCCGGCGGAATCCCCCGCGATTACCATGCGCGACGCGTCGCCGTTCCAGCGTCCGGCGTTTTCGACGGTCCAGTTCGCGGCGAATACGCAGTCGTCATAGCCAGCGGGAAAGGGATTTTCCGGCGCCAGCCGATAGTCGAGATTGATCGTCAGATAGCCTTGCGCGGCGAACTGCGCGCCGAGCTTGCGATGGGTCTTCGAACTCCCCGCCACCCATCCGCCGCCATGAAGCAGCAGCACCACCGGATGCGGTCCGGTCCCGTTGGGCACGCACATCGGCCAGCAGGCCGTCGCGCAGGACGACGTCATCGTGCAAGGCCGCAATCGGCGGAAGATTCGCATTCAGCCCGATCTCCTCGACGAAGCGCGCTAGTTCCTCGCGAAACTTCTTGAAGTCACCCCGCGGCCTGACAGCGAAATCGTTCCAACGTTTTATTAGGGCGCTTTCCTCTTCGGTCAGCATGTCGACCTCCGTGCCGCTCCACCAGAACTACGTCGGTTTTATCCTGTCGGTCAAATGCCCGCCGTTGCCGCTCGCTTGTGCACATTCGGCGCCGAAGTTGTTCGTAAAGGATTGTCTCGCCTGGTTAGCCAATGCTATCTAGAATTGGCAATTTTAACTTAATATCGCTTTGGACAAGCGAAATGACCGGAGGGAGTGGCTATGAGATCGCGCTCGAAATGTCGACTTGGCTTAGTTTGGCCAAACTAGCCGGGACCGCACTGGCTATTTCTTGTGTCTTGCCTTCCGCCTGGGGCGAGGAAACCGTTGCCCTGGTGGCGAACCATCCGGAGGCGGTCAGCGACCTGGCCTCGCAGGGAGCGGCGCCGTCCGACCGCCAGCTTAAGCTGGAAATTTTTCTGGCGACGCACGACCAGGCGCAACTTGACGAGTTGTCGGATCAGCTCCAGGATCCCAATTCGCCGCAATATCATCATTGGTTGACGCCCGCGCAGTTCAATCAGCGCTTCGGCCCGACCGCCGCCGACGTCGCGGCGATTACGCAGTGGCTCACTGGACAGGGTTTCAGCGTGACGTTCTCCAGTGCCCAGCAAAGGCGTATCACCTTCACCGGTGACGTCGGGACTGCGCAGGACGCCTTCCAGGTGCACATGGTGCAGAGCCGCGACGGCAAGACCTTCGGGAACGTCGAAGATCCCCAGGTACCGGCGTCGCTGGCGCCCAAGATCGGCTATCTGTCCGGCCTGGACAATCTCCACGCCAACCTCTGGAACACCGTAATTGCCGACCCGCCCAGCCTCCTCGGAAACACCCCCACAGTTCCGCTCTTCGGCCCCACCGACATCCAGAATTTTAGCGACGAGACCCCTTGCTCACCGCCACGCCTACCGCGTTCGACGGAGCCGGGCAGTGCATCGCAGTGAGCGAAGGCTCCGACGTCGATCAGGCTTCGCTGGCGGAATTCAACACGCTCTTTTCGTTGCCGCAATTCGTTCAGGGGACGAACTATGACTTCGTTTTCCCCGACGGTTCGCCGGACCCTCCGGGCAGCAACGGCGGCTCGCAGCCCTACGGTGAGGCGATGCTCGACGTCGAATACGCGCACGGGCTCGCGCCGGGCGCCGAAGTAGTGGTGTACGCCGCCAACGCCGGAAACCTCGAACCCGACCCGGCTCAAGCCCTGGTCGATACCGTCACCGCGATCGTCAACGACACCACCCACAATTGTAAACAGGTAGCGGTGAGCTGGGCGCAATGCGGTGAGCCGTCGAGCTTCTACACGACGCTCAGCGCGATCTTCCAGCAAGGCGCGGCCGAGGGCGAATCGATCTTCGTCGCGACCGGCGACCTCGGCACCGCCGCCCCGAGTCCCGGCAGTTGCACCGTGCCACCGGTACCGCGCAAGCAAAATATCGAGGAGAACGCCGCCTCGCCATTCGTCACCGCGGTCGGTGCCTCGATGTTCAATCCTACCTATGACGCCAATGGCAACGATACCAGTACCGACGCGGAGACCACGCAGAACGTCTGGGACTACAACGTCAACATCGGCAACTTCATCGTCGAGAAGGGCGCCAGCACCGGCGGGTATAGCAAGGTTTTCCCACGGCCGAGTTGGCAGCAGAAGGTCGCGGGAATAAATGGTAAATTCCGCGCTGTACCGGACCTCGTGCTCGGCGGCGGTAACATCGGCGGCACGCTTACCGAAAAGATTCCAAAGACCGGCAAGCCTAAAGTCACCGGCTCCGACTTCCACGCACCCGGCTTCTGGGAATGCTTCGATGACGGGCTGGAATCCGGTTCCGGCGTCGCGAGCGGGCCGGTATGCTCACTGACCGGCGGCACCAGCATCGTGCCACCTCAGTACGCGGGGATCTTCGCCATCATTAACCAGAAGAGCGGCGCTACCGGCGGACAAGGCCTGATCAACGTCAACCTCTACGCCATGGCGAAAGCGAATCTCAAAAATCCCAAGGCTGTCGGATTAATCGACATTCTGTCGAAAAATAACGCATATAGTCCGGTGCCGGGACTCTCCGCGCATAAGGGATATGATTTGGCGAGCGGATGGGGCGCAATCGATATCAACCAATTCGTCACCTCCTACATCGCCTTCGCGCCCGCACCATAAGCCTACGAAAGGTATGATCGGGTTGCACATTAAGTCGATATGAGCGACAAAAGGCCCTGGCGGTTGATACCCGCCGGGGCCTTGTTCCTTGGGCTCATCGCGACGCGCAGACTTCGCATGGCGCACGGCGACCCTGGGGCGCTGGCGGGTCGTAGCTGGCGCACCGGCAACAGCGGTCAAACGCACAGCGTGCGCTTCGCGGCGCTGCTTACGCGAACGATCCGGCGACAGACCTTCGATCTGGTCGAATTTTGCTGAGACAGGATACGACGAAGGAGGCTCTAATGACTATTCCAGGTAGACAAGAAGGGACGGGGTCGTCCCCTCCTTCGCCGTTATTTCGCAGGAAAAAGCGGCAGCGCTTACATGCGACCCCGTCCCGATTCTGGACGCGCGGTTAGAAGCACCGCTGCAACGTCAAGAAGCTACATGACTCGGCTCAGGTAGTCAACAAACAGTCAAACATATGCTAACTCTCGGTTAGCAAAAGAAAACCTCTTCTGCTTAAACCCGACCACTTATCCAGACCACCCTCCCGAATAGACTGAGTCCGTCCGCCGCCACCGTCACCGTGTGGTAGGCGTGATTGTCGCTCCGTACCGTCAACCTGCCGTCGATCTCGCGTTGGATACGCTTGACCGAGAGGTCGTCGCCGCTGCGGATAATGTAGATTCCGTCCGATTTGAAGCGAACCTCGCGAGTGTCCGCCAGCACCAATTCGCCGTCGTCGATCGTCGGCGACATCGAATCGCCCACCACCTGGACCAGCGCGAGCCCCTCCGCGTCGAGGTCGAAAACGCGCCTCAGCCACTCCGGCCTGAAACTCAGATAGTCGACGATTTGCGGACTGATTGATGAATTGGATGAGCCGCCTTTAGCCCCGGGCTCGCGCGTCGAATTGCCCGGCGTCGCGACAAATTCCGCAGGAATTTTGGGATGAATTTCGGCTCGCGCCTTGAGCGGCTGACCCTTACCCGTCGCCAGCCATTCGACCGATACTCCCGCCGCCCTGGCCAGGTTCACCAGGCTGCTCATGCCGGGTTTGCCGCGTCCAGTGACCCATTTGTAGATGGCATTGTCCGAAACGCCGACTGCACGCGCCAAATCCGCCACGGACCCGAACTGCTGCATGATGAGGCGCAGCCTTGTACCAAATTCTTCATCAACTACTGTGGTTGACATTTGTCTCCTACAGTGGAATATTATATCACCAATAGGGCTTCATAAAATGGCTAAAAGCCCAATTTTCCGCCTCCTGTCTCTCTACTACTTCATGGTGCGAACCCACGTTGACGAAACCAGGACTCGTGGCTGAGCGAGTAAGCGGCAATGGATGCCAGGAATCGCCAGGCTGCGTGCCCCGAACCAAGACGGTGGAGACACATGAACAGCGAGCGACGAGTCATTTCGATCCCCGAGGTCCAGAACGCGGTTGCGCGGGTCTTTCACTTGAGCCGAGCTGACCTGCTTTCGCGCAGTCGGCGGCAACATATCGCACACGCGCGTCAAATAGCGATGTACCTCAGCCGCGAACTGGCCGGCCGCACGGGCTCTCGCAGCACCGAGACGATGAACGCAACCCGCGGCCCCAGCGCTTCCTTCCCGCGTATCGGAATCGCCTTCGGCCGGGACCATTCCAGTGTAATTCACGCCTGTAATCGAATCGCGCGACGACGCGTCAGCGATGCCGACCTTGCCGGCCTGCTCGATCGACTGGCGCAATCCGTCTACAGCGCCGAACAGCCGTCCGCCCCGGCGCTGGGCGCCGCCCAGATTATGAGTCCGGTCCGGGAGGGCCAGTAATGGCGTTGCGCGAGTACTATCACGAAAAACCCCAGCCGCCGCTGAGCGATCATAGTAATCAGCCGGGCGACGACCAATTGGATTCGCCGCCGGTGGAGCGCCTCGAGCCGGTCGCCGGCGCTCGTCTTGCCGCGAAGCGCCACCTGGTGAGCGACCGTCGACCGTCGGCGGTCTAGTCGATCTCATCGGAGAAGACGCGACCGACGAACTAATCACCCGGTTTCGGCGGGCGCCGTCTCTATGTTCCCCATATCCGCAGCCGGGCGACCTCCTCTCGGACACGCTCGGCCGCGACGCCGCGCAGCGACTCGCCGAGATCTTCGGTGGCGACCGCGTCGACGTCCCCAATCCCACCCCACGCCGGGTTCTGATCCTGGAATTGCGCAACGCCGGTCTGAGCGTTGATGCGATCGCCCGCCATTTGCATTGCACTCGCCGCCGCGTTTTCCAGGTACTCGCCGAGGCCCGCAGCTCGCAAGGCGACGCCTGAACGCCCGCTTTCTCTCTGTATTCCTTCGAGACTCCGCATTCACCGCTCTCAAAAGGCGCCGATGTGCGCCGTTTTGCCTGAACTGCAGACGATACTCTTTACTACTTTTCTCGTCTTTATGATGTTGTGAAGTATTTCACCCTGCGCAAGATTGCTCCAACAGTGTATCGTGCCGTTCGTGGCTAGCGGATACTCAGATCAAACCCGTCGTTTCCACCGGCCTTCCTCCGCGCCGTAGCCACTCTCTTTCGACACGAAAGTAGTTATTCGAATAATCAGGCCGATCCCGGCGGCGAAACCCGCTTCGGAATCTCGAGTAGACAATATCCGGATGTGGATATTGCGTCGCTTACCAGTGAAGAAGCGACAGCTATCTACTATCGAGACTGGTGGAAACGCTATGACTATTCGGATCTGCCCGGACCTATCGGGGCAAAATTTTCGACCTCGCCGTCAATATCGGCCCGGACCACGCCGCCCGTTGCCTCCAGCGCGCATTGCGCGCCTGTGGCCGGATGCTGACCGAGGACGGACTGCTCGGCAGCGAAACTCGCAAGGCCGCGGCCGCCGCCAACCAAGTCGCTCTAATCGCGGCTCTGCGCTCGGAGGCTGCCGCCTACTATCGCATCCTCGCCGCGAAGAGCGCGACTCCCGACGACACCAATCGTGAATTCCTCAAAGGATGGCTCAATCGAGCCTACGAATAGCATGGACCCTATCTCACCCATCATTGAACCGGAGGTATCGGAATGATCTTCGCAATTTTAGCTGGCTATACACTTGTGGCCACGGGCGGCCTGGCGATCGGCGCACTCTATGGCCGACGCGCCGGCGCAGCCGCCGCCGCCGTCACCCATTCGATCCATGCGCGTCTGACCGCGCTTGAGCATTCGGTGCACGCCCAACCTCTCGATGCGAGCGCACAGCATGCGGCGGCCACGGATCACCACGCCTGCGCAATCGAGAAACTCGCCAGCGCTATCGAAAAGCACGCGGCTGCCGTGAATGAGCACGGCGCGGCCACAGTCAGCCGCCGCAGTGGAATGCAGAGCAGGCGCGATGTCGCTCGCCTCGATGCCGCCGGAGCCCAAAAACTGAGATGTTCGTTTCCGCGTTCGTGTCTGTCCGGCCACGTTATGGGACGAGGCGCACCAGCCCAATGCAAACTGAGTCGAGGCGACTCCTCCCGCCTCTCCAGTCCTCGCGGGTTGCGCCCGTCCCGCCCTCCCCTGATCAACTGTGCGTGACTTCCGGACCTTCTCGATGTTCCAGTACTGAGTAGTCAACTATGAATGGCTTCAAGACGCACTGACCGGAAAGGACAATCTCACCTACGACGCGGCGCGAATCATTGGACTGTTGGGCGCGGTTGCCTATGTGGCCTTCTGGGCGGCGGCGGTCTTCAACCTCGGCCATTTCGATCCCTCTGACGCCGCCGCTTACGGCGCCGGTCTCGCCACCGTACTGCTCGCGATGTCGGGCGCGGTCAAACTGAAAGAAACTGCAGAACCCGCACCGCGCGTCGATTCATGATGAAATCGATTTATAAATATAGCGCTTTCGAACCTCATGAACGCGTGTCCGCTGATGAACGACGGCCAATTATGCAGTGGGATATTGCGGAGCGCAGCCATGAGTTGGGACGCAATAGCTACTTTCGCGCTTGCCTTCGTCACCCTGGTCGGCCTCAACCTCGGCGCACTGCGCTGGATACTTGGTACACAGGCGAAGACTCCATGCACGCCTCGAAACCATCAAACGGGAAGGCACGGATTTCTCGCACGGAGTCGAACGCGAACTGTTGAAGCTCAAAGCCGAGTTGCCGGTGGAATACGTGCGGCGCGAAGACTGGATACGCTTCGGCAATACCCTGGAGGCTAAACTCGACGCTCTGCGCGCCGAGCTGCGCGTCGAGATTCTGGCTCTCCGCGAACGGCTTTACGAACGCAACCTCGCATCGGAAGAAGAGACGACGACATGAACGGCGTTGACCTGGAACAAAAGCAGCGCGAAGAAGCGCGCTGGCGAACACTGCGCGTCCTCGATGCCGAGCGTCCGATTGCAGTCTCCGAAAATATCGTCTGGCGCATCCTCAATGACGTCAGCTTGTCCTTATCAATCAGTGCGCTGCGCCGCGAGCTCGATTACCTGCGCACGCTCGGACTAATCGAGATCGACGGGCAGCAAACCGGAACCTGGTATGCGCGCCTCACCGCACGCGGCGTCGACGTCGTCGAGTATACCATCGACGCCCCTCCCGGTGTCGGCAGACCGCGCAAATATTGGTGATGGAGAACGAATCGACAACTCCCGCGCCGGCTTCTAGGCGTCCCCGCATTGCCGCGCTGCCTCGCGCCATTCGCGACGAGCTCAATCGCCGCCTGCTCGAAGGCGACCTCTCGAATTACGCATCCCTCAGCCAATGGCTAAAGAAGCAGGGATACCAAATCAGCCGCAACGCTATCGCAAGATACGGCAGCAAGCTCGAGCATCGGCTCGAAACCGTGAAGATGGCGACCGAACAGGCCCGCGCCGTCGTCAATATGACTGGTGAGGATGACGCGACCTTGAACGAAGCGTTGCTCCGATTGGTCCAGCAGCATCTCTTCGCGGTGCTTGTCGAACTCACCCCCGAGGCCACCCGCGCCAATCTCTCGGCGTTGACCCGTTGCGTCGGCGAAATGAGCCGCGCCTCTATCTTGCAAAAGAAGTTCGCCGAAGAAACTCGCGCAAAATCGAAGCTAAGCTCGCCGGCGCCGCGCAAAAGGTCGTCCAGGTGGCGCGCGCGGAAGGCACCGGTACTCACAGCCGAAGCCGAAGAGGAAATCCGCCACGCGCTGATGGAGATCACTCAATGACCACTATCTCTCTATCACCGACCTCGCCTCCCGTCCGTGACAACCGGACATTGAGTGACTATTCGTGGCCGCAGCAGCTGAAATAGCTGACAACTTCCGCCAATGTTCTGTTGCCCTATCAAGTACGATGGCTCGCCGATAAAGCGCCGATCAAAGTCGCGGAGAAGATCACGGCGCATCGGTCTGACCTGGGCCGAAGCCGCGGACAGTGCATTAATCGCTGCCGCCCGTCAGGGTATGGATACCTGGTACCTCGGCTACAATCACGATATGGCGCGCGAGTTTGTCGAGACAGCGGCGTCATGGGCACGTCAATTCAACGAGGCCGCGCGCGCAATCGAACAAATCGCGCTCGACGACGAACGCCACGATATCATCGCCTATCGCATCCGCTTCAGTTCCGGCACACAAAATTGTTGCGCTATCGTCCCGGCCCTGGAACCTGCGCGGTAAGCAGGGACGGGCCGTAATCGACGAAGCCGCCTTCCACGATGACCTGAAAGGCCTGCTCAAGGCCGCACTCGCGTTCACCATGTGGGGCGGCAGCGTCAGAGTGATCTCGACACACAACGGCGTCGATAGCGCATTCAATGAACTCGTCAACGATATCCGCTCCGAGCGCAAACCCTATTCACTACACCGTATTACAGTCGATGACGGATCCGCGACGGCCTCTATCACCGCATATGTCAGAAGGTGCGTAGCAAGTGGACCGAGGCCGGCGAACGGGCATGGCGCGCGCAACTGTTCGAGGAGTACGGCGACGACGCCGATGAAGAGTTGTTGTCATCCCGCGGCGGAGTGGCGGCGCTTTCCTCTCTTCGGCATTGATCGAGGCGCGCATGCGCGAAGATATCCCGGTGGTGCGTTGGGAGATGCCCCCCGAATTCGTTCAACATGCCGAACAAGAACGCACTCGCGCAGCAGCAGACTTTTGCGACGCCACTATTGCGCCGCTGCTCGATCACCTGGTATTCCAACGCGACAGTTGCTTCGGCGAGGACTTCGGCCGTTCGGGAGAATCTCACTGTCATTTGGCCGCTGCAGATGCGTAACAACCTTCTGCGCCGTACACCATTCGTGGTCGAACTGCGGTTAATATCACCGTTTCGCCAGCA
>CAWDQC010000027.1:0-120189 GCA_963804355.1 uncultured Pseudomonadota bacterium | reverse complement strand
AGCGGCTGCGGCATGTCACCGGATGGGCGGGATTATACGAGGTCAGTCCCGGATCGCAGCGCGATCTCGGCGACGCGGCGCCGCGCGTTTACGAAGCGCATTCGTTTAGCGGGCGCGGCGTGATGCAATCGTACGGGGCCGGGCAGGCGCTGGCCGATCTGATCGCGCAGGCGCTTATTTGCGAATTCGACGCCACCGCGCTGTCGCGCGAGCGCTTCGATCTTGGCAACAATTCGTGCTCGAAGAACTGCATATTTGAGCCGAAGCGAGAGCGAATAACCGCGTCCAACGGGTTTCACACCGCGCAGCCGTCGTGATATTGAACATGAATCGCGCGGCAGGGGTGCGCCAGCCGCAGCGACCGAGGAGGGTTAATGTTTTCATCGATCGACGAGGTAATCGAGCGCTTCGCCAAGAACAACTACATTGCCAGCCGGCGGATCGCGACCGTCATTTACCTTGCGGCCGCGATGGAAAAACCGGTCCTGGTCGAAGGACCCGCGGGCGTCGGCAAGACCGACCTGGCCAAGGTTCTCGCGACCTCTCTGGGCAACGAACTGATCCGGCTGCAGTGCTACGAGGGACTCGACGAGGGCAAGGCGCTCTACGAATGGGAGTATGCCAAGCAACTGCTCTACACGCAGATCCTGAAGGACAAGATCAGCGAAGTGCTGGTCGGCACCACGGGCTGGCGGAGGCCGTCGACAAGATCGCGGCCGAGGACGAAGTCTTCTTCTCCGAGCGCTTCGTGCTGCCGCGTCCCTTGATGAAGGCGATCACCTCCGACGAAGCAGGTCGTTCTGCTGATCGACGAAATCGACAAGGCCGACGCCGAGTTCGAAGCCTTTCTGCTCGAATTGCTTTCCGACTTCCAGGTTACCGTACCGGAGATCGGCACCTTCAAGGCCAAGCAAATTCCGCTAGTCGTTCTGACCTCGAATAACGCCCGCGAGATGTCGGACGCGTTGAAACGCCGCTGCCTGCATCTCTATATCGATTTTCCCGACCAAGGAGCAGGAACTGGCGATCGTCAAGATCAAGGTTCCGGACGCGGCGGAGAACGCTCGCGGAGGAAGTCGTCCACGGTGGTGCAGTCGCTGCGCAAGCTCGATTTGAAGAAGACCCCGGGTATCAGCGAGACGCTCGACTGGGTCAAGGCGCTGACGCTGCTCAACGTGCAGAACCTCGACAGCGCGCTGGTCGACGAGACGCTCGACACGATCGTCAAGTACGAGGGCGACGTGCGCAAGGCGCAGGAAGAGCTCAAAGAGTATCATGCGGCGGGTGCGTACGCGCCGCGGCGGGACCGAAGCCGACGCCGGCAGGTCCGCAGACAGCAGCAGCGACAAGGATCTATTGAACTAGGATCAACTCGCGGGCCGCACCGCAGCTGCGGGCGGCATCGCGGGCGGGATATGCGATGGAAGAAAAGCTGGTCGAATTCGCCAATCTTCTGCGTCAGAACGGCATCAGGGTTTCGCTTGCCGAAACGCTCGACGCCATCGCGGCTTCGGACGTGACCGGCCTCGGCGAACGCGATCTGTTCCGCGTCCGCGCTGCGCATCGACCATGATCAAGCGGGCCAACGAGCTGCCGGTATTCGAAGAGCTGTTTGACGTCTATTTCACCGGCCTCGGCGAGATCATCAAGGGCGCCAGCAAGGCCGTGCAGGACGCGCTCTCGATGTCGGACAAGGATTTTCAGCAGTTCCTTGATCAGATGGAGGATATGCTGAAAGAGCACGGCGAGGAACTCTCGGAACTCGCCAAGCAGCTGCTGCAAAACAATGACGGCCAGCTCGAACGCATGATGCGCGAGGCCGCGCGCGCCGTGCGGATGCAGGGTATCCAGCGCACGATCGAGGAAAACTACTTCGCCCGCGCGCTCGCCCGCGCACTGGGGTTCGACAAGCTCGAGCAGGAGATCAAGGAACTGCGCGAGCAGCTTGTCGAAGCTCGATCTCGGCTCGGCGCTGCGCGCCAAGATGGAAGAATATCTCGATCGCCGGCTCAAGATGCTCGACGACATCATCCGCAAGTACGTGCGCCAGGAGCGCGAGAAGCGCGACATGAAAGTCGCGCGAAGAGACAGCGGATGAACCAGCTCGCGCGACAAGAGCTTCTATTACCTGAGCGACGAGGAGCTGGAGAAGATGCGCGAGGCGGTGACGCGGCTGGCGCAGCGCCTCAAGAATATCATCGCGGTGCGGCGCAAGCGGATGAAGAAGGGCCGCTTCGACATCAAACGTACCCTGCGCGCGAACCTCGTAAACGGCGGAGTGCCGTTCAAGCTTAAGTTCGAGAAGCGCAAGCGCGAAAAGCCGCAGATTCTGATCATGTGCGACGTCTCCGATTCGGTACGCAACGCTTCGCGCTTCATGCTGCAGTTTGTCTATTCGTTGCAGGATCTCTATTCGCGCGTGCGCAGCTTTGTCTTCGTCTCCGACATCGGTGAAGTTACCGAGAGCATTTTCGCACCAACGATGTCAAGGAAGCCCTCGACGTAGCGCTTGAAGGGTGATATCATCAACGTCTACGCGCACTCGGACTTCGGCCGCTCGTTCCGCAACTTCGTCAGCGATCATATCGGCGCGGTGAACAAACGGACGACGGTGATCATCCTGGGTGACGCGCGCAACAACTATAATCTTGCCGCATGACTGGTGCCTGCGCGACATCAAGCAACGCGCCAGACGCATTATCTGGCTAAATCCGGAAAGCCGCAACACGTGGGGATTCGGCGACAGCGAGATGGAACGGTACGCAACTCACTGCGACCTGGTGGAGGAGTGCCGCAATCTCAACCAGCTTTATCGGGTTATCGATCACTTGGTGCCGCGTTAAATCGGCTGGTCGGAGCGGCTCACGCGGACTTCCGGTTGACGGTGCAGGCGCTTTCGTCCAAGATATTAACAGAGAGGTGCGCAACAGGGCGTCTCGCGTCCGGGCTTCGAGCGTGTTGTCGCCGAAGAGATCCATATATGGCCGGTCCAAAGGAAGATTTCATTCTCATGATGGTCGGCGGGCTCACGCTCGACCCGACCACCAAAATGCCGATCGTGGTGCTCAAGGATCCCGACAACAAGCTCAATCTTCCCATCTGGATTGGCCCGCTTGAAGCCGCCTCGATGGCGACCGAAATCGAAGGCATCAAGCCGCAGCGCCCGATGACGCATGACCTCTGCGCAATATCCTGGGCGAGCTCGGCGCGACGGTCGAGCGGTCGAGATCACCGAGCTGCGCGAAAATACCTACTTCGCGCGCATCGAATTGAAGACCCGCGAGGGCAGCGCCTTGCATATCGATTCGCGACCCAGTCGACGCGATCTCGGTCGCCTTGCGGACCAAGTCGCCGATCTACGTCGCCAAGGCGGTGCTCGAAGTCTCGAGCGAGCTTCACGAAGCCGCGCGAACAGGCGAAGCGTCGCCTCGGACCAGAATCTTGCCAGCGTTTCGCGCGACAAGTGGTCGGAAATCCTCGAGAAGATGTCGCCCGACGACTTCAAGTACAAGATGTGAGCGCCGCGCGCGCTTGCGGCCGTATTTCTTCCGCCCGAGCCTTAGCCGCGGCCTTGAGCCCCATCGATGGCAACGTCTCACTCCGAAGCTCTCGCGAAAAGAGCTTAAGCAACCCGACGATTCATCAGCTTTCTCGATCAGGCGATCGAGTTTGTCTCGAACAATCTGACGCGGGTCATTCTCGCCGCGGTGGACGGTCGCGATTCTCGTCGTTATTTTCGGCGTGCGCTTCTACTGGCAATATCAGCAGCGGTTGGCGGCGGAGCAGTTCTACCAAGCAGTAACCGCGCTCAATCAAAAAGACTATAAGACCGCAGCCACGGATTCAGTGATCTCTGCAGAGTCATCCGGGCAGCGACCTGGGCCATCTGTCGAGTTTTACCTTGGTACTACCTACCTGGGGCAAGGACAGCCTGCGAAGGCGCGGGACGCACTCGAACAATTTCTTCAGGGCAGTGATCCGCCGGCTTTACGCAATTCGCGCTCTCTCAGCTTGGCGTAGCGGACGAAAACCTCAGCGACTTTAACAGGCGCAACACGCATATGCTCGGGCTGCCGCGATCGACGGACCGGAGACGGTGCAGGGCTGCGCTCAGGTGCGCCAGGGTGCTCGCAAAGCTGGGAGATAAGCGGGCGCGGTCGCGGCCTATCAGAATTTCATGAAGCAGAATCCCTTCGCGAGGAGCGTCCCGATGTGATCGAAGCGCTGGCCAATCTCGGCGCCGCTCCGGAGTCGTCCGCTTCCCGCCACAGACCGAGGAGATTCCCGCCGCAGTTAAATCGTCGACGACGAATCCAGCGATGCCGAAAATCGTCGCGACTCCGGCGGCAGCCCCGCACTGACCGTTACGCGCCAGCCGCAATCCTTCGAAATACGCGACGTTGCGGTCTCGCCACATCATCTCACGCAGACGGATGCGCCCGCGCGTTATTTAGCGGCGTTGCGTTCTTGCAACTGCGACGTAATCACGATAATCGAAGACATTGCTGCTCGGCAGGCCGACCACCGGGATACCATTGACCAGAAAGGTCGGCGTCGAGTTCACGCGAATTGCCTTGCCGTCCTTCTTGTCTTGCTCGACGCGACCTCCGCATCGTTGCCCAGGATGCATGCGTTCAGGCCTTGGAGTCGAGCCCCAGCGTGCTCGACATAGTCGTCAATATGCTCGCGTAGATTCTGGACGTTGATGTCACTCTGGTCGCGATAGAAGTCGCCGGCGACGGTCCAGAATGCGGTCGGGTTCTGCTGGCGGACGCACTCGGCTGCGATCGCCGCTTGTTCCGCCCACGGATGGACCGCTCAGCGGAAAATTCTTCCAGATCAGATGAACGCTTGTCCTTGTAGTGGTATTGACCAGCGTCTCGACCTCGCTGAAAGCGCGGGCACAATACGGGCATTCGAAGTCGGCGAACTCGACTAACTGGCATGGGCGCGCCGGCCGGCCCGAGGGTCGCTCGATTGTCGAGATGCAGCGATTTCATATCGACTTGTTCCCATGGATGCGCCTAGTCGAACAGCGCGAACGTTGCGCGAGGACTCCCTTGTCGCCGGCGGCGTTGGTGAACAGTTCGACTTCGAATTTTTGTCCCTCAGCGGCGCTGATGGTGATGGCTCGGCTGCTGGTTCCGGGGAACGGTCCGGGCGTGGCTGGACCGATAGTCAGATCACCCGGATTCGGCACCAGCAGGCGCTTCTGCAGAGCCGCCTTGAGGCGCGCGTCATTGGCGCTTGCATGGGTGGAATCAGCCGCCCAGGCGAGACTTTCGGCCATGCGACCAACCTGCCTAACTTCGCATAAGATATATTATGTAAACTTGCCGCTAGACCCGAAATTATGCCGATCAGCAGTGCTCCGAAGCAGACTTTCTTGAGGAGGCTCTTTAGTCGCATAGCGCACCAATAATAGAGATGCAGGCGGCTGTATGCCACTACAAGGTCGCCGCTTGGGCGAACTTTGAGAGCCGTTCCAAGGCGATGATAGCTGCGCGATGAAAGCGCGGGGAGCGGCTAATCCTTTTTCGAGATCACAGCGATCGGCATCTGTCCCCTGTCAGCGCGCGCTCGCTGCAGTTGCGGCTTGGGTTTGCGTCCCAACTCAGCCAATGCGCGGCGAACGGCGAAATGCCCCGGATCGATTTCGAAGGCGCGTTCGAGGTATTCGATCGCGGCGGCGGTGCGGTCGATCTTCAGGGAAACCTGGCCAAGGGCATACAGCAAGTCGGGATCGTCGGTGCCACATTCGCGCGCCAACTTCAGGTATCTCAGCGCTTCCGGATACTGCTCGAGTTCGGCCAGCAAGAGACCGAGACCCAGCGCAGCCTTGCGGTTGACGGGGTCAAGTTCAAGCGCGTCGCGGAACATCGAGAGCGCGCCGCGTCGCGCGCCTTTGCGGCTGAGGTCGCGAGCGGTGGTGGCCATCCGCGTGGACTCTTCGGTCATCGACCTGATTTCGACTTCGACGTCGGCCCGGTCGACGCCGAGTTCGAAGCCTGACGATTTTGACCCGATACCCGAGGTATTTGCCGAGACGTTCGAGGATCGCGTCCTGTTGCTCGGGCGAACAATCGAGAAACATCGCACCGATCGGGTCGCCGATATGGTCATCGCGCAAAATTGTAAGTTTCTTTGTTTGGCGAACCCTTGTCACAACCACACCCTGCTCCTTCAGCTTCGTTTTTCAGACTCGTTCGTCAGGATCGAACAGTTTCCGATACTCGTCCAGCGCGAAGCGATCAGTCATCCCGGCGATATAATCGGCGATCACCCGCGCCAACGGCTCGTCATGTTTAGCGCGCTCCAGAACATGGGCGGGCAACTGGCGCGGCTCGTTCATATAGGTCTCGAACAGGCGCGCGAGCACCCTGCCCGCCTTCTCGGTCATGCGAATTACGCGATAGTGGCGATATAGCCGATCGCGCATTATCTGCTTCAGCTCTGTGACCTGTCGCGCGACCGGAGGACTGAAGGATGCCAGCGCCCTGCCCGCCCCGCGAATGTCGTCGACGCTCGAGACTCGCGCGCGTTCGATCTCACCGTCAATGTTCGAGACCAGGTCGGTTACCATCACGTTAATCATCCGAATAACGGTCTGGTAGCGCGCGACCCCAACCGCCATCGGTGGATTATTCGCCCGCGTCGTGGCGACAGCCTCGCGATAGAGTTGGGACGGCTCGAGGTCGCCGGCGGTCAGCATCTGAGCCTTGAGGCTGTCGTCGACATCGTGCGTCAGATAGGCGATTTCGTCCGCGAGGTCGACGATCTGCGCCTCGAGGCTGGGGTAAAGCTGTTCGTCGAATTCGCGGGCTTCGGGACGGCCTCTGAAGGCGGAATGCTTAACGATACCCTCGCGTACCTCGTAGGTCAGATTGAGTCCCCGGAAAGACGGATAGCGCACCTCGATCCAGTCGACCGTCCGCAGGCTCTGCGCGTTGTGGTCGAAGCCGCCATGCGGACGCATCAGATCGTTGAGAACGCGCTCGCCCGCATGACCGAACGGTGTATGGCCGAGGTCGTGAGCAAGCGCGACCGCTTCGGCGAGATCCTGGTTGAGCCCGAGCGCACGCGCGACCGTACGGGTAATCTGCGCCGCTTCCATCGTATGAGTCAGGCGGGTGCGGTAGTAATCACCCTCGTGGTTGACGAAGACCTGGGTCTTGTATTCGAGCCGGCGAAAAGCCGCCGAATGAATGATACGATCGCGATCGCGCTGGAAGCAGGTACGCATCGGATGGGGCGGTTCGGAAAAGCTCCGGCCGCGACTCTCCCGCGCGCGCATCGCAAACGGCGCGAGGGTGCGTACTTCGATCTCTTCGAGGTCTTCCCTGGTCCGCAGCATGCCCCACCCAGACGACTGTAGCCACGAAGTTATCACGTTAGGGCGTTCAAGCTTAACCCTCCGAGGCTCTTCTGTTCACAATTCGCGGCGCTGCGGGGTTACATCTGTTCATAGATAAAAGCGCAGGCCGACCAACCTGTGCAGATTACCCGTCGGATGGAATTGACCGTAGGCGGCACTTGATGGCGTTTAGATCGAAGCGACGCGATCAGCTGAATCAAAGTGATCCGACGGCTGTGGAAAGAAGGGACGGCAAATGGATACGAATCACGGCTACCTGAAATACTCGCTCGGGCCCGAGGGATCGGGTGAATTGCGTATCGCCGAGGCGAGCTATCGTGCGAATGGGCGCGGCGCGCAGATGAGTTACGCTGTGCTCGATTCTGCCGTCGGTCAACTCCTGATTGCGGCGACCCAGTATGGTTTGAGCTGGCTCGGCGTTCACGAATCGGCGTCGTATCTCGAAGCCGAATTGCGGCGCGACTACCCGCTCGCCGAGATTCGAGATGCCCACGACGCCACTGACGCGTTGGCGGCGCGCATTCTCGACCATCTGCGCGACAATACCCCGCTGGAGATTCCCATCGATATACGTGCGACGCCGTTCCAGGCCGCGGTCTGGAGCGAGCTGTGCGCGATCCCGTCAGGGACGACGCGATCCTATGGCGAAATCGCGCGACGGATCGACCGGCCCAGCGCCTCGCGCGCCGTCGGACATGCCAACGGTTCGAATCCCATCGCGATTCTGATCCCGTGTCATCGGGCGATTGGCGCCGATGGATCGCTTACCGGGTATCGCTGGGGTCTCGAATACAAACGGCGGCTGCTCGCCCGCGAAGGCGCGAGGACACGCCTCACGCCGTCGCTCGCGGGTCAGGACCCCCTTCCCTTCGGCTAGAAGTTGGCGACTTCGAGGCCGTGATCTCCCCTTGGCGACCTGCCCTGCGATAGCTTAAGATCGAGCTACAACTTTATCGCGGAGCTAAGCCAACGAAGATCGTAATCGATTACGACCGCTGTGAAAGTAACGCCCGCTGCATGCAGGTCGCGCCGGATATTTTCGAGGTGCGGGACGACGACAACCTTTACGTCCTCAACGAGAATCCGCCCGAGTCGGCGCGCGATCGCGTACTGAACGCGATTCGCGTTTGTCCGAAACAGGCGATCTCGCTGGCAGAAGACTGATGAGCGCCCCGCAAGCGCCGTCGCTCGACGGGATCGATCTCACCGATCTCGATCTTTTTCTCCACGGCGATCCGTATGCCGCCTTCGCAACCTTGCGCCGCGAGGCGCCTGTTTACTGGCACGATCGCAACGGACGCGGCTTCTGGGCCGTGACCAAGTATAGCGACGCCCTGCGCGTCTATCACGACCCGGCGAGCTTCAGCTCCGAGCGCGGGATCTCGCTGCAATTCAACGTCACGCCCGATCAATCGGGTTCGGGCATGATGATGATCCTGACCGATCCGCCGCGGCACAACAAAATCCGCCAGATTGTCAGCGCCCGCTTTACGCCGCGAATCATCGACGAGTACGCCCCCGAAGTCAGGAAGATCTGCGACGATATTATCGATTCGGTGATCGATCGCGGCGAATGCGATTTCGTCGTCGATATCGCCGGCAAGCTGCCGACCGCGGCCATCTGCGAGATGCTCGGGATTCCCGCTGAATATCGCGACCAGATGTACATGCTCGGCAATATGTCGATCGGGACGCAGGATCCCGAGTACAACCAGGGCCGCAGTCCGATGGAAACGGGACGCGAGGCCATCTCGGAGTTTTTCGCCTATTTCGCCAAGCTGATCGACGAACGCCGCAAAAATCCCGGCAAGGACCTCATCAGCGCGCTCACCCTCGGCGACGTCAACGGTGCCAGGCTCAACGACCTCGAGATCCTCTTCAACTCCTTCCTGCTGATCATCGGGGGACAGGAGACCACTCGCAACGCGACCTCAGGCGGCGTGCTCGCCTTGATCAGGAATCCTGCGCAGAGGCAAAAGCTCCACAACGACCTAACGATGCTGCCGCGCGCGATCGAGGAATTCCTGCGCTGGACCACGCCCGTCACCCACGTCCTGCGCACTGCCACCAGGGACACCGAACTTCGCGATAAGCGGATTCACGAAGGCGACAAGGTCGTTATCTGGAATGCGTCGGTGAACCGCGACGAGGAGGTCTTTCCGGCGGCCGACGTCTTCGACATTTCGCGCACGCCCAACGATCATCTCGCCTTCGGCCACGGCGAACATTTTTGTCTCGGCTCGCATCTGGCGCGGCTCGAGATGCGCGTGATGGTCGAGCAGGTGATGAAGCGTATGCCGGATCTCGAACTGGCGGGTGAACCGGAGCGATTGCGCTCGAATTTCGTCGCCGGCATCAAGCACATGCCGGTGCGCTTCACCCCGTCACAGCCGCTGTCGGCTGACAGCAGATAGTCTCGACCGCGCCGCCATGCTTTTCGGCGGTATCGTAGTTGACGTGGTAGACTTCCCACTCCACGCCATCGGGATCGACCACCCAGAATTTGCTCTGGTTCGCGTAGCAGCAGGTGACGTTGAGCTGCGCCCGCGCCGCGATACCGTCGGCCTTGATACGTTCGAGATATTCGATCACTACCTCGTTCGACTCCATCTCGATTCCGAGGTGATTCATCGCGCGGCCGTCGACCATGTCGTGCTTGGCGGGTGAGATCGTCAAATTTATCGGAGCGAAGGCGGGAACGAATTTAACCAGGTCGGCCTTCTGCTTGACCGGCGGCACTCCCAGAAATTTCTCGTAGAATTCGCGACTCGAATCGAGATTCGCGACACTAAGATGAACGTGCAGTCTGCCTGCCATAGCCTTGCTCCTATAAATGGCCGGTCTAGGTGCCCTCGATCGGTCTCGCCCAACGGCTGAAGATCATCGTTGCGATTTCGCTCAATTTGGGCAAGTGACTTTGCGCCTCTGACAGAATCGCCTCACCATCGATGCCGACACGCTTCAAGCCTTCGTCGAATTCGCCGATCAAGGCCTCGAGAATCTCGAAAGTCATTTCAGCATGGAACAGCAACCCATACGCCTTGTCGCCATAACGATACGCCTGAATCGGCGTCTTCTCCGACGAGGCCAGCGCCACCGCGCCGCTCGGCAGCTCGAAAACGTCGCTGTGCCAATGCGACGCGACGAATTCCGCCGGAAGCCCGCCTAACAGACGATCGTCGCGGGCGGCATCAGCCAACCGCACGGGATACCATCCGATTTCCCTGCTCTCGCCGCGCCGCACGGTCGCACCCAGGGCCGCCGCCAGCAACTGGCTGCCGAGACATATCCCCAGAAACGGCTTGTTCTCTTTGAGGACGCTCTCGATAAGCCGCATTTCCTCGCGCACCTCTGGATAACGATCGGGCTGATAGACCGTTTGCGGTCCACCCATCACGATCAGGCCGCCTGCCCCCTTAATATCCTGCGGGATCGGATGGCCGTCGAAGACGCGCACATATTGCCACGCCAATGCGGCATCCTCGAGCGCGTCGGCAATCGCTCCGAGGTTTTCCGCCGGATGGTGTTGCAAAACCAGGATTTTCGCCATGTTGACTCCGTCGATACCACGCCGCCCGTATCATACCAAGGTTAACATCACACCGCCGCTGGGCTAAGAATTACCATACGGACGCGCCCTCGATCGGATACGCGTGCCGAACGGAGGACAGCATCATGGCCTCGATAGGCCTTCGTGAACAGACCGTCAAGGGTGCCACTTCCATCGCCGACGCCCGCGCGCGTCATCGCTGGAATATTCCCGCCGATTACAACGTCGCCATCGATTGCATCGACCGCCACGACGACCTGCGCGACAAACCCGCGCTCTTCTATGAAGATGATGAGGGTCATACCGAACGCTACACCTTCGGTCAGATCGGCGCTCAGAGCCGCCGTTTCGCCAACGCGCTGGCGGCACTCGGCGTCAAGCGCGGCGACGTCGTCGCGATTCATTTACCGCAGCGGCCTGAAACCGCGATCGCCCATATCGCCTGCTATCGCCTCGGCGCGATCGCGTTGCCGATTTCCAAGCTGTTCGGCACCGACGCCCTGCGTTATCGCCTGACCAATAGTTCCGCCCGCATCCTGATGCTCGAGCCGGAGAGCCTCGAGAAGATCGAACCGATCCGCAACGAACTGCCCGACTTGAAACACGTGATTATAGCCGGCGGCAAAAAAGGCGGACTCGGTTTCGACGACCTCGTCAGCCAGGCCTCGGACAATTTCACCACGCCCAAAAGCCACGCCGAGGACCCGCTGCTGCTGATGTACACCTCGGGCACGACCGGCGATCCCAAGGGCGTCTTGCACGCGGCGCGCTACCTGCTCGGCCACAACGGTATCGATTATTCCTATAACTTCCTGCGCGATGGCGACCTTTATTACAGTCCCGCCGACTGGGCCTGGGCGGGCGGACTGCTCGACGGCCTGCTCGCGATTTGGCCCTACGGCATTCCGGTGCTCGCCTATCGCAGCAAGGAACGCTTCAACCCGGACGTGATGCTGCGCCTGGTCGAGAAATACGGCGCGACCGTGGGGCTTTATCCGCCGACGGTTCTAAAGGGCTTGCGCGAGATCAAGAATCCGCGCGAAAAATATTCCAAACTGCGCCTGCGCTGCGTCGTCAGCGGCGCCGAACCGGTCAGCCCCGAACTCGCCCGATGGGTCGACGATCAACTGCAGGTGCAGTTCAACCAGGCCTTCGGGCAGACCGAGGCCAACTACTTCATCGGCAACTGCGGTGCCCTTGAGAAGCCCCTGCTCGAACCGCTGGGCAAGCCTTTTCCCGGCCACGATGTCGCGATCGTCCGCGACGGCGTAGTGGTAAAAACCGGAGAGACCGGCGAGATCGCCATCCGCCGCGACAGCCCGGTCGTAATGAAGGAATATTGGAAAAACCCCGCCGCGATGAGCGAAAAATTCGCCGGCGAATGGTGTCTCACCGGTGATATCGGCCACATGGACCCCGAAGGCTACGTCTTTTTCCAGGGTCGCGGCGACGACGTCATCAAGACCTCGGGGTATCGCGTCGGTCCGGCCGAGGTCGAAGCCAAGATAATCGAGCATCCTGCGGTGGCCTCGTGCGCGGTGATTGGCGTGCCCGACGAACGTCGCGGACAGGCGATAAAGGCCTTCGTCAAGCTCCTGCCGGGCCAGCAACCCTCGCAGCAGCTCATCGAGGAAATCCAGCAGCACGTCAAAAAACGGCTCGCCGCTCACGAATATCCCCGGGAATTCGAGTTTATCGACGAATTCCCGATGACCGTCACCGGCAAGATCCGCCGCCGCGACCTGCGCGAACGCGAACTCGAGAAAATTCGCTCGGGTGAACGCAGTTGACGTTCATAGGCACGCTGCGTGAAGCTCTAGTGAGCACTGTGGAACATTAGCGGACGGCACTTTGCATTTCGGCAGGCGTCCAAACACAATCGTGACGATTCGACCCTAGGGAGTATTTTAGTGGAGGCAAATTCGCGATCGCCATTTAACGCGATCAAAATCGTCGAATGCGGCGAAGGTATCTCGGCGGCGTTCGGCGCCAAGCTGATCGCGGACCTCGGTGCCGAGGTAATAAAAGTCGAACCACCCGGCGGCGATCTCACCCGCCGGCGCGGCCCCTTCCCCAACGATCAGTCCGATCCCGAAAAGAGCGGGCTCTTCGTCTACCTCAATGCCAACAAGCGGGGCGTCGTCGCCGATCTCACCCGTCCCGAGGGTCAGTTACTGTTCGACAGTCTGCTCAATCGTGCGGACATCCTGATTCACAACGTCGCACCCGCCGAACGGGCGGCGCGAGGACTCGAGAGCACGGCGCTCTGCGCCAAGTATCCGCGCTTGATCGTAACTTCCGTCTCGATGTTCGGCGACACCGGCCCCTACGCCAACTACAAGGGCTACGAGCTTACCGCCAGCAATGCCTCGGGATGGGCGACGCTCAGCCCCGGCGCCTCGCCCTACCCTGACCTGCCGCCGCTCAAATGCTTCGGTAGCCAGTGCGACCTCCAGGCGGGTGCGCATGCCGCGATCACGACCCTCGCCGCCTATTTTCATCGGCTCAAGACCGGGCGCGGGCAGGCAATCGACGTTTCTGAGCAGGAAGTCATTGCCGCGATGCTCGAGATGAACCTGATGCACTATACCTACGCCGGCCGCGTGACCTCGCGCCTCGGCGCCCGCGCGCTCGGACCCTGGTTTATCGCCGATTGCCTCGATGGGAAGATCTTCGTTCTCGCAGTCGAGGAAGATCAGTGGAAACGGCTGGTCGAACTCATGGGTAACCCGGAATGGGCCAGTGACGACCTCTTCAAGGATCGCCTGGCCCGCGGCCAGAACATGGACGCGCTCAAGGCGCTGATGTCCGAATGGCTCGCCGGATGGAAGGTGCAGGACCTTTATATCGAAGCACAGAATCGGCGTATCCCCTTCGCGCCGGTCAACACGATGAAGCAATTGTACGACACGCCGCATTTTCGCGAGCGCGACTTCTTCGTCCAGCTTGATCAACCCGGCATGGGCACCTTGAAGCTCCCTGGGATGCCTTCGCGCTACGGTAATACCCAATGGGCGCTCCGCCGTCCGGCCCCGCGCCTCGGCGAGCACAGCGACGAAGTCTTCTGCGGCGAGTTGAAGATCGCCAAGGAACACCTGGCCACCCTGCGCCAAACCGGGATTGTCTGATTGCAATGGAGAACAACGATGGCTGATCTGCCTCTTTCCGGCATACGCGTGCTCGATTTCACCTGGGCCTGGGCGGGCCCCTTTTGCACGATGCAACTGGCCCATCTTGGCGCCGAAGTAATCCGTCTCGAGACGGTGGCGCGCCCGCCGTGCGTCACCCGCCTGATTCCGCCCTTCGCCGATGACGTTCCCGGTCCCAACCGCGCCGGCTATTTCAATCAATACAACCAGGGCAAAAAATCGGTCTCGATGAACCTCGCCCGGCCCGAAGCGGTCGAGTTGATCGGCGAGATGCTCAGGCACTGCGATATCGTCGCCGACAATTTTGCCGCCGGCGTAATGGAGAAGCTGGGGCTCGGCTACGAGAGATTGCGCAGGTTCAAACCCGATTTAATCATGATCTCCATGTCCGGCTACGGACAGACCGGCCCCTACAAGGGCTTCGTGGGTTATGGACCGCCGGCCTCCGCGGCCTCCGGCATGTTCTTCGGAACTGGTTACGAAGGTGGCGACCCGGGCGAGATCGGGGTCTCCTATCCCGACCCCAACGCCGGTGTCTTCGGCGCTTTCGCACTGATCGCCGCCCTGACCCATCGGGCGCTCACCGGCGAGGGACAATTTATCGATCAGTCGCAGCTCGAAACCGCGCTCGTGATGATGCCCGAAGGATTGCTCGAGTATGAGGTAAACCAACGCGAGCCGGTGCGTGCCGGTAACCACGACCGCGTAATGTCGCCCAACGAATGCTATCGCACCGCCGGTGACGACCAATGGGTCTCCATCGCCGTCGGCAACGAAGCCGAATGGCAGGCGCTATGCACCGCGATGGCGCGACCCAATCTCGCTCAGGATCCTCGCTTCGCCACGGCGGCCCTGCGCAAACAGAATGAAGCGGCGCTCGACCGCATCATCACCGAATGGACCAGCGGGCGCGACCGCTGGGAGATCACCAAAACCTTGCAAGCCGCCGGCGTCGCCGCCTTCCCCGCGATGAGCAACAAGGACTTGGCGGAAGGATCCGCACCTGAATCAGCGTGGTTACCTGGTTCGCATGGATCATCCGGAAATCGGCGCACGAATCCACGCCGGAATCCCCTGGAAGATGTCAGCGACGCCATGCAGCGTGCGCGCCGCCGCTCCGGTGCGAGGCGCCGATACCGAGGAAGTCCTCAAGACCCTGCTCGGCTATACTCGCGACAAAGTCGAGCAACTCCGCAAAGCCGGGGTGTTGGTTTAGAGAACAAGCCCGACGGCAATAGGGCTTTTGCGGGATAAACATGGGGAGGTGGCCTTGCGGCTGCCTCCCCTCAAAGCCGAAGTTCTCAGGTCGCGGAGAGGTCCTTGTCCAGGGTGTTAACCAGCGAATTGATGTCCTGACCGAGGACTTCGTAGGTCACGAACACTACTACCGCCACGGCGGCAAGAATCAGCGCGTATTCGGTCATGGTCTGGCCCCTTCGCCACTCACGCGCTCTCACGAAAAGCCTGGTCAGAAACTCCATTTTCCCCGGTCCTCCGTTTGTATTTCCTAACTGTCAGCGTCAGACATCACCACCCCACCCCTCCTCAAGTTCGACCTTCCACTCACCCCGAAACGTACAGTCCGCGACGACCGCACGGTCATCATCAGGTCGCGGTAAGACTCTTATCGATACCATTGACCAGCGAGTTGATGTCCTGGCCCATCACCTCGTAGGTCACGAAGACCACGACGGCGACTGCGGCAAGAATCAGCGCGTATTCGGTCATGGTCTGGCCCTTCTGGGCTTCACGAGCCTTGACGAAAAGTCTGATCAAGGAATCCATCTTCATTCCTCCCGCCTCCCCGAAACTTCACCTTTTTGGTCGCACCAACCTGAAGTGGCTCTACCTCTCGATGGACGAGGCTAGGTTTTAGCCGTGCCATCCCGTCATCGTGGTATTAGAGAAGGTTACTGATTCTCTTTGGCCCGTTAACAGATAGAGATTCACTTATCACATGTCAAGTTTACTCTAAATGCTGTTACAGAAAAATCCAGACGACTTCATGTGGTGATGCTAGCTTCAGATGTCCCTGACTGCGCCTCGTTAAACGGTTCTGCAACTATGAGCTTTGTTTAGGTTATTTTGGAATACTTCCATTTATTTACCGGCGAGATTGGGGTCTAACAATGTTCAACAATCTATTAAGATTCTTAAACAGGTAAACGCTCATCTCAGCAGCGCGTTTGATTTTCAAGTGAAAGTCAACGTGGTTGAAAATGATACAAAGCGGCGCGACTATCGTTTTCTACCCTAACCTGCTCTTGGCGGTACGCTCGCACGATGCGCAATGACCAAATTGCCAGTATTTTTGACGAAATCGCCGATATGCTCGAACTCGGCGGTGAAAATTTCTTTCGCGTTCGCGCCTATCGGAACGGCGCCAGGGCAGTGCGCGACTATCCGGAGTCGGTGACGGCCCTGCCGCTCGACAAACTCAACAAGATTGCGGGAATCGGCGCCGATCTGGCGCAAAAAATCATCACTTTGGCCGCTACGGGCGATTTGCCGATGCGCACCGAGCTGCGCAGTACTTTTCCGTCGGGCCTGCTCGATTTACGAAACGTCGCGGGTCTCGGCCCCAAGCGAATCAAACTGCTCGCCGATCAGCTTCACATTCGAAACCGCGACGACTTAAAGCGCGCCGCCGAGGCCGGTCAGGTGCGAACTATCCGCGGGTTCGGCGCGAAGACGGAAGACCAGATCATCAAGGCGCTGTCTTATCCCGTCGAGGAGACCGGCCTCCGCATGCAGTACCCCGAGGCGGCGGCCATCGCCGGTGAGCTGGCCGCCTATTTGAGCGCGCATTGCAATGTCGATCGAATCGAGATCGCCGGCAGCTTCCGACGGCGACGCGAGACGGTGGGCGATCTGGACATACTGGCAGCCTCAAAAGACGCCAAGTCGGTTATCGACGGCTTCCTGCGATTCCCCGCTGCTACGCGCAAGCTCGGCGCGGGTGATACCAAGGCGTCCATCATTGTCGGTGATAACCTCCAGGTGGACTTGCGCGTCGTTCCGCTCGAAAGTTGGGGGGCTGCCCTGGTCTACTTCACCGGCTCGAAGGCCCATTGCGTTCACCTGAGGCGGATCGCCCAGACCCGAGGCCTGCTGCTGAACGAATACGGATTATTTCAGGGAGACCGATCGATTGCCGGGGCCGAGGAGCAGGATATTTACGCCACCCTCGGCCTCGATTGGATGCCCCCCGAGTTGCGAGAGGATCGCGGGGAGATTGGGGCTGCCTTGGAGCACAGGCTGCCCCGGCTGATCGAACTTGCCGATCTCCGGGGCGATTTGCACACCCACTCCCTATGGACCGATGGGCGCGCGACTATCCTCGATATGGCCCGGGCGGCAGCCGCCGCCAGGCTCGAATATTTCGCGGTTACCGACCATTCCCAGCGCCTGAGCATGGTCCACGGCCTCGATCCCGCCCGTTTGCTCGAACAATCCCACGAAATCGCGGACGTCGCCGCGGAGGTGGGTATCCCCGCCCTGCGAGGCATCGAGGTGGATATTCTGGAGGATGGAAGCCTCGATTTGCCCGACAGCACCCTCGAAGGGCTCGATTGGGTGGTCGCCTCTGTACACTCCAAGCTCGACCAGGACGCCGCCACCATGACCCAGCGGCTCATCAGGGCTATCAGCAACCCGAATGTCGACGTAATCGGCCATCCGACCGGTAGATTGATTGGGCGACGCCAACCCATCGCCTTCGACCTGGAGGAGGTTCTGCGCGTCGCCCGGGAAGAGGGTTGCGCCCTCGAGGTCAACGGACAGCCTGATCGGCTCGATTTGGTCGACACCGCCTGTATGGCGGCGAAGCGAGCGGGAGCGAAACTGGTAATTTCGAGCGACTCGCATCACCCGCGGGGCTTTGGCGGCCTGGCATATGCCACAAATCAAGCCAGACGGGGATGGATCGAGCCATCGGACGTTCTCAACACCCGGCCGCTCAAGGAGCTACGCCAGCGTCGTTCCCTCGGCCGCTGACAATCTGTACAGTCGTTGCTCCCAGGCACACCCTGAAAAACACACTTGGAAGCTCCTGGCCGGATGAGATCGCGTCGCAAGACACGATTTTGTCTCGCCTCATGTGTTGCAATTCTGCTACGTATCTGGAGTCAAAAAGGGAGAAATAAGAGCAATTAACGACTTTCAAGCACGGCACGGCCTATGCACTAGCGCTCCCAGCTACCAGTCAAAGGTGTGGGGAGAGGGTTGATGAATCGGGACCGGACAGAAATTTTGCGTGGAATGCTTAACCAGCTTCGCAATCTCGAATTGACACGTGTTCGCCAACTGCGTCACGAGCAGGAAGGGGAAACCCTGACCGATCCGGGCGACGACATGGAAATCGCTCGTGCGCAGACGGAAACCGAACTGCACGCGAGCATGATCGAGCGATCGGAGCAACGACTTCGCGCCATCGATGGAGCCTTTAATCGCCTGGGAACGGGTGACTACGGAACCTGCGATGAGTGCGGAGAGGAAATTCCGCAACAACGTCTGAAATTGCTACCTTTTGTGGTCCTCTGCGTCGATTGCCAGCGCAAGATGGAGCGGGTGCGAGGCAGCCGTCCATCGGCGGCAAAACCCGTGGAGCGCTGGGAAGGCGGACAGGACGCCGGCGCCACCGAAAACGTCAAGGGTATCGCCGACATCGACTCGGACGACTCGTCGTTTCACCAGCGCCTTCGTGTTCGACGACGATCTCGAATCGGAGCCGCCGACACAAGCACGTCGTGCGGGCCGCCCGCGAAAGAATGCCGGCGTGGGATCGCCAGGACGCGCCTGAGCCGAATACGCCTGAGTTTGACTTCACCTGGTGGGCGCGGGCACTGATGCTCGCGCCTACCGTGTAACCTTCCAGTTTTTACTCGATTGGATCTGCCGGAAGCGGCGGGAGTTACTTCTGCTCCTGGCTGCTCTCGAGCACCAGGATCTCGTGGATCGTGACGAGCTTGCAGACCATGTACGAGCGTTTGCCGCGCGGGGTCTGAACCTCGATATCGTCTTCACTGGCCTTGCCGATAAGGGCGCGTCCGAGCGGCGAGGAGAGCGAGATTCGATTCTGCGAGCCGTCGACTTCCTCGGGCACGACAATCTCGTACTCGACGCGCACGCCCTCGTCGAGGTCTTCGAGCTCGACCTTGCTGCCGAGCCCGACGGTATCGCGCGGGATCGATTCGAGATTGATCATCGCCAATTCGGCGACGCGAGCTTCGAGGTTGGAGAGGCGCGCCCGCAGGAATTCCTGACGCTGCTTGGCCATCGCCCATTCGGCATTTTCCGAGAGGTCACCGTGCGCGCGCGCACGTTCCAATTCCTTGGGCAACTCGACGGTCAACTCGTGCTTGAGCGTCTCCATCTCTTTGCGCAGACGTTTTACAACAGGTAATTCAGCCATCGATTCCTATCCTTGACGAGTTCGAGTGCCCCGCTCGAGGGTTGTCGCGATTTTAGCCTCAATCAGCGACGATCGAGGTAAGACTGCGATTGACCCCCACGACGCTTTGAATCTTCTGTACCACGAGTTCGCCCAGCGTTGAGACGTCAGCCGCCTCCGCGATGGCGATAATGTCATGCGGTCCGGTCACTGCATGCGCGGCGGAGACGCCCTCAACCTGCCGCAGCTTCTGGGCGACTTCCTTGGCCTTGCCCGGCGACGTGTCGATCAGAACGAAAGCCTTGACCATGAGCTTTCCTCCCATTGGGCGCTAGCCGCGCGCCGTCAAAATTGTCTAGCGGCCTGGCGCTGCCGGCGGGATCGGATTGCCGCGTTCATCATAGGTATAGAAGCCGCGGCCTGCCTTGCGGCCGAGATAGCCAGCATCGACGTATTTTTTCAGCAGCGGGCACGGCCGGTATTTATCGTCGCCGAAAACCCGATGCATCACTTCCATGATCGCGAGACAGGTGTCCAGTCCGATGAGGTCGGCCAGTTCGAGCGGTCCCATCGGCTGGTTGGTGCCGAGCTTCATCGCGGTGTCGATATCGGTTACGCCACCGACGCCTTCATACAAAGTGTAGATCGCCTCGTTGATCATCGGCAGCAGGATGCGGTTGACGATGAAGCCGGGGAAGTCCTCCGCCGTCATCGTATTCTTACCCAGACGCTCGGCGAGCGTGCGGGTCGATTCGTAGGTTTCCTGCGAGGTCGCCAGCCCGCGAATGATTTCCACCAGGCGCATCGCGGGGACCGGATTCATGAAGTGCATCCCGATGAAACGGTCGGCGCGGGTGGTGCGCGCCGCCATCCGCGTGATGGAAATCGATGAAGTGTTGGAGGCGAAGATAACGTCGGCGGGGCAGATCTTGTCGAGCTTCTGGAACAGGACGATCTTCGCGTCTTCGTTTTCGACCACCGCCTCGAGCACGAAATCGGCGCCGGCCAAATCTTCCAGGCGAGCGCTGGTGCCGATCCGGCGCAGCACGCGGTCACGTTCGTCCGGTTTGAAGCGGCCGCGCTCGATCATGCGGTCGAGGTTGTGATGAATACTTTCGAGGCCGCGTTCGCAGAGGTCGCTCGAGACATCGTTAAGCAGGATGTCGAGGCCCGCTTGAGCCGCCACCTGCGCGACTCCGGCGCCCATCTGCCCGGCGCCGATTATGCCCATTTTTCCGATACTCATCCGCGACCTCCAGAACTCTTAGCTGGCAAAATATGCTTCACGATCAAAATAGGGAATGCTCGAGGGATCGTCACTAGGTCTCGGTCGGTTTTTCACCCGGCTTCCACGTGCCCTCGCCTCCCCCGGCGGCCACGGAGGCGCGAATTCGTTGGACGTCCTGGGGTGACTGCCGGCCGGGCATTCCGAGATTCCGCATCAATTCGTTGGCCATGCGAGAAGTAAGCCGATCCCGCAGGGTGGGCGCGCCGGCAATCTCCGCGTCGAGCACGGTATCGACGTCTTCGCGCTTGAGCCCTTCGGTCGCGAACAGATCCACCAGTTCGGTCCAGCCGACGTGTCCGGCGGCCTGGTCGACAATTGCGAGCACGCGTGCACATTTGTCGCAGACTTTTCGCAGCAGACCGGCACGGTGTTTACAGTATGAGCAGCGCATAAGCTCTCTGCGTTACGCCCCGCTTTAGCGCAAATCGGACACTAAGTTGACTGCTGCCAGAAACAATTTGATTCCCAATAAAAGCGATGAAGCGGGCGCGTTGAGCGGCCTCGCTTCAAAGCAAAAGTTACACCGCGCTTTACGGGGCGGCAAGCATGTACGGCGGAAATATCAGTTTAACACGGCTGCAACACCGGGGAGATGTGCTTGACATTTCGGCGGGAGAAAAACTAATATCGGAATTGAGAATCGTTATCAATTCAGGCGGACTCATGGCGGCAAGCTCGACAGTTCTCCCCTACTTCTTTTACGCCAGTGGCATCCTCTTCCGTGAGGGACTCGAAGCTCTGCTGGTGATTATCGCACTGGTCGCGGCGACCCGTGAAGCCGGCCAGAGCGCGCGCGCGAAAGACATCTATACCGGAGCTCTGATCGCAGTCGGCGTGAGCCTGATGCTCGCATGGGCCGTCAACCACTTAATTGGCGATAATACCAGCGACACGCTCGAGGGCGTCTTCCAACTGTTCGCGGCGGCGACACTGTTCTACGTCAGCTCGTGGATCACCGCGAAGATGCAGGCCCAGCGCTGGAAAAAGTTCATCAATGCGCAGGTCGAGGCGGCGCAGCGCAGCAACGGCCCTTCGATCGCGCTCGGATTGACCGCGTTTCTGGCAGTGATGCGCGAAGGCGCGGAGACTATCGTCTTCTTTCAGGCGCTGCTCGCCGGGGCGACGGAAAAAGTCGAGCGTCATGCTGTTGCCGTCGGGATCATCGCGGGAGCGGTCGCGCTCGCGATTACCTTCGTGGTGTTACGCCGGCTGACCAAGCTGATTCCGATCGGGCCGGTCTTTTCGGTCACCTCGGTCCTGCTGTACGCACTCGCGATAATTTTCGCCGGACAGGGAATCGCGAGCTTCCAGGAGTCGGGTGTAATCGGCGCGACCTTTGTGAGTTATGTGCCTACGCTGCCTATGATCGGCCTGTTCCCGACGCTGCAGACGATCGCCGCGCAAGCCGTCCTGATCGCCCTGGCGTTGGCCGCGGTGGTCGTCCCGATGCTGCGGCGGCTGCCGATGCAACCATCGACGCCCGCGCAGCATACGCAACCGCATACGACCTGACATCTCGATTCCGACAAATCCGCCATTACCCAGTACCTTATAAGATTGGCCGATCCCGGGCTGGAATCCGTGCCGTCGCATCGCGGCTGGCGGGTTTATGCTGGCGATCGACCTGCCATGCATTCGGTTGCTCTCAGTAGCCTGGTTGAACCCAAAGCTACTTGCTCGAACCTGCCGAAACCTATAACCGCTTAATCACCGATGTTTTCGCGCCGAACCTCACCGTTGCCCCTGGATCACGAGGCCGGGGCTCGTCCTTTGGGTCCAGCGCGAACCTTTAATGATGTCTTGTGTCGGTCGTACGGGGTAGTCGCAACGATATTGTGCCTCTTCGTCACGATGATCATGGCGATCCTGGTGGCGGCGCTATCGATCTTCAACAATGGCCACTACGCCACCCCGATGATCAGGCTGTGGGCCTGGTCTCTCTTCCGCATTTGTGGAGTTCGCGGCGAAATCGAGGGGCTCGACAACCTCGAAGGTCTCGAAACCTTCGTCCTGGTCTCGAATCACAAAAGCGTGTTCGACATCGTGGCGGTTATCAATATGATGCCGCGCGAGATGCGTTTCGTCGCCAAGCGCGCGCTCAAGCAGATTCCCCTGGTTGGCTTCGCACTGGGACGGGCGGGAAATATCGTCATCGATCGCGATAGCGGGGGCCGCGAAATCCGTCGCGCCATCGAGGTGATGCGCAGTGGCTATACCATCTGCGTCTTCGCCGAGGGCCATCGTTACCGGGACTACCGGGTGCA
This sequence comes from uncultured Pseudomonadota bacterium, assembly GCA_963804355.1. Lineage (GTDB taxonomy): Bacteria > Desulfobacterota > Binatia > Binatales > Binataceae > JASHZA01. The sequence continues at coordinate 97,171 of CAWDQC010000027.1, read as the reverse complement.
TCAGTTCAGCGAAGGAGCGGCGTGGCTGGGAATTGTTTCTGAACTGCCCTGCGTACCGCTGTCGATCAGCGGAACCAGCGCGATCATGCCGCGTGGATCGATATTCGTAAATCCCGGTGGAAAAATCCGCATGACGATCGGCAAGCCGATCGACACCAGGGGTCTGCGTAGCACCGCGCATCGTGTCGATCTTACGCGGCAACTGGAGACCGCGGTCGCGGCCGGCTACCGCATCAAAGCCTGACAGTCCCGGTCGTGTGAGCCTTCAGACGCGCCGGTCGAAGATAAAGAGCGCCACCATGTTGGCCGCTCTGTAATCGACTTCGAGGATGCGCCGCCCGTCTTCGAGCCGCGGCCCCGAAAACGCAATGCCGGCTGCGGTGAGTGCCCTCACCATCTGATCGAGGTCCTCCGCTTCAAGCCAAACCGCCGCGAGGCCCTCCCCCGCCGTCGCGATTACCTCGGCAACCGCGCTGCCCGAGCGCAGGCGAATCTCGGAGTCGCCAATCTTGATCGTGGGCTCGCTCGAGCCACTCGAACGGGATACCGCAAAGCCGAAATTCTTTTCGAAAGTCGCGGCTGCGTCCGCGGGGTCGGTCGTGGCTATATCGAGGCGGTCAAAGCGTTTGATCATCGCGTTTGGGTCCGTAGGAGGGTTGCGTTGAAATCCCACACCGCCGTGGTCGCCGCTTTCACCGTGACCTTGCGGCTAGCGGTGCCGAGACTCTCTTGCCATACCTTCACGGTATAGGTACCGGGCGGGACGTTCGCAATCGAAAAATGGCCCGACTCATCGGTCACGGCGTAGTAAGGATTCGGGGTGACGTACCACCATCCGATCATCCAGTTGTGCGCATCGCAGGTCACTTTGATCACTTCGGGTTTATCAATCGTGACGCTGATTTTTTTCTTGAAGCCCGGCTGCGCCATGTCGACCACCGGATTTATGGTCGAGACGGTGTGGATACTGTGCAGGAGCCCGTCGGAATTCACGATCTCGACGCTGCTGCCGGCGGGAAAGGCGATAACGTGAGGGATATATTCGCATCCCTTCTGATCGAACATGACATTAGACAAGGGCCGCATCGGCTCGCCCTTGGAAATATCGCTGATGGTGACCACGGCGAACTGCACGCCGCCATTTTTGCCGACAACCAACGACTGATCGTAGAGCGGATGCGTCCCGCAGACTTCGATGTCCTTGCTGACTTCTAGCCGCGCGGGCTTGGCGACCGTTCCGGTGAAGCGGACGGTGCCGGCGATAGTCCCGCCGTCGGATACATTTTCCGTCTGATAGGCCGACGAGGTCCCGACGAGAAAGCAGAGAAGCAATCCGGCGATCGTCGAGCATCGGGTAAAAATGCCCGGGCGATAATTATACATCGGCATCAAGACGGCGAGTGCCGACCCCCGGCGCGGCGGTCAGGCCAACTTGCGCGCGATAATCACGTAATGAACCGAGATGGCCGAAAAACGCTCCATCCGTTCGACCGCGATTGGTTGACCTTCGAGCACGTCGCGAGCGCGCAGGCGCGTCGTCCAGCCGAGCATTTTCGTGATCGGATTGATGATCGAACCGAGCAGGTACAAGAGCGGATTGGCGCTGGCGAAGTGACTGACTACGACAATATGGCCGCCGGGCTTACAGACGCGCACCATCTCGTTCATCATGCGGCGGGCGTCGGGGACGACGGTCATCACATGAAAACTGGTGACCCATTCGAAAGAACTGTCGGGGGTTTCGAGCCGCTGCGCGTCACCGGCGTGGAGTTCGATATGCCCCCAGCCATTCTCGCGCGTCTTTGTTACCGCATGCTGGAGCATATCTTCGGAAGGATCGATACCGACGACATGAACGTAGGGCGGATAGGCGTCAAGCGAGATACCGGTGCCGACGCCGACTTCGAGCACTCGCTGGTCGGGCCGGAAGGGCAATGACTCGATAACCTCGTGCTCGTGATCTACGAAGACTCGCCCAAACAGGGAGTCGTAAAGATGGGCGAGATCGGAGTAGACGCGGCTCTCGTGCGGTTCAGCCATCAGTTCATACCTCGATGTTTACTCACGGGAGCGTTGCCGGGCTGAAGGACTGCAAAACTCGGCCCAACTTCTCCACCCCTCATCCCTTCGGTTTTCGGACCAGTTAGGCCGCGGCGTTGAGACCGCGAAGATGCCGTTTGAAGGAAGCAATATCGCGCTTGCGGAAGCGCCACTGACGCCCCTTTTTGAAGGCTGGAAGAATGCTGCGGCGTGCAAATTCGTTCACTGTGTCGGGGCTGAGATCGAGCAGAAAGGCAACCTCTCGGGAGTTTAACAGGGTGTCGTCCTTGTCCGCCATCGTTATCCAGCTATTGGCTAAATTTACACGCGCGCGCCTTTCTAGCCCGATACCTCGAATGAAGTCAAGCAATTCTGCCAAATCCGTCTCCTGTTAGCTATCGGTTCCTGCGGAAGGCGGTCTACGTCTACCAACAGGTTTTATCGTCTGACTCAACGACGATGAGAATGTAAAGTAATTGCCAGCTATTGAACGTTTATGCATGCTATCAAACGCTAATAGCGGTAAGTCGGCGCATGCTGATTTTGTAATCATACCACGCACGCGTCACCACGAAGCATGAAAACACGCCTGTCAGCACCCCAACGCATAGCGTAACGGCGAACCCTTTCACCGGACCCGTGCCGAACTGGAAAAGGATCAGTCCCGCGACAAAAGTCGAGATATTAGAGTCTCGAATCGCCGACCAGGCTCGTTCGTAGCCGACCTTGACCGCCTCGCGCGGCGACTTGCCGTTGCGCAACTCCTCGCGCATGCGCTCGTTGACCAGCACGTTGGCGTCGACCGACATCCCGAGGGTCAGGACGATTCCCGCAATCCCGGGTAAAGTCAGCGTCGCCTGTAATGCCGCCATCACGCACACCAGCAGGAGGATGTTCAGGGTAAGGCCGAGGTCGGCGAGAATCCCCGCACCATCGTAATAGATCGCCATGAAGGCCAGCACCGCGATTGCGCCGACGACAAAGGAGAGCTCACCTTGCCGAATCGAATCGCGGCCGAGCGACGGGCCGACGGTGCGCTCCTCGATAATCTCGACGGGCGCCGGCAGCGCACCGGATCGCAGCACGATAGCCAGCTCGTGCGCCTCCTCGAAGGTGAAATTACCGGTTATCTGCACATCGCCGCCGGGTATCGGCTCCTTGATAACCGGCGCGGAGTAGACGGTACCGTCAAGCACGATTGCGATGGATCGGCCGACATTCTCGGCGGTGATCGCGCCGAAGACCGCGGTGCCGCGGCGGTCGAGCGTGACCTGAACGTAAGGACCTTCGAGGCGGCTGCCGACGCGCACGCGGGCATCGGTAACCACGTCACCAGTCATCAGAACTTCAGATTGAACCAGATACTTGGCGGGACCGCCTGCCTGCGACGGACCGTCGAGAATCTCGTCGCCGGGCGGAGCTCCATCGCGCAAGGCGTCGGCCAGCGGATGCTTTTCGTCAACCATCTTGAACTGCAGCACCGCCGTCTTACCGATCAGGTCCTTGGCGCGTTCGGGATCCTGGATACCCGGCAATTGCACCAGGATATCGTTGTCCCCTTCCCTGACAACCGTAGTTTCGCGAACACCGAGCTGATCGATACGGTTGCGAATGGTCTCGAGCGCCTGATCCATCGCAAAGGTGCGGACCTGGGTATCGTCGCGGGGAGTAAAGGCCAGGGAAAAGGTCGCGCCGCCTTCGTTCTGCGGGGTCGAAACCACCACATCGCTGAAAGATTTACCCATCAAGTCGAGAAACTGTGTGCGGCTGGTCGTCCCTTTCAGGGTCACCAGGAGCGCTCCATCCTTGGCTTGCGTGATATCCGCGTCGAGCTTGTTGTCCTTGAGTTCGCGCTTGAGGTCATCGCCGCGGCGACGCAAGGCCGTTGCGACCGCATCGTCGAGCTTGACCTCGAGCAGCAGATGGGTACCGCCCTGAAGGTCGAGTCCGAGCTGAATCTTGGGCAAGTTATCCAGCGAGGGCATCGCATCGAGGAAGGGAAGCTTGAAACTGGGGAGCAGCAGGAGCACCGCCGCGACCGCCAGCGCAACCGCCAATCCCAGCCTGAGGGTGCCGCTGCCGTTGGTGAAATGCAGGTAGAGAAAGGCGACGGCCAGGGTCAGGAGTACCGCTATCGGAATCGGATTTTGACTGGCAGCTTCCATCAGATTGATCCCTGGGGGCGCGCTAACGCGACGCCGTCAGGGCGCTTCCCCCTTCTCCCGTTTAGGCGCTTTGCCGTATGCCGAAAGAGCCGAGACCTGCGTGCGTTCGACGCGGACGCGAACGTTAGGCGCGATTTCGAGCGTAATCAGCTTATCGGTAATTTCGGCGATACGGCCGATTAGACCACCGGTAGTGACGACTTCGTCGTTGCGCTTGAGCTCATTCAGCATCTTCTGATGGTCGGTCGCCTTCTTACTTTGCGGACGGATGAACATGAAGTACATGACGACGAAAATCAGCGCGATCGGAACGACCGGATTCGTCAGCAGCTGGTCCATCATACCCTGTGGACCGGCCGCACCTGCGGAGCTCTGCGCCAGTGCCGTTCCTTCAAACCACATCGCTCTTCGTTCGCCTCATTCCCTCGTCGCCCTCGCCCAGCAATCCTAAGGTATAAGTTGAGTAATTTTTGTAAGTCCGTGATGCGATAGCAGCCTGGGCTTCGCGCATCAAGCGACTATAGAAGTAGAGATTGTGCTCCGTTAGAGCGCGCGCCGCCAGTATCTCGCCTGACATATAGAGGTGGCGCAAGTAGGCGCGTGAAAAAGTGGTGCAAGTGGAACAATCACAGCGTGCATCCAGAGGACGTGCGTCGCGAGTGAACGCGGCCTGCTTAATCGAAAGAGGCCCCTCACTGGTAAAAGCACTACCGTTGCGCGCATTGCGAGTCGGCAGGACGCAATCGAAGAGATCGTAGCCCATGCCGACCGCGGCCAGCAGGTCCTGGGCGTCCCCACGCCCATCAGGTAACGCGGCTTGCCGCCTGGGAGCATCGATACGCTCAACGCGGCCATCTCGCGCATCGCGGCCTTCGGTTCGCCGACCGAGAGTCCTCCGGTGGCATAACCGTCGAACGGGATCGCGGTTATCTGGGCGGCGCTGACGCGCCGGAGGTCGGGATAGATGCTGCCCTGGACGATTCCGAAGAGAGCCTGGGTGGTGCTGGTCCGCGCGGCGACACAACGCTCGGCCCAGCGCGCGGTCAGCTCGAGGGAAGCCTTGGCTCGCTGATATTCCGCGGGATAGGGAGTGCATTCGTCGAGCGCCATCATTAGGTCGGAGCCCAATTTTTGCTGGATATCGACCGCGCTCTCAGGCGTGAGCGTCAGCGGCGCGCCATCCAGATGCGATCGGAAGCGGATGCCATTTTCGCCGATCGAATTGATCCGCGCGAGGCTCATCGCCTGAAAGCCGCCGGAATCGGTCAGGACGGCGCCCTTGAATCCCATGAACCGGCCCAATCCGCCCAGTTCACGCACCAGATCCTGACCGGGGCGTACCGCGAGGTGGTAGGCGTTGGCCAGAACCATCCGGTAGCCCATCTTCCACAGCTCGTCCGGCGCCATCGCCTTGACCGCGGCGCGCGTTCCCACCGGCATAAAGGCGGGAGTTGTCACCTCGCCGTGAGGCGTGCCGAGACGGGCCATGCGGGCGTCGCCGTCGCTCGCCACAATCTCGAAGGTGATCGGCGAGTCCATCACAGGATCAGCATCGCATCGCCGTAGCTGAGGAAGCGGTAATGATGACGAATCGCATCGCGGTAGGCAGCCAGCATCGCATCGCGTCCCGCCAGCGCCATCACCAGCGCCAGCACGGTGCTGCGCGGCATATGGAAATTAGTCACCATGCCCTCGACCAGCTTGAAGCGAAACCCCGGACTTATAAAGAGGCCCGTAAAGCCTTCGACATCGTGCGTTACGGCGTACGATTCGAGCGCACGCGTGCTGCTTGTTCCTACGGCGATTACGCGGCCGCCGATACGGTGAGCAAGCTCGATTTCCGCGATAGTAGCGGGTGGAATCGTGTACCACTCGGCTTCCATCGAATGACCCTCGACTTCCGTGGAGCGCACGGGAGTAAAGGTTCCGGGGCCGATATGGAGCGTGAGAAACGCGGTGCGAATTTGTGCGGCCGCAAGTTCGCGAAAAAGATCTTCGGTGAAATGCAGTCCGGCGGTCGGCGCCGCGATGGCTCCGGATTTCTCCGCATAAATGGCCTGGTAGTCGCTCAGATCGGTCGTCGTCGGCGCGCGGTGAATATAGTGCGGCAAGGCGAGGACCCCGACTTCATCGAGAATCTGATCGATCGTGATCGAACCATCGCTGACGATGATCGGGCGACCCGCACGATGATAACCGACTACGCGCAGCGTCCGGCCATTCTCCAGGATGAGCCGCGCACCTTCCTTAAGCGCGCGATGCGTCCGCGTCAGCGCGAGCCACGCGCCCGCAGGTTTTTCTACGGGACGCACCAGGAGCAACTCCACCGCACCGCCGGATTCCTTCCGCGCCATCAGGCGGGCGGGGAAAACGCGGGTGTTGTTGAGCACCAGCAAATCGCCTTCGCGTAAGAGTCGCGCGAGCTTGTAGAAGCGTGAATGTTCAAGCTGGCCGGTGCGCCGGTCGAGCACCAGCAGGCGCGCCTGATCGCGCTGTTCCAGTGGCTCCTGCGCGATTAATTCGGGGGGCAGGTCGTAATCCAGTTCGCTGAGTCGCATTGCCGAAGTGGCCAGTTCCGATCGCCGAGTGCGACCGCGCCAATCAACAGAAATATCATCGCTGATGCCGCCCGCGATACGGTCGAAGGTGGATCCTCAACGTATAAAGCACGCCACGCCTTGCGGAGGCGTCAGGCAATCGGGACGCCTACCACTGGGACGGGCTGCGGTACTTCGGTTGAGGTAAGTCGTCACCGCGCGGCGCGAGTCCATCGACCATCACCACGTGCGCATCTTCGGGTTCGATATCTTCGAAGAATCGTGCCATGAGTTCGCGCCGGGTCTGGACGTACATCAGATCGAAGGCGTCTGCCGCTTCATGCCGCCGCCACAGGCCTAAATCGCCGAGTTCGAGCCGGCCGAACGGCGAAATCGTAAACACGTACAGCCGACGGCATTCCTGATTGAATTCCTCAATCTCCTCGCGCAATCCCAGCAGCAGTTCCTCGGCGATGCCTTCAGTTTTGATTCGCTGGGCGAGAGCATTGATGCCGAAATCCATTCGCTCGATACGATCGGACTGATGGTTGATGAAATCCACGTTTTTCAACACGGCATGACTGAGCGCGCGCCTTCCGGAATCCATTCGATGCAACAGGCGCCGCATCATCGGACGCGTCCCGCCTTCAGGCACGGCTTTGCCATCGAGGGGCAGGACGAAGACTAGGTCGCATTCCTCGAGCGGGGAGGCGAAGCGCAGCGGCGGGCCATCGTTCAAACTGGCATCTTCGTACGCCGATCCATTCTTTTCATTGACGGTACAAAGGGGCGGCAGACTCATCGACGAGAACACCGCATCGGCGAGATCTTCGGCGGTTCCGGTTTGCCGATCGATCACCTGGAAAAAGCGATAATCGTCATTCCGGTCGACGCCCAGTTCGCCCAGACGGCGGCCGATATCCTGACGATTGGTGACGTAGCTGACGACGCCCTCTTTCATATCCGCCCGGGTCAAGTAGAAGTGAATTCCCGTGCCGAAAAAGCGTTCGAAGCGTTTGCCGAACAATTCGAGGAAATTTTCGCGCCAAGGCGCCATCCGCAGGATTGAATTGCTAAAAAATGGCATTAACAGCCACGGAAACTCGAGTAGCGAGCCAAAACTGATGGATTTCCACCACGATTCGATCGCAGGCTTGGCGCCGTCCGCGGATTCCATCATGCCGCCCAGCCAGAACATCGCGTTCCACGCACCAATCGACGTTCCGGTAATCATTTTGACTTTATCGAGCGCGTTGTAGCCGCGCAGGAATTCATAGATCGCCTTCAGCGCGCCAGCCTGGTAGGCGCCCTTCGCGCCGCCACCGCCCAGAACAATCCCGATGCGCTGGATGTGGGTATCGAAGAATTGCTGATACTCCTGCCGGCGCTGGAGCTTGGTGGTCTTGCCGTTGGTGGGAGGGCGCTGCGGCGGAGGCGGCGGCGGAAGTTCATCTGGTACCCTCAGCTGCGGGGGCGCGGGCTCCACTAGAAGAGGGCCGCCGCTGAAGAGTGCGAGCGGCGCCGCCACGGCAGTATCGAGATGACGCGAGAAGCGCCGCAGGAGGTTGTAGAGCCATCCCGCGCCGTTGAGGGCGATCAGTCCGCGAAGGAGAAATCCGGCAGTCAGACCGAGACCGGCGCCCAGACCCAGCAGTGAAGCGCCGCTATAGGTCGCGACGAAGCTGTTTCCAGCTCGCGCCAAGAGCCGCAGCGGAGGGGTTTCGCGCCAGGCGGGCGGTATCGCGTCGAAGCCGTCGGCGATGGCGGTGACGACAAAAGAGACCATCGCAGCGATCAGATGCGCGACGGCTCCGATTACCTGTCCAAGGAAGGTCCACAGGAACGTCATACCGATCGTATCGACCGCCGTTCTGGCCGTGCGGCCGGGTTGGAGTCCGGTCGATACGGAGTAAAGCAGGCAATCCTCGATCCACCAGGCGAGCAAAAACAGAGCGCTGAAGAGCACCACCGTCCCCCACGGTAGCGACGACCTCATCCTCCGCATCCGCCAGCCTCCTCAGCGAAAGTGAATCAAACAGCTCAAGCCAATCTACGACTGGTAGAAATTACCCTTCGTAGCGGTGCAAAACTAGATGGTTTCGGCACAAGTCTAATCTGACCGTGCCTGGACATACTATAGCTGGCGAAGAATGGCTATACCTTAAGGACGATCTTCCCGAAATGTTCGCTGGCCTGCATCATCCGATGGCCCGCCGAGGCTTCGGCCAGGGGGAGGGTCTTGTAGATTGGCGGGCGCAACTTGCCAGCCTCGAGCGCGGAACCGAACCGAGCGACGAAGGCGCTGACGATCTCCGCCTTTTCGATCGCCGGACGAGTGCGCAGGGTGGATCCGAAGATTTTGAGATGGCGGCGCAAGACCAGGCTCAAATCGATTTCCGTCTTGGCTCCTCTCATCAGTCCGATCAGCACCAGGCGTCCGCTATGGGCGAGGGCGTCGATATTCGGCATCAGGTAGGCTGCGCCGATACTGTCGAGGATAACGTCGACGCCGCGATCATTGGTCGCGGCTTTGACTTTCGGCGCGAAAGGACCCGCGCTGTAGTTGATCGCGACATCGGCGCCGAAACGCAGACATTGCTCGCACTTCGCGTCGGATCCGGCGGTGACGATCGAGCGAACGCCCGCTTCGCGCAACAACTGAATCGACGCGGTGCCGACCCCGCTACCACCGCCGTGAATCAGGACCGACTCGCCGGATTTGACCTCCGCCAGCATGAAGAGATTCAGGAAAGCGGTAAGGAAAACCTCGGGAATCGCGGCGGCCTCTTCATCGCTCAACGCCGCGGGCACATGCATCGCGGAGCCATGATGGACGGCGGCCTTTTCCGCATAGCCACCACCGGCGAGCAGAGCCATCACCCGATCGCCGCTGCGCCAGCCCTTGACGTTGGCGCCGACGGCAGCGACCGTTCCGGCACATTCGAGTCCGAGAAGCGGCGACGCGCCCGGTGGCGGCGGATAGAAGCCCTGACGCTGCATTATATCGGCGCGATTGAGCGCCGCGTATTTCACATCGATCAGAAGATCATCGGGACCGGCGGCAGGGTCGGGAGATTCGCCGAGCTTCAGGACATTTTCGTCGCCGGGCTTATCGATCAGAATGGCTTTCATGGTTTTCTCGGGACGGAGCGTTGAGAGATCGGGAAAATGAAGAGGGCTCGCAGGAAGCGAGCCCTCGTTCGATCCGTGCAATCGGAGTTTAGTATTTGTCGATGATCGATACGCCGACGTTCTGGAAGTTGGTCATCTGTTCCAGCACGGCCGAGGCGCCGTCGAGCCCGACGGTCTCGGTGATCATGGCCTTGGGGTTGAGCTTCTTCGCTTCAACCATCTGCAGCATCGAGGGATAGTTCGACGCCGGCATCCCAAGCGAAGCGATTAGCTGTAGCTCCATCGTCACCATTCGATCAATCGGAACGGAAACCTCGCCCTTTTCCGCCGCCGTGGTGAGTCCAATCTGGAGCGAACGGCCACGCTTGCGCAGGCTCATGATCGAATTGCGGCAGGTGGTGGCGATACCAAGGGCATCGACCGAGACGTGCGCGCCGCCCTGGGTGATATCCATGATCTGAAGCGTCGGATCGCCGTTCTTGGCGTTGACCATATGAGTCGCGCCCACCGATTTGGCCAACTCGAGCTTGCGGCCGTCGAGATCCACCGCGATAACATTGGCGCCGATCGCGGCGGCGACGTGAATCGCCGACAGGCCGATACCGCCGCATCCGTGCACGGCGACCCATTCTCCCGGCCGCACCTGCGCGCGGTCGACGACGCCGTGGTAGGAGGTCATGAAGCGGCATCCGAGCGAAGCGCCTTCGAGAAAACCGACCGCGTCGGGCATCACCACCAGGTTCTGATCGGCGTTGGGGATACCAACGTAGCGGCCATAACCACCCCAGTAGGAGAAGCCGGGGATGGCGGCGTTGGCGCAGACATTGGAATGGCCATTGCGGCAAAACTCGCAGACGCCGTCGCCCTGGCTGAAGGGCACGAGCACGCGTTGGCCCTTCTTGAAGTTTTTGACTTCCTTGCCGACCTCTTCGATAACGCCGCAGAACTCATGGCCCATCACCAAGGGCATCGGGGGGACGAGTCCGATCCAGGCCCAGTCACCGGACCAGGCATGCCAGTCAGAGCGGCAAATACCTTCGGCTTCCGCGCGGAGGATAACGCCGTTGGGCGGGCACGCGGGATCGGGCATATCTTTGACGACGAGCGGTTTGCGGACCGCTTCCATAACTGCAGCTCTCATTGGCGACCTCCCGGATTACGGTTGTCCGATTTTGATGCGGGTCGGCGGATCCGGTCGTAATGACCCGGAGGCGGCGTCCCAAACGAATGATATAGCGCTATGAGGCGCGCGGCGGCAATGGTGCGATGGTAACGCACTTCCAGAATTCGGCAGGAATATTCGGGACCTTGGCGGGAACGCCGATTACCGCGAGGACCGCGTTGCCATGCCGATCCAACTGATGCGGCGTCGAGGCGAAGATCGTCGCCGAATCGGTGACGAAATCGCTGGCCGCGGTCTCGGTATCGAAGGTGATAACCCAGACTACGCCGACGGTATCGTTGTGGTGCAGGATTAACATCCGATCGCCCGACCATCGCCGCTCGAGCGCGACCCTCGAAGAGTTCCGGCCGAAGGCGCGCGTAAGGATGATCCGGAGATTCAATTCACCGACGGTATCGGCATGGACGGTCGACCATTCGGGCATGACGTTCTCGTAGTCGGCGAAACTAATCTGTCGTGGATTCACGCGCTGGTCGAAGTACATCGCCGGATGCATGATCTGCTGGCTAGAGAGCGGAAGGTCCTGGTAGAGCGCATCGACCGCCTTCCAGCCGCCGCGCCGCCAAGCATCGGCGACAAAGGCGACGCCATCGACGTAGGTCAGAATGCCCGGGATAGTGAGCGCATCGGGGAGACCTTCGGCACGCGCCTGCGCGACCATTTTGCGCATCTCGAGACGGGTGTGCGAAACCGCCTGATCGGCTACCGCATCGCTCATATCGCCGCCGTGCGAGTAGGCGATACCGACCAGAGTCGCATCGCCCTCGACGACGGAATCGAAGGCGAACAATTCGTCGCCGTTATCCTCGAGGTTGGCCTCCTTGCTCTTCAGATCGAAGTGCTGATCCTGGAGCGCGTGGGTCAATTCGTGGGCGAGACGGCTGCCGCCGAAGGAGTCGAATTGCGACGAGAACGGCACGGCGTTGTTAACGACGGGCGTGCCGTCGACGCCATTTTGGATCAGCACGATCTGCTTCAGTTCGTCAGAGTAGAAGCCGCCGACACTGGTGCGAGTGCGTTGGAGTACGGCATCTTTGAGATCGAAGTTCGGCGGGACAAGACCAATCATGGCAGCGGCGCAGGTATCCGCCGCGAGGCGTTTTCTCGCATCGTCGCGTTCGAGTTCGGCCTTGGCGATAGCCGCGGCTTGATCCGGCGTCGCGACGATGATGGGGACGGGATGCTTGAACGAGAGTTCGCGCAGGCGCTCGAGCCGGGCGTTATCAAATTGCTCACCGGTGACCTGGGCGCGCGCAGACCCGGTCAAAACCAACGCCAACGAAATTGCGATGACGACTAGACGTACAAACAAAGGTGAGACGCCGCCCTCCAACTAAACGTGCGACGGGCTGTCCGAGCTATTTCGACAACGACCGAACTAATCATCCAATGAGAGCCGCCAGCGTGCGTTCAAAAGCCGCGGGAGCGGAACCGGCCTCGACCTCAACCGGATGGATATCGACACCCGCCTCTTCCTGGGCCTTTAACCGATCGACCGCACCGTTGACGTCCCCGACGTAGGCCATGTCGTCGAGCATCCGGGGCGCGACCGCCTCGGTACCGGCTTTGGCGCCGCCCGCAGCCCAGGCCTCGTTGATACGCTTGACCTCATCGCCATAGCCGAATCGAGTGAGCTGTTCGGCATAGAAGGTGCCCATCCGCGCGGCGTAAAAGGCGAGCGTACCTGCATGTCCGGCCCTTCCGCGGGCGACGTCGGCGGTTACGTGAACCCATCCGGGCGCCTTCACCGCGACTTTTAGCGGGTCGCGGGCGGCGGCGGACACCATCCCGCGAAATTCGTCGATCGAGCGCTTGAGGCCGCTCAGCGGGATCATCACGGGCATCCAGCCGTCTGCCGCTTGCGCCGTGTACTCGACACTCTTGCGGTTGAGCGAGGCGATGTAGATTGGAATGTGCTTGCGGACTGGATCGAAGCGCAAGGTGAAGCCGCGGCCGAGTTTGAAGATCTTGCCGTTGTAATTCAGCGGCGCACCCGCCATCAGCATGTTGAAGATATCGACGTATTCGCGCATCCGGGTCAGCGGCGGGTTGAATTTCACGCCATGGAAATGCTCGATGACGTTGGGGCCGCTGGTGCCGATTCCCGCGATCATGCGGCCGCCGCTCAATTCATCGAGAGTGCCGAAATGCTGCGCGAGGGCCGCGGGCGTGCGCGAGTAGGTGTTCACGATCGAGGTGGCAAGCTGCGCCTTGGTGGTGTGCTCGGCGAGCAGAGTGAGCAGAGTGAAGGCGTCGCGGCCCCAGGCCTCGGCGACCCAGATGGAATGAATGCCGGCCTGATCGGCGATTCGGGCACGATCGATCAGAGCCTTGAAGTCGAATTTCCCTTGCCAATTGATGCCGATAGAGAGCTTGCGCGCCATCTTGATGTTCTCCCGGCGGACGCTAACCGATATGGCTCATCGTCCCGCGCGATAAGGCTTATGCTCGCGCCGAGGTCTTGTCCACTAACGTCAGGATTCACCGGCCAAACGACGAAGCATCCTCAAATCGTACGCGGCCAAGACTACAAAGCAAACAACGTTTCAAAAAATTCTGACGGTCCAAGGTTCGAGTAAGGTGATTACCGGACGATCGTATCCGGAGGCGGCGCCGATCACGTTGTTTGCGGCAGGCGATGATTCTCGCGGCTTTTGATAAGATTATTCGTTGCCGCAGGCCTGATAGGATTTAACAGTGCGACTCGGGACGGCGATGCGGCACGCCGGACTTGAGACGTAGTGGCGGAAACCGGGGAGAGAGTCCGACCAGTGTCTTTATCTCGATGGAGTAGAGCGTGGCAGTCGCGACCAGCATGAGTTGGGGTTGCGTGCGCTCGCTTGCGATATTAGTTGCGATCGCGATTGCGACGGCAGGATGTTCCAAAGGCGAACAGACCGGGATGGGTCCGCCGCCGGCGACGCCGGTGCTGGTCGCGAAAGTCGAAAGCAGGAATATTCCCAACCAGTTGCACGAGATTGGGACGGTCGAGGCCTTTTCGACCGTCAACGTGAAATCCCGCGTCGAGGGTCAACTGGTCGCGATCCATTTCAAGGAAGGCGACTACGTATCCAAGGATCAGCTCCTCTTCAGCCTCGATTCGCGACCGATGCAGGCGCTGTTGCATCAGGCCGAGGCCAACATGGCCAGGGATGAGGCGCAGTACAATCAGGCGCAGGCCGACGAGAAGCGCTATGCTCTCCTGTTGAAGGCGGAAGTCGGATCGCAGCAGCAATACGACCAAATGCACGCGGCCGCGGGAGCGCTGCGCGCGGCGATTGCCGCGGATAAGGCCGAGATCGAAACCGCGAAGCTCAACCTTCAATACTCCGAGATTCGTTCGCCGATCGATGGCCGCACCGGCAACCTGCAAGCGCATATCGGTGACATGATCAAAGCCGACGCCGACAATCCGATTGTCGTGATCAACCAGGTTCAGCCGATTTACGTGGATCTTTCGATTCCCGAGGTGAGCCTCGACGAGGTTCGGCGCAACATGGCTGAGCGTCAACTCGAAGTCGACGCGACGATCCCGGGATCGCAGGATGAGCCGGAGCATGGGGTGCTCAGCTTCGTCGACAACTCCGTGGATAAAACCACCGGGACGATTTTGCTCAAGGGTCTGTTCGAGAACGAGAATCGCCGCCTGTGGCCGGGACAATTCGTGAATGCGAGCCTGACGCTCAACTGGATCCAGAATGCTCTCCTAGTGCCGTCGCAGGCGGTGCAGACGGGACAGCAGGGGGTTTTCGTTTACGTCGTTGGAAAAGATATGAAGGTCGCCGCGCGTCCGGTGGTGCCGGGCGCTCCCTACGAGAAGGACGTTATAATTCGCGACGGTCTCAAGGCCGGCGAAACAGTGGTGACCGACGGGCAATTGCGCCTGGCCCCGGGCGCCACGGTCAGGGTCAAGACTTCCCTGTAAGAACGCATCAGGATGAATCTTTCCGAAATCTTCATTCGTCGCCCCGTGATGACGACGCTGGTGTCGATCGCGATCGTCATCTTTGGCTTCGCCGCGTATAGGTTCCTGCCGGTTAGCGATCTGCCCAACGTGGATTTCCCGGTAATCGTGGTTTCGGCGTCTCTCCCCGGCGCGAGTCCCGACACGATGGCGTCTTCGGTGGCGACGCCGCTCGAAAGAGAGTTTTCGACGATCGCCGGCCTTCAGGAGATGACTTCGCAAAGTATCCTGGGGGCGACCACCATCTCGCTCGAATTCGACTTGAGCCGCAATCTCGACGCCGCGGCGCAGGACGTCGAATCGAAGATTTCGGCGGCGCAGGCGCAATTGCCCAAGGGCATGCCGAGTCCGCCGTCCTACGAGAAGGTAAACCCCGCCGACCGCGCGATTCTCTACATCGGCATGAGTTCGCCGACGCTTCAGTTATCGACCGTCGATGAGTATGCCGAGACCTATCTCGGCGAACGCATCTCGATGATTAGTGGCGTCGCCCAGGTGGAAGTCTACGGATCGCAAAAATATGCCGTGCGCGTACAGGTCGATCCGTTGGCGCTGGCCTCTCGCGGGATCGGCATCAACGAGGTCGCCGACGCGGTCGAGAATGCGAACGTAAACCTGCCCACCGGCACGCTTTACGGCGAGCACCAGTCGTTCACCGTTCAGGCCAACGGTCAGTTGAGAAATGCCGCCGCCTATCGTCCGACCATCGTCACCTATCGCAATGGGATGCCGGTGCGGCTCGGTGACATCGGCAATGTCCTCGACAGCGTGCAGAACGACAAGACCGCTGGCTGGGTAAAAGGTACCCGCGCGGTCGTGCTCGCGATCCAGCGTCAGCCGGGGACCAATACGGTCGAAGTCGTCGACAACATCAAGCGACTGCTGCCGACGTTTCGCGCCGAATTGCCACGATCGATCGAGCTGACGATTCTCTATGATCGTTCCGATTCGATTCGCGCTTCCGTCAACGACGTCCAATTCACCCTGTTGCTGACCATCTTCCTCGTGGTGATGGTGATTTTCCTGTTCCTGCGCAACATTTCGGCGACGATCATTCCGCAGCCTGGCGTTGCCGATGGCGATTCTCGGGACGTTCGTCGTGATGTGGGCGCTCGACTACAGCCTCGACAACCTGTCCCTGCTGGCGATCACGCTCTCGGTCGGTTTCGTGGTCGACGACGCCATCGTGATGCTCGAGAATATCGTGCGCCACATGGAGATGGGCGAGAGTGTGATGGAGGCGGCGTTCAGCGGTTCGGGGGAAATCGCCTTCACCATCCTCTCGATGACGGTGTCGCTCGCCGCCGTCTTCATCCCGGTAATTTTCCTCGGTGGCGTCATCGGCCGGCTGCTGCACGAATTCGCGGTGACGATCGCGGCCGCGATCCTGGTCTCGGGCTTCGTCTCGCTGACGCTGACCCCGATGCTGGCGAGCCGCTTCATCCGGCCGCCCTCCGGCGAACGTCACGGGCGTCTCTATCAGGTCACCGAGCGCTGGTTCGACAATCTCCTGGAAAAGTACCGGGTCAGCCTCGCCTGGGTGCTGATCCATCGGCGCGCGACGATGGTGGTTTTGCTGCTGCTGGTGATCGGTACCGGCTACGGCTTCCACGCCATTCCCAAGGGCTTCCTGCCGCAAGAAGACGCCGGCCAGGTCCTGATGTTCACGCAGGCTGCGCAGGGAATTTCCTACAAGGCGATGATCGAGCATCAGGAGGCGCTTAACAAGCTGGTCGCGAGCGATCCCAATACGCTGACCTTCTTCTCGAGCGTCGGCGGCGGTGGACCGGGCGGTGGGCTCGACACCGGCATCATCTTCGTGCATCTCGTGCCACGATCGCAGCGCAAGCTCGGCATCGACGACATCATCAACAAATGGCGCGGCGAATTTTCGACCGTCCCCGGCATGATGGTGTTCATCCAGAATCCCCCGCCGATTCAGCTCGGCGCGCGATTCACCAAGAGCCAGTACGAGATGACGCTGCAGAGTCCCAATACCGAGGAGCTGTTCAGCGCCGCCACCACGCTCGAAGAGAAGATGCACGCGCTCACCGATTTGCGCGACGTCAGCAGCGATCTCGAAATCAAGAACCCGCAGGCCAACGTCGAGATCAATCGCGACAAGGCGGACTCGATTGGCCTCAGCGCCCAGGCCATCGAACAGGCTCTATCGCTCGCCTACGGCTCGGAGCAAATCTCTACGATTTATGCACCCAACAACGAATACTGGGTTGAGATGGAGCTCGAGCCGCGCTACCAGGCGGATCCCGACGCACTGAACCTGATCTACGTGCGCTCATCGAAGGGCGACCTCGTGCCCCTGAACACCGTCGCCAAAATCACCCGCACGCTGGGGCCGCTGTCGATCAACCATTCCGGGCAATTGCCGTCGGTAACGATCTCCTTCGACGTGGCTCCAGGGGTCTCGTTGGGCAAGGCTCTCGCCGACGTTAAAAATCTCGCCGACAACACGCTGCCGGAGAGTATCACCGCGAACTATTCCGGCACCGCGGAGGCGTTCCAGAATTCGCTGGGTAATCTCGGCCTGCTCCTGGTCCTCGCCATCCTGGTGATCTATCTGGTCCTCGGCATTCTCTACGAAAGCTTCATCCATCCGATCACCATTCTCTCGGGTTTGCCGGCGGCGGGCTTCGGCGCCCTCGTCACCTTGATGATCTTTCACATGGAACTCGATCTGCTGGCCTTCGTCGGCATTATCATGCTGGTCGGCCTGGTGAAGAAAAACGCCATCATGATGATCGATTTTGCGCTCGACGCGCAGCGGACCGAGGGCAAGGGCGCGGCCGAGGCATCTTCGAAGGATCGATCGTGCGCTTTCGCCCGATCATGATGACCACGATGGCCGCCTTGATGGGCACGCTTCCGATTGCCATCGGTGTCGGCGCCGGCGCCGATTCGCGGCGCGCCCTGGGTGTGGCTGTCGTCGGTGGTCTGGTTTTTTCCCAGTTGCTGACGCTCTACATCACACCGGTCGTCTACACCTACATGGACCGCTTCCAGGATTGGCTGAAATCGCTGTCACGGCGGCAACAAATCGAGACGGGGTCGCCCGTCATCGATCAGCCAGCCAACGGCGCCGTCCAGCCATCGAACGGTTCCACGGAAGAAGACCGTCCGCGTCCTCGCGCGGTGCGAAGGTAGTTCACCAAGATAGTTCTACCAAGATAGTTCAATGAAAATAGTTCAACTTGCCGCTTGACTCGGCATTGTCATCGCCGCACGGCCGGGTTGGCCAGCCTTTCGCGAAAGCGTGCGAGTGGTTAGAATAGTTAGTGTAGAGGGATGAGGGCAATCGCGCGGCAAGCGCGCGTGGGGTTAACGTTCTTGTCACAAGAGCCAGATCCAAAAAGTGCGGCAGTAGAAACTCCACGGGTGGTGGTCGATTTCGACCTGCTTCGTCGAATCGGCGGCCTTAATTTTCGCGACCTTGGCGGTCATCCGGTCTCCAACGGCCGCGTGCGCAGCGGGATGGTCTTTCGTTCGGCGCATCTCTCACACATACCCGAGGAGATCACTCATCCGTTGACCAGCATCCGCCTACGGACACTGGTAACCCTGCAGAGCCGGCTCGAAGTCGAGCATCTCGGTCCGCCGCGCTCGGATTTTCTCGACTCCGGCGTGCGCTGGGAGCATATCCCGATCGGCGACCCTTGGTTCCGCAAGGATGGCTTCCACAAGATCGACACCAAGCCCGGCAACGAGCACCTCGTGATCATCACCGAGTTTCGCAACGACTGGCAGTCCTTCTTCAAGCTGCTGGCGGAACGGGAAGTCTATCCCCTGGTGTTTCACTGTTCGGCGGGCCGCGATCGCACCGGAGTCGGCGCGGCGATGCTGCTCGAAATGCTCGGAGTAAATCGCGAGCGTGTGATCGAAGACTTTCTCGCCAGCAACACGACATTCCCCAAAATGCCGTTGACCTCTCGGCAGTTGCAGCCAATCTTCGACCTGATTGACGAATACGGCAGCGTCGAGAGCTTCATGCACGAAGTGCTCGGGCTGGAAGCGCTCGATATCGAAACCATCCGCAACGATCTGCTGGAATAGATTCGGCGGCAAACCGGCCCGACAGTTACATCGCTGAAAGTCTCGGCAAGTGCGCCGTCAGGCGGGCAAATAGCCGTCACGCAGGAGTGACTTGGCTATGATCATCCGCTGCACCTCGCTGGTGCCCTCGCCTATTTCCGCGAGCTTGGCGTCGCGCATGTAGCGTTCGACCGGGAAGTCGGTTATGTAGCCGTAACCGCCGTGAATCTGCACCGCCTTGGTGGTCGACCACATCGCGGTTTCGGAAGCATACAGTTTTGCCATCGAGGCTTCGCGTGCGAATGGCTTGCCGGCATCCTTCAACGCCGCCGCGCGCCAAGTCAGCACCCACGACGCTTCGATCCGCGTCGCCATGTCGGCAAGCATGAACTGAATCGCCTGGAAATCCGCGATTGCCTGGCCGAACTGGCGGCGCTCCTTGGCGTAGGCCGCGGCGTCTTCCATCGCGCCGCGAGCGATTCCGCCCGCCCATGCGGCAATTCCGATTCGCCCGCCCTCGAGCACCTTGAGCGTCTGGCTGTAACCCGCTCCGATCTCACCGATCAGGTTACGCGCGGGAATCTTGACGTTGTCGAAGACCACCTCGGCGGTGTCCGACGAATGCAGTCCGAGTTTTTCGATTTTGCGCCCGTTGCTCAGTCCCGCAGTGCCTCGTTCGACGATAAACGCCGAAACCCCCGAACGTCCCGCGCCGGAATCGGTAATCGCCATCACCACGTAAACGTCGGCGACGCTGCCGTTGGTGATAAACATCTTGGCGCCGTTAATCGTGAAGCTGTCGCCGCTGCGCACCGCGCGCGTCTTCATCGCCGCGGCATCGGAACCCGAATCGGGCTCGGTGAGACACCACGCGCCGATTTTCTTCGCCGAGACCATTCCCGGCAGATAAGCTGCACGACTCGCTTCCGACGCGAACTGCGCAATATGTCCCGACGACAGCGACATGTGCGCCGCGCACGAGAGCGCGAGCCCCGCGTCGTAACGGGCCAGCCCTTCGACTACCAGCGCCTGCGAAAGCGCATCGGCGCCACCCCCGCCGTATTGCTCAGGAAACGAAACGCCGAGAAATCCCAGCTCGCCGATCTTTTCGATAACTCTCGCGTGGAAAGGTTTCATCCTTGTCCCACTTCGCGGAATATGGCTTAATCTCGCGCTCGGCGAAATCCGTCAGCGTTTCGCGGATCTGCCGCTGCTCGTCGCTCAGTTCGAAATCCATCGGCTTATTCGCGGGCGGCTACGTTCTCACGTACCCATTTGACGATGTCTTCAGTTGATGCGCCCGGGGTAAATATCGCCTTCACCCCAATCTGCTTTCAACTGCTGCGCATCCTCGTCCGGGATGATACCCGCCGCCGAAGACCGCGACGTCATCCGCTCCCTTCTCGCGGAGCAGACGGATCACCTCGGGAAAAAGCGTCATGTGCGCGCCCGACAACACGCTCAGGCCGACCGCATCGGCGTCTTCCTGCACGGCTGCCTCGGCAATCATCTCGGGCGTCTGATGCAACCCCGTGTAGATCACCTCGAAGCCGCCGTCACGCAAGGCGCGCGCAATAATCTTGGCCCCGCGGTCATGACCGTCGAGCCCGGGTTTCGCCACCAGAATTCGAAGTCTTTGTCTGCCACCTGCTAAATCCAGCCTGGGTCTTTATAGATTCCGAACTCGCGTGCGGAAAGACGTCGCTGATTTCGCCGACGGTCACATCGCAACGCACCGCATCGCAGATCGGTTCCATCACATTTTCGCCGGAACGACAGGCTTCGGCCACGCGCGCGATCGCCTCTTTCACCGCGACGCCGTTGCGTTCGCGCTTCATCTTGCGCAGCCGCTGAATTTGCCGCTCCTCGATATCGCGATCGATCTTCAGCACCTCGATCGGAATCTCTTCCGGGATCGAATATTTGTTGACGCCGACCACGGTCTTGACGCCCTGCTCGAGCTGGCGCTGATAGTTGAACGCGGCCTCCGCGATTTCGCGCTGCGGATAGCCGATCTTCGATCGCCTTGAGCATCCCGCCCATCTCATCGATCTTGCGGATATAATCCATCGCTTCGGCTTCCATGCGGTCGGTCAGCGCCTCGACCGCGTAGCTGCCGCCAAGCGGATCGATCGTGTTGGTGATGCCGGTTTCCTCCGCGATAATCTGCTGCGTGCGCAAGGCGACCATCACCGCTTGCTCGGTCGGCAGCGCCAGCGTTTCGTCCATCGAATTGGTATGGAGCGATTGCACCCCGCCGATTACTCCGGCCAGCGCCTGAATCGCGACGCGGACCATGTTGTTCACCGGCTGCTGCGCCGTGAGTGAAACACCGGCGGTCTGCGCATGCGTGCGCAGCATCATCGATCTCGGGTTCTTCGCCCCGAAGCGTTCCTTCATGAGGCGGGCCCACATGCGCCGTCCGGCGCGCAGTTTGGCGACCTCTTCGAGAAAATCCATGTGCAGATCCCAGAAAAACGACAGCCGCGGCGCGAATTCGTCGACGTCCATCCCGCGATCGACCGCATCCTGCACGTAGCAAATACCATCCGCGATCGTGAACGCCAGTTCCTGCACGGCGGTCGAACCGGCTTCGCGGATGTGGTAGCCGGAAATCGATACCGGATGGAATCGCGGCGCCTTTTTCGCACAGAATGTGACCATATCCGTGACCACCCGCAACGACGGCTCCGGCGGACAGATCCATTCCTTCTGCGCGATGAACTCCTTGAGCATGTCATTCTGGATCGTGCCGCTTACCTGGCCCCACGGCACCCCCTGGCGCTCGGCTTGACCAGATACATCGCCAGCAAAACCGACGCCGAGCAGTTGACTGTCATCGAGGTCGAGACCTTGCCGATCGGAATCCGATCGAACAGCCGCGCCATTTCCTGCATCGACCAGACCGAAACTCCTTCGCGTCCGACCTCGCCCATCGCGCGCTCGTGGTCGGCGTCGTATCCCATCAGAGTCGGCATATCGAAGGCGGTCGAGAGTCCGTCCTGGCCCTGCGAGAGCAGAAAATGAAAACGCGCGTTGGTATCTTCGGCCAGGCCGAACCCGGCGAACTGCCGCATCGTCCACAGCTTGCCGCGATACATCGATTCGTAGACGCCGCGCGTATATGGATACTGGCCGGGATAACCGATCGCCTCGGCAGGATCGTTTTTGACATCCTCGCGCGAATAAAGCGGATCGATCTCGCAGATCCGAGACCGTCGAAAAGCGAACCGGCCGGTCCTTCCCGCTCTTATAGGTCTTTTCCAGCCATTCCTGTTTAGTGCTCACAGCGTGCCCTCAATTGTTTCGCAGCACCTGGCTTGAAATCACCAGCCGCTGGATTTCCGAAGTACCTTCGTAAATTTCCGTAATCTTGGCGTCGCGGAAATGGCGCTCGACCTTGAATTCTTTGGTGTAGCCGTACCCGCCATGGATCTGCACGGCCTCGGTCGCCGCCTTCATAGCGGTCTCGGCCGCGAACAGCTTGGCCATCGCGGACTGCTTGGTGCACGATAACCCCTGGTCTTTGCGCGCCGCCGCTTGCAACGTCAGTAACCGCGCCGCATCCACCTCGACGGCCATATCGGCCAGCTTCCATTGTATCGCCTGGTTGCTCGCGATCGGACGCCCGAACGCTCTGCCGCTCCTGCGCATATTTGAGCGACGCCTCGAGCGCCGCCCGCGCCGATCCCAACCGCCTGCGCCGCAATCCCGATACGCCCGCCGTCGAGCGTCTTCATCGCCACTTTGAAGCCTTCGCCCTCGCCCATCAGCAGGTTTTCGCGCGGGATTCGCACGTCCGAAAAGCTCAGTTGCGCGCTGTGGGCGCCGTGAATCCCCATCTTGTCCTCGACCCGCGTCACCTGAAATCCCGGCGACGCGGTCTCGACGATAAAAGCGCTGATCCCGTGATGCGCGTTGTTGGGCTGAGTCATGGCGAACAAAATGCAAACACCGGACTCGGGTCCATTGGTAATGAAGTTCTTGGTTCCGTTGATGACGTAGCTGTCGCCGTCGAGAACCGCGCGCGTCTTCTGACCGGCGGCGTCCGAGCCGGCTTGCGGTTCGGTGAGCGCGAAGCATCCGAGCCATTCGCCGGTCGCCATCTTCGGCAGATAGGAGTTTCGCTGCTCTTCTGTGCCGAGACCTAAAATCGGCCAGGAACCAAGCGACGAATGCGCCGAAACGATAACCCCGGTTGAGGCACACTCGACCGACAACTCCTCGACCACCAGCGCGTACGAAACGTTATCCAGGCCGGCGCCGCCATATTGCTCAGGGATAAACACCCCGAGCATCCCGAGCCTGCCCAGTTCGGCGACTGCTTTCGTGGGAAATTCGTGCGTGCGGTCGATTTCGACGCCAACGCTGCTCGAGTCTTTCGCGGGCAAATCGCCGCGCCGTATCGCGCGCCCCGCGCTGCGCCTCGTTAAGTTCCAGATCCATCAGTTAAAACCGCAAAAACCCTGTCATCTTATTATCTTCGACGCCTCGCTGCGTCGATAGAACGAAGTCACGCATTACCATCCACGGCGATCAACAGCCGCGATATACGACATCTAGCATGCGCTTAGCCGGAACCTCGGCCCGCCCTGCCCTATTTGTGCTGCCATTTGGGTTGTCGTTTCTCGACGAACGCTTTGGTCCCCTCGACACGATCCGCGCTGAAAAGACCAGCCCGAACGCATCCTGCTCGAAACGAAGTCCCGCATCTTCTTCCATGGTAAACGATGCGCGCAGGGCAGCCTTTGCCTGCCGTAGCGCGAATGCCGATTTAGTGGCGATTTTTTCCGCCAAAGCGCGCGTCTCCGGAATCAACGCCTCGGGCGTCAGCACCCGATTCACCAGTCCCCATTCGAGCGCCGTTTTGGCGTCGAACATCTCGCCGGTCATGATGAACTCGCGCGCTCGTGCATGCCCAATCCGATGCGGCAGGCGCTGGGTTCCGCCGAAACCGGGGATCAATCCCAGGTTGATTTCCGGCTGTCCGAAGCGGGCTTTTTCGCTCGCCATGATCAGATCGCAAGCCAGCGCCAATTCGAGACCGCCGCCCAGCGCGAAGCCGTTGACCGCCGCAATCACCGGTATCGGCAGGTCCTCGAAGGTCTGCATCACCCGATGGCCGAGGCGGCTGAATTCCTGCCCCTCGACCGTGGACATTTCCGACATCGCGGCAATGTCAGCGCCGGCAACAAAGGCGCGATCGCCGCCGCCGGTCACGATCAGCACCCGCACCTCCGCGTCATGGCGGACATCGCGAAGAATTCGCGCCATTCCTTCGACGACCGCGCGGTTGAGCGCGTTCAGGGCCTTGGGCCGGTTGATCGTAAGGGTTGCGACGGCAGCCTTGTCAAAAGTCAGCTCTTCCAATTGCTTCTCCTGAATCGAGCACGCCAAACCGATTGATTGGCCGCCACAGCATATCGCGAGAAATTACTTGGAGGCGAGCTTCTCGCGCACCATCCAGAGCCGATCTCCACCCAGAAGATCTCGCCGTCGACGACGAAACTGGGCACGCCGAAGACTCCCGCCTCCTCGGCCTCGTGGTTGACGCTGTCGAGCTCGCGCCGCCCCTCTTCCTCGAGGAAGTCGAAGAAGGCAGCCCCGGGAGCACCACTCTCCTCGAGCACGTTACGAATCGCGACGCGATCCTCGATATCGAGCTCGCGCTTCCAGAATCGCTCGAAGACCAGGTCGTTGTACTGCCGAAAAGCACCGCGCCGTTGGGCGTAGAGCATCCCGATGGCGGCCAGTGACGAGTCGAAGATCTTCTGCGGTCCTTTGACCGTCAGCCCTCGGCGATTCGCCAACCGGCGCGCGTCCATGTAACTGTAGCGTACACGGCGCCATTGATGGGGATTGCGGCCTTCGACGGTACCGAGGAAGTCCGGGATAGTGAGAACGTAGGGCAGCCAAGTGAGTTCGCGACCGAATTCGACGGCAAGGCTATAGGCAGCATCCTTAATCAGGTACGCGTAAGGACTCTTGTAGTCGATGTAGATTCTAAAATCCTGTTCTTTCATTGGTCTGGTAATTGTCAGGCGGTTGCAAACGTGTTTAATTTGTTGCAAAGATGCTAACTGCCCTCTTGACCTTCTATTGAGCAGTTGTTAGCATCCTTAAGCAGCGATAGCCTATTCTGAGCCGGACGTTCCACTCGTACCTGTTTTATCCCGGCATTTTATGGGCGCGCGAGAGGGAAGCCTCATGATCTACGAAGTAGAGTTCAGTGACGGTACCAGGGCTCAGGTGAATGCCAGCAGCGACCACTCCGCCATGCGCCTGGCAGTCGCGAAGTACAAGGACAAGCTGGTCGTCTCCGTTCGCAAGGCCGGTCTGATGGGGATGTCGCAGCGTCGTCCGCCGACGGAAGCCGGCAAGGCTTGAGCCGACCAGCGGCAGGCCGGACAATCTCCGGCCTCGTCGCCGCCTGACCCAACCAGACGCGTTCTGCCTCGTGTAGACGCACCCCTCCGGGCCTGCTCGTTTCCTCCTCGTCTCCGTGATTCCGCGCGCGACACGTTCTGAACCGCCAGACACCTGGCCATCGGGACAACTTCAGGACTAACTCAGACGGTCAATTGCGCATGCTCTTGCGCAGCTGAGCCATCAAGCCGAAGAGGTCGGCGCGGATATCGGTCGTGGGCTTGCCGCCGGCAAATTCGCGGTAGAGAGTCGCGACGTTGATGACTATTCTTTCCGCATCGCCCCACGACGAGTAGTCGGCCAACGAAATATCCCGCGCCGCTTCGAACAGTGGCATCCCGGCGTCGTAGCGGTGGCGCGCCTCGGCCGCGATATATTCGAGATAACCCTTGACGGCCGCGACGCCCTTCTTGTCCGTCACCGGTCCATGGCCGGGAACCACGGTCTCGACGTCGAGGTCGATCATGAGCTGGCAAGCCTTGATCCAGTTAGCCACCGGACCGCCCAGATTATCGGATGGCCGTTGATGAAGAGCATGTCGCCGGTGAAAATCACGCGGTCCTGGGGCACGTATGCCAGAACGTCGCCGCGCGTATGCGCCGGTCCGACCTCAATCAGCCGTACCTGCTTATTGCCGACTTTGCGGGTGAGCTCGCCTTCGAAGGTCAGCGTCGGCATCGTGACGTCAATCCCTTCGAAGTCAAACGGCGCAAAAATCTCGGCGAGGAAGGCTCCGGCCTCGCTGGTTGAGGTGGCCGACCGTTTCATTTCAGCGAGTCGTTGGGCACCGTTGTCATGGACCATCTCTTCGGCGCAGGCCTTCGAGGCAACGATCTCGGCGCCATCGACGAGCTGATTTCCGAAGGTGTGATCGCCGTTCGAGTGCGTATTGACGAGGGTGCCGATGCGGGCGGCGGCCTTTGGTTCGGCGCGGCGCATGGCGTCGAGCATCTCGCGCGTCAGCTTAAGGTCGAAGAGCGTGTCGACCAGTAGCGATTCGCCGCTGTCGACGACGAGTCCGGCGTTACTCCAGCCCCATGAGCCATCGGGCTGCAGGTAGGCGTAACATCCGTTGCCGAAGTCATGGAGTCCCTTGGTGTAGGGGCCCTTGCTGGGGATTTCTGCCATGGCGGTTTTCCTCCGACGAGCAAGGGAACTCATAGCACGGTGGTAACGAGGTCGGAAAATTGAAGAGAGTCCGCTGGTAGTTGATTTGAAGATGAAGGCCAACTGAGACGAGCGGGAAAGGCCTCGAGGCGACTTGAAAAGTCGCATCGAATCGCGGAGAACTACGAGGGCAAGCGGGCGTAATTCAGCGGTAGAATGCCAGCTTCCCAAGCTGGACGTCGCGGGTTCCATCCCCGCCGCCCGCTCCACGATTTCCCTTTGTCTTCGACCAGTTGGCAGCCAACAGCGAATTTTATAAGCGCGGGTCTTAGCGACTGATACTTTTGTACGAAACCCGCCCTTTCGCTATTTGGCAAACCGGCTCCGTCAGGTATCAGAGAGCGTTGCATTTCCCCGCTGCCCTCGCGGGGGGGAGGGGAGGGGCATGCCTGATTGGGGAAACCGGCCGGTGGGACAGGTATGTCCGCGAGTGTAGCGAGCGCACCTTTCAAAGTAATTTGACCGGCATTTTCTTCATGATGAACCCATGTACCCGGCCATCGGTTGTCTCTCGCATGAGCACCCAGAGCTGAAGATCCGGCCTGATGAGTTGAATCTGATGGTGGTTCAATAACGTCATTATTCGGCCCAGCCAGATGGAAATACTTCGCGCCACACCCTCAAAATCTTTTGGCGGGCCAAATGGATTTTTCGAATGGAGCATTTCGCTGCAGGTGTCATAGACACCTACGAGCTCATCACGCGAGAGATAGCCCTCGTTTACAGGCTCGACCCTCAAAACTTTGCCCGTAACAGGGTCCCGCACCTGCTTTGAAGGAATCGGATAGAACGCCGGTGGATTTTTTCCATATCTCTCAGGATCCGCGGAGCGTGCCAGTGCTCCGCGAACTTCTGATATTAACGCGAGTACTCATCCTTCACTGCGACTAAGGATGCGAGAGCAATCATTTCAAGAATTTTTCGGATCTGAAGGCACACCGACTCGACAAGCGGAGGAAGATACTTCAGGGAGAACCGTCCGCTAAGCAAAACCCGAACGACTTCGATTCTCAGTTTGACTTCCTCCATGCACTCACAGTAACGGGCAATCACTTCCGAAAACTTCCCATCTGTCAGATCTGTCGGATCTCTATTTTTCTACCTCCCACGATTCCCGAGGCAGAAATGTTCCATTCGAGTCGCGCCGAGCACTGAAAGCCCGAGCTCGCCAACTCGCAGCGTGCCGTTCGTACTCTTCGAAAGAAGCGACTTCCTTTTCTGATCCAGATAGAAACCTGCCATCGAAGTCCCGCCAAGTGGTTCGAGCGCAAACGATGCCTCCTGCAGAGACGCGGCGACGAGGGATTCCCATCGGTGTGTGAACGATTCGATTGCGGCCCCGAGGGGTCACTCCTCTCCCGTTCCGGTCTCTAATCTATGCCGCGAAAAAGACGAAATTGACGCTCGCTTTCGATCAGAGTAAGCAATTCCGTCTGTTCTCGTTCCAGGCGCTGCGCTCGAGTGAGAACGCCGGTCATTCTACCAATTGTTTCGCTGCGCGCCTCTCCGTTAATGACTACACGTTGGTATTGTACCCGTCCAGATATGTTAGAAACCAGCGCTTCTTTGGGGCAGCGGGTCGTCTGAGTTCCGAATGCCGTCGCGACTGCCAGCAAGTCTACCCACCGAGCAGCCCGGACGGGCGGCGCGGGTCACGTCTTTATTTTGGGCGGTTTCCTTAGCGGTTTTCGGGGTCCGACGAGCGTATCGAGTTCGCCGGCGCTGACGGCGCGGTCTGGAAGACCCTTCCATCCGCGTTTTCTGAGTTCCTGGCGAACAATCTCTTCCGCTCGCGAGTTTTTGTTGGAGGCCACCAGACAGTCCTCAGGATTCAGTTATGTTCCACGACCGCCGTGTAGATATCCAGTTCTATGGCGGCGCCGGTCAACCCGTCGAGCCAGCGTGTGCGGCTAGCTGAGGAAGAAGACGAGTCAAAAGGTTTCCATGCCCGACCACTCGATGGCTGGCGTCTTTCGTAACATTCTGTTTCGGCTCATAGTGTCCGAGAACCTTATAGTTCGCGTTCTTCAGGGTTTTGGTTCCATTGGCACCCGTGTTGATGAAAACCGATTGTACGATAGTTGGCGTCTTTCAGTTTTTCCGTGGCCATGAGGCATTCCCTCTCGTCAGTGCGGTCGGCGCACCATGGTTCGAATCCAATCAAGCTGTCGATAAATCCTAGTCATGATGCCGTCTGACGGCAAGGGCAACGTCCTGAATCGTACTCAAGGTGGGATAGTCAGCCTTTTCGGCGAACACGCCACACTGGCACTTTCCCGTTTACAGGGCATTGCCCGCCGAGCGCCTGACGCTTCGCTGCGGAGCTCGGCCAGCACAACGCGCACACGACACGCAACGTCGACAATCTATTAGCCGGGGTCAGGCGCCTTCGAGGACCGCTGTACTATCCGATGTCGTAAAATGACACAGCCGTCACGACCTGAAGCCGGACTTGAGTCAATCCGGTTTCAAAATCGACGGCGCCGTAAACTGTCGGTAATCGGCTGCCAACGAGCGTCGATCGGAGTCACACCGACTATGGACGTTTGCGCGCGCGCGATCGTGCAGATCACGTCGCCGTCAGCAGCCCATCGACCTTATTGACCAGCGAATTGAGGTCTTGACCGAGTACCTTGTAAGTAGTGAAGACAACTACCGCGACTGCGGCGAGGATAAGCGCATATTCGGTCATAGTCTGGCCGTGGCGCCAATCGCGAACCCGAGTTAATAGGCGAATCCAGAACTTCAACAAATTTCTCCTACTTAACTTTCAACTGATTAGGCGATCGTCTTGCCGCGTTTGTGAACAGGTTCGGGTGGTCCTCATCAAAGGTTGGATTGGACGGACCAGTTATCAATTCGAACTGGGCCGAAAGCGTAAGGGCCAAACCACTTGCCATCGCCCAGGTCATATAGCTTCCAGTAAGGCGCAGCACCCACAACGCCAGGAGGGAGCAAAATGCCGCGGTCGCGACACCTTGCGCATACTCCGATATCCTGGCGATCTGCTCGTCCCTCAATGAACTTCGTTCGTCCTTGTCGCACTTAGGCGGAGCAAATCTTGTTCCGCTTACCGGTTCGCCTTCGTTATCCCGCCTATGAGCGACGCCGTTGGCGTACAAAGACAAAGAGAATGCTATTCAGGTGCAATCAATTTGAATTGGGCAAAGAGGTGCATAAACTTGATTGCATGCTTGCAAAGCCCTCTTTCAAATCTCCCGATAGTTGCGGCTCCGCCAAAATGAGTGCGATAGAGCAACTGATTCAGAGGTCGAAGACGGCGACGATATCGTGAATCTCGCAGCACGGGATTTTAGCGGAGAGCCGGCTTCCGGCGCTCTCATCGCGGCTGGCTTGTCGGTAGAACTTTCTCGCTTCGACGTTTGCTCACAGGTGTCGGAAGTCCGAAGTGGAAAACGCGGATGTCGAACCGTCAAGATGCTTAATTTTCTTACAGACCGTAAGATACAGCTACCTGTTGATAATAAATCCAACGCGACGTAGCCGGGCCGACCGCGGTTTATTCGGCCCCGATCGCTCTTTGATGTTTTCAGTGGACCGCTCCCGGCGATGCGCTCCTGGTTGCCCGAATGCTATTGCATTCATTCCTTGAAACGATTATTAGGGCTTGAAGCTAAAGCGGGTACTTGGGGACTGCCTGCGAAATCGGCTACCGGCACTCAGCCGCTAAAGGAGGTGACGATCTTAGGGATCTAGGATAGAGGAAGGGAACATAGATCCGGCCTTATACATGCGAAAGCACATACGTCAGTCCTGATCCACTTCACTCTGGGGACCTTTCTTTCGGAGCGCGCAGGTAGTTCTGCGGCGCCGGCTCCGATGAATGTATGGAGGAAGTCATGGGGCTTGGGTATCAAGTGCGGTTTTGCTTGTTCGGGGGAACGGGTAAGTTTCTTGGCCTCGTATCGGCGGTTCTTTTAGCGTGCGGACTTTGTACCGCACAGGCTTGGGCGGGTGGCGCTACCGCTCTTCCTTCTGACTCGCTCAGCGTCGACACTCCCACAAATACTCTCCTGCCGCAGGTCTCAGTCTGCGGAGAGCGGATGGCTCAGCGGTTTGCATATCTCGGGTTATGCGTCCCAGACGTTCGGGATGTGGCAAAATCCGACTGCGTTGAAGGCCTTCACGCCCAGTCGTAATAACCTCGCGATTCGCGTTCACTGCTGCAAGTCGACGAGAACTACCGCCTTAACGAGAACAACAATTTTTTCATGCGCGAGTGGTTTGTCTACGAACCACCGTATTCGTTCAATAGCGCTAACAACGCAGCTTACGGAGCAGCCACGCCGTTTCATTCGAGCTTCGGCAACAAGATGAACGGCTATTACAACAACTACCAGGTGCGCGACGCCTGGTGGGAGAACAAGACCGGACCGCTAACTACCTTTGTCGGCAACCAGATCGTGGTGTGGGGCCAGTCGCTGGCCTTCCGTGTGGGCGACGTGGTCAACCCCGCAGACACCTGCTGGGCTTTTGGCTTCGCTAACCTGGAGCAGTCGCGCGTTCCGCAATGGATGGTCCATCCGGTACTGAATCTACCCGAGTGGAGCTCTACGAACATGACCTCGAATTTTCTCGAGCTCATCGTGGAGCCAGGATTTTCGCCGAACTATCGGCCGGAACAAACGGAAGACCCCTACAACAAATTCAACAGCGAACTTACCGCTGGACGAGTTCACCCCTGTTATCCAGCAGCAAGTCATGGACCAAGTGCGCGGTTCGATGTTCAGTATACAGTAAACATTATTTCGGCTTCAACAGCGGCCCGGGTCCGGCCGGCCTTATCGGCAGCGCCGCGTCGCATGAATTCATGCTGTGCACGCAGCTGAATGGCGATATCGCGCCGGCTTCAACACCATGCCCGTAGGATTCGTCGAAAAGCCTGCACCCTGACGCTTAACAAACACCAGGATAACTATCGGACCGATCGGCGATGGTACGCTACAGACACGGGTTTCTGGCGCGTCCCTGGAATGCAACCGCAAAATTGGAACGAGGGCGTACGTTTCCACACGCTGCTCGGGGCCACCGAGCTGACTGCCCTGTATTACAACGACGAAGTAAGCGGAGGCAGCCCGTGGAGCCTGAGGTGGACCCCCTACACGAACCTATGGAATTACTCGTTCTATGACATTCAGAACGCGGGAGTCACTGCCGACCGTCCGCTCCCAGTGCCGGCTGCGGTTGCAGAATATTTTCCCGCTGTCGGTCGAGCCGAGATGATCTGGTCCAACCACAACAATTTCAACAGCATGAAGCCCACAGATTTCGAGGGGCAGCGATATTCAGATGTGGTCAAGTGGATGGCGGCGATCGACCTTGACCAGGCCTATGCACCATGGCTGACGAGTACAGGCAACCTGTCGGCCAACGTAGAGGTTTTTGACAACATCGTGATGGACGATTGCAAGCTTTGCGTCTTCGGTAACGATCTCAGCAGCGCCGTCTACAAGAACGATGTGAGCGTACTGTTCAACTTTGGAACGTCATGGTGGTGGGACGATTTTGCTCCGACCTGGACGATGATTTGGAATCCGACGGGCAACAACTTGGCTATGTTCCCGTCGATAGTGCTGAATCCGCCCTGGACGAAGAAGTATTTCTTGAAGTTACAGGCGATCGAAGTATTGGGCAGCAATCATCAGTCCGGGCTCGGCTTATTCAAAGGCCAGAGTCTGTTAACGGCGCAGTTACAGTACAACTTCAACCTGCTCTAGTTAATAACGCGGTAAACTGGCGGATGCGGCGCGCCTCGGAGCGCGCCGCAAACCAGCCATCGGTGGATTCGAGAGGTGTGTGCGTCGCTCGCGCACCAACTGGGCGCGAAGTGGTTTGGGGTTTTGCAGTCTGATGTTTGAAAAATTCGAATGTTTAGACTTGCCCAGGCCGCAGTCGCCGAAGCCGAACCGCAACCCCCGTAGGGCGTCCCCAATTTAGTTGCTCTACGCGTAAAGATCCCGGCACCCCAAGGATGGGGTCTTTTTGGGTGGCGTGCCTTCCTCAGCCTGCGGACGGTCAGGGCCAGCCACCCGCCGGCGCCGCGGTCCTGGGCATTCATAAGTGTCATCCGATTGACGCTGATAGTGATTCCTCACGCTCGACGGTCGGTGACGCCTCCGCACAATGGAGGCGCACCTTCCGTGTCGATCGTGACGTGAACGATCCCGCTCGATCGAGAAAATGCTCGTGCGAGATAGATTTCAACGCGGATAGCTGTGCACGAGTGGATGCGTTGGCGGGGGACGTCAATGCCCGCGTTAGCTGCTGATTAGGCTGGGCGCGCCTGGGCGCGCGAACTACATACGCTACTATGAACCGCTGATGCCGCTCGCGTCTTCGTCCCGCACCCCGGTAGCACGTTCAATCGTCGCACCCTGCGTCAAAACCAGCGCCCTTCGGGGGAGACTGCGCGGGAGCTCGATACGGTCGGCAAGATTCGCACCGATCGTCACCAGCGCGCCTTCGGTCCATTCGGAAAGCTGAGTCGGGTCGAGCTGTTCGATAGTATCTGTATGGAGGCGGCGTCCGACCAGATTCGCGGCCTCGGCCAGCGTTCTGGTAAGTGCCGATGGGGTCTCGCCGGCGCTCTTCACCAATAGCAGCGCATGCAGGCTACAGTCCTTTTGTTGCGCGATACGCGCGGCCAACTCGATCGCGGCCTGGCCGTCCGGAGTCTCGTCGGCGACCGCAAAAACCCGCTCAAATGGCGTCTCGCCGCCCTGAATTATCACTCCGATACTGACCGGCAGGGCGCGCGCCTTGTCCATAATCTCGCGTACTACGCCGCCTTTGAAATCCCGCCCGAAGACCGCTTGATGGGGTCCCAGAAGAATCCAGCCGATCTGTGGCTCGCCTGCGGTTCGCAGGATGTCCGCCACCGGGTCGCTGCTCCATACTGCTTGCGGAGTAATCACCGCACCGCGGCTCCAGGCAAGGTCGAGCGCCGCCGACAATGCCGGTGATCGCGGTGCGATGCGCTGCTCGACCTCGCGCAGTCCCGACCGTACTCCACCGACGGGAGGCCGAACCAAGGCCAGGACGCGCGGCGGCGGGGCATCCGCAGGTGTCGCCGACAACGCCAATTCGACCAGCCTGTTCACCCCTAGCGGGTTCGAGACCGGGACCAGCACGGCGCTGCGTTCAATATCCCACCGCGGACTCTCCGCACGAACAAACGGCGAAACCTGCTCCTCTTCGAGCGGCTGATTGCGCGTAATCAGATGCAGGATCGGTGTCGTTGCGAAGGTCGTGACGAGCGCCATCAGCACCAGCATCGCGAACAGCTCGGGCGATATGACCCGCATATCGAGACCGATATTCAGGACGATCAGTTCCATCAGCCCGCGCGTATTCATCAGGACGCCGAGCGCGGAGCCTTCACGCCAGCTGAGGCCGGTAATTCGTGACGCCAACAGGCTGCCACCAAACTTCCCGGCCGATGCAACCACGATGATCAAGCCGCAAATCGCCCATTGCTCGGCGCCGCTGACGAGCCCGATTTGTGTGCGTAGCCCGACGAAAACGAAGAAGGCCGGGAGCAGGAGCACCACGACCATGTCCTCGAGGCGATCGGTTAGCTCCTGCGCCATCCCGCTGTCGTGCGGAATCATCGCGCCGAGCGCAAATGCACCGAAGATGGCGTGGATGCCGATGAACTCGGTCGCGAATGACGACAGCAACAGTGCGACGAAGACCACCGCCATCACGCCTTGGGTGAGCCGGCCGCGATTGCCGTACAGACGCGCCAACCGCGCCATCGCGGGCCGCACCACCAGGATCATGACGACCACATATCCGAGCGCGAGCGCGATCGTCCGCAGCCCTCCGGTGCTCTGAGCCCGCGCGATACTCACCACCAGCGCCAACAGGCACCATCCGGTGACGTCGTCGACCGCGGCGCAGGTCAGTGCGATCACGCCCATGTGGCTCTTATGGATACGGCGGTCTGTCAGGATCCGCGCCAGCACCGGAAACGCCGTCACCGACATCGAGACGCCAAGGAAGAGCGCGAAGTTGGTAAACGAGACGTCGCTGGACGACAGCCTTGGATAAAGCATCAGCGCCAGCACCGCGCCCAGCAGGAAAGGCACGACGATACTGGCGTGCGAGATCGCGATGGTCGCCTGACCGCGCTTGCGCAGCAGCCCCGGATCGAGTTCGAGGCCGACCAGGAACATGTAAAGAATTACGCCGACTTGCGAGAGGACGTTCAGGAATGGCGCCACGCTGGTAGGGAACAGGTAGCCGGCCGCCGCTGGCGCCAAACGTCCCAGCAACGACGGTCCCAGCAGGATTCCCGCGATTATCTCTCCGACTACAGGAGGTTGCTGGGCGACGCGAAAAAGCGTCCCCAGTATCCGCGCCGCCGCGACCACCACGACCAACGCAAGCAGCACGTGCAAAAGGTCGTTCACGTGTGCGGAGACACTTGGATGCCCGGCTGCGGAGGCGGCTGCGGCGGGGGCGCTCAACTTCAGCCCGGCGGAGTCAATCGCAAAAAAGGCGAAAATAACTCCGACGATCGTCGCCCCGTACACCAGCACGGGGATCGCTACATTCTTCGGCGTTGTTAATTCCGAGTTCGCCATCACATCGGCGAAGGGACCTTACCGCGGAAGTTAGGCAGGGTCGCCACTTTGCCGCCTCCAGTTAACCTTCTGCCGTGGCTCCGCTCGCTTCGACGGCCGAGACACGACAGCCACCAGGCGATTGATAGACCCAAATAGAAGACCGGAACCTTGCGCGCGATACAAGTCCCGCGCTTCATGATACCGACAAACGCAAAAAGTCTTATACTGCGGCACAGATCTGCAGCGGTAGGTGACGTTTAGATGGATTCCACGGTCGTAAATGATGTCCTGCATGACGCAGCGCCTGTGTGGTTCCCGACGCCCGAGTATGTCACGGGAAGCCATGTCGAACGCCTGATGCGCGCGCTCGGAATTGAGCTTGATACTGCCCGGCCCGAGACCGCATGGCAGACTCTGTTTGACCGTAGTATCGCCGATCCCGAGACCTTCTGGCGCAAGACGCTCGATCTCATCGGTGTCGAATGGGCAAGCCCGTTCTCGCGCGTGCTCGATGCCTCCGCAGGAGTCCAATGGCCGCGATGGTTCAGCGGCGGGAAACTCAACCTGACCCACAACGCGCTGCTGCGTCATCTCAAGACTTCACGGTCGACCCAGCCGGCCATTGTCTGGGAGGGCGAAGATGGCGCTGTCGTACGTCTCACTTTTGCCGAACTGGGCCGCGAGGTTGCACGCGCAGCCAATGCCCTTCGTGATCTGGGCATCGGGAGGGCGACCGTGTCGGGTTGTTTCTGCCGATGCTCCCCGAGACGGCAATCGCCGCGTTGGCGGTCGCACAAATCGGGGCGATTTTCGTTCCGATTTTCTCGGGCTATGGCGCCGACGCCGCCGCGGTGCGTCTCGAGGACTCTCAGGCAAAGCTGTTGATTACGGCCGACGGCTTCTACCGTCGCGGACATAAAGTGGCCCTCGCCGATTTCGCCCTTCACGCGTCGCGGATTGCCGGTTGCGTCGAGAAAATTGTGGTCGTGCGGCGGATGGACCGTCGGGCGCGCATCGATGGCGTGCTCTACTGGGACGAAGTGATGGCGACCGCTACCGAGGTCGCGGACTGCGAAATAATGGAGAGCATGGATCCCTTCATGCTCATCTATACCTCCGGTACTACCGGCAAACCCAAAGGCACCGTCCACTATCACGCCGGCTTCCCGCTCAAATCCGCGCAGGATATGGCGCATCTGTTCGATCTGCGGGCCGGTGAGGTGATGTTCTGGTTCACCGACATGGGTTGGATGATGGGTCCCTGGCTGATTCTCGGAGCCCTCACGCTCGGCGCGACGGCCTTTCTTTATGAGGGCGCGCCGGACTATCCCGACGCCGGCCGCGTCTGGAGCATGGTCGCTCGCCACAAGGTGACGCATTTGGGAATCTCGCCGACGCTGGTCCGCGCGTTGATGCCCTCGGGAAACGATCCGGTCACGAAGCACGACCTGGCGTCGCTGCGCGTGCTGGGCTCGACCGGCGAGGTCTGGAACCCCGAGGCCTACAAATGGCTCTTCGAGACGGTCGGACGCGGAACTCGCCCGATTATTAACTACTCGGGCGGGACAGAAATCGCCGGCGGCCTGCTCGGCTGCACGGTCTTTCGCCCGATCAAGCCATGCGGCTTCAATACCGCCGTGCCTGGAATTCATGCCGTCGCTCTGGACGATCAGGGCAAGCCGGTCGTCAACGCGGTGGGCGAACTCGCGGTGCTCAATACCTGGCCCGGGATGACCAAGGGATTTTGGAAAGACTCGCAGCGCTACCTCGACAGCTACTGGAGCCGCTTCGAGGGTATCTGGGTGCATGGCGATTGGGCGATGATCGATAGTGACGGCCATTGGTTTCTGCTCGGACGATCCGACGACACGCTCAAGATCGCCGGCAAGCGCGTAGGACCGGCCGAAATCGAATCCGCCGCCAGTCAATTTCCGGGCGTCAAGGAATCTGCCGCCGTCGGCGTGCCCCATCCGACCAAAGGCGAGGCTCCCGTGTTATTCGTCGTCTTGCTTCCCGGTCACGAAGCCAGCGACCGGCTGGCGGCAGAGATAGCGGATAAAGTCGCGGAGGTGCTGGGTAAACCATTGCGACCGCAGGAGGTCCACCTGGTTTCCGATCTACCCAAGACCCGCAACGGGAAAATAATGCGACGCGTGGTCCGCGCCGTCCATCTGGGAAATCCGCCCGGCGATCTATCGGGCCTCGAAGATCCCGCGGCGATCGATTTGATTCCGCGGCGGTCAAGCCCAACACCGTCCGTCTGAACTATTAATATCCTCTAATATCCTCGCGGAAACGGCCTGTTTCACCCGCCATGACGGATATATACTGCATGCACTAGATCGAATTCTTATGAGCATTGATCTGACGCAGGCACGCGAACGGATGGTGGCGGAGCAGCTTCAAGCCCGCGGCATCAAGGATGACCGCGTTTTGGCCGCGATGCGGGCGGCGCCGCGCGATCGCTTCATCGCCGCCGAATTCGCTGAACATGCCTACGACGACGGACCGCTTCCCATCGGATCCGCGCAGACTATCTCACAGCCCTACATGGTCGCCCTGATGAGCGAAGTCGCGGAACTTCATGGCGATGAGAAGGTGCTCGAGGTCGGCACCGGCTCCGGCTATCAGGCCGCGATCCTCGCCCAACTGGCGCGCGAAATCTACACGATCGAGTATCTTCCCGAGCTGAGAGACAAGGCCTTGGCAATCTTCGAGGCCCTGAGTCTCGACAATATCGTGACGCGATGCGGCGACGGCTCGGACGGATGGCCCGAGGAAGCTCCATACGACGTGATCATGGTGACCGCCGCGATGCCGGCTGTCGCGCGACCGCTTTTGGGTCAGTTGGCGCCGGCCGGTCGCCTCATCGCTCCGATCGGTGAAGACGAGTTGCAGACCCTCGTGCGCATAAGACGCGTCAACGGCTCATGGCGCGATGAGTATTTCGGCGAATGCAGATTCGTTAAGATGGCCGGCAAGCTCGGATTCAAGGACTGACCGCGAAGGGGCTGCCCGTCCCCTGCTATGCGATCGGTCGATGGTAGATGGAGGCGGGGTTGTGGGAGCATACAGGCCTCGATTGAAAATTAGTGCCGGCCTGCTCTTTCTCGTGATGCTCGCGGGATGCTTCGGTTCGTCGCCCAGCCGCTCAACCACGACAATCCCGGTAGGCTCTCACACCACTCATATCGTCGTGCGCGGTGACACGATTTACCGGATCGCGCATGAGTACGGGATATCGAGTGACCGCCTGATGCAGGCGAACGGGCTGCAGGACCCACGCGAACTTGCCGTCGGCCAGGTCTTGGTGATTCCGGGTCATAGCTTCGCGATGGCGTCCGAGGCCGGCCTCGCGGATCAGTGGATTCCCCCTCGAGCCGATCGTCAGTTCGCCTGGCCGGTCGAATCCGGGATCGTTTCTTCACCCTTCGGGATACGCAACGGCGTAATGCATGACGGCGTCGATATCGCCGCGCCCGCCGGCACTCCCGTCAACGCGGCCGACGACGGTGTGGTGATCTACTGCGGCCGGCTGCGCGGCTACGGTAACGTCGTGATCTTGCAGCACACGCAAGGCTACGTCACCGTCTACGGCCACAATCAGCGCAATTTGGTTAGTAACGGCCAGCGTGTCAGGCGCGGCCAGGAGATAGCCGAGCTGGGCTCGACGGGACGCGCCAGCGCGCCGAACCTCCACTTCGAGGTTCGCTGCGACAACCATCCGGCAAACCCCCTCGCCTACTTGCCGCCACCGGAGTCCGACCATGGGATAAAGTTTGCTCGCTCCGCCGTCTACTAATAATCTCTTGGCTCGATAACCGACTGGATCGTAAATCGGAGCCAAAATCGGCAGATAACAGGGTGGCAAAGTAGGTCCGCCGCGCGGCAGCCGAAAGCAGCCGGGCGCAAGTGGCGTTGACCGCGGAAATCGAACAATGACAGCCGACGAAATCAAGAAACTGATTCGCGATATTCCCGACTTCCCCAAACCCGGAATTCTCTTCCACGACATAACCCCGCTTATCGGCGATGCGCGCGGGCTTGCCGCAATTGTCGACCAGATAGCGGAACCGTGGCTCGGCAAGGTCGATCAGGTTCTCGGGATCGAATCCCGCGGCTTCATTATTGGCGCACCCGTGGCCTATCGGCTGGGTGTGGGACTCACGATCGCGCGCAAGCCCGGCAAGCTGCCTTTTCGTACAATCAACGAATCGTACGAACTCGAATACGGGAGCGCGAGCCTGCATGTGCATGAGGACGCCCTTAGCGGCCGCTCACGGGTACTGATCGTCGACGACCTGCTTGCGACCGGAGGCACCGCCCTGGCGTCGATCCATCTCGTGCGCAAGCTCGGCGGCGAGGTCCTCGGTTGCTCTTTCGTGGTTGAACTCTCCTCTCTGGGTGGTCGCCAGCGATTGGAGCCAGTCAACTGCCGCTCCCTGATCACCTACGAATAGACCCGTCACATAGGATATTCTGAGCTCGAGGATCGTCGCGCGACGGCGTCTGCGGTTGCGCGCGTATCGGCAGGGCAAATCGTGGCAGAAAAGCATTCGCATGCTGAACTGATCGCCGATCGACGGCGGCTCCGCGTGGTGCTGGCGGTCACCGCGGTCTATTTTATCGCCGAGTTGGCCGGCGGCTTCTATGCCAATAGCCTCGCGCTGCTGACCGACGCGGTCCACATGCTGACCGATATCGCCGCGCTATGCCTGAGTCTGCTGACCTTGTGGATCTCGTCGCGTCCGGCAACTGCCGGCAAGACCTACGGCTATCTGCGAGCGGAGATCCTGGGCGCACTCCTCAACGGTCTTTTTCTTTGGCTGCTGGTCGCATTTATCTGGCTGGAGGCAATCGAGCGTCTACGAAACCCACCTGCGGTAGGCGGCCTCACCGTAATGGCTATCGCGCTGGTGGGTATCGCGGCTAACAGCTTCTCGGCCTGGATGACTTTCAGCAGCGCACACGAAGGACGCGCCGGGATGGCCTTGCGATCGGTCTTCGTGCACGTGCTCTCCGACCTGCTCGGATCGTTCGGAGTCCTCTGCTCCGGTGCGATCACCTACTTTACCGGATGGGCCGCTGCCGACCCCGCCGTCACCTTCTTCATCGGCTGCCTGATTGTCTATGGTTCGTGGGGACTGATTCGCGACGGCGTGGATATCCTGATGGAATCTGTCCCCGCCAATATCGATCTCGTCGAGCTGCGAGCCGACCTTTTGGCCGTACAAGGCACCGAAGAAGTACACGATCTTCACGTCTGGTGCCTCACCAGCCATCAGTTCGCACTTTCCGCGCATGCGGTGGTGACGCCCGGCGTCGATCAGGACCGCGTGCTCTCCGACATGTCGTCTGTGCTCGAGCGCAAATTCAATATCCGCCACATGACGGTTCAGCTCGAACGCGATAACCGTCGGCCGCGCGAGCCCGAACATTTTTAGGATCCGACCGATTAGAAGGAAACGAAACGCTGGAGAGGCGAACCGGACTCGAACCTCAATCGGAGGCGATCATGCGTGCCGAAACCACCCTATTCTATGACGTCGATACGCAACGCGACTTCGTCCAGCCCGGCGGCAAGCTCTTCGTCCCGGGGACCGATCGAATCATTCCGAAACTATCGGCAATCACCGAACTCGCTCGTCATACCAATGTCCGCGTGATCGCTTCGGTCGACCGTCATTTTCCCGGTGACCCGGAGTTGAAGCGTAACGGTGGGGATTTTCCCGACCATTGCATGGACGGCACCACCGGTCAGAAAAAAATCGATGCCACCGCAGCGCGCAATCCGGTCTTCGTCGAGAATCGTGACGTTTCGGACGATGAGCTCGCCGCGATTTTGGCCCATCGGGAGGAATTGATCTTCGAGAAACAGCTCTTCGATGTATTCGCCGGGAATCGTCACGCCGCCAACCTCCTACGCCGAATCCTCCCACTCTTCGAAGATGTGGTTGTCTACGGCGTCTACACGGAAGTGTGCGTCCGCGACGCGATCGCCGGCTTGCTGCCGATCGGGCCACAAATTCATATCGTCACCGATGCGATCGCGGACCTCGGGCCCGACGGCGAAGCCCATCGCCGTGGCTGGAAGGCCGCCGGCGCTAATCTTCTCATCCTGAGCGAAGTCACCGATCGGATCCGCCAATCGGCTGTTTCGGCTCGCCCTTCGCGGCGACGCGCGCGTCCACGGTAGCGGACCGGCCTGGGCTGACGGGGGGCGGGATTGCACCTCTGGTGCAATCCCGCACCCCGTCACCATCGCGCGAGCGCTGCGAGCAGCGCTCGCGTCGCCGTTCCAGGGTTATCGGCGCCCATCACGGCGCCGATAACGGCAGCGCCAGCGGGGCGACTGCGCTCATCGAGCGCAGCCGCCCCGCCCAGCTCGGCCACGCGCTCGGCGGTAATACCACCGAGCGCCAGCACCGGCATCTCTCCGGCGGCTCGGCACGCGGCGCCGAGGGACTCGGCACCGCATGCCGAGCCGTATCCGGGCTTCGACAAAGGGTCGAATACCGGACCGTAGACCGCAAAGTCCGCGCCCTCATGGGCCGCGGCCGCGATCTCCGCAGGCGCGTGCGTCGATATCCCTATCAATCGCCTAGGGCTAAGCAGCGCCCGTGCATCCGCGATAGCATAGGAACTACCAGACAGGTGGACCCCATCTGCTCCAGCGGCAATTGCGATGTCTACACGATCGTTGACCAGAAGAGGTGCGTTATAGCGTGCGCAAACGCCGAGCAGTGCGCGGGCCAGTTCGTAAAGGTCATGCGCGGGCAAGTC
This sequence comes from uncultured Pseudomonadota bacterium, assembly GCA_963804355.1. GTDB lineage: Bacteria > Desulfobacterota > Binatia > Binatales > Binataceae > JASHZA01. The sequence continues at coordinate 55,136 of CAWDQC010000027.1, read as the reverse complement.
TTTTTCGCGGAGTTGCACGGCAACACCGCGGGAGCCGGCAGCGGTGGTGGAGGCGGCGCTCAGCGCCGCCTCCACCACCGCTGCCAGACCGCCACGACTTTCCGCGAGCTTGCGGTCGGTTATCAGGTAGAGCTTAAAGGGAATTTGTTGCGACGACGCCAACTCTCAATGCAACGACGCTTAACGAATTAGTCCGTTAAGCGGGCTCGACGCGGTTGCATATAGCTTCATCTCGATGCGTCCGGCCTGGTAAGCGATCCGCCCCGCTTCGATCGCCATTTTCATCGCGGTCGCCATTGCGATCGGATCCTTCGCGCCGGCTATCGCCGAGTTGATCAACAGAGCATCGCATCCCAGTTCCATCGCTTCGGCCGCATCGGAAGCCGTGCCGACGCCGGCATCGACAATTACCGGAACCTTCGCCTGTTCGAGGATTATTCGCAGGTTGAAGGGGTTGCGAATTCCCATACCAGAACCGATCGGCGCCGCCAGCGGCATCACCGCGGCGCATCCCATCTCCGCCAGCCTCAGGCAGGTAACCGGATCGTCGGTGATATAGGGCAGTACCTTAAAACCTTCCTTGACGAGGATTCGTGCGGCTTCGAGGGTCCCCGGCACATCGGGAAACAAGGTTTGCTGGTCGCCGATGACCTCGAGTTTCACCAGGTCGCCGACACCGGCCTCGCGCGCGAGGCGGCAAGTGCGAACGGCGTCTTCGACCGTGTAGCATCCGGCGGTATTGGGCAGTATCTGGTAACGCTTGGGATCGATGTAGTCGAGGAGGTTTTCTTTGCTGGGGTCGGTAATATTAACGCGGCGGACGGCAACGGTAACGATCTCTGCTCCGCTCGCCTCGATCGCAGCGCGCGTTTCGGCAAAGTCGCGATACTTGCCGGTTCCGACAATCAGCCGCGATTTGTATTTGCGACCCGCCAGTTCGAAAGAATCGTCTTTCATGTCTGTCTCCGACAGGCGGACGGATTCGCCCTACCCGCCTCCGACGAAATTTACTATTTCAACCGAATCGCCCGGCCTCAGCATCACCTCGTCCCATTGCGCCTTAGGCACGACGGAATAGTTGACCTCGACCGCAACGCGCCGACGACTGAGCTTCAACCGATCGACCAGTGCGGTCACGCGCGCGTCGCCGTCGACCATGAAGGGTTCTCCGTTCAGCTGGATTGCAAAGCCGGAGGTGGATGGGTTGGGCATTATAAAGCCGCTTCCAGAAAATATCGGGAAGCGGCTTGGAATTGACTACGAAAGCGAATGGTTCCGAGCCGGGCTTCCCTACGCCGGCATTACCCGGATCAGGTTCAAGGGGTTCTCTTGCGAGTTCTCAGTGCTAAACAGCACACCCCCAGCCTCGATCTACTTATACCACTGCCCCGCAAAGTCGCCAACTCGAACCCGCTCGCGCGGCGATTCGGCGGTTCACCAGGTGGTTTTCCTCAACTTTGTCGCGTTTTCCCCGAAAAAGTTGTGGACGACGATGAAATGGCGATTGCGCACTGATGCTCGCAGTCGGATTATCATAAAGGGGTTATGAGGGGTCTTGGGCCAGTCCTATTGGTTGGGGGGAGCGGATAATGGTGGTTGAGAGCGGTCGGCCGACGGTGGCCGAAATCGATTTGTCGGCACTACGCGCCAACTATCGCGCACTGCGCGCGTACACGAATGGCGCAAAAATCATGGCAGTGGTAAAAGCCGACGCCTACGGGCATGGCGCAGTCACGGTGGCGCATACGCTGCGCGAAGAAGGATGCCTCCACTTCGGTGTTGCGACGCTCGAGGAAGCACGGGAATTACGCAAGGCGGGCCTTGAGGAACGGATCTATCTTCTTGGCGGTTTTTTCGTTGAGCAGGCCGAGACTATCGTCGCGCTCAACTTGATTCCATCGATCTTCGACCTTTCCCTGATCGAGCCGCTCGACCGTGCGGCCGAACGCCAGGGAAGACGCCCATTCGTCGCGCACATGAAGATTGACACCGGCGCAACCCGGCTCGGTATTCTGCCGGCGCAATTACCTCGCGCGATTGACCTTCTGCGCGGGGCTCATTCGCTTCAGCTTGGAGGCGCATTCACCTTGTTGGCGAACGCCGCCGATCCCGGCAGCTCGGTAACCGACCAGCAGCTCACCGTTTTCAACGAGGCGGTCGCACAATTGCGTGCCGCCGGCTTCGATCTTCCGATGAATCACGCCGCGAACTCCGCCGCGCTGGTATTACGCCACGACGCCCATTACAACCTGATGCGGCCGGGTCTCGCCTTGTACGGACTGCCGCCGGTGCATGCGGTACGCGAGCAGGTGGAGTTGCGTCCCGTGATGACCTTCAAGACCCGCCTGATGCAACTCAAGCGTGTCCCGGCCGGCAGCGGAGTCAGCTACGGCCACACCTTTGTCACACCACGCGAAAGCACCCTGGGAGTACTCCCGGTTGGCTATGCCGACGGCTATCGCAGAGGACTCCAGCACGGGGGCGAGGTGCTGATTCGCGGATCGCACGCCCCGGTGGTCGGCGCAATATGCATGGACCTGACCATGATTGACCTGACCGACGTTCCGGACGCACGCGTCGGCGACGAGGTGATCTTGTGGGGCGGCGTCGGCGAGGCCATGATCAGCGTCAACGACGTTGCGCGCCTCGCCCAGACTATTTCGTACGAGATGCTCTGTACGGTAGGACGCCGCGTCCAGCGCATCTACCGGAGCTGAAAACTCGAATGCCGACCGATACCGTCAAAATCGCCCGGGCCCTGCTGGGCGTTTCCGATAAATCTGGTCTCGCCGATCTCGCTCGCGTCTTGGAGCGTCATGGCGTGGAACTGCTTTCCACCGGCGGCACCAAGAGCGCGCTCGAAGCCGTTGGCGTTCGCGTCAAGGCAGTGGAGGAATTCACCGGCTTTCCCGAGATTCTCGATGGACGAGTGAAGACACTCCATCCGAAGATTCACGGCGGAATCCTCGCGCGACGCGGCGAAGCGTCGCATCGCCACCAGATGGCGGAGCATCGCCTGGAACCGATCGACCTGGTGGTGGTCAACTTCTATCCTTTCGAGCAGACCGTCGCCAAAGCGGAAGTGACAATCGAGGACGCCGTCGAGAATATCGATATCGGCGGGCCTGCGATGGTGCGTGCGGCGGCGAAGAACTACGGTGACGTCGCGGTGGTGGTCGACCCTGCCGATTACCCGGCGATTATCCAGGAACTCGACGGCAACGACGGCGCTCTCAGCGCTGCCACGCGATGGCGTCTGATGCGCAAGGCGTTCGCGCGTGTAGCCGCATACGATTGTGCGATCGCGAACTACCTGGGCGCAGCGGGTGAGGAATCGGCGCCACTGGGAGCGAGCTTCAGTATCTCGCTCGACCGTGCGCAGATGCTTCGATACGGCGAGAATCCGCATCAGACGGGAGCTTTATACGGCGATTTTCTCAAGATTGCCGAGCAACTCCACGGCCGCGAGCTTTCCTTCAACAATGTTTTCGATATCAGCTCGGCGGTAAATCTGATGATCGAATTCGCCGATTATCGAGAGGCGGTTGTGGCGATTCTCAAACACAACACGCCTTGCGGAGTCGGCGTCGCCGCAACGCTGAAAGAGGCCTGGGACAAGGCCTTCGCCACCGATCCCGATTCACCCTTCGGCGGTATCATAATCACCAACCGTCCGTGGGAGATGGATTTTGCCCGGGCGGTCGATGAACTGTTCACCGAAGTTTTGATCGGTCCGGATTTTCCTCCCGAGGTGATGGATTTTTTGCGCAAGAAGAAGAACCGGCGCGTGATGAGATTCCATCCGGATCGAGTCAATCGCCATGAACTCGACGTAAAGAAGATCGTCGGCGGCTTACTCGTGCAAACTGCCGACGTCGCGATTGAAGACGCCCGTGAATCCACAGTAGTGACCCGTCGCGCGCCCACTGATCGTGAGCTGCGCGCTCTAAACTTCGGGATTCGCGTATGCAAACACGTCAAGTCAAACGCGATCGCCTTCGTCGCCGAGGATCGCACCCTGGCGGTCGGCGGCGGCGCCACCTCGCGGATCGACCCGGTCTTTGCCGCGCGTGAAAAAGCCGCGCGCCTCGGCGTCTCCTTGAAGGGATCGGTGCTGTGCTCGGAGGCGCTCTTCCCATTTCCCGACGGGCCGACGCTGGCGGCGGAAGCGGGCGCCACCGCGATCGCCCAACCGGGCGGTGCGATGCGCGACGCCGACGTCATCGCCGCGGCCGACAAATTTGGCCTCGCGATGGTCTTTACGGGTGTGCGCCATTTTCGTCACTAGAATCGCGATTTCGCGATCATCCGCATGGATAACCTGAACAGATGAAAGTCCTGGTCGTCGGAAAGGGGGCTCGCGAACACTCGTTGTGCTGGCGGCTTAACCAAAGTCCGACGGTGTGGGGGCTCTTTTGTACCGGCGGAAGTCCAGGAATCAGTCAACTTGCCCAGCCCGTCGATATTGCGCCGACCGATATCGCGCGCCTCGCCGATTTCGCCCGCACGAATTCGATCGACCTGACGATCGTCGGCCCGGAGGATCCGCTCGCGGCGGGAATCGTCGACGAATTCGAACGCCAGGGACTGCGCATCTTCGGCCCCTCCAAGGCGGCGACTCAACTTGAAGCGAGCAAAGCCTTCGCCAAGTCGATAATGCGAGAGGCCGGAATTTCCACTGCCGACTTCGAGGTATTTGACGACGCTGACGCCGCCGGACGTTATGTACGTGGCCGCAAGACCCCGATGGTGGTGAAGGCCGACGGCCTGGCGCTGGGAAAAGGGGTCACCGTATGTGAGGACGCCGACAGCGCCCTGCGAGCAGTGGCCGAGGCGATGGAAGCCCGGCGCTTCGGCGCGGCCGGTGCACGCGTCGTGATAGAGGATCGGCTCGTGGGCGAAGAGCTTTCGTTTTTCGCGCTCGCCGACGGCGTCGATGCGATCTCGCTCGGATTCGCGCAAGACCATAAAGCAATCCATGACGGCGATCGCGGACCAAACACCGGCGGGATGGGCGCGTACACTCCCGTGCCTCGATACGACGCAGCCTTCGAGGCGCGCGTCATGGAAGAGGTGGTGCGGCCGACCCTGCGGACTATGGCGGCGCGCGGAACACCGTTTCGCGGGGTCCTGTTCGTCGGCCTGATGGTCGACAGCGACGCGCATCGATGTACTCGAATTCAACGCTCGTTTCGGCGATCCCGAATGCGAACCGCTGATGATGCGTTTCGAGGGCGACCTCGCCGAAACTCTTCTGGCGGTCGCTGAAGGACGTGCTCGCGAGGCCTTCGTAAAACTTTCGCCGCGTAGCGCGGTTTCCGTGGTGCTGAGCTCGGGCGGTTATCCGGGTGACTATCGGAAGGGCCTACCGATTCGCGGACTCGATCGAATCGACGGCGCGGAACCGTCGGAGCATAAGGTGCAATGGGCTCTCGACAAAATAAGGGTGAAGGTTTTCCACGCCGGCACGGCGCAACGAGAAGGCCGGCTGGTTACCGACGGCGGACGCGTCCTGGCGGTTACAGCGATGGCGAACCGGCTGGAACAGGCGGTCGAAGCCGCATACCAGGCTGCCGACATGATCGAATTCGAAGGCAAGCACATGCGCCGCGACGTTGCACGACGAGCGCTTAACCGCGCGATTGAGAAAAGCTGATAACGGGGATTACTCCTCACTTGTCCAGAATCGCCCAAACCACTGAGTCGATAGAACCGAGCGCACTTGCCGAAGCGATCGCGGCAATACGCGAACGCGGAATTGGTGGTCTATCCCACCGAAACCTTTTACGGCCTTGCGGCAGATCCTTACTCCGACGTCGCGCTCAATCGACTCTTTGCGGTGAAAGGACGTGAAGCGGCAAAGGCGGTCGCGTTAATCGCAGCCGATACTGCCTCCGCGTTTGCGATTGCGCGGGAAGTTCCGAAAGCGGCGCTAGTGCTCGCCGAAAAATTCTGGCCGGGACCGTTGACGCTGGTGCTGCCGGCGCGCGACGGTTTCGGACCGTCTCTGCTCGGTCCCGACGGTGGAATCGGCGTGCGCGTTTCGTCTCATCCGATCGCGTGCGCGCTTGCGGCCGGATTGGGACATCCGATCACCGCAACCAGCGCCAATCTGTCGGGCGATCCGCCCGCGGTTACGGTGGCACAAGCCAGGAGCGCACTCGGCGGACGCGTCAAAGTGTATCTCGAGGGATGGAACGTTGGCCGGCGGTGCACCCAGTACCGTAGTTGCCTTCGAAGCCGCGGGAGTGCGCATAGTTCGCGCGGGTGCGATCAGCGAGGACGCCATCAACTCGGCACTTGACGGGGTTCGCCGATGAATCCGCTGGGGCAACGACTCGAACCCTTCACCGCGATGCTTTTCGATCGCAAGCGCGGTGGCAATCTCAAGGAGCTGATTGCGCCGCCCTACGACCTGATTGATTCCAAACGCCAGAACGAACTATACGCCCGCAATCCGTACAACGTGGTGCGGCTCGAGCTCAATCGCGAAGGCGATCCTTACGCGGCGGCGGCGTCAACGATGCATCAATGGGTCGTCGATGGAATCCTCGCGCGCGCGGGACGACCGGCGATCTATTCATACACGCAGAAATTCGACCTCGATGGACGCGAACTGTCACGCCACGGATTGATCGCGCGAGTCCGGCTCGAGGAATTCACGGCGGGGCGTATTCTCCCGCACGAACGAACCTTTCCAAAGGCCAAAGAAGATCGCCTGCGCCTGCTCACCGCGACGCGCACAAATATCAGTCCAATTTTCGGGCTATTCCCGTCGGGAGATAGAGAACTCGCCGATCTGGTGCGAGAAGTCGGCGCGCGCCCGGCAATGCTCGAGGTAACCGACGATCTCGGGATCCGCAATGAAGTGCGCTCCATCGATTTGGTCAGCGAGATCGCGATAGTGCAGCGAGCGCTTGCAGACGCGCGAATATTGATCGCCGACGGGCATCATCGCTACGAGACCGCGCTCGAGTATCGCAGGCGGAGACGTGCGGAAGCGGGGCCGGAGGCCGATGCGATCGCGCCTTTTGACTATGTGATGATGACACTGGTGGCCTTCGACGATCCGGGCCTGGTGATTCTACCGACGCATCGGCTGGTGCGAGAGTTACTCGCGGAGGCAATCGCGACGTTCGATGCGCCCGCCCGCGAGACCTTCCGCATCGATAGCTACGACGATCCCGGCGATCTGAAGCGGGCGCTGGCCGCAGGTGGCCGCGGAGCCCTCGGTGTCGCCTTGCGCGGCGATCGTACGCTGAGAATTCTGCGACTGCGCAATCACGATGCCTTAAAGAACGCACTCCCGAACGCATCGCAGGCGGTGCGCGAACTGGATGTTTCGATTCTCCACGCACTGGTGCTCGACCGAATTTTCAGCCTGAAGCCGGAAGCGATTCGTGCAGGTGGGAATATCGAGTACACCATCGACGCCGACGGCGCGCTCGCGGCGGTCAGCGCGGGCACGTCAGCAGGTGCGTTCCTGATGAATCCGCCGACGGTGAACGACGTTGAACGGGTGTGCGGGGCCGGCGCGACCATGCCGGAAAAATCCACCTACTTTCATCCGAAACTGCTGACCGGCCTCCTGATGAATCCTCTCGATTAATTGACGATGACGCTGGGTGGACGTCTAATCCTGGTGCGCCACGGCGAGACCGTCGGCAATTCGAGTATCCGCTACTTCGGACGCACTGACGTACCATTATCCGACTTCGGCAGGGCGCAGATGCTCGCAGTGGCGAAATGGCTTAAGCTGAACTTGCACGGAAATCATTTCGACGCAGTTTTCGCGAGTCCCCTGTGCCGGGCGACCGAAGGGGCGCGCTTGATCGCGGGTGCCTCCGCCTCCGTATTGGAGATTGAAGAATTCGTTGAAGTGGACTTCGGCCTATTCGAAGGATTGACCGCCGAGGAGATTCGCGAGCGTCATCCGATCGAGTTCGAACGATGGAACCGTGATCGGCTCGATCCGAACTTTACTTATCCGCGAGGAGAGAGCCGTGCGGCCTTCAAGGAACGGGTCGGCTGCGGGATTGAACGCGTACTTGAACTTTGTGACGCCGCCGCTTCGATCGTCTTGATCGTCGCGCATCGCGGGGTGATCCGTGCGATCACTCAGCGGCTGGCTGAAGTCGCTCCAATAATCGAATTGGGCTCGATCCAAATCCTGCGCCGCGACGAAAATCCACACGGGCACGCCGCCAAATGGCGTGTCGAGGTTACCGACATGATCGACCATCTGAAGGGAGTCGGCTAACCCGCGTTCCTATCCGCGAAGTCAGCTTTTAGTTCGCCGCAGCACTGCCATCCAGCGGCCGTAGCATTGCTCGATTGGCGTCGTAAACGACAAGTCGCTGTAGGCGGCGATCATCTCGAAGCATCCGGAGGCGCGCGCCGCCAGCTCCATCAAAGGTGGAATGATATAGCGCACCGGGATGAAGTCGCGGGTGACCACGGTGCGATCGGGAAATTTGATGGTGCACTCGAGCTCGTAAATTGAATGCATCGCTTGATGCCATGCGATCGGCCGATGATATTCGCGCACCGATACTCGCGTTCGCCCTACCCTGACTTTGCGCGATCGCCAGAGCCTGCGCTCGCGCAGCAATTCGACGCCGTCATGGCGATCGATATCGACGCAGTAGAGGCCGCCGACGCGCAACAGCCTCGCTACCGACTTAAAGTGTGACATCAAGTCGTCGTTGCGCGTCATTACCGGGAAGGTTTCGGACATGAAAAAGGCGGCATCGAAGAGGGGCTCCGGCAAGCGGAAATTCTCGATGCGCCGGCGATAGAAGGCTATTCGATCGATTCCCTGCGACTCCCGCCGTCCCGCCGCGATCATCGTGGGCGAACGATCGACACCAGCCACGGCGATACCCGCCCGGGCGAGGATTTGTCCATGGGGCGAATTACCAGCGGCGATATCGAGGACGCGACGGACCGGGCGCTTCATATGACGTCGCCAGACGGAACGCATAAAGTCGGTCTCGCGCTCGATCTCGCCGGGCTGCTCCATGTGCACCCGGCGAAAAATATCGGGGAATTCGTAGATGCTCGGCTCCATGGGCGCCCAGCTTACCGAGCCGCCTCGCAGTCGCCAAAAAATATCGACCCAAATGCGATAACGCTGGTTCGCGATTCGACATCTGGGTCGCATCGGATCGACTGGAGGTGCCCTTTTGCGGTTCACCTTAACGCGCGGCTGATGCATGCTTGTGATATGCGGCGTAGCGCGTGATAATGCGCCGCCGCGGGTAAAATGTCTGCGAAAAGCCAGTTTAGGAGCTGCAATCGATGAGCAAGCCGCTCGAAGGAATCAAAGTCATCGAGATCGCCCAGGAGATTCAGGGACCGTTTGCGGGGTTGTTCCTGTCGGATCTGGGCGCCGAAATCACCAAGGTCGAAAACCGCGAGACGGGCGATCTCAGCCGGTGGCTGCTGGCGCAACTGATCGGCGGCCCCGACGTTAAGAACGGAGCGGTCTCGCATTACTTCACCGCGATGAACCGCGGCAAACGCAGCATCACGGTCGACCTGAAGAAGCCCGAAGGTATCGAGATAGTGCGGCGGCTGGCGAAGGTCCACGACGTAATCCTGACGAACTATCGTCCCGGCGTGCTCGACCGTTTGGGTCTCGGCTATGAGGAGTTGCGGAAGATAAACCCGCGTATCATTTTCGCACAAGCGAGTTCGTGGGGGCCCAAGGGACCGTGGCGGATGCGGCCGAGCCGCGACACCCTGGCGCAAGCGGCCAGTGGGCTGATGTCGAAGACGGGGATGCCGACCGATCCGCCACTCGCCGCGGGAGCGGCAATCGCCGACCAGGCGGGCGCGTTGACCCTGGCGGGCGGAGTCCTGGCGGCACTTTATGCACGTGAGCGTACGGGCGAAGGCCAGCGCGTAGACGCGTCGATATACGGCACGATGATCGCGGCGCAAGGCTTCGAGCTTAACTACGCGTCGCTAACCGGTACCGAGCCGGATCGTGCCGGCCGGGGACATCCGTTCCTGCACGGCGTCTGGGGCGGCTTCCGCACCAAGGACGGCTTTATATGCATCGCGGGCGTAGACGATCAGCGTTGGGAGCGTTTTTGCAAGATCATGGGAATCGAGAATGTGCAGAACGATCCCGAATGTAGCGATAACGCAACGCGTAATTTTCACGGTACGAAGATCGAGGCGATACTCGACAAGATCTTCCCGGCCAAAACGACGGCTGAATGGCTCGAGGAACTAACCGCCGCCGACATCCTGGTGACCGAGGTTGCGACTCATCAGCAGGTGCTGGCGAGCGAACAGGCGCGCGTCAATGGTTACCTGATGGACCTCGAGCATCCCGTGGCGGGCAAGATCACAGTCACCGGTTGTCCGGTGTCGTTGAATGGCGAAATCGCCCACGAGGCGCAACCGGCCCCGGAGCACGGTCAGCATACAGAGGAAATTCTGATCGAGGCTGGTTATTCCTGGGAGGAGATCGGGACGCTCCGCGACGCCGGCGTAATCTGACGCGATGGAGATTGGACAGTTTTGCTGAGAGCGGACTAGAATCGCGCCAGGGTCCGAAGATTCATTCAGGACGCGGGCGAACTCGCGAAGGAGATCGATATGGCAAAGTACACGTTCGTAGTATTGACCAACCCGGTGCCCGGCAAGGAAGCCGAGTACAATGAATGGTACAACAAACAGCATCTGCCCGACGTTCTGAATATCCCCGGCATGGTATGCGCGCAGCGTTTCCGGTTGGCGGAGGATCAGCCGGCGGTGGAGAAAAAGACTCACAAATACTTGGCGCTGTATGAGATCGAGACGAACGATCTTCCCGGCGTCTTCAAGGAACTCGCGTCGCGCAACGGCACCGCCGACATGGTCATGAGCGAGTCGATCGATATCAAGAATGCCAACGCGGCGGTGTTCGCACCGGTTGCTGATAAGATGATGGCGAAGGATGTAGCGCGGCCCCGGCGCGCGGCATAGGCCGACCGAAGGCACGCTATCGAGCTTATGGCCGGACGCGGCGATTTGCCGTGCCCGGCCTTTTTTTCGTTCGCCGGGATGGCCCGCGATTCCATTCCCGGTTCGGACGCGCGGCAGACCGAAAGATCTTCGCGGCTGAATCTGAGGAAGTCATAGCGAGGCATCGCGAGCAGCCATTTGGAAGCGGGATTGGAAACCCAAAACCGGCTGCGCTATACTCCGTGCGTTTTTGGGCAACGAAAGCCTTTCTGATATTGTGAAGGGTCTGTGGTTAGCGTATTTAATGCCGGCAACGGTTATTCAAGCCGGATTGGAGAGCGCTGGTGGAAACGTCTTCGCATGACATTTTGCTAATCGGCGGTGGGGGTGCGGGCCTGCGTGCCGCTATCGCGATTGCTGAAGCCAATCCCAAAATAGATATCGCGATGGTATCGAAGGTCTACCCGATGCGAAGCCATACGGTTTCCGCGGAAGGTGGGGCCGCCGGCGTCGCCGGACGCGACGATACCCTCGACGAGCATTGCTACGACACCGTTTCAGGCAGCGACTGGCTGGGCGATCAGGACGCGATCGAGGCCTTCGTCAACGAGGTCCCGAAGGAGCTTTTGCAGCTCGAGCATTGGGGATGCCCATGGAGTCGCGAGCCGGACGGACGGGTTTCCGTGCGACCCTTCGGCGGCATGAAGAAGATGAGGACGTGGTATGCGGCCGACAAAACCGGCTTCCATATGCTCCACACCCTCTTCCAGACTTCGCTTAAATACACCTCGATCACCCGTTACGACGAAAATTTCGCCACGCGCTTGCTGGTGGAAGACGGCGTGGTGCACGGTGTCGTCGCGATCGAGCTGCGCACCGGCAAAATCCGCGCTATCACCGCCAAAGCGGTAATCATCTGTACGGGCGGATGCGGTCGCATTTTCCCCTTCACCACCAATGCCAATATCTGCACCGGTGACGGGATGGCGCTGGCGTATCGCGCGGGCGCGCCGCTCAAGGACATGGAGATGGTCCAGTACCATCCGACGGGATTGCCCTTTACGGGAATCCTGATCACCGAGGCGGCGCGGGCAGAGGGCGGCTGGCTGCTTAACAAGGACAATTACCGCTTTCTCCAGGATTATGACCTCGGCAAGCCCACGCCGACGCCGGTTTTTCGCAGCATGGAGCTGGGTCCGCGCGATCGCGTCTCGCAGGCGATTTTCGGCGAATTCGAAAAAGACCGCGCCTTCCATGGTCCTTATGGCGACTACGTGCATCTCGACCTGCGACATCTCGGCGAGCACAAGATCGAGTCGCGCCTGCCGATGGTGCGTGAGCTTTGTCTCAAGTACGAGAATATCGATCCGGTGCGGGAACCGATTCCCGTACGCCCGGTGCAGCACTACATGATGGGCGGGGTCCACACCGATATCCATGCCGCGACGCCGATCGAAGGACTCTATGCGGCCGGCGAGGCCGCCTGCGTCAGTATCAACGGCTCGAATCGCCTGGGTTCGAACTCCCTCGGCGAGCTGCTCGTGTTCGGGCGGAGAGCCGGCCATGCGGCGGCGGAGTACATCGCCAACGGCCCTCGGCCGGCCAACAGAAATCATCTCCTGGCGCTCGCTGCAGACGAGGAGCGTCGTCTGGAAGAGGAATTCCTGCGCAAAACCGGAGGCACCGAGAGGATCGCGAAGATTCGAGAAGAGATGCAGCGCTCGATGGAGCAGGGATGCGGCATTTATCGCGACCGCAGCTGCCTGGTGGAAAACGCCAATAAGATTCGTGAGCTGCAGGAGCGCGCCCAGAATATCTCCCTCGATGATCATTCCCACACCTTCAACACGCAGCTGACCCAGGCGCTCGAGCTGGGCTTCATGCTCGATCTCGCGGAAACGATCGTCCACTGCGCGCTCAACCGCGAGGAATCGCGCGGCGCCCATCAGCGCCGTGATTTTCCCAAGCGCGACGACAACAAGTATCTCGCCCACTCGGTAGTTCATCGGAACGCCGAAGGCGCACCGCGAATCGAATATCTACCGGTTGTAATCACGCGCTGGCCGCCGGGCGAACGGATTTACGGAAGGGATCACTAGAGATGGCCGACACGATCATCCTGGAAGTGGCGCGTTTTCTTCCTGAACGCGATACCGAACCGACCTACCAGAGTTTCGAGGTCCCGTTGCGCAGCGACTGGATGATCCTCGACGCTCTCAACTACATCAAGGATAATCTCGACGGCTCGCTGGGCTTTCGATGGTCATGCCGGATGGGCATCTGCGGCAGTTGCGGCATGACGGTCAACGGCGTTCCGAAACTCACCTGCGAAACGCTATTGACCACCTTCGCGCCCGGCCCGGTACGGGTCGGACCGCTCGAGCATTTCCCGGTAATCAAGGATCTCGTGATCGAGATGGAGGACTTTCTCGGCAAATTGCAGAAAGTCCGCCCCTGGGTGGTCCGTAACGATAGCTTCAAGCCCGAGCGCGAGTTCATCCAGAAACCCGACCAGCTCGAAGTATTCAAGCAATATACGCTCTGCATCAACTGCATGTTGTGCTACGCGGCCTGCCCGGTTTACGGACTGGATCCGTCATTCACAGGACCGGCAGCGATTGCCCTGGCCGAGCGTTATAACCTCGACTCGCGCGACCAGGGAGCCGAAGAGCGTATCGACGCGCTTTCGCAACACGACGGTATCTGGGACTGCACCGTGATCGGCGAATGCTCCGAGGTATGCCCCAAAGGGGTCGACCCGTCGCTGGCGATCCAGCAGTACAAGCTCACCGCGACCAAGGAATGGTTCAAGTCCTGGCTCCTGCCCTGGGGAAACAAGTAACCGCGATGCCGCAGTACAGCCAATACCAGCCCAAAGCTTATCGCCCGCGGATGTCGGCATTCTGGTATCTCGACCGCTGGCCCTATCTGCTCTTCGTTTTGCGCGAACTCAGTAGCTTCTTCGTCGCGTATTTCGCCGTGGTGATCCTCGTACAGATTTGTGCGCTTGAGCAGCGGACCCGAAGCTTACGCGCAGTTCCAGGCATGGATGCGCAGTCCGCTGATTATCACCCTCAACGGGATAACTCTCGCCTTCGTGCTACTGCATGCCGTCACCTGGTTCAATCTGGTTCCGCGCGTGATGATGCGGCAGGTGCTGGGCAGGAGCTGCCCGACTTCATGGTCTCGACGCCGAACTACTTCGTCCTGATCGGGGCCTCGGCGATCGTCGCCCTTTTCATCCTGAGGATTCTCTAGATGCCCGCACACAGATCGAACCGGCCCCTCGGATGGCTGGCATTTGGCACCGGTGGTTTTCTCATCGCATTTTTGCTGCCCATCCAGATATTCCTCTACGGCATCGCGATTCCGCTCGGCTTCATTTCGGACCCGGGCTACCAATCGACGCTCGATCTTCTGCGGCAACCGCTCACCCGAGTTTATCTGTTCGTGCTGATCACGCTGGCCTTCTTTCACGCCGCCTACCGCGCGAAGGACACGCTGGTGGATATACTCGATATTCGCAAGATCGAAGTGGTGGTGGCCTATCTGTGTTACGGTGGCGCGATCGTCGGATCGATCGCCGCGCTGTGGCTGCTCTACTGGGTGCCGTGATTGGAAGACAATACGACCGCTAAAAGCAAAAGCTCGCCGATCAACGGCGAGCTTTTTTGTTTTTCAGCATCACGACGATCGAAGCATCAGATCTCATTTGCCTTTGGCTTCCGGGATCCCGAATCCGTTGAGGAAATTGCTGCGCGCCGCCATCGGATCCTTCGCAACTTCGGCGTTGTAGGCGTTCATGAACGTGCGCGCGTCCTCGGTGGTCATCACGTCGCGCATCTCGCTGCGTTCGATATAGAGCCCGGCGTCGAGATCGCGATCGGCGCCCAGGTAGACGGAACGCTTTATCGCCGCGATCGACCTCGGTGGCCGCTTCGCCAGCGCACGCGCCCATGACAATGCGAACGGCATCAGCGTCTCCGGCGCCAGCACCCGGTTCACCATTCCCATCCGCTCGGCCTCGCGCGGGCTGTAGACGTTACCGAAGAGCATGACCTCGAGCGCGCGTCCACGACCGATCAAACGGGGCAGACGCTGCGTCCCGCCGCCTCCAGGAAGGATTCCCAACGTCGCTTCCGGCAAGCCAATTTGGAAGGGGCCATCCGCCGCCAGTCGTAAGTCGCAGGCCAGCGCCAGTTCGTAGCCTCCGCCCATGCAATCGCCGTTGATCGCGGCGATAACGGCCTGCGGCAGGAGCATCAGCCGGTTCAGCATGCGATGGAATCCCGCCTCCATCTCCGGAAAGACGCGCGCGCATTCGACCGGATCGGCAGCCATTCCCGCCAGTTCATCGACGCTGTAGTGCGTAATGAATTTGCCCTCGAGACCGCCCGTGATCACGATCACGCGCGTGTTGGTGTCCGTCTCCGCCTTGCCCAACAACTGCAATAGTTCGCCCGCCAGCGGCGCCACCATGTAGTTCATCGGCGGATTGCTCATGGTCCAAATCTGAACCTGATCCTGTTGTTCGACTTTGAAGTGTTTCATCTGCGTTTTCCTCGTCGTTCGCGAGTATCGCCGGTGGCGATGCGGTTGAGCAATAGTGCGCGATGATCTACGCTCCGACAATGGCGGCGCGTTCGATCAAAGTCGACATCGATCTCAAGAGTGGATTTCTCCAGAACCTCAAACGCGAGGTGCTGGCCACTCTTACGACCGAAGAGCGCGCGGTGATCGAAGTCTCCACCGGCGAGATGGGCAACAAGCCCGACGCGGTCAAGCTCGGATGGCTCAAGATGCGCACGAAGGAGGCCTGGACCAAGCAGCAGTACACGCGCGCGCTGGGCCAGGTAATGAAGAAACTGCGCGACGAGCTTGCCGCCCAGTCCGCAAAAAAACAGTAGCGCCGAATTTTGTCCGGCTGCTCCTCCCGGCTCTTCCGATAGTTTCGCTAATCACCTACCGTGTTCTCGCAGCGGAGGCTCTTCTCTATGACCTTAACCATCCGTTTCGCCGCGCCGCGCGACGCCGAGACCATCGTGCAATTTATCCGGGGCCTCGCCGAATATGAGCGCGAGCCCGACGCTGTCGAAGTGACGCCGGCGCAAATCCGCACGCAAATGGAAAGCACGGACCCGCCCTTCGAATGCCTGCTAGCGGAGTACGACGCGGAAGCGGCCGGATTCGCCCTCTTCTTTCGGAACTACTCGACCTGGCGCGGCCGCGCGGGACTCTATCTCGAGGACATCTTCGTGCGCGAAGCCTACCGCGGCCGCGGTGTGGGCGGCGCCCTGATGCGACGGTTGATGCAAATTACGGTCGAACGCGGATGGGACCGTATGCAATGGGCGGTGCTCAACTGGAACACGCCCGCGCAAGGCTTCTACCGCGAGCACGGCGCGCGTCCGCTCGATAGTTGGACTACCTGGCGTCTGGATGGAGACGCGCTCAGCCGCAGCCTCCGCGGTTAGCTGCGAGTCGCGCTAGACGTTGGGCAGTACTTCGTCCAGTGCAGTGCGGAGGTTGCGCACGATAAAATCAATCTCGTCGTTGCCGATTACGAACGGCGGCGTTGCCATAATCGCATCGCCTCCCGCCTCGCGCCCGGCCATTCCCGACGAAGGATAGAGAAACAGTCCGTGCTTTAGCGCCGCCGCCAGTACCCTATTGGTCAGCCGCAAATCCGGCGGGTAAGGCGTACGCGTAGCGCGATCGCGCACCAACTCGATTCCCCAGAACAGGCCCTCGCCGCGGATATCGCCAACCATCGGATGACCCGACAGCTCCTCCTTGAGCTGCGCGCCCAAGCGCGCGCCCAACGCCGCGGAGCGCTCCACCAAACGCTCCCGTTCCATGATCTCGAGCACCTTGTCCGCGATCGCGCAGGCAAGCGGATGAGCGCTGTAGGTATAGAACATGAAGTCGGCGTGCGCAGCTTCGCACTCCTCGACGATCTTTTCCTCGACCGCAATCATCCCCATCGGCATATAGCCGCCGGTCAGCCCTTTTCCGCCGATCAGCACGTCGGGAATCAGGTTCCAGTGATCGACGGCGAAACGTTTGCCGGTACGGCCGAACCCCGTCATGACCTCATCGGCAATAAGCAGGATTCCATTGCGCCGACAGATCTCGGCGATCATCGGCCAATATTCCTTGACCGGCGGAACGGCGCCCGCTGTCGCTCCCATCATCGGCTCGGCGATAAAAGCGGCGATCGAATCCGCACCCTGGCGGGCGATCTCCTGCTCCAGCGCCTGCGCACAGTCGATCCCGCACCCGGGATAGGTCTTGTTCCATGGACAACGATAACAATAGGGCGGATCGATATGCGGCCAGTCGAACAGCACCGCCTCGTAGTCGGCGCGGCGTCCCAGGTTGCCGCCGACCGATAGCGCGCCGAGCGTATTGCCGTGATACGAGAGCCAGCGCGAGATAATTTTCTTTCGCGTCGGCCGGCCCTTCACCTTTTGGTACATCAGCGCGAACTTGATTGCGGCCTCGACCGCCTCCGATCCGCCACTGGTGAAAAAAAAGCGATTCACCCCTGGCGGCGTCCAGCGCGACAAGCGCGCCGTCAAGCGCTCGCGCTCAGTCGTCGACCAGACCGGCAAAACATAGTTGAGGCGGCTCACCTCTTCCGCGGCCAGGCGCGCGATCTCCTCGCGCCCCTGCCCGATATTCACCACCACCGCGCCGGCCCCGGCGTCGAGGACCTTGCGGCCGTCGTTGGTATACAACCACGGGCCCTCCGCCCGATCGATTACGATCGGCGCGTAAGGACTCTTCATGAACATTACCGGTTGCTCGGCCATCGCCACCCCGCTGCTTGCGGTCCCTCGATACTAAATTCGCGTTCGCTATTTGACCGCGCCTTCCGCACGCCAGCGCGCGGCGTCCTCGGCGCTGTAGCCGAGGTCCGCCAGGATCGCATCGGTATGCTGCCCCAGTTTGGGCGCAAGCGACCGGATCGAGCCCGGCGTATCGGAGAGTTTCACCGAAACTCCGACCTGTTTGACCTTGCCACCGTCCGGCGTCTCAACTTCAACGATCATGTTGCGGGCGCGAATTTGCGGATCATTCTCGAGTTCGTCCAGCGTCAGCATCTTGCCGGTGCAGATATCGGCCTTGGTCAGCAGATCCCACCATTCGTCGCGCGTGCGGGTCTTGAAGATCTTGGTGAACTCCTCGTGCATCTCCGGCCATTTCGCGCGGTTGTATTGATCGGACATGAACTGCTCGCATTTGAGCGCGCGACAGAGATTGGCGTAAAACCACGGCTCCATCGATCCGATAGTAATGATCTTGCCGTCCTTGGTCTCGTACATGTTGTAGAAGGGCGCGCCACCGTCCACCGGCATTGTCCCGCGTTGCGGTATTTTGTGATTCCCATAATAGGCGGATAGCGCCTGCGCCAGCAGCAGCATCGTGCCGTCCAGCATCGCTATATCGACATACTGGCCGCGGCCGGTCTGATGCCGCGCGAGGAGCGCCGCCAGCACGCCGATCGCGGCATGCATTCCGCCGCCGGCATAATCAGCCAGCAGATTGAGCGGAATCGTCGGCAGTTGTCCCTGGCGTCCGATTAACGAAAGAGCGCCCGACGTCGCGATATAGTTGAGGTCGTGCCCGACCAGGTCGCGATACGGGCCGTTCTGTCCAAAACCCGTCACCGCGCAGTAGATCAATCGCGGATTGCGCGTGCACAGCGTTTCGTAGTCGACGCCGAGCCGCTTCGCCACGCCCGGACGAAACTCCTCGACGATCACATCGCTGCGTTGCGCCAATCGCACATAAATCTCTTTGCCCGGCCCACTCTTCAAGTTGAGCGCAATCGATCGCTTGTTGCGCGCGAGCGCATTGGTCGGTGCGGAACTCGGCCGCGGCGCCGCCACTTTGGAACCACCCGCCTGCTCGGCGCGCCGTCCGGTCGGCTCACCCGGTTCTTCGACCCGGATAATATCGGCGCCAAGGTCACCCAGGATCATCGTGCAATGCGGTCCGGGGGCGAGTTTCGTCAAATCAAGAATCTTGATCCCATTGAGCGGCGCGGGTCCGGCCATTGTCATCTCCTTGCGGTTCGAAAAGACTTTCCGCGCCGGAAGTGGCCGCGGAAGCGTCGCCCGAGGCGATGTCTTTTCTTTAGAATGTTTGGCCCGCCTGTGCAATCTGGCGGATTCGACGGGTGGTCGAATCCCGCTCTATACCGCGGAAGCACGCACGCGCGAGAGCAACGCGCTCAACGACTTGAGCCCGGTCACCATGTGCGCACCGTACCAGTGCAGATCGCGCCCATTGATCAGGACCATGCGCCGGCTCAACGCCGCGGGTAGCTGCGGTTTCAACTCCTCGATATCGCGCGCGCTGAATTCGTAGGGTTCATCGGGCAACAGCACGAAGTCCGGCCGCAACTCGACCGCCTCGGCCAATGTCGTGCGCGGATAACGTTCGCCGGCGTTCGCAAAAACGTTGCTATAGCCGAGCATCCGCAGAACGTCATGCGCATAGGTATCGGCGTTGAAGCTCATCCACGGATTTTTCCAGATCGGACAGAAGACCCGAAAGCGAAGCTTGCTCCAGACGCCGACGCTGGTCTCGATCTCGCTTATCGCGCGCACGATTTCGCGCACCATCGCGCCCGCCTCCGCCGCGCGCGCAACCACCGTCCCAAGTTTCAGCAGCGACTCGACCGCCGCACTGATCTTGCGCGGATAGGTTGTGAATACCGCCACTCCGGCCGTGCGCAGTTGTTCGATATCCTCGCGCCGGTTCTCTTCCGCGTTGGCTATCACCAGGTCAGGCTGCAGCTCGACGATTTTCTTGACGTCGGGATTCTTGGTGCCGCCGACCTTTGTCACCGACGCGACCGCCGACGCCGGCTCTACGCAAAATCGCGTCACCCCGACGATCTCGCGCCCCAGCCCGAGTGCGAACAAAGTCTCCGTCCAGCTCGGTACGAGCGAGACGATTCGTTCGGGCTGTCGCGCTATTTCAACCTTGAAACCGAGATCATCGCTGGTTTGCAGCCAAGCCATGCCCGAATTATACCGTCGTGACATTCTTAACGCTGCATACTTAGCGCGCGCACCCGCCGTCCCGATTCGACGACCGAAAAAGTCGCCGGACGTAGAGAGCGGGTGGCCTTGTAAAGAATCCGAGTCACGTCCTAACCTGTTTCTGTTCGACGAATTCGACCAGATGCGCAGCCCATTCGGGCTCCTAATCGGGAGGTAGCCGCCGATGGACGACCAGACCATCAAGCTCAAAATTGTGCCGATTACCGTGGCTGCCTTCACCCCATACGGCAGGATGCTCGAGACGAAGCAGCCGATTTTTCCCGAAGTCGAGCCCGGCGAGGGACGCGTCGCGATCGAACTGCTCAGGCTAAAGCGCCCCACCAATCCACGCCGCATCAGCATGATGGCCACCCACTTCTCCTACAATCAGACCTTCATCCCGGTTCGTGGAACGATGGCTCTGGTAGTCGCCCCCGCGCCGCGTAATCGCGCAGACGGCCACGACAATTACGAAGTCGACTACACCCGGCTGGCGGCTTTCTTCGTGGAGCCCGGTCAGGCTGCCTTCATCGATAAAGGCGTGTGGCACTATGCAGTCGCGCTCGGCGCCGAATGCGAGTTCATCAATGTCACTCGCAAGAATCCCGGAGAAGGGACCAGCCGTATCGACGAAGAGATGAGGATGGACAAGATCCCGTCGATGCGTCCTTATGTTGAAGTGCTCGACTTTCACAAACGCGACCATCGCGTGATCGAGCTCGAAGTGTAGCTGCGTCGGCTATTGCGAGCGATCACGAATCGTATTGTTGAGCGTGCGGTTATCTTCAGGCGTTAAATCCTCGCCCGACGAGAGATGCCGGTAGGGATTCCGGCTGCTGTAGCCGACTAGATTGCGTGGCATCAGGACGCGCCGCACGATCGCTCCGGCCAGCAGAAGCGCGATCAGGACCAGCAGCGCGGTCCGCGTGGCCGGATTGGGCTTGCGACGCCGCCGCTGAGGCATCCGCACGAAACCCGCCGAGGACGATCTTCGCTTGCGCTTTATTTTTTGATCGTGGTCGCGTGGAGACATTGGTTCGCGGCGGTATGCCGCCGCATCGGCGATACTATGCTATTGCGGCTGCCCGATAAAACAGCAGATATCCACAGGCCGACCGCCCGTGCGATCGAGGCTTCATCCATCCGATGCGCACCGTTGTACCAATCCAGGCCAATCGACTGCATCTGCCGGCTCATCCCCGCGATGCGAAAATACCAGCGATGATGCGGCCCGTAGAGTCGGCGCGCGGCGAAACCCAAGCGTCGCAACTTGCGACCGATTGTCCCGCGATGGAGTTCGCGACCATACCAGGCGAGCGAGCCCTGCTCGCCCTCGAGGAAACGCGTGATCGCGTCCGCCGCGATCTTGCCATGTTCGAAGGCGCTCGAAATCCCCTCGCCCATCAATGGCTCCGCACCCGCGGCGTCGCCGGCGAGGATCGTTCGGCCCGATTCATAACGGCTCGTCGAGTCGTACCATCGAATCGGAAACGACTTGAAGCGCAGCGAGCGATCGCCCTGACGTCCAAGGTCGACCTCCGGAAATGCCGCGCGCAACTCTTCCAACAGCGCCGGCTTTTTCTGACCGGGGACGACTGCGCGACGTGGACACTGGTCGTAGATCCCGAGGTTAAGATGTGGTCTGCCGTCGATTACGCATGGGAACGACCAGCTATAACCGCGCACTCCGGCGCGCACGCAGTTGAAGTCGAAGAAATAGCGGTTCTCGACGAATTCCCGCGTCCGCGCGGCCTCAACAGGCAGCTCAACCATCACGGCCCGCCCCACATTATCTTTGCAACGCCCGAACAGTGCGCTACGAACGCGACTGCCGCTGCCGTCCGCGCCAACCAGGATTGAAGCTTCGAGCTTGCCGCGATCCGTCACGATCTGGACGCCGCTGTCGTCCTGCCTCGCGTCGATCACCCGCGTCTCCTCGACAATCTCGATCCCACGCTCACGCGCCGCATGAGCGAGGCCCGCGTCGAACTCATCGCGTCGGACGATCGTGCATAGCGGCTGGCTCGTATCACTCAAGTTCGTAATGCCGGTCTCCGACCGCGCCGTAACGTTGAAAACTTCGACTGCACATCCCTCGATCGGTAGGTCTAATTCCTGGAGCGCTCTGATCGTGCGAGGAATCAGGCCCCCCGCACAGATTTTCGGCCGCGGATGCCGGCTTTTCTCGACGATTGCGATTCGACGCGCGAGCCGATGGTCGCGCTCGACCAGAAACAGCGCGGTCGCGATACCCGCAGGCCCCGCGCCCGCGATCACTACGTCATAGCTGCTGTGCGCGAACATGGTAAGGGTGAAAAATTGCACATGGAGACCAGGTGGTCTCCATGTGCGTCGAGGCGGTTGCAAATCTAGGTCGGGGTCAGCTCTCCGGATTGATCACCGTATAGAGCGTCGAGTCGCCGCGCTGGACCAACAGCAGCGCCGATTTCTTGTTCTTCTGTGCACCCTTGGCCAGAGTTGCGAAGTCGTCCGCCGTTCCAACCTTCTGATGGTCAACTTCGAGGATAAGGTCGCCGGGCTGCAGGCCGGCATCCGCCGCCGGAGAGTCCGGCTTGATGCTGCGGATCACCACGCCCTTGCCGGCGTTCGGAATGCCGATCTGGTGGGCGATATCGGGGGTCAGATCCTGCACGGTCAATCCCCAATTCGATCCGGCCGCACCGGCCTCTTCGGCGCTCGCGAGCTGTTGCTCTTTGAGCTCCGCCACCGTCACTTCGATCGTGGTGTGTTTACCGCCGCGGATTACCTCGACCGGGACTTTCTTGCCGATCGCGGTCTGCGCGACCAATTCCGGCAGTTCGTGCTCGTCATGAACTACATCGCCGGCAAACTTGACGATGATATCGCCACGTTGGATCCCGGCTTTGAACGCCGGACCGGTCTTGTCCACGCCGGCGACCAGGGCGCCGACAGGTTGCGGCAGGCCAAACGATTGGGCCAGCGCGGGAGTGACTTCCTGGATCTCCACGCCCAGCCATCCGCGAACCACCCGGCCATGAGTCCGCAGCTGGTCCATCACGTTTTTGGCGAGGTCGATCGGGATCGCGAAGCCGATACCGGCGTTACTGCCGGTGCTGCTGTAGATCGCGGTGTTGATACCGATGACCTGACCCTGGGTGTCGAACAACGGACCGCCTGAGTTACCAGGGTTAATCGAAGCGTCGGTCTGGATGAAATTGTCGTAGTTACCGCCCAGCGCGCGCCCCTTGGCGCTGATAATTCCGGACGTAACAGTCAGGTTGAAGCCGAAGGGGCTGCCGATTGCCAGAACCCAGTCTCCCACCTCGGCCTTGTTGGAATTGCCCAGGGAGGCGTACGGCAGGGTCTCGTTGGTGTCGATTTTAATCAGCGCAAGGTCGGTCTTGGGGTCTTTGCCGACGACCTTCGCGGTGAACTCCCGCTTATCCATCAGGGTCACGTGAATTTCGTCAGCGCTGCCGACGACGTGATTATTGGTCAGGATATAGCCGTCCGGAGTGACAATTACGCCCGATCCGAGACCATGTTCCTTGTACTGTCGCGGCATCTGGCCGAAGAAATGGCGGAACTGCTCGAAGGGATCCTGGCCACCTCCAAAGGGGCTGGGCCCTCCCTGGCCGCCGAAGGGATTTGCTCCGCCGCCGCCTCCTCCGCCACCACCGCCTCCCTCACCTTCACCGCCGCCGGGACCTTCCTCAGGACCACCCATCGAGGGATCCGACGACTTGACCTCCTGGGTCACTGCGACATTCACCACGGTCGGCATCACATGCTTGACCAGCGGCGCCCAGGTCGGCAGCGCAATGCCCTTTTCGGTCGGCTCGGGGGCGTTTGCGGGCGCCGGCAGATGGGTCTGCGCGGTCATCGTATGAGGCGGTGGCGCAGCAGAATGAGGCTTGGCAGGTTCATCGCCGGAACCCCACGGAAATTGAAATGCGCCGGCATTTGCGAAAGCGACGGCGATTCCTAATGCCACGCCGCCGGCGACGGCAGCGATAGTCCTACCCATGCATCCCTCCTGAATGGCCGAGCCGAACTTCAATTTGTACGGCTCTGGCGAAACTGTCTAATCTTCAGACGATAATCCTGCGCCGAAATTCAGCCCGCAGCCATCGAACATTTCCCACCAGTCTTCCGGCGACCCATACCAGGTCACGTCCAAGGCAACGATCCGGCGTCGTCGGAGTGATTTTAGACGAAAATCGGGCGACATGAACACCGGTCGCCCGAACAGCCAACCCGGGCGCGGGCGCAACAAGGTTCCCTGGCTTCCCGGCGTAGCCGGTTAGGCACGAGGCTGGCTACAAAAGACTTGCATCATCGCCCGCGGTCACCTCGAGAAAAGGGGCCGACGGGACAGCAGGTTCCTCGCCGGAGAACGTATGAAAAACCACTTGACCTATCTGCTGATGCTCTCCACGGCCCTGATGGCGGCGGTCTCCATCGTCAACGTGTCTTCGACGGCGACCCTGGTCGCGCAGTCGAGTATCGCCCAGTCGACCCCGCAAGATTCTCCCGTCATTACCGCCTCGCCGTTCCCCGGGTTAAAAGCGTCGCAGCTGCACGAAAGCTTCAACGAGATTCATCACGGCCATCGCCACCAGGCGATCGATATCATGGAGGCGCATGGAACTCCGATCCATGCGGTAGTCGACGGCACGATCCATAAGCTCTTCACCAGCCATGCGGGTGGAATCACAATTTACGAGTTCGATAGCAGCGAGACCTATTGCTACTACTATGCGCACCTCGACCGCTATGCCGACGGATTACACGAGTCCATGGCGGTGAAGCACGGGCAAATCCTGGGATACGTCGGCACCACCGGTAACGCCGCGCCGGACGCGCCGCAACTACATCTCGCCATCGATCGGCTGGGGCCGGACAAACGATGGTGGAAGGGAACTCCGATCGATCCCTACCCGGTCCTACTCAGTTTCATCCAGAAAGCGTCGAGCTAGACGCTTTAATCCTGCGTTATTGGCAAGTAATTCTTGCCGTCTTCCGACCGTAATCAGCCGATAAGCTCGACCATTTCATTCGCTCGCCGCTGGCATGACTATCGCGTCCTTCAATAAGCAAGACCCTGAAGTCCTGAGGCTGTAAAGAAAGGAAGTGACTATGAAAAAGGTACTCTGTCGCGCACTAATTGGTTTCTCGTTCGTTCTTTTAGCGGGCTGCTTCAATAGAACGGTGAAAGAGACGCCGCCGGTCGTCGTCGCGCCCGCTCCCGCCGTGGTGACGACTGCGCCGGTGCCTGGCGATCCGACAGCGCAGACCACCACCAGCACGACCACCTCGAACGATGATGGTACGACCAAGCGCACCACCACGACCACTTACTCGAATCCTTAACAGCAAGACTAATCAGTTTTCACAAAGGTATGAAAATATTCCGGCCACGCAACTATAAACCGGAAGTCAAAAGGAGAATCTATGCCACTCAAACATTCTGCTTCGAAACATCACATGGACGCAGCCGAAAAGCATCATGAGGCCGCGAAACATCATCACGCCGCGGCAACGCATCACGAGGCCGGCGATCACGACAAGGCGAAGGACCATGCCAACAAGGCCCGTGAGCATGGCAACGACGCGGTGGAACATGGCAAGAAAGGCCACGAAGAATCTCACAAGTAGTGAGAGCACGCCAGTCTAAGTAACCGCTGAAGCCGGCGAATAGTTCTGACTAGCTAGTCCGGTCGAGAATCCTCGGCCGGACTTTTTGTGATTCGTTCACGCTCGTGCGACCGTTCTTTCTCTCCCGCCTTCCACTTTGTCCTTTTGGCAGGGCTTGAATCATACCAGGCACTTCGCTTTGATTTCCGTGAGCCAGGGCTGAATTCACTATCGTGTGAGGGAGGTGGCAGTTCGTGGAGAAGATGCATTTCCGCCGGATGGACCAGGGGAGCGACGAGGATTTTCAGATCCTCAAGCGAGTCCATGAGAAAACGCTCGCCGACCTTCCCGACAGTCTGATGACGATGGTCAACGATCTTTCCGCCGATCAGGCCTACAACTTAAATCGCCGCGGTCACAGCCTCCAGGCTGCCACGCGCGCGTTGCGTGACGGCGCCGACGAAGAGCTAATCGTAGTCGCACTGTTCCATGATATCGGAGAATCGCTCGGTCCGATGAATCATGGTGAGATCGCGGCTTCAATCCTGCGACCCTTCATTTCGACGGTCCATTACAACCTGCTCAAGTATCATGGCCTCTTTCAGACCTATTTCTACGCGCGCCATCTGGGCCTTGACCCCAACGCGCGAGACCAGTTCAAGCATGAGCCGTGGTATCAACCAACGGTGGATTTCTGCGCGAAGTATGACGAAATCTCATTCGATCCGGCCTATCGCAACGAGCCGATAAGCACGTTCGCTCCGATGGTGCGTCGGGTACTGAATAAGCCGTGGCTTCCACCCGGAAAGGTGGACTGACTAGTCATCGCGGGCTCGAGAGTGGAGTAATCCTGCGCGCGTCGAGATATGACGCGATCGCCCTGGCGTTCCCCTCGGGATGCGCGAGCGCGACATAGCCGTCGGGACGCACCAGGTAGGCGGCGTTTCGCTGCAAACCCGCGCGCGCCGTCGCCGGAAGCCAGGGAAAAACGTGCAGCGGCAAGCCTCGCGCGGCGCACGCCACCCTGATTTCGGAGGCGGCGTCGCCATAGACATGGACCTGCCAGTCAACCGCGACCAGCGGGGCGAAGTTGTCGCCGGCGGTGCCGTTGAGCTCCGCCTTTACCCACGGCAACCGATCACCGCCGTGGACGGTACCGGCGCGACCCTCGCTGAGGGCGCTCCCGCGATAATTTATCCCCGTCTGCGAAATACTGCGGAAGGCGAACCGTCGCATCGGCGCAAGCCTGAAAAGTAATGGTAGCAAGCGCGGCATGATGTCCATCCGCACTCGCCGGGCGATCGTTCCACGGCTCGTCACGCCGGTGAACGCGCGATCGGTAGTCGCCACCAGGCGTCGCGCGAAGGCGATTCGTTCCGGCTCGTAACTGTCGAGCAACTCCACACTCGCGCGTCGGTGGATAACCGCGGCAAGTTTCCACGCGAGATTTATCGCATCACCGATGCCGGTGTTCATCCCCTGCCCTCCCACCGGACTGTGGATATGCGCCGCGTCGCCGAGTAAGAACGCCCGCCCCTGGCGAAAATGGTCGGCTACTCGATGGTGTACGCGGTAGGTCGAGAACCAGTTCACGCGCGCGACGTTGATGCGCATCCGCTCCACCACCTGCGTGCTCACGTCCGTCCAGGAGAGGTTCTCGCGTCGATGCTCGGCGTCCTCCCGCACCATCCCGATGAGGCGCGCGCGCCCCTTCTCCTTGAGCGGAAAGACCGCGAGAAAATCCGACGGATCGAAATCGACGTTGACCTCGCCATTGATCGCCGGTCCGCTCGCTTCCACATCGGCGACGTAAAACAGATGCGCGTACGAGCCGCCCGGGAAACCAATCTTCACGCCCTCGCGCACGGCGGAATGTGCTCCGTCGCAGCCGGCGATATAGGCCGCCTCGAAATCTCTTCCGATCCGTCGGCCCGTTTCAGACGCCCGCGCACCCCTTTATCGGTTTCCTCGAATCCGACCAGTTCGGTCGTGCGCTCGACCTTGACGCCGGCCGCGGTCAGACGATCGACCAGCAGACGCTCGTGCTCGTCCTGCGGAAGATCGTCGGATGCGGGAACGGGCTGATGCCGCCTCCCAGATCGCCGAAGCTCAGATGGGCGACGCGTTTACCCGCCACCCAAAGATTCCCTGCCGTTATGCCGTACCCACGAGCGACGACCGCTTCAGCCAGTCCAATCTGCTGATAAAGCTCGAGTGTGCGCGCTTGCACCGCGAGCGCCCGCGAGGTCGTCCCAGGTTCCGCCGTCTTGTCGACGATCTTCAGGCGCACGCCCAGCCGGTAAGCCATAAGGCGAGCACCAGGCCGGTCGGACCGGCCCCCGCTATCAGAACATCGGTGTCGCTACTCGCAACTGCACTCATGGTTCAAATCCGCCCTTCCCCACCCCGCCCGGCGCGATCGGCTCAACGAATTATGTCCGTTAGGCTGACGCGTCCCTGCGTCTCGAGACCCATCCTTTAAATCTGATCTTTGAAGTCGATTTGCGCAATCGGGGGTGGCGAATCGAAAATTCGTTCGGGAAACTCCAGACCGCCTGCATCTTTGGCGGTGGAAGGTCGCGCAGCCGGCTCTGGCGTGGCAATCGGTCAACTTGGCCGTCGTCCTTGACAAGGCCTACGCCCGGCGCGAGTTTTGCCTGATTATCCCTTCGATCGAGAGTACGTTTACTCTGACCGGATCGCCATTAGCGACGCGATCCAGAGCTGGAGAGGTACTGCAGTACACGAAGTTAGGCAACACTGGAACGACGGTCTCTCGGCTGTGCCTGGGATGTATGACCTTATGGCGGCGGCGAGCTGCCCTCGTGGACGATGCAGCGGGATTGGGCGCTCGGTCCGGACGAGGCGCGCGAGCATTTTGCGCTGGCGCTTGAATCCGGCATCAACTTTTTCGACACCGCAGATGTCTATTCGGTCGGCGGCAGCGAAGAGATCACGGGTCGCTGGCTCAACGAGATGGCGTCGCGCGACGATATCGTCGTTGCGACCAAGGTGCATGGCGCGATGGGCGCGGACCGAATCGCCGCGGACTGAGCCGCAAGCACATTATTGAGGCGTGCGAGAATTCGCTGCGCCGCCTGAAAATGGATTACATCGACCTTTACCAGATTCATCGATGGGACTTTTCGACCCCAATCGAAGAGACCCTGGACGCGCTCGACACCCTGGTACGATCGGGCAAGGTGCGCTATCTCGGCGCGAGCAGCATGGCGGCGTGGCAGTTCTCAAGGCGCTATACACGGCCAAGGAACACGGCTGGCATCGCTTCATCGCGATGCAAAATCATTACAACCTCATCTATCGCGAAGAGGAGCGCGAGATGAATCCGCTCTGCGTCGATCAGGGCGTCGGCCTGATTCCGTGGAGTCCGCTGGCGCGCGGATGTTTCGCGCATAGCCGCAAGCCGGGCGACGGCGGAGCCCTCGACCAAGCGAGCCGAGACCGACGAATTCGGCAGCGACTCTATCGCGACGAGAGCGACTACGAAGTTGCCGACGCGGTAACGAAGGTCGCGGAACAGCGCGGCGTATCGCCGACGCAAATAGCGTGCGCGTGGATTCGTGCAGGCGCCGGGCGTGACCGCCCCGATTATCGGCGCGACGAAACTTCATCATCTGAAGGAACTGATCGATGCGGTCGAGATCTAAAGCTGAGTGCGGAAGAGTCGCGGCGATGGAGAAGCCCTACCGGCCCCACCCGATAATCGGGCACGGCAGCCTTCGGGCGCAAAGATGGTCTAAACGCCGATCAGTATCGTGCGCTAACGGATCAGACATGATTCCCGCGGTCACCCCTCGAGGTGACTGCGGGGAATAACGCGCAAAAAACCTAGCTATTAAGCCTACTTACGGCCGCCGGCGTGAATCGCGCATAGATTCGGCAGACCCATCCGCTCGTAGTAGCGCTGATGGTACTCCTCGGCGGGATGAACTCTGATGCCGGAGTGATTTCCGTCACGATCGGATCTTCGAAAAGAGGCGCAGCGCGCTTTATCGAGGCTTCCGCAGCCTGACGCTGGCTTTCGTCGTGATAGAAAATCGCGGATCGATACTGGCTGCCGAAATCCGGCCCCTGGCGATTCATCGTGGTCGGGTCATGAATCTCCCAGAAGACGTCGAGTAAGGTGTCGTACGATACGACCGATGGGTCGTATTCGACTTCGACTGCTTCGGCATGGCCGCTTCGATCCGAGCAGACCATCTCGTAGGTTGGGTTCTTGATGCGTCCGCCGGTATAACCGACCGTTACGTCGATAACCCCGTCGAGCTGACGAAAAGAGGATTCGACGCCCCAGAAGCATCCAGCAGCAAACGTAGCCTTTTTCTTCTCGGTCATTCTTCTATCCAATCAGATTCACGAATCGGCTCCAAAAGGCCTCTGCACGCAAACGTAATCGAGCCAAATAGTGCCTAAAGTGTCAAGTCGATGCGGTCATTTTCCGTTCTCTTCTGGACACTTTCCGCGTCCATCCCCAAGATAGCAACTTTGCCGCGATCAGTGAATTTTAATCAGTGCGATCGGTTCCCGGTCGTGCTCGCCCTATTCTCTAGCGAGTCCTTTTGGGATGAACGGCGAAATACCAAAGCGCCACGATACTTGTCAAAGTGAGCGCTCAATGGCATAAACTGCGCTCATAAAATCTAGGCAGCAACG
Source organism: uncultured Pseudomonadota bacterium (assembly GCA_963804355.1). GTDB lineage: Bacteria > Desulfobacterota > Binatia > Binatales > Binataceae > JASHZA01. The sequence goes on along the minus strand of CAWDQC010000027.1, from coordinate 24,828 downwards.
GCGCGCTTTCGCCGCGACGACTTCTCAATACAACAGTGCAATCCGCTTGGTGGGGCCGGCTCGGAATGATCGCTTTCGCGCTGGCGATGCTTTACCCGTTCGTCGGTCTTATTCACGCAGGTCGGGCCTTGGCAGTGGGACGGAAGTATCCCGGATCGACGGCGGGAGCCGTGCGTGTCTCGCTCATCTTGAGCGGCGCCGCCTTGCTGATCGACATAGTTATCGGGACGCCGGTGGCATGGTACCTCGCGCATCATGGCGGACAAAATCGATCATCTGGGAGGCCGCAATCCTGGTGTCGGTGCTGATGCCGCCTCGCGCTCGGAATTCTGCTCTCCTTGGCCTTTGGTCCTCAAACGTTGTTTGGCGGCTGGCTGCTACATCTTGGCGTAATGACGAGTAACAGCGCGCCTGCGTTCGTCGCCACGCAGGTCTACGCGAGCATCGGATACTATATCGTGGCGGCGCGGGCGGCCCTCGCGGGTGTTCCGCGCAACCTCGAACTGATGGCGGGTCTGCTCGGACTTCGCCCCCTGATGGTCTTTCGGCGTATCACCTTTCCGCTGGCCAACTTCGGGCTCGCCGCCGCCGTCATTCTCGCGTGGGTGCGGGCGGTGGGGGAGTTCGGCGCGGTAATCTGTTCACCTCCTACTATCCAAGCGGAATGCCGGTCCAAATCTGGATCAATTTGCAGGACGCCGGGATGCCGGCGGTGCTGCCGTTCTGGTGATCTTCCTGCTGACGGCGCTACCTCTGCCGTGGCTGATTCACCTGCTGGCAAATGCGCGTCCGGCAGACGCCTGAGGCGGCCTAAAGTTGCCGCTATTGCCCGTAAATGCGCCGTCGACCTTCTGAAATCTGCCGGCGTTAACGTTTTAGCGCCTTATTTGGCTAGCAATACCGTCCAAGCGAGGGTGACGGGCGTTTTAGCGAAATTTGTTTAGGCGGTCCTGAGCACGGGGTGCCCGTCTGGGAGGTGGCAAGGCTAGCGCCTGTCGATCCGCCATTGCCTCAAGTCTGGCGCAAAACTTTAATTGATTTAGGTGGGGGTGGGGGAAATGAGCGGAACCGTTGCCGATGTATTTTGGAGACCATCGTAAGATGGCAGTCGCTGCAGATTCACTCGGTCGATACACTGACGCGGGCGCTCGCCGAGGCACGAATCGAGGGTTATCAATTCGCCGACGCCACTATCACGGAAATTTTGAAGCAGCGCGGCGAGTACGATGAAAACGCTATCGAAGAGCTGATTCAGCAAAAGCGCAGGAACAGCCGGGCCGCCTAGCGCCCCACTCTCGGATCGTAGCGGCTCCCGTTCAGCATTAGACGCACTGCACGTCTCTTCGTCAGCACACATAAATATCGCAGTCGGATGGTCGAGCGGCTCGAGACTCGCATCTATGGACGCGGTCCGTGCTTAAATTTTGCCGTGCGGATACGTCACGGCGTAGACATGTTCAGGGAGGTTGCGCAGGCGGCGAAATCGTCTGATAAATGGCACGTGGCCATTATACTTAACCATGCTGCCTAACTCTCCGTCAGAGCCGACTGCTCGCTGCGTGGGACGAAATGTCTCGGTCGGGGACGTACCGTGTGGAATCGGAATAACCTCGAAATTCAAGTGACAGACGTATTTCTCTTCAGTTTGTAGCGGTGAACCAACGCACCTCCAATAATCGCGGGATGCTCGAGGCGCATATAGTCAAGGCTCGCGCCGCATTCACCGTGGACGTTCGATTGCGGCTGGAAGCGGGCGAGCGGCTGGCGCTGTTCGGAGCCTCGGGAGCCGGAAAAAGCACGGTCTTATCGTGCCTGGCGGGGATCCGACGGCGCGGCGAGATTTTGATCGACGACTTGCGGCTGTTTCCACCCCCGCTACCGCTCTATCAAAGGCCGTTGGCATATCTGACGCAGAGCGACTCGCTGTTTCCGCACCTGAGTGTCGCCGGGAACGTATGCTTCGGCCTCAACCATGCCGCTCACAACGGCGCGGGCGAATGGGTCAAGGAACTCAAACAGCGGCTTGGTCTCGAAGCGATGTGGGACAACCCGGTGACGAAAATCTGGGTGGCCAGGCTCGCCGGGTCGCCCTGGCGCGGATGCTGGCGCGGCGACCGCCGATCGTCTTACTCGACGAACCGTTCACCGCGCTCGATCGTCCGACGATCAATAATCTGGTCGAGGCATTGCGAGAGTGGCAGCGGCAACTCGGCTTCGCGTTGATAGCCGTGGATCATCGACCACGCGTCCTCGAACGGCTGTGCACCCGGGTGGCGGTTATCAAGGCCCGGGAAAATAAGCTCCAGGCGGGAAGTTCGGCAGAGATCGCGGCGGCGCCCGCTACTCCGCTAGTCGCTAGCCTGCTTGCTCAAACTTGAGCCGCATGTGTTGGTGACCATGGCGGGTCGCGTCTCGCTTGACGATGCGCCTCGGCTTACCTTAATCATCGTCGATTCCGACAAAAATTCCGTGCCGGAGAGGAAATCATGATTTACGAACTGCGCGTGTATCACTGCCTGCCCAGCCGCCTGCCGGCGCTGTTGAAGCGTTTCGAAAACACCACTATCCGACTGTTCCAGAAGCATGGGATTCGCCAGGCGGGCTTCTGGACGGTGAGTATCGGAGAATCCAACCAGGATCTCGTCTACATGCTGCAATGGGAATCGCTCGCCGAGCGCGACAAGCTATGGGCGGTCTTTAAGGCCGATCCCGAATGGATCGAGGCGCGGCGCAAGAGCGAAGAGGACGGACCGTTGATCGCGTCGATCAGCAATTGGATACTTCAATCCGACGTCGTTCTCCTCGGTGAAATAGCGCACGTCGGAGGACCTGCGAGGCCGCGTGTCTGTTGGAGCGCCCGAGCGCTATGCGGCGAGTTGCGCGCGATTGTGCAGCGTGGCGAAATCGATCGCCGGTCCTTTGGGCACGATCCGCGTCGGATTAATCGTTACGTGACTTCCGTAGTAGTGGTGCTTGATGTGAAACAGGTTTACCGTCTCGGCCACGCCCGGAACCTGGTACAGATCGCGCGTGTAGTTCCACAGATTCGGGTAATCGATGATGCGCCGCTGGTTGCATTTGAAATGGCCGTAGTAGACCGCGTCGAAGCGGACCAGGGTCGTGAATAGCCGCCAGTCGGCTTCGGTGACCCGCGGTCCGGCCAGGTAGCGATGGCGCGCGAGACGCGCCTCGATCTCATCGAGGGTCTTGAACAGCGCGTCGAAGGCTTCTTCGTAAGCTTGCTGCGAAGTGGCGAACCCACACTTGTAGACGCCGTTGTTGACGGTGTCGTAGACGACGGGATTCACCCGGTCGATCTCCGGCGCGCAGATCGGAAGGATAGGAATCGACGGTCGCATCACCGAAATTATCGAAGGCCCGATTGAGCATCCGGATTATTTCTGACGATTCGTTGTTGACGACTGTGCCGGTGCGCTTATCCCACAAGACCGGCACGGTTACATGGCCGGTGTAATCCGGCTTCGCCTTGCGGTAAATCTCGTACATAAAGCGCGCGCCATTTATATCGTCGCGGGTCGAGCCGGGAGTGATCGATCCGTCAGGCGCGGAGAATGACCAGCCGTTCTCGCCCATGAAGGGGTCAACCACGGATACGGCGATAACGTCTTCGAGCTTCTTGAGCTTGCGAAAAATCAGCGCGCGGCAGGCCCACGGGCAGGCCAGCGAAACGTAGAGGTGATAACGACCGGCCTCGGCTTTGAAACCGCCCTGCCCGCTCGGCCCTGGCGAGCCGTCGACCGTGACCCAGTTCCTGAAGCCGGCGTCATGCCGCACAAAGCGGCCGTCGGTTTTGCCGGTGTCGTACCAGGCATCGCGCCATTCTCCCTTTACCAGTAAACCCATAACTGATTCCTTGTACGAATTTTACGAGAAGCCGGAGGGGCGCGTTATTGTCCGGGGCGAGCGCCTCGATCACGCGCATTTCGGGGAGACGGCCACCGGAGGCGCCGAGAGGGATGACATAGACGTGATTGGCGCCGGCGCGGCGATGCGCCTCGATACGATCATGCAGTTCGCCTTCGTCACCCCATGCGATGATGTCGTCGACCAGCCGATCGCTACCGCCGTCTTTGAAATCGTCGTCGGTGAACCCCATCGCATGAAAGTGGTGCCGATAAGGCGGGGCGTTGAGGTAGAAGCGCATGAAGTTGCGCACTCCGGTGCGTGCCTTGACAGCATCGCTCTCGAGCATGACCATCTGCTGCGCCAGAATTAACTTGTCAGGACCGATAACGCCTCGCATCTGGGCAACCTGGGCCGGAGGCGTCAGCGCGGTTATGACGCCGTCGGCGGCCTCGGCCGCGAGTCGCAGCATCCTGGGTCTGAGCCCCGCGAGCACGACCGGTGGCGGATGTATCGGCTCGGTGGCTTTGAACGGTGCGCTTTTCATTCGCTCGAGATACTCGCGCATGAAGGTAACAGGTTTGTCGTAGCGCAGGCCGTTGCGCAGCATGAACGGTCCGGCACTGACCCCGAGTCCGACGATGAAGCGATCGCTGAACAGTTCGGAGATCGTCCGTGACGCCCCGGCAGTGGCCATCGGCTCGCGCTTCCAGACGTTGGCGATTGCCGTTCCGACGACCATCCCCTCGGTTGCATTGAGCAAGTCGGTGGCCATGACGAAGGGATCGCGCCCGAAGGTTTCGGGTACCCACAATGTCGAGTAACCCAGTTTTTCGACGGTGGCGGCGAAGTCGCGGCATTCCGAGCCGCTCATCGTGTCGAAATATGTCAAAATCCCCAGTTTCGTCAGATCCATCGCTTTGTCCTGCTGTTACGAATCGGCAAACGCGAACCTTTCACGCAGCTTATGTCGAAGACGAGCTTTTCGGCAGCGCGCTCACGACCATTCGTATCCGCGACGCCGCCGCATGCGAGGCCGGCGACCACCGTTGCGATCGAATAGACCCTTTGGAGGATTGACGCCGGAGCCCGCCGCTTCAGACTACTGCTGAAGTTTGGGTTTAGCGATCTTGTCGGCACTGGTAAAGCGCTCCAGATAATTGTTCTGGAACGAGAGCCAGGCCTCGAGCCGCAAATGATCGCGGGCTACCATGGCGGAGTAGGCGGGATCGCCGCTCAAATTGTGTTTCTCGCCGGGATCAGTCGCGAGATTGTAGAGCTGAGCGGAATCGCGGTTGAAGTCGTAGATGAACTTCCAATCGCCCTCGACTAATCCAAGGGTAAAATTTCCGTCGGCGGAGAAAAGATAGGCGCGCCGTTCGCCGTCGTTCTCGAACAGGCTCGCTCCCTGCCACTCTACCGGCGCCTCGATGCCGAGAATTGAAAGGATCGTCGGGGCGATGTCGATCTGCCGTCCGACTCGGGATACATCGACTCGTTGCGGAAACAGCCGCGGATTCGCCATCAAAAGCGGGATGTGCGACTCCTCCTCGTAAACGGTAAAGCCGTGTATCAGCTGTCCGTGCTCTCCGAAGGCTTCGCCGTGATCGCCGGTGACGACTATCAAGGTGTTATCGGACAGGCCCATGCGATCGAGTTGGCGCGCCAACTGCCCGATCAGAGCGTCGGTCGAATGCACCGTGTTCAATTCGCGATTCAGCGACGGATCGGAGACGTGATAGTCATCGTTGGACGTGGCCAGGTACGGGTGATGGGTGTCCTGGGTCCAAAGCGCCAGGAAGAATGGCTTTGAACGATCGGCGTTAATCCAATCGACGGCCTTCCCGACTAATTCTTGGTCGCGCGGAGAGTCAAAGTCGCGATGCTCGGCTTCAAGATGCTTGAAGCCGTGGTTGGTCAAAAAATCGTCGTTGTTATCGTAAAACAACTGGCCCGAGTGAATAAAAGCGGTGCGGTAGCCGCGATTCGCCAGGATCGCCGGCAGACCGGGAATTCGCAGATCGGGCGCGTAGCGAGAGACGGTAAACCATCCATGATACGGGTAGACCGAGCAGAACAGCGCCGCCATCGCGGCTGAAGTGATCGCTTGCGAGACGTAGATACGATCGAAAACAACGCCGTGACGAGCCAGAGCGTCGAGTTCGGGGGTGTCATTGTACGGCGCACCGTAGAGATGAAGCCGCCGCGCTCCAACCGATTCCATCACGACCAGCAACACGTTGAGAGGCGGTTTCCCCGGGCCAAGGTCGCGCGAATCGAACATCGCGGGCCTCGCGGTTGAGTGGACCGTCTTATCAGGCGAGAGAAAATCAGCGAGATATTCGGGGGGAATATGGTCCGTGACCAGCGGTCGCGAGTTCTGGAACAATGACGAAACGAAGGCCCATTCGGGATTCGCCACCGTCGGCCGGTAGGTGATGTAGCGCGCTGCCCAGGCATGACCGACTATCCCGTACAGGAAGACCACGATCAGCCAAAGCGGAGAGCGTACTCCGCGCAATATACTGGCGAGCGCGGAAGGCGCCAGCCGTTTGAGGAATCCGGAAAAGAGCACGATGAACACAAGCGCGACCGGGACTGTGCGGTAGGCGACGTGCAATCCGTCGGAAATCGAGCCGCCGACGCCGGCCATATTCTGTGAGACTTCCAGCAAGCGGTACGTAATCGGGCTGCGGATCAGGATGTAGATGATCTCATCGACGACCGTATATATCGCCAGTGCTATGCAGAGTATCCAGCCCGCGCCGATCATTATTCGGCGGAGACCCGGACGTTTAACCATGCGGAGAGACTGAAAGAACGCCCAGATGATCAGCGCCAGCACGACGATATCCTGGTAGGCCACCAGCGGAATGTACGGCATCAGGTTCGTGGTGAGCGCGAGCAGGAGAACGCGAGTGGCGATGACTAACGTCGCGAGGGCGAGGAAGCCGGCCATCAAAGAGAGCTGAGCGGATGAATCGTTTACAACGGTCAGGTGCGCTGCGGGATTAGTGGAATTTGGCAAACGGATGATCCCCTAAAACATCACGACGCGTTTTCGAGGCAGACTTCACCACTGCTTAACGTCTAATGACTTATCTAAACCTAACTAGAACCTATTTAGGAGGCAAGAATGCTCGCTATGACGCGTTATGGAAAGCTCGATGGAGCGTTTACGGGCGGAAGTTCGTTGGAATTCTGCGAGGTCGACCGTGAAGTTGATGACGGTGAGCTGGTCGTGCTTCCTGACAGAGAAATGCGCTGGAAGAGAGCCGAAATCCTGTCGCGATAGATCAGTCGCCATCCGCGTTCCGATAGCATCGTCTGGTAGGCCTTTGACGTAGGGATCAGCAGGACAAAATCGTTCGGGTAGGCGTCAAGCAACTTATCTCCGCCATCCACGCCGTAATAAAATTTCGCATACTCCAACATGACGTTGTCGGAATAGACGGTCTCGGCACGGCCGTCGACGAAGATGCGGCTGTCCGGCTCGTGCCAGACGAGATATTCGCCCCATTCCAATTGATTCAGGATGTTGCCGCGCAAGTGGTTGCTATTCATGAAAGAGATTACGCCGGAGGGCATCGCACTCCAGGTCTGCAGGCGGCGCGAGAAGCTTCCTCCTGCGAGCATGACCACGATGGCAAGGGCGACCATCAGGCCCGAGGCGGCCGGGCGATCGTCCTCGGTGCTTTTGAACGCGAGTGCGGAATGGTGCGCGAGTGGAATCGCTACCGCCAGGACTGCAAGCGAGACATTGCGCGCTTGATAGATACCGGCGCAGATGAAGACCAGCGCCACAGCCACCATCGGCGCATCGTCCAGATTCGGAGCGCGAACGAGCATCGCGACGAAGAAGACGAAAAGCAGCGGGGGCGCGATTCCGATCAGGACCGCGGCCCTGGGTCCGTTGTGCCATTGATACGCCAGCGATTGCGGGAGCGACCGCCATTCGACCACCAACTGGCGAATCAATGGATCCGATACCGAATGCATCACGGTTTTGGCAGCGCTCAGTCCGAAGGGATTGAGCAAGGTGGCGAGGCTGCAAAGAACCGTTACGACTATCAGCCGACCGGCCTTGCGTCGCAGGCCTGAGCGATAGGTGCTCTGCAAAGCGACGACTGCCGTCGCCACACCCAGCGCACCGAGACCGGCGGCGTAACCACCATGCAAGTTGACCCACAAGGCGAACATCGGGACGAGAACCCATAAGGGAGCCTTATCCCAGTAGATCTCGACGGCCAGAATCGCGAGTTCGGCGCTGAGCATCGCGAAGGTGAAAAGCTGCGGCCGAAACTGCATCGGCTCAACCATGAGAATCGCGGTGACGATCAGTGCGACGCGGCGGAAAGCGCCCGTACCGGCGGCGGTCTGTGAAATTCCGATCGCAAGCGAGGCCATCGCAATGGCGGCGCAAAACATCTTGAGGAGCTTGAGTCCCAACACTCCGAGCGTGTCGTAGGAAAGCGCAAGTGCGCCTTGTGCGAGCCATTCGTGATCGCGCCAGGCCATCCCCGAGGTGCTGTACGAGAATGGATCGGTCATCGGCGGGATGTGCCCGGCCAGGATCAGTCGGCCCGCCAGGATATGCATCCAGAGATCGGGATCGGCAAAGTTGTCCGCGGAGACAAGCGCGACGGCGAAGAGGAGTAAGGCCCAGAAGCCGTTTCCGGTCAGTTTCCTGAAGTCTAATCGCGTACGCGACATTCGCAAAACTCGTCTCGGGAAAGTATCCCCACTGCCAACGCGAATCGCAATTAGGGCCCGGGCGGCGCGGACGATTCGATCTGACGACAACCTGTCAGGCTTCGGTGCGGCTTCCCGAAGATGCCGTTTGAGCGCTACAACCATAGGAAGAGGCGAGGTAAAGCGCGCGCCCTGGTCGACCAGATCTTCGCTCCCACCGCGCGCATTGCCGAAGAGGAGATGATTTACGATGAATGGGGTAAAGCTCGGAATCGGCTTTGGCCAATGGAAATATGGGCTGCCTGAACCGGAGATGCTGTGCCGGTATGCGGAGGAGTCCGAAGCCGTCGGGCTGGATTCGATTTGGCTTTCCGACCATATCGTGACGCGCAACCCGACCCTGGATATCACTTGCCTTTTCGCAATGATCGCCGCGCGCACCAAGCGGGTGAAGATGGGGCCGAGCGTGCTGACACTTCCGGCGCGTCATCCGGTCCACGTCGCCAAGACCTACGCGACACTGGATTATATTTCGAATGGTCGCATGGTCATGGCGGTCGGCAGCGGCAGCGATTTGCGCGATCTGGTGGCGTCGGGCGTACCGGCCGAGGAGCGTGGCAAGCGACTGGATGAGGGTATCGAGATTCTGCGCAAACTATGGACGCAATCTCACGTGACCCATCATGGGAAGTTCTATCATTTCGATGATGTGACGATTGAGCCGAAGCCGCGCAAGGGATCACTTGATATCTGGATCGGCGGCAAGAGCGACGCGATCTCAAAAGAGTCGTAAGGCTCGGTGATGGTTGGTTCCCTGCGCTAACCACCCCCGACGAGTTCAAGCGCGACATGGCGAAAATTGCGGCGTTCGGCGAGGCGCAAGGCAGGCAGATGAATCCGCGCGAGGCCGGAATCCTGTTGCTCACGCACGTCGCGGACAACCGGGATGCGGCCTGGAAGACGGTCGCGCCATATTTGCAAGGCTTGCCGATGGCGCCGGAGGATGTCGCCGATCGATGCGCCGTCGGATCAGCGGGCGAATGCGTCGAAAAGATCCGTCATTTCGTCGAGGCCGGATGCACCAAGTTCGTCCTCCGGCCGGCGTGTGCGCCTGCCGAGGTGATGTCGCAGATCGAATTGTTCGGCAGCAAGATTCTGCCGCATTTCGCCTAGCCTCTATGAGGAGAGAGCTGACATGCCGTGCGATTCAAGTTTAGTCGGCATCACCCTGGGGCCGTTCGAATACGAGATCGATCAGTTCTGGACGATGGCGTACGCGGCAGGGCTTGGAGACTCCAATCCGCGTTATCTCGATTCGCTCAAGTCGGGCCATCTCATCGCGCATCCGGTGTTCCCGGTGTGCCTCGCCTTGCGCGCGATGGGTCCAATGGATCAGCTGATGTTCGACGCGGGCCTGACGCACGAAGAATCCATTCGGCGCGTCCATGCGACGCAGGACATGATTCTTCACCGGCCATCCGGCCGCCGGAGAAGGTATTGGTATCCACGACTCTCGCCCTGATGGAACGGCGCAAACCGGGCACTTACCTCGTCACGCGTTATGACATCAAGGATTCCGCCGGCGCTCCGATAGCAACGGTCAATTGGGGGAGAATTTTTCGCAGCGTCGAGATGAACGGCCCCGACCGGGTGGCGGAGATCGCATCCGCGCCCAAGGTGCACGCTCGCGCGGAGGAACATGGCGTGCGGGGAAGCTTTCCGATCCGCATCGCGGAGACAGCCGCGATCGTCTACACCGCGTGCGCTCGTCCGGGTAATCCCGTCAATTTCCACACGGATACGGTCGAAGCCCAGCGGTCGGGATTACCGGCACCGATTCTGATGGGCGTGGCGACCTTGGGCATGAGTGTATCGAAGATCGTCGAAGCCGAGGCCGATGGTGATCCTGCGCGGGTGTCGCGTGTTTACGGAAGATTCAGCGCGATGGTCTTGATGCCGTCGGAAGTCACGGTTCGTGTGTTGACGCGAGAGAGGTCGAGCGAGGGCGACGCCATATCCTTCGAGACCACGACAGAAGATGGCGGCCGCGCGATTCGCGACGGAGTCGTGACACTGCATCCGTAGAGGAATCCACGAATTGCCCCTATTTTTTCGAGCCGCACGAACTCACTGTCTTAAGGATCATTCGCTAAAGCAAAATCAAGGTCTTTCATGCGTCTTCTGCTCTTTCACGTCAGACCCGAAGGAAAAGAACTCGCGGTCAATCCGGACCACATCGTCAGATGCATGCCGATCGTGACCGGAGGCGCACCAATCGGCACGCAAATTTTGCTGATCGGCGGCGAATTGCATACCGTGACTGAGAGCATGGATGAGGTGAGAACCGCGTGGGCGGAAGCCAAGAAGGCCTGACTCGCCGAGCTGGCCGGGTAAATCAGCAAACGCCAGCCGGACTTCCTTTTGACAACAGTACCGCTCGAAGATTGCGCGCAGGCCTCCGCAACGCCGGCGGAGCCGTTCCACGACGCACGATTTTCTCCGCAAAAATTGCTAAAAGCGCTAGGAATTCTGTCTCTTTATGAGAGACAGTAGCGATGCAAAGGAGGCGCAACCAAGTGGCGCAGACATCGAAGCGGATGCTCGAAGGATATCGCGTACTCGACTTTACCCAGGTGCTCGCCGGCCCCACGACCACCCGCTACATGGCCGAAATGGGAGCCGAGGTAATCAAGGTTGAATTCGCGCCCAACGGCGATATCTCCCGTGGAGTGCCTTACCTGCGCGATGGTCGCAGCGCTTATTACGTCCAACAAAACCGTGGCAAAAAGAGTCTCTGTCTCAACCTGAAAAATCCCGCGGCCGCTGCAATAATCCGCGAGCTTATCCCGAAAGTCGACGTGGTGGTCGAGAATTTCGCGCCGGGAGTGATCGGACGGCTCGGCTTCGGTTACGAAGCGACCAGCGCGCTCAATCCAAAGGTTATCATGTGTTCGATCTCGACCTTCGGACAGACCGGGCCGTTGGCGAACCGGCCTGGATATGACTTCATCGGCTGCGCCTATTCGGGCGTCTTGAGCATGATTGGCGAACGCGACGGGGCGCCCTCGCTGCCACAAGTGGGGGTCGGCGATATTTCGACGGGAGTGCATGCCCTCACCGGAATCATCGCGGCGCTACTTCATCGGGAGCGAACGGGCGAAGGCCAATTCATCGAGACGTCGCTACTGGACTGTTACTTCAGCTACAACGACATGACCGTGCATACGGCCAGCCTCAGCGGCGGCACCTTTCTGCCGCGACGCAACGGCGCTCATCATTTCGCGGTCGCCCCGCTGGGCGTCTTTAACGGCAAGCGCAGTCCCATTCTGATAATGGCGAGCACCGATCATCAGTTCGGCTATCTATGCCAGGCGATGGCCCAGCCCGAAATTTCGAGCGACCCGCGTTACCGCACCAACCCGGATCGAATGGCGAACGTCGGCGAGCTTAAGCGCCTCATCCAGAATTGGTTTGATTCGATGCCGAGTGACGACGAAGTATACCGGCGATTCGAAGAGCATCGTGTACCTTACGCGCAAGTGCTCACGATCGAGGAGGCGATGGGGCATCCGCATCTGCGCGAACGTGAGATCGTGCGAACAGTCAACGATCCGTTTCTGAAGGAGTTCGAGGTGCCGGGCTTCCCGCTGCACTTTTCGCAGTATCCGCGGCACGGCGAGATGATCGCACCGACTCTCGGCGAGCATAACGAATTGGTCCTGCGCGAATATCTAGGATTCTCGCGTGAGCGGATCTCCAAGCTCGCCGAGGACGGAATAACTCACAGCGGACCCAGGTAACGAGGAGCAAAAGCGCGCCCTACCCTCCCTGGCGCAATCGATAGAGCCTAGCGCCGGCCTCCGACTGATGGATCAACTACCAGCGCGATCGATCCATTTTCCGGAGGCCGGCGCGCGGTAGGCCTCGAGTTTTGCCAGCAGGTCGTCGGGCCTGTCCGCGACCATCACGGTCGCGCGATGGACCGGCTTGATGAAGCGCTGTTCGACCGCGTGATCGAGAAAGGCCAGAAGCTTGTCATAGAAGCCGGCGATGTTGAGTAACCCGCACGGCTTGGTATGCATCCCCAACTGCGCCCACGTCAGCACTTCGAAAAATTCTTCCAAAGTGCCGAGACCACCCGGCATCGCGATGAAACCATCGGAGAGATCCGCCATCACCGCCTTACGCTGGTGCATCGAATCGACCACTCGCAAGTCGCGGAGACCGCGATGCGCCACTTCCCGATCGACCAGGGAGTGCGGGATCACTCCGATCACTTCCCCCGCGGCGGCCATCGTCGAGTTGGCGATTTCCGCCATCAGTCCGACGCTCGCGCCTCCATAGACGAGCCCAATTCGGCGCTCGGCCAAGAGCGCGCCGAGTTGGCGTGCCGCCGACGCGAAGGCAGGATCGGCACCCGGGCTCGACCCGCAGAAAACGCAAAGTCGCTTCATCGAGGATCAGGCTTCAGTCCGCATCCATTCGGCGACCCGTTCGCCAACCATGATGCAAGTGAGATTCGTATTCGCGCGCACGATATTCGGCATCACCGAGGCGTCGACCACGCGCAACCCTTCGACCCCTTTGACGCGACAATGCTGATCCAAGACGGCCATCCGATCGGAATCGGGACCCATGCGCGCGGTACCTACCGGATGGTAGATGGTGCCGCAGTTGTTGCGGAGGAAATCGGCGAGAGCATCGTCGGAAGCGACCATCTCCTCGCTGAGATTGGTGATTTCCTTGAGATACGGACGAAGGTGATGGCTGCTCATCAGCCGCCATGCGATCCGTACACCGTCGATCATGCGGCGCATGTCCTCCGGATCATCGAGATAGTTGAGATCGATCTTCGGCGGAACGTTGGGGTCTTTGCTCGTAAGGCTGACGCGACCGCGCGAGCGTGGACGTTGCAGCCCGGGAGCCACGGCGACAGTCGGCATCGGTATCGTATCCGCAAAGCCGGGAGCGACCTTTCGATCGAAAAAATTGAACACGTAGAGCTGCATATCGTTGAATTCCGCCGAATCGCTCGCCGTGTATCGCACGCCCACCGGATTGGTTACCTCTGGATCGTGGGGCACTCCGGGAGTCGGGGTGCCGTAAACCAGCGCCATGAGATGATCTATGAGATTGTTGCCGACGCCGGGAAGATCCACCAAGCGTCTCGATGCCAAGCCTGTCCAACTCACTCCTATCGCCGATTCCCGAGCGCATCAGAATCGCGGGCGAGTTGATAGCCCCGGCCGACAAGGTGACGCGCCGGGCCTCGAGCCGCTGGACGACACCACCGCATTCGACCTCGACGCCGCGCACCCGGCCACTTTCGATGATCACGCGATGGACATTGCAATGCGATCGTACGGTGAGATTGAGGCGATGCCGAGCGGGTCCGAGATAGCCGATTGCGGTCGAGATACGGACCCCGTCGCGACGATTGCGCGGCCAGGGTCCAACCCCCGCCGACTCTGGATCGTTGTGATCCCAGACCTCCGCATAACCCATCGCACGACATGCGCTGTAGAAGGCGCGGTTGATCGGCTCCCAGGTGTCGGGTTGCGGCCGTTCGATCCAGATGGGCCCGCCGGTGCCGTGGAAATCCCCACGCGCGTCGCGATCGTTCTCGAGCTTGCGATAAAACGGCAGAACCTTGCCGAAGCCCCATTCGGAGTTGCCCCAGGATTCCCATTCATCGAAATCCTGCGGCGTTCCGCGAAGAGCGATATGTCCGTTTACGGCTGACGAGCCGCCGGTAACCTTGCCGCGCGGGTAAGCGATTTCGAGATTGGCCGTGGCCTTGGCGACGAAGCCCCAATCGTGCGGTCCCATCGAAACCCAGGTATGCAGGATATCGGACGGGCTACTTTCGACGGTTTGATAATCGGGGCCGGCTTCGAGCACCAGTACGCTGCGGCTTGGATCCTCGCTCAACCGGGCGGCGAGGACCGCGCCCGAAGAACCCGCACCAACGATGATATCGTCGTATTCCATCGGCCGGTGCCCTCCTGTGCGCCGTCCAGCGTACCACAATTTTTACGTAGCGCGGGTTCTGACGAACCGCCAGCGCGCCTTTTGCGGTCAGCTTTTCGCAGCAGCTAACAGGGTTGCCGCGTCGTAGTCCACCAGCGCGCCGATCCTCTCGATGGTGATGTCAGCCGGCGGATATTTCGCGATTTCTTTCTGATCCATGGCGTAATGGCCCTGGCGCGGAAAGACCGTCGTGACTCGTGCACCCAGGTTCTTCTTGACCGCACTCAGGATTCGAAGTTTGTCGTCCACCAGCACGTAGTGCGCCGCCGGATAGTGCGCCTGGATATCCTCCAGTTCGTCTTCCTTGTGGATATAAATCAGGACGTGGTTGTCGAAGGTGTCAGCGAGGCCCGACCGATCGACCTTGAGCGGCTGAAATACCACGTCGCCATCGCTCAGGATGACTGCCTGGCCGAAACGTTTGCAATGTTCCGCGGCGTCGAGCGACCCGGGGAAGAGCCGATTCGCGAATGGGTAATTGATGAGATAGTGCGAGACGGTGAGGATTCGGAAATCGCGCGGGTATTCGATCCGATAGCGCTGCAATGCGCCGAGATAGTCCGCGTATCCAAGTTCGGTGCGCAAGTTCTCGAAATAGTTCCAGTACCGCTTCTGATGCTCATCACCAACCGCATCTTCCAAATGGCGCATCAGGTCCGCCACCACGCGATCGTTGTCGAGCAAGGTATTATCGACATCGAAGAGAAAGACGACTTTTTCCTGAGCCATCGCAGATGCCTGCCTTTCTAGATTCGGCGCGGGCGGACCGCCCGTCACGCACGTTAATTATGGGCTGAGGCGCCGATGCAACCAAGCAGCGAACGGTCCGGAATTAATCGAGCCCGCGGGGATCTTAGTGCGCGGCGCCGCCCCTGCTACCGCTCTTTTTCAAGAACAAGAAAGCCGGGATAAACATCGCCGCCATCATCGCGAGAATCCGGTAGATATCGTTGTAAGCCAGCAGCGATGCCTGCTGCTGGAGCATCCCCTGCATCATCCCGTAACCCTCGAACTGATGGCGAATCAAGCCCTGCGACAGGTTGAAATGCGGCGAACCCGGCATCAGCGGACCGGCCTGATCGAATTGCCACGCACGAAAAGTCGTGAAGTGCTCGTTGAGATAGGCCTGATGCATCTGCTCACGGCTGTTGAGCAGGTTGGTAACGAGTGAAATTCCGATGGCGGATCCCGAGTTGCGCATCATGTTGTAGAGGCTCGACGCATAACCCATCCGCTCGCGCTCGACGCACGCCAGCGTCGAAGCCGACATCACCGGGAAGATCAGTCCCGAGCCGAATCCCGACATGATCATCGGCCAGCGAACATTGCTGATACCCACGCCGAGCGTCCATTCGCTCATCGACCAGAGCGCGCCGGCGAGGAAGACGAATCCGACGCCGACCAGCCATCGCGTGTCATAGGCGCGGCGCGAGAGTTGGCCGATCAGCATCATACCGACGAGGGTGCCGAAGCCTCGCGGCAACACCGCGATTCCCGATTTCCAGGACGAATAGCCGAGCAATTCCTGGAAGAACAGCGGATTGAGCAGGTTCAGGCCGAACACCACCAGCATCATGTTCAAAATGATGACCACCGAGACGTCGAACAGCGGAATCTTGAGGATCCGCAAGTCGAGGATCGGTTCCGGAAAACGCAACTCGTGGATCACCAGCAAAATCAGCGAGACGACTGCGACCCCCACAAAAATGCAAACCCATCCGGCGTCGAACCAGTCGGCGCGTTGTCCGCGATCAAGCACGATCTGCAAGAGTCCCAATCCCACCGCCAGGTAAGCGATCCCGGCGTAGTCGACCTTGCGCGCCGCCGCTTTCGATTTCCGCAGGTAATCGGGGTCGTGTACGAAGATCATCACCATGATCGCGGCGAAGATCCCGATCGGCAGGTTGATGTAGAAATTCCAGCGCCAGCTAAAATTGTAAGTGATCCAGCCGCCGAGCGTCGGACCCAGCATCGGCGAGGTCAGCAGGCCCATGCCCCAGACGGACATCGCGAGCCCCTGCTCCTCGGGCGGAAAGGTCTCCATCAGGATGGCTTGTGACGATGGAATCATCGCCGCGCCGGCCGCCCCTTGAATCAGACGGAAGACCACCATCTGAACCAGCGTCGTGGCGGCGCCGCATAGTCCCGAAGCAATAACGAAGGTCACGACCGACAGCAGAAAATAACGCTTGCGTCCGAAGCGTCCGGAGATCCAACCGGTCAGCGGGATCATGATGCCGTTGGCGACGATGTAACTGGTCAGGATCCACGTCACCTCGTCACGGCTGGCCGAAAAGCTTCCCTGCATGTGCGGCAGGGAGACATTGACGATCGAAGTATCGAGCACTTCCAGGGTCGCACCGAGCATCACGGCGAGCGCTACCAGCCATTTGTGTGACGCTGTCCGCTCGGTGCTCGCGGCAGCGCCGGCAGTCTCGACGGTCCTGGGTGAGGGAAGTGAGGCCATGCTTCAGGTGATGCTTATGCGGGCGGGAGATCGTCGCGTTCGCGGATGCTCGATTGCCCCATCCCGCCATGACCGCGATAAAGTTTTAGGTGCGATCATCACAGGCGGTGATTGTGACCGAGATGCTAGACTGGTACCAGAGTTGTAATTTATGCTGGTATAAATGCTGATAGGTTTTTCGATTATACCGTCTATCCAATCGTGACCAAGGATGAAATCAGACGCCAGGAGCTGAGTAGTTTTCTTCGTACCAGGCGCGAACGCCTGCAGCCCGTCGATGTGGGACTGCCCGCCAATCGCCGCCGGCGAACGCCAGGCTTGCGCCGCGAGGAGTTGGCGCAATTAGCCGGGATGAGTGCGACCTGGTACACCTGGCTCGAGCAGCAACGCCCGATAAAAGTCTCCGCAAACGTCCTCGACAACCTCGCCCGCGTCCTCAAGTTGAATCCGATTGAGCGGGTGCAATTGTTTCAACTCGCCTTGCGGCATTCCGCGATTGAGCCGGCGCCTCCGCGCGAGGAAGTCAGCCCGCTAATCCAACGCACGCTTGATCGGATGGATACGGTGGTGGCCTTTATCATGGGGCCGCGATGGGACGTACTGGCGTGGAATCTACCCGCTCGCGCCTTCTTCTTCGACTTCGAAACGGTTCCGCGCGAGGAACGCAACCTGGTGTGGCTAACCTTTACCAGCCCGGCTTTGCGCTCGCTCCTGGTCGATTGGCCCACTCGCGCTCAGGATATTCTGGCTCGCTTCCGCGGCGACCATGGACGTCATGCTGGGGATCCATACTTCGTCCAGCTCGTCGAAAGACTCAACTCGGTCAGTGCAGAATTTGCGCTCTGGTGGCCGCGCCACGATGTCCGGCCGCAAAGCGAGGGACGCAAGCAATACAATCATCCGCTAACCGGTCCTCTGCTCGCGAGAGCATCTGACCTTTTCGATGACCGACAATCCCGAGTTGCGACTGACGATCTTCTCTCCCATCGCGGCGGGCGATTCTATCGCAAAGTTCAAGCGAATCCTCAGGTTGTTCCGGGCGGACGATCGCGAGAGCAACTCGACAGTTCCAGACCACGAGCATCTGGTGGGCGCTTCCCGGTCTGGCTCGAAATAACGAAAAGCCGGGCATTTGTCGCCGGCGACAGCCTTTCGAGAGTGCCGTGAAGTAACGACGACCGCCACGCGTCGCGGCGCTCCCGATTGTTAGGGGTCTCGGTTTGTTGCTACGTTTGGGCTTGATACGGACCCAAATCGCGGTCGGCCCGATGCTCGCACGGATTCTTCACAGGGAGCGGCAAACGTGATCGAAAGCATCTTCCACATAAATATCAACTGCACGAACTTCGAGCGTTCGCTCGAGTTCTACGAGAAGCTCGGCTTCAAGATAATTCGTGACCTTGGCGAGGGCACGATAAGAAAGTCACCCCGGGCTTGCGAGCGCCTTCCGAAGCCGTCCTTCGTGCCGTTCTCATGATTCTCGGCGACAATCCGCGCTCGACGCGCATCGATTTGATCGAGTGGAAAGGCCCGGATACCGAGGGGGAGGCCTATCCACACCTATGGCATGCCGGGATTTGCCGGATCGCTCTGCGCACGCGCACGCTGATGAAAGATTATGAAGATCTGAAGGCGAAGGGTATCGAGTTCTGGACCGAGCCGATCATGTTGAGCGGGAAGGACGGCAGGGAGGGTTTCGTCTGCTGCTGCGACCCTGACGGCACGGTGATCGAGCTGATCCAGGTCTAAGATCGACGTGTCGATGAGGATTCCATGGATCGCCGCTCCGCGCTTGAGCGAGTCGAGGAAAACCTGATGGCAACGACAAAATGCGCAACTACGAAGAGGTCGCGCAATTCACTCTCGAGGCCGAGGCATGCGATCGGCTCCTCAAGCGCAAACCGAGTGCACCTTTTGCTGGCGGATGCGCGACGGATGGCCGATTGGGATCATCATGAGCTACGTCTGGCGTGAAGGGCAAGTTATGGATGACGGCGAGCAGTCAGCGGCCGCGCGTCGGCGCGGTGAAGCGCGACGATCGCGTGTCGGTCGTGGTTTCGTCGGCCGGAACCGAGCTGCCGCCGCAGACTGTCACAATCCGTGGGCGTTGCCGGATTCACGAGACGATGCCACGATAAAGGCTGGTTCTATCCGGCGCTGGCGGAAGCGTTGATTCCGGCAACATGTCGCGCCAGCAGCGATTCGTCACGATGCTCGATTCGCCGCGGCGGGTGGTGATGGCGTGCAGCCCGAGAAATTCGATCACTTTCGATTCGCATGAAGATGGGACAATACTGGCGCGGCGGCGCCGAACCGCCGAATGAGCGATAACGAGCCGACACTCAGTGTGGCCGTGCGGCCACATCAGCACCAAAAGCCGCGGCTTAAGGAGGATTGAGATGGCCGAGGAACTCTATAATAAATCGGCTGATTTCCGCGGATTCCCACGTGATGGAACCGCGCGATTTGTGGGAAAAGCGGATCGATCAGAAATGGCGCGACCGCGCCCCGCAAATCGCGGCGCTCGACGAGAGCGGCGACTTCATCGTGATCGATGGGATGCGTCCGCGTCCGCTCGCCTTCGAAGGACCGATGGCCGACCTGAAAGCGCAAGGCATCGATATTCCCGTACGCCGAAAGGCTATCGCTACGAACAGAATCGCCCCGGCTCGTGGGAACCCAACGCGCGTCTGGAGGATCAGGATCTCGACGGCGTTTCGGGCGAAGTGATTTATCCCGGGCTTGGACTGCATATCGTGCGCGCGCCCGACGCCGAATATATCTACGCATGCTGCCGCGCCTACAACGATTGGCTCGCGGAATTTTGCGCGGTGCATCCGAAACGGCTGAAGGGCGCGGCGATGGTGCCGAATCGCGGGCCGATCGAGTGGGCGGTGAAGGAAGCGGAGCGCGCGGCCAAGCTCGGACTCGCCACCGTGATGTTGCCGGCGTGGGTCGACGATCGCCCGTTCAATCTGCCCGAATGGGACGCCTTGTGGGCCGCCCTGCAGGATCTCAACATGGTCGCCAGTATGCATCTGAGTGGCCGCGAGCCTTACGGGATTGCGCATGGGCCAGGGGCGGGCGGAATCAACGTCGGCGTGATCAAGTTCGGGATGTACGACACCGTGATGCGGATTATCTGGGGCGGCGCACCGATGCGTTTCCCCAAGCTGAAATGGTCGATGGTCGAAGGCGGCATCGGCTGGATCGCCTCGGTGCTGCAGTTCATGGACCATTGGTGGGACGATCATAAGGGCTGGATGGAGCCGAAGCTGCCGGAGACGCCGAGTTTTTATTTTCATCGGCAGTTCTTCGCGACCTTCGAAGATGATCGCGCGGGCGTGCTCACGCGCGATATTATCGGCACCGAAAACCTGATGTGGGGTTCCGACTATCCGCATACGGAAGGTGTGTGGCCGTTTTCACGGAGGCAGGTCGCGCGCAATTTTGCCAGATATTCACCGACGCCGATACGCGCAAGATGGTGCACGACAATGTCGCGCGCGTATTTGGCTTTCCGATGAACTGAGCGAAATGCGGACGGCGCAATCGCTCAAAAATAAAGTCGCAATCGTCGGCGCGGCGGATACTGAAGTCGGCGTGGTGCCGGATCTCAGCGCGACCCAGCTTTACGTCAAGGCGGCGAAGCTCGCGCTGGAAGATGCGGGTATTACGAAAGACCAGGTCGATGGGCTGATCACCTGCGTCTCCTTCGTCGAACCGTATATGTATCACGCCGAGATGATCGCCGAGTATTTGCAAATCTTCCCGCGCTACTGCATGACGGCGCCCAGCGGCGGCGGGACTACGATCGCGATGATGCATCATGCGGCGTCGGCGATCATGACACGGGGATGTGCGACACGGTGCTGATCACGATGGGCGACAGCCAGCTATCGGGACTCTCGCGCGACAAGGCGATCGAGGCGATGTCCGCCGCCGGCCATCCGCAATTTGAACGTCCCTATGGCCCGCCGATTCCGGCGTTCTACGCCTTGCTGGCGCGCGCGCATGAGCATGCGTATGGCACGACGGCGGCGCAGCGGGCAGCGGTAGCAGTCGCCTGCCGCAAGCATGCCTCGATGAATCCGGCGGCGCAGATGCGCAAGCCGATCACGGTCGATGACGTGCTCAATTCGCGCATGATCGCCGATCCGCTGCATCTGCTGGATTGTTCGCTGGTCTCCGACGGCGGCGCGGCGATCATCATGACTTCGGCGGAGCGCGCGCGCGATTTTCAAAAAGGCCGGTTTATATACTGGGACCAGGCGAGGGCCATTCGCATGAGCACATCAGCCAGGCGATCAGCCTGACCGACCTCGGCGGCGAAAGAGGCGGGCGAGCGCACTTACGCGATGGCGGGGTTGGCGCCCAAAGATGTCGATGTGGCGGAACTCTACGATTGTTTCACGCCGGTGGTGATTATCGAGCTGGAAGACCTGGGCTTTTGTCCGAAGGGCGAAGGCGGGCGCTTCGTGGAGAACGGCCGAATCGAGCTGGGCGGCGAGTTACCGATCAATACACATGGCGGCCTGCTCTCGCATTGTCATCCGGGGCAGCCGGGGTCGATGTTTTCAGTGACCGAAGCAGTGAATCAGCTACGCGGTGAATGTGGCCCGCGCCAGGTCGAAGACGCGAAGATCGCGCTGGTGCATGGGCAGGGTGGAATCATGTCAACGCATTGCTCGATGATGCTCGGGAGTGAGCAAGTCTGATGGCGGCGCTAATCAGCAAACCAATACCCGTGCCGACGCGTGAGACCAAGCCCTATTGGGAAGGATGCAAGGCGCATGAACTGAAGATTCAGCGCTGCGCGGCGTGCGGGCACTACCAATTTTATCCGCGAATCTATTGCACGAAATGCATGAGCGATCGGGTGAATGGGTCAGGGTCTCGGGCCGTGCGAAAGTCTGTCATTCACGATCGTGCATCGGCCAGTGTCAGCCGGCCTTCAAAGAAGATCTTCCCTACGTCGTCGCACTGGTGACGCTCGATGAAGGGCCGACGATGATGACCAATCTAGTTGGATGCGCGCCAGAACAACTGGCGATCGGCATGCCGGTCGTAGTCACGTTCGAGGATTGGACCCCCGAGATTTCGATCGCCAAATTCCGCCCGCGTCCTGAATCCCGCTCAGACCGGGAGACACGGGTTTTTTCCGCCGTGCCGTTGAGTACCCGTCACGCCGCTTATTCGCGCGAAACGAAAAGCCGCTTAGCCCTGCCGCAGATCGAACTCCAGGCCCCGCGGTTGCGGAACACACACGCTACGCTCGCGCGATCGATCAGCGCGAGAAGGATTGGCACTAGCCTCACCCTCGCAAACTGGAATGCCGCGCGGATCGAAAGCGTCGGGATGAAAGGACAGACATGCGAAAACTGCCTGAAACAGCCGCCTCGGAAGTTCGTGAAATCGCAATCCGCGCTTACTTCTATTCTTTCCGCTCGTGCTGATGGATATAACGCGCCGGCAGGTAACCAATATCGAAGCTGGCAAATGCCCGGCCGTGGCCCCATGAACTCCTTCTCTCATATCCGCGCCTTCCCCGATGCTGATTTTAGAGCTGTGGTGCGCCCTAACTTCGACACACTCTATTCCTCGGGATGGCTCGATTTGACCAGAGAGCCAATGATTGTCTCGGCTCCGGATACCGACGGCCGGTATTACATGCTGCCGATGCTCGATATGTGGAGCGATGTCTTTGCCGTTCCGGGCAAGCGCACGACTGGAACTGCCGCCGCGCACTTCGCGGTGGTACCAAGCGGCTGGAAAGGAAATCTCCCGCGCGGAGTCGAGACGATCCATCGCAGACGCCGCACGTATGGATCATTGGCCGCACTCAGACTAACGGCCCCGCCGATTACCAGGCCGTACACGAGGTTCAGGACGGTTATACGATCTCGCCTCTTTCTCGATGGCAAAAGTCGCCCCGCCCGGTCAAGCTGAAAGTCGATCCCGCAGTGAATATGAAGCCCTCCGCTCGACCAGATCATCGGCATGAAGGGCAAAGACTACTTCACTTACGGACTAGAACTGATGAGGGTCAACCAGCCGCATATAACCGATCAGGCTATCGTCGCTCAGATGAGCCAGATCGGACTTGTAGCGAAACGGGGCTTCGACTTCGCAAACCTCGCTCCCGCGGTCAAAACGGTATTGCAAAAGACCCCGGCCATGGACTCGAAGCAATGAAAGCGAAAATGCCACGCTCGCCCGTATCGTCAATGGCTGGCAGATGAATACCGACACCATGGGCGTCTACGGCAATTACTATTTGAAACGCGCCATCGTGGCGATGGCTGGCCTGGTGCGAATCAGCCCGAGGACGCCGTATATCCACTTAATGTGGCCGACTCCGATGGCCATCCCCTCGACGGCAACAACAACTACGTCCTTCACTTTGAGAAAGACCACTTGCCGCCCGCCGAGGCCTTCTGGTCCGTCACCATGTATGACAAGGAGGGCTTTCAGATTGCTAACGAAATCAACCGCTTCGCCATCGGCGATCGCGACAATCTGACTTTCAACAGCGACGGTTCGCTCGATCTCTACATTCAAAACCACAATCCGGGGCCGGCCAGGGAGCCAACGGCTGCGTCACCAAAGGGAGCCCTCGCGTCACGATGAGGATTTATGGTCCCAAACTTTCCGTGCTCGATGGCACTTGGGCGCCCCCGCCCTTCAAGCGACTGAACTGACCCGGGAGCACCCGGAAATCAACTACAAAAATCGGCACTCGACGGAGCTTGCTTCACGCGCCTATTCCCGGGAGGCGCCATCGCAGGCCCGCCTCGAAGATTGCCGAGAACATCGGTAACCTTAGCACGATTCTGACACCGCTCAGTCAGCTGCGCCGCGATTGCGCACATCCGCAGCCGATCGATCAATCCGCGATCGAATCCCCTACAGGTGCACTCTGCTGAGCTTGCAAGCTGGCTCTATTCTGGATGCGCGATCACTAAGTGCGCAATCACCAGGTAGAAACACAGCATCACCGCATACAACCCAAGCCCAAAACATCCTAGCCACATCCGGTGATAGTCGAAGCCGTCGAAGATCATCGAGAGCACCGGCAGTGTCATCACCAGAGCCAGAACTATTGCCAGCACTCCAGCATTCTTGTGTGAAAGCAATTTCCGCCATGATGAGTACCTTTGCGGAGGGCCCGCTTGCCGCAAGGCTGCGGGCGCGCTGCCCTCCGGCTCGGAAAGGAGGAGGTTCCAAAGAAAGTAGACGAGCCGCCGGCGGACAAAATTCACCTGACCGTGCGAGTCGGAAATTTCAACGACGCCACCATCTAGCCGTGTAAAATTGTCCGGCCAACATTTCGCAGCCAAAGACCTACTCGAATTGATACAAACGCAAATAACGGAACATTTCGCCCAGTCCGCCAACCAGTACCACTCCAATCGCAACCGTAATCACGTCAGACCAGTTGCTGAAGCTCCCCAATGCGACCAGCAACGCGGTCGCGCCCGCCGGCGGATGCGACGCGCGCAACACTAAAATCACCGCCGACGTCAGGGTTATCGCCAAAACCGATGTCCATACCCGGATCAGAGTCAAATCGTGAACCCCGAGCACGCTCGGTGCACTCCACGAATGCAACAGCGCGACCGCGGCGAAACCCATCGCCAGCCCGCTCAGATGGCCGACGATTACGTTGTACCCCCGCGAACTTCGCTGCTCGGGATACTCGGCCAGTTGAAAGGCGGTCGGTCCGAGACTCGCAAATACCAACGGACGCCCCAATGCCAGTCCGAAGAGGCCGG
>CAWDQC010000026.1:0-27890 GCA_963804355.1 uncultured Pseudomonadota bacterium | reverse complement strand
CTTCATGTTTATGCTGGCCTGTTCTTGAGCTGCGGCGCGTATTGCTTATCAGTTTCATTCCGATCACGGCGATGCCGTTCTTCAAGACCGGCCCGTTGGCCTGGGACGGCGCGATTACCTTCTGGGCGCTCTTCGGAACGTACTTCGTCTGGACCGGATCAACGACCGTATGTATGGTGCGGGACGCCAACCGCCGGCTGCGTGCGGAAGATCAGCGCGAAACGGGGCCAGCTCCGGAAGTGGCGTCGATGCGCCGCTCCGGTTGAACGTCGCAATCGTTTATCGGGTCAAAGGGCCGCGCGTCGTCGGATGCGCGGCCTTTTGTTACGCGTGCCGATGTCGATGATGAATATCTGAAACGTGCGGATGCTCATGAGTAATCGGGTCGTGGCGGTGCGGATGGGAATGGGCCTCGAGCACAGGTTCCGCGTGCTCATGCGCGTGATGTTGATCGTGGAAGTGCAGGTGGTCGTGCTCCAAGGCTTCGTGCGTATGAATATGTGCGTGGTGTTCGCGAACCAGCAGTAAAATTCCGGCCAGCATCAAGGTTGCTCCAAGCAGTTCCGTCGAAGTCGGTCGCGCGCCAAAAATCGGAATCGACAAAGCGGCACCGACGAACGGCGCAGTGGAGAACCGTGCCCTGACGTGCCGCTCCGAGATAGCGAAACGCGAGCATCACACAGAGGAGACTCACGCCGTAGCTCAAACTGCCGAGCAGGACCGAACCGATCAGGTACGCCGGCGCCGGGAATGCGTTGCCGATCAGCAGAGAAAGTATCAACGCAGTGAGCCGGCGCCGGCGGTCTTGACCAGCACAACGGCCACCGGTACCGAACTGACAGACCCTGACTCAGATTGTTATCCAGTGCCCAACAGAGGCATCACCACGATCTCGAATATACCGAGGAGGTCGCCGCGAACAGTTCCCGATTGATGGCTCAGCATTATTGCGCCGAGGACCACGAGGCACGACGCGACGGCACCATCCAGACCCAGATGCTCGCGAAAAAGCAGGACCGCAAACAAAATGGTGAAGACGGCTTCGAGGATCTGAGCAAGAAGAGAACCTGCCAGCGCAGAAATCCTCACTAAACCGAAAAGCATCAAGACCGGCGCGAGGACGCCGCCGACACCAACGATCGCACAGAGCACCGGAATGTCGGCGCGCCGCAGCTTGCTTCCGCAGATCGTTGCCGCCAAAGAAGGGAAGACAGTCGGAAGATCGCGATCAGTATCGCGGCTCCGAGGTAGAGCAGCGCCGCAAGCATCAGCGGCCCCACACCCGGCAAGAGAAGTTTCGAAAATGGAGTGCTTGCGCCGAAAAGAATCGCGCTGGTGAGTCCGTAAAGACCCCGATCCGCAGGTCTCGATGCGGCGCTCGGTCAGCCGGCTCCATTCATAAAGGTTAGCAGAGTGCCACGGGTGATTCTGTTGATTCCTGCAGCCACCGCCTCAATAATCGGCCGCTGCCGCGAGAAGCCGGGCGTTATCTTTGGTGCTCGTATACCGAGTCGATAGAATCCGGGCCGCATCCCGGAAGCGCGCCAAGGTCGCGAATTACGATTGAGCTACGCCGGAAATGCCGCGCAAAGTCCCCGTCACTCTCTTCGTCCGCGACCTCGAGCATGATGAAATTCGCCGAGGATCGTATAAACCCGCAATTTCCTCAATCGGCTTAGTTCGCTCCAATAGCGGAGCGTTCCAGCGCTACCAGGTCTCGGGTTTTTTCGATGAAACTTGAAGAGACGCCGAGGCAAGCACGAGCGACTGCTGCCGCGGCAACGTTGACAGACCAGGGCTCAATGACCGCACGTAACATCGCGACATTGTTGGCGGCACCGACGATAACCAAGCCGCAAACCGGGAATTGCAAAAATTTTCGTCAGCGATGAAGCGCCAGACAGCTTCGAAAAGGGTTTGATCAGCTGTATTACCGAGCGGCGATCATCGGCGAACTCGATGAACGCCTCATCGAAGACGCACCAGGCGTTGTGACGATCGCATTGAGCGACAATTTCCGCGGCTTCATCCAGGTTCATCAGAGTGCCGGTCGGATTGTTGGGTGGTCCGAAAAAGATACCGTCAGCGCCGTTTCGAAGAGCCGCGCTAACCGCGCGCGGATCGAGTCGAAAGTTGTTCTCGCGTGAGGTGTAGAGTGGCGAAACCGTCGAGCCGGCGGCGACCAGGGCATTTGCGATTTCGCTGAACGTCGGCACCGCCACTGAAGCGGAGCGCAAATTGAGTATACGGGCCAGAAGATAATCAGGTGTGTGCTGCCGTTGCCGGCGAGAACAGAATCGGGATCAACTCCTAGCCAGCCGGCGATTTGCGATTCCAGAGCGCGTGGATATGGCGGCGGGTAATGAGAAATGTCGGCCACTGCCATTTTGTAGGCTTGCAAAGCTTCCGGTGGTGGTCCCAGCGGATTGAGGCTTGTGCTGAAATCAATCAGACCCGGCTAATCGATACCGCCATGGGTGCGATCGACTGCCAAAGTTTGGATTTGGTGTGTCATTGGGTCGACCAATTTCTCACGAGTCGGAGAATCCCGGCCCGCGATACCAGTATCAGTATCGCCGCCGCCGCGCCTGCGACCCAAAGGATAATGCGCGCGGAGCGAAGGGCTTTCAGGTCCAGCGGAAGTTCCGCATGGCCCAGACGCGGCCGATGCTCTAACTCACCCGCATAGAAGGCGTCTCCGCCGAGTTCGACCCCTAGCGCGCCCGCCATCGCGGCTTCGGGATAACCGGCATTGAGACTCGCATGTTGGTGGCCGTCGGCAAGACAGACTCGCATGCTCTGAGACGATCGACCTGTTGCGACCGCCGCGGCGATACCGATTGCCAGGGCCGTGAGGCGGGACGGAAGCAGATTCGCCAAGTCATCGACCCGGGCCGATATGCGGCCGAAATATAAATACCGCGCATCTCGATAACCAACCATCGAATCAAGCGTGTTGATCACCTTATATGCAATGGCGCCAATCGGTCCCGCAACAGCCAGAAATAGCAGCGGTGCGACGAAGCCATCGCTCAGATTCTCGGCAATCGATTCGATACTCGCCCGGATTAGACCCTGACGATCCAGAGACTCGGGATCACGACCGACCAGGGCGCGAATCGCGCATCTCGCCGACGCGTCGTCGCCAGCAATCAACGATCTCTCGACACTACGCGCGCATCGTCCAGACCGCGTATCGCAAGAGTCGTCCAGGCGAGGATAGTGGCCGCCAACGCTGCGGCATACACGTTCAACATCTGCGCGACTGAGATGATAACCCAGGCCGCACCACCGGCGATCGCTATCACGGCGATCGAAAGCACACCGCCGTTGATGAGATCGGTGCGCGACCTTCCGGTGGAGAGGTGTCGGTCTCCCACCCCAATCAACCAGCCGATTCCTTCTACCGGATGCGGCAGCCAGGCCGGATCGCCAAATATGACGTCCAGGGCAACGGCGACGATGATCAGGCTGGCAGGAAGATGCAGAGCATAACGCAACGGCCTAATCGTCAGGCGCTTAGAGCCGGTCGAGCGCGAGTTGAAGATTTTGAGGCGGATTCCATACAAAAGTCCGCGTCGTCAGTGGCATCGCGCGACCGGTCTCGCATCGAATAGTGGAAAATCGGTTGAATTAGTTGACCGTTGTGTTGATTGGGGCGGCCGGATTTGAACCGGCGACCACACGCACCCCAAGCGTGTGCGCTACCAGGCTGCGCCACGCCCCGACCGTTGCCGTCGTGACAGTTGTAACCGTACAGAATCGCTAGCGAATCGGCAATGTAAGGGAAAGCGCGGGGTTGAGGAGGCCAGATGGAAGGGGGTATCCACGACCTCTCCATCTAGAGAGAATTGCGGCGGCGCGGGCGTGGTATTAACGAGCGGGTGCCCGCTGTCGACCGGTGCGGTCGCGGAACGGATCCTAAATTGTCGGGCGGCTCGTTCTCAGATCTTTCCTGGCGCAACGAGCAATAAAGTGGCTACCTTTTTGCGCTCTCCGTGCTCGCCGCGGCGCCTTCCAAGTCGCGACTGCTGTTCATGTAAACGGCGATCAATTCCGGCAGGGCCCGGGTATCGATTGGCTTGGTCAAGTACCCGTCGCACCCCGCGGCGATAGCCTTCTCCTCGTCTCCCTTCATGGCATAGGCGGTAAGGGCGACGATCGCTATATGGCGACGCGCCGGGTCCCGTTTGAGGAGACGGGTAAGCTCCAGGCCATCCATCCCCGGCAGTTGCAGATCCATCAAGATCAGCTGTGGATCGAAGGTTTCGAGCGTCAGAATCGCTTCCTCCGCCTCGAGCGCAGTCTTTACCTGGTAACCTCGGCCATGAGCAGTGCCTTCATAAGTCTCAGATTGGACTCGTTATCGTCGACGACAAGAATTGAACGACTGCTCATTTACAATGCCTCCTATCGGGACGGATGAACTCACTCGCGATTCGAGCAGCTCGATGGTGCATCGACGCTTATGGACGTCCGTGCTGTTCACGCTGTGCGACAGCCGCCCTATCGTCCGACGTATTCTCTACAATTGAGGCGGATCGGGTCGCGTCTCCATTAGCCATTGCTGTCATCTTCGAGTCTTCAACCACGAGTAGATCTTTGAGGAACTTCTCCACTTGATTTTGCGCCGCTCGGCACCTCCAGAGCGCCTTGGGGCTTGGCCGACGGAGTTGCCTACGAACAACGCGGCTTTGACCTCAGCCAGAAGCGCCTGTACGGAACCCGAGCCCTTTTGCACAACCAGTCGAGCTGTCGCAGCGATCGCTTCGAATTCTTTGCGCGAGATATCTTTCGCGGTCAGCGCGATCACCGGAACGGCCTTGGCGCCATCGATTTCTCTAAAGCGGCGCATGAACTCGACGCCATCGATATCGGGCATTGCCAAGTCGAGTACGAGGACATCCGGCAGGTCTTTACAGGCGGCGCGCAACGCCTCGTCGGCGTCGGAATGGGCATCGGTAGTGAAGCCGCACTCGCGCAGGGCTGTTTCGTAGAATTCCAGATCGGCTTTCTCATCATCAACCAGAAGAACGGTAGGCCTGCCGGTTGGCATGACCCCGGCGCGCTTCAGAGTATTAAACAGCACTTCGCCATCGACGGGCTTTTCAAGAAAACCACTAATCGAAAAGCCGACTCCGACGCCCTCGTCAGCGAGGACCGTGATTATGACCACCGGTACTTCGTGGGTCGCGTTGTTCGCACGAATTCGACGGAGGATTTCCCATCCGGTCATGTCGGGGAGCAATAGGTCGAGTGTGATCGCGTCAAACCTGTGGCTCTCGAGTAATCTGATTGCGGCGGCGCCCGTCGAAGCTGAGTGGGCCGTGTATCCAGCGCGCTCGAGATTCGCAACTATCCAGCCCCGATCCGAGGCGTTGTCTTCTATTACCAGGACTGAGTGTCGCCTCGGGTCGAAATCCGGTTCGTTCTGCGATACCACGCTGCTAATCGGAGCGGGTTTCACCTTATGCATCCGTGGCAGGCGCGCGAAGAATGTGCTGCCTTCGCCGAACACGCTCCTCACTCCTACCGCACCGCCCTGCGCCTCCACGATGCGCTTGGTGAGTGCCAGTCCGAGCCCGGTGCCCTGATATTTCTTGGATGAGCCGCCCTCGAGTTGCTGAAACTCCACGAACAAACGCGCGATATCCTCGGGCTTGATCCCGATGCCGGTATCAGTGACTTCCAAAACGAAAAAATCCGAACCGTCGGGGCGCATCGCGACCGTAACGTTGCCATCTTCTTTGGTAAACTTGATCGCGTTGGATAGGTAGTTAAACAGGACTTGTTTGAGCTTGCCCGTGTCCAGGACAATCTCGACCAACGAAGGATCCACCTCGATCTCGATATGCAGCCGCTTGCGTGCAACCAAAGTACGCAGAATTTCGCGAATCTGATGGACCAGCAATTTCAGATCGATAAGTTCAGGGAAGAAGTCCATCTTGCCCGATTCAACTTTCGACAAGTCGAGCACGTCGTTGATGAGTTGGAGGAGATGGCGTCCACTAGTCAGAACATTGCCAATGCAATCCTTCTGTTCAGTGCTGATTGGACCAACTTTGTCGTCAAAGAGAATTTCAGAGAAGCCGATGATCGAGTTCAGCGGAGTACGCAGCTCGTGCGACATGTTCGCGAGAAACTCGCTCTTCAATTTATTGGCCTGGAGCACTCTCTGGTTCTGTTCCTCGAGCTCCAGGTTCTTGCGCTGTAACTGCAACTGAACTTGTTTGCGGTCGGTAATATCGCGAATGGCACTGGAAACTAGTGTCCCATTTTCGGTTTCGATCGGGCTCAAGCTGATCTCGATAGGAAACTCGGTGCCGTCCTTGCGCAAACCGTAGAGCTCGAGTCCCGAACCCATCCCGCGCACCTTGGGATCGGCGAAATAACGCGTGCGGTGTTGAGGATGCTGATTGCGAAAGCGCGACGGCACCAGCATCTCGACTGTGTTGCCGAGCAACTCCGCGCGGGTGTAGCCGAAGAACTTTTCCGTTTGAGCGTTGACCAGCACGATGCGCCCCTCGGGACCCACGATCACCATCGCATCGGGCGCGGCCTCGAGCAGTGCGCGAAAACGATCTTCGGCCTGCTTTCGATCGGTAATATCGCGGATGGCGCTAGAGACGAGTATCCCTGATTCAGTTTCAATCGGGCTCAAACTGATCTCGATGGGGAACTCAGTGCCGTCCTTGCGCAAACCGTAGAGCTCGAGTCCCGAACCCATCCCGCGCACCTTGGGATCCGCGAAGTAACGCGTGCGGTGTTGAGGATGCTGATTGCGAAAGCGCGACGGCACCAGCATCTCGACTGTGTTGCCCAGCAACTCCGTGCGTGCGTAGCCGAAAAGCTTCTCTGTTTGCGCGTTAACCAGCACGATGCGCCCCTCGGGACCCACTATCACCATCGCATCGGGCGCGGCCTCGAGCAGTGCGCGAAAACGATCTTCGGCCTGTTTTCGATCGGTAATATCCGAAGAGATAAGGACGTAGCAGACCGGCGCGTCTTGCGCGTCCCTTATCAACGTCAGCGCAACTGAGGCGGTGAAGCGAGTACCATTTTTGCGCACCCGTTCAAAAACACCCTCAGCCTTTCCGATCCGCGTTGCGACAGCGAAAAATTCCGACACCCTGCCTGATTCTACATCCTGGGAGGTATGCAAAAGGTTAAAATTGGATTTGCCGACCATCTCCTCGGCAAGGTAACCGTAATTTTCGCGCGCTCCCTCATTCCAAACTCGAATCTTACCCTCCAGGTCCATCACCACAATCGAGAACCTTGCCGGGCTCTCGATAGCGTTGAGCGGACAGCCGGGTCCTCGAGGACGTTGTCGCGGTTCTTATGGATCGTTAGACTGGACATTGTTCCTTAACCAAGATCAATCGCGACAATATTCCTCTCGATATGTGCCATCGTGAGACACCAATCACTCATAGTATCGTCTTTAGTCCGTCGCTTGCGGCTCACCGACAAAGCGACTGACTAGCAACCACTAATCATGCCAATTACCACCGGCAACTGAGTGTAATTTTGACAGTGAGATTTAGCAGGAAGACTTGAGGGCAAGATCTAACAAGTGGCGGACCTCCGCGTACTCCTTTTGGATCGCCTCGACGAGTTCGCGCATTTCGCTTTCAGGCACTCGTGGCAGTTCCTGTAAAGGCGAACATAATTCTGCCAGGCGATAGGCACCTATAATCACAGCGCCACCACCCAAGCCGTGAGCCGCCGCAGCCAATCGCTCGACTTTATTTTGCTCCAACGCCTCGACTAACGATGACATTCGCTTTTCAGAATCACTGATGAATAGAGTAACCATATCCTCAAAGAAGTAGGGGTCTTGAGGAGTGGTGAGTCGGCGAAGTCGCGCAATGACATCGGTGTCAATGGAAGTGCTCTGGATTTGCATAACCGCATTTCTCGTCGCAGTTTTGTCAGTTTCAATCGAGCGCTATCCGAGCGGACAGCTGCCTCTTTGAAAGATCATCGGTAATCCTGTGGATTCATCCAGTTCGTAGTCGAAAAATTAGTAAAGCGACGGGAGCCACTGTACCTAAATGGATCCTTCCTTTGGCGGCATGTCGGTTTGACGGCCAGGATCGAGCTCGACTGCTCCGCCGTCCGGGGGGCCATGATGAGGCGAATGATGGAGTTTCGCGATCTCTTTAAAGAGAGGTTCGAAGTCGCTCGTTGCTAGGACGGGCTTCAGGAAGACCTCTTTCGCTCCCGCCGCCAGGAAGGCCCTGCGGTCTTCGTATGAGGCTTTACTGGTGAGGACGAACACCGCCGGCATTTGGGACAACTCAGCCGCTGCCAGCAATAGATCTAATGAGGTTACCCCACCGACCGGATGCATAATCAAATCGAGCGTGATCAGCGACGGCGACGCGGCTTTCAAAGCCTCGATCCCCTCCGACGCATTGGACGCTTGCGTAACCTGCCAACCCATCTGCGAGAGCTTCGCCGCCAAGAAACGACGCATAGCAGGATGGTCTTCGACGATCAGAGCCGACTTCGTTGTCTGCACGTTGGTGTCCTCAGAGGTCGGAATGCCAACGAGTCAGCGCCGCAAGGGACGTGCCGTTCTCTGATTTACCTACGCCTAGAAAATGTATGTTAAGACGTCGCGCGCCGTCCCAAGTTTGTGCACTATGTCCGCGATTAGAGAATAATTGGCGATTCGATTGGCACCGACTGAGTAGTCTTATCTTTGCTTCTGACGGTACCGGTCGTTTGATACGAAAGGCCGGCTGGGCCTGACGTCACTCGCCGAGTATATCGGCTAGCACTCGCGCCGGATGGTCCCGCGGGTCTACTCGATCATAAACTCGCAGGATCTTGCCCTCTTCGTCGATGAGAAAGCTGATACGTTGCGCATATCGCGTTTTCGAGTCGTCGCACGCACCGTATGCCATACCCACGCTGTGATTGACGTCACTTAGCAGCGCGAATCCAAAGCTGTTTCGCTGGGCGAAATCGGCGTTGTCTTCTACCGTATCGAAGCTCACCCCGAGAACGACGATATTATTCTCGGTGAAATATTCCTGGTGATCGCGAAACCCGCGTCCCTCGATCGTACATCCGGGCGTATTCGCCTCCGGATAGAACCAGAGCAATACCTTCCTCCCGCGCATGCTCTTGAGAGAGATTTCCTTGCCTTCGTGACTGGTCAGGGTAAAGTCGGGAGCGATTTCGCCTTCCTTCGGTATCATCGGACGGTTCCTCTTGGCAGAGTCTGACAAAGCTCTTAGAGGAAAGGTAGCGCGAGCCAAAAAGGAAGCGGCAGGTGCGATCCAATTCGGGACCGCCCTGCCGCTTCTCGATCGAATTGTCTTTCGCGTCTCAGTCAGTTCAGGCAGAGGCCTCCAGCAGCGATTCGTTGCCGACCGGATCCCATTTTCCCGACGCCGCCAGCTTGCGCGAACCCGGAGTTACCTCGAACGGCGAGGTCAGTCCCAGCTCCTTGGCGACTTCACGCAATTCCGGCATTACCTCTTTGCCCAAAAGCGTCACGCAGCGCTTGCGATCCTCCGGCGGGATCGGTCCGTCGAGCCAGAACGAGAAGATTCCCGGCCGCAGGACATCGAGGACGTGGCGAAGTTTCTTGACCAGGGTCTTCGGCGTTCCGGTGATGATCTGTCCCTGCTTCTGCCAGTCCGGATAGGTCGCATAGAGCTTGCGCTTGAGCTCCTGGACTTCCGCGTCGTTCTCCGGATCCTTATCCTCGGCATGAGAAGCGGGCAGATTGGGATTTGAGAACATACTCGCCAGGCGTCGAGTCGCCGCCTTGGAATTGTACCCCGGCGGGAACATCCATTCAGGACGCGCGAAATGCGAGAAACCGCCACCGAACATGAAGCACTTGCCCATCTCTTCGGCTTTTTCTTCCGTATCCGCGCAGAATACCGGCTGCAGGTAGCCGAAGTTTTCCGGACCGGCCTGATAGCCCTGTTCACCCGCGAGCTTCGCGTACATGTTGAAGAGTTCGAGCGTGGGCTTCAGCATCGTCGCCAGCGCCACGTACGGATATTTGTGCGCGGCCGTCCAAACGACGGTCTCGGGACTGATCAACCCGGGAATCCAGATCGGAGGATGCGGCTTCTGCAACGGCAGCACCCACGGATTCACGAACCGATAGTGGAAGTGCTTGCCCTCCCAGCGGAACGGACCCGGTTTGGTCCATGCCGCCAAGATCAAATCGTGAGCCTCGTCGAAGTACTCGCGATTGTAGGCCGGGTTGGCATTATTGGCGAGCTGCTCGCTGCCGGCGCCTCGAACCCATCCGGGGACCAGCCGTCCGCCCGAGATGAGATCAATCATCGCAAGCTCTTCAGCCAGTCGCAGCGGATTGGCCACCGTCGGAATCGGATTCCCGAGCAGTACGATCTTCACGCGCTTGGTGGTCTTCGCCAGCACCGAGGCCTCGACGTCCATCACCGATCCCATACAGAAAGCGGTGCCATGATGCTCATTGAGCATCACGCCGTCGAAGCCAAGCTCGTCGCAGTAGATCTTCTCATCGAGGTACATGTTGAGCAGTTCCGAACCCTTTTGGGCGTCGAAGAATTTGTTCGGAACCCCGAAGAAGCTGCGGCGCTTCAACACTTCGTCTTCCGGTACCGCGTGGTACGCTCTCTCCGTGAAGAACATTATGTGCATAGAGGCCTCCTCAAACTCGGTTTAAGGCTCGCGACGCTCGCCGCGTTCCTTCCGCCACCCCATATATGTTGTGGCGCGTTATCCCCTAAATAACAGAAGTGCTCGAAATTGGCGATCTTTCTAATCCCCTCATCCGCGCTCTTGCACTTCAGTGTCATCAGCCCGTCTCAGCCCAAAAAGCTGGTGACTTCCTTAATGAATTCGTCGGGTTTTTCGACTTCGGGCATGTGGCCGCACTTATCGAATGTCACCAGCTTTGATCCGGCGATTTTCTGCTTGTAAGCCTCGCCCACACTGAGCGGCACCACCGCGTCCTGCTTACCCCAAAGCAACAGCGTCGGCAGATCGGCGATATTCTCGAGCAGATTCGCCATGCTCAAATTGAACATGTACGGCTGCCATGCCAGCCGCGCGGTTTCGGCGCGCGCATCTTCCCACGCCTCGAATTGCTCAGGCGTCTGCTCACCGCCGAATAGCTTCCTGAACTCTTCGCCCTGGATATCGACCACGCTACGATTGAGATAGACGCGCGCCGTCACCGTGAACAAATCCATGATCTCGCCCGAAGGTGGCCGCAACCCCACGGCTCCCACCAGCACCATTTTGCCGAGTTGCTGGGCGTTGCTGATCGCCATTTCAGCGGCAATCCAGCCTCCCAGCGAAAAGCCGATCACATCTGCCTGCTTCAAGCCCTGCTCGCGCAGGAAACGCGAGTAGAAGACCGAGAGGTCGCGAATATTCATGATCCAGCTCGCGGCCGGAGTAACCCCAAAGCCGGGATGAAGTGGGAGATACAACGTACGCTTCTCCGCGAGTGCAGCGTGCCACTTGAGCCATCCGGGATTACCGAGCTCGCCATGCAGTACCAGCAGAGGTTTACCCGAGCCGGCCTTCAACACTTGCAGTTCCGTATCGCCGACTCGAATTTTTGCCTCGGTCCAACCTGATTTTTCCGCCATGTAAGGATATCTCCGCTAAATTGGTGGTCAGAATCTCTGCGCAATCGCCCTTAACGCGACGCGGCGGTTCGCAACTATCCGCTCCTCGCGGCGCAACTATAACGCGAAAAGTTCGAAGAATGGAAATGCGCCAAACGCTCGTTTGGTTAAACGCGCAACCGACCGCGGCATCGCGCACCGCCGGGCATCGTCGCCAGATCTCCGCGAGACAGATCCCCCGAAAGTGGCGATTCAGAAAAGCAAAACGGCGCGGCCCAAAATGACCACGCCGTCTCGCTTACAAGATTTTCCCACAACTTCAATGCGGGATTCGTCGCCGACTACTGCAAGCTCGCCTCGGATCGCAACGCCTCGATCGATCCGACCGACTCGGGTTTCTGCCCCGCCTTGAGCGGGCGCGAACCCGGGCAACCTCGAACGGCGAGTTCAATCCCAGTTCCTTACCGATCTGCCGCACCGCCGGCATCACCTCGGTCGCAAGCAGGCGAATATTGTTGAGCCGGTCTTCCTTCGAGATCGGACCATCGTTCTGCCAGAAAGCGAAGATTCCCGGACGCAAGCACTTCGAGAACTTTGCGCAGTTTCGGAATTACGGTCTTGGGCGTACCGCAAATCACCTGCATCGAGCGCTCGACCGCAGGGAACGCATCGAAAATCTGCTTACGCGTCTCTTCGACGTTCACCTGTTTTTGCTGCCAGACGCCGGACCGCTGCTTAACGAAGTGCGTCGGAAATTTTCTCGTTCACCGAACCGTCCGCGCGTCCCGCCCATGGGCTCCCGGTCTGTGAAGAGGGGTCGCGTGAACTGACGCGCCATGCGCTTGGTCGCATCCTTGGAATTATATCCAGGCGGGAACATCCACTGCGGCTGGCCGAACAGGCTGTAGCCGATTCCGGCGCCGCCGAACATGTCCCATTTCGCGATTTCCTGGGCCTTCTCGTCGCTCTCCGCAACGTAAACCTTCTGCAGGTAGCCGAAATTCTCCGGTCCGACCTGATAACCCTCTTGCGCCGCGGCATCGCGATAGATGTCCCAAAGTTCGACCGTCGGTTCCAGGAAGGTCGCCAACGCGATATAGGGATACCGATGCTTTGCGCACCATATCACGGTCTCCGGGCTAAGCAGCCCCGGAATCCAGATCGGTGGATGCGGTTTCTGAATCGGCAAGCACCACGGATCGATGAAGCGGTAATGGAA
The DNA here is from genome assembly GCA_963804355.1 of uncultured Pseudomonadota bacterium. Classification (GTDB taxonomy): domain Bacteria; phylum Desulfobacterota; class Binatia; order Binatales; family Binataceae; genus JASHZA01. The sequence continues at coordinate 15,074 of CAWDQC010000026.1, read as the reverse complement.
ATGCTTGCCCTCGTAACGAAACGGTCCGGGCTTGGTCCACGCCTGGATCACCACGTCGTGCGCTTCGTTGAATACTCCCGATTGAAGGCCGGGTTGGCGTTAGAGGCGAACTGCTCGCTGCCGCCGCCGCGCACCCATCCGGTGACCAGCCGCCCGCCTCGAGATCATGTCGATCATCCCGAGCTCTTCGGCCAGCCGCAGCGGATTTCCGACCACCGGCAGTGGATTGCCGAGCAGTACGATCTTTACCCGCTTGTGATGCGCGCGAGGATCGACGCTTCCACTCCATCACCGAGCCCATGCAGAACGCCGTATCATGATGCTCGTTGAGCATCACACCGTCGAAACCGAGCTCCTCGGCCAGGATCTTTTCGTCAAGATATTCGTTGAGTAGTTGGCCGCCCTTCACCGAATCGAAATGCTTGTTCGGGATTCCAAAATAACCGTTTTTGATTACCTCATCATTGGGGACATATCGATAAGGACGTTCGGTGAAATACATCACATGCATCTTTAGATCCTCCCAATCAACTTGAAGTCCCCGTTCTTTCGTCTCAGGCGCAATTGCATTGGTTGGCTGGCAACGTTTTCAACCGAGAAATTCCTCAACCGCACGGATAAACTCGCCGCTTTTCTGGACTTCGGGCGATTGCCGCGATCGTCGAAAATAACCTGCCGCGCATCCGGCAGAGCTGGCTTATAAATTTGAGCAGCGTTGAGCGGCACCACCCTGTCCTCGCGGCCCCAAACAGCAGCGTCGGCAGCTTCGCCGCAACCGTGAGGAGATGGGGCAACCTAGGATTGTGCATAAAAGGCATCCACGCCAATCGCGCGGACTGCGCCCTCGCCTCCTCCCACTTCTCGAACTCCTCGGGACCCTGACCGCCGTACGAATTGGTCAGACTCGGGTGTGGCGTCCGGATCGAGAACGGTGCTGTAAAGATGTTGCGGCGCCATCATTGGAAGAAATCGAGGATGTCGCCTTCCTGCGGCCGAATCCCCATCGGCGCCACCAGCACCATTTTGCGGAATTGCCCCGGATTGCACGCCGCCATTTCCGCCGCGATCCAGCCGCCGAGCGAAAAGCCGATAACATCGACCGCTTCGATCTTCTGATCGATCAGATAGCGCGCGTAGAAGCCCGCCATGTCACGGATGTTGGTGATCCATTCGGCACGCTCGGTGCCGTTGTAACCTGGATGTAGGGGATCAGCAGCGTGCGGTCATGCGCAAGCGCCTTGTTCCAGTTTAGCCATCCAGGCCAGCCGAGCTCCTCGTGCAGTACCAGCAACGGTTTGCCGGTGCCGCCCTTGATTACTACGAGCTCGATTCCATCGACGCGAATCGTTTCGTCGCGCCATTCCTGCGTACCGTTGCCGGGTGGTGTCATTGCACGACCGCCTTCCTGATTGAGACACTAACATTATCGCGAAAGATTCGGAAAGCGCGGCAAAAGCGCTATTGTCGATAGCCGTTCGCCCCGGAATTAAGATTGATTCGCTCGCCCTGGGCTTTCGCAGCTTCACAGGAGGCACATGTTATGGCCGCAACTGTCATCGACTCCGCCGTCTTGCGCGGTCTCTTCACTACGCCCGCGATACGCCGGGTGTTCTCCGACGAGGCTCGTATACAGTTGTATCTGGATGTCGAAGCCGCTCTTGCCCGCGTCGAGGCGCGCCTCGGAATCATCCCAGAGGAAGCCGCCATCGAAATCGAGAACAAGGCGATTGTCAGCAGCATCGATTTCGATCGACTGAGGACCGAGACAGAAGCGACCGGTTCGCCCGTTCTGCCTGTAATCGAACAACTGGCCGAGCTCTGTAGCGGAGACGCCGGCCAGTACTGCCATTGGGGCGCGACCACTCAGGATATTACGGACACCGCGACCGTCCTGCAGATTCGCGCAGCGCTCGACTTGCTCGAAGAAGATCTGAAAGCCCTCTCGTCCTCGCTTACCGAACACGTCCAGCGTTATCGCGCTACCCCGATGCCGGGACGCACCAAGCTGCAGCACGCCGTTCCCGTAACTTTCGGTTTCAAGGCCGCCGCGATGCTCGCCGCGATCGAGCGGCATCTCGCGCGTCTCAACGAAATCCGCCCAGGGTGCTCGTCGGCCAGTTCGGCGGCGCTGCCGGCACACTCGCCGCGCTGGTCCAGGGTCTCCAGGTTCAATTCCTGCTGATGGGCGAACTTCGACTCGGCCAACCCGAGATCACCTGGCATACTCATCGCGACCGCATGGCGGAGGTAGCTTGCTTCCTGGGACTCCTCACCGGAACGCTTGGCAAAATCGCAACCGACGTGAAGCTCATGATGCAGACCGAAGTGGGCGAGGTCTTCGAACCCTCGACCCCTGGACGTGGCGGCAGCAGTACGATGCCGCAGAAACGCAATCCCGTTTCCTGCAACTACATTTTGGCCTGCGCCTCGATGGTCCGGCAACACGTCCCGGCGATGCTCGAAGCGATGGTTGAAGATCACGAACGCGCGAGCGGCCCCTGGGAAACCGAATGGATCGCGATACCCGAGATCTTCGCTCTCTCCGCCGGAGCGCTGGCGCATACGCGCGACATGATCGCCGGACTGGTCATCGATGAACGGCGGATGCGCGTGAATCTCGACCTGACCAATGGCATGATTCTCTCCGAAAGCGTCATGATGGCGCTGGCCAAGTTCGTCGGCCGCGATCGTGCCCACGCAATCGTCTCGTCAATTTGTCGCGACGCCGTCGCCCAGGATCGCCCGCTTACCGACATGCTCAAGCAGAATACCGAGATCACCGAACGTATCGATCGCGCCACGATCGACAGCCTGATGGATCCGGCAAACTATCTCGGTCTCGCCGGTGAAATGATCGACCGGGTTCTCAGTCTTCGCTCCACCTAACCGCTCGCCCCAAGCTGTCGGCGAAACCGACGCCATCGCGTGCACTTCGATGGACCGTTAGAATGCGTCCTCAGATGTATTCAGTTGAACCGCAACGCAACCTCTTCGCTCCGATCTATCTGCGATTCGTGATCGGAGCCTTCGCTCTCATTCTTCTGAATTTCATCGGTTGCGCCAGGACGGGCAGCCCCAAGCGATACCTCCACGGCCGATCCAATGGCCGAGCTCAAAAGCGCTATCAGTGAAGCCATCGCGCTTTTCCAGAACCAGTCGATGCCGTTGACTCAGCGGCGCGAGAAGCTGCGCGACCTCGCCATGCGCCGCTTCGATTTCGCCGTGATGGCGCGATCCGTCCTTGGCTACCATTGGCGTGAATTGAGGCGGATCAGCGCAGCCAATTCGTCCCGGTCTTCGCCGGCTTCATTCAAGATGCCTATTTGAGCAAGCTGCGCGACTACACCGTGCAGAAGGTCCAGCAGGAGGTACAGACGCTAAACATCCAATACACTCGCGAGACCTTCGACGGCCCGACTACGCGCAGGTCAACACCAGTGTCAGGTTGCAGGAGCAAAAGGATCCCGTTCAGGTCAACTACCTGATGCATCTGGATGGTGGGCACTGGCGGATCTACGACGTGACAATCGACGCGATCAGCGTGATCGCCAACTATCGCAATCAGTTCAATCGGGTGATCAACCGCAACGGCTACGACCAGCTCGTTGCCGATCTCAAGAGCAAGCAGCAACAATTCCGTCAGACGCTGGATCAACCCGACTCGAGCGCGCCGCAGCACTGATTTGATTTTCTGAAATCCTTACTTAGAAGCGAGCTTCTTCAGAATATCCAGCCGCAGCTTCAGTTTTCGCCCAGCCACAGCTCGTTTTGGGCATGATCCTGGTACGCATCGCCAGTCTCAGGGTGAACGAGGATAGTGAGCCCCGACCGGTTAAGCATCAGCCATGGTACAACGCGTGGGAATTCCGTCGGCGCGAATTTCACCTGATACATCGCCTGTGGATGCGGGCCGACCGGCTCATCGCGCCATCGGCCCATCTCAACGGTAAAGGTTTGCTCGATCTCGGCGCGTAGCCGGGCAGCGACCTCCCGACTCTGGGCATCATAGTAGATATGGGCGTGATAGCCGTGAATTTCGGCCGCATCTCTTCCACTTGTCATAGGATGACCTCTAAGGTCCGTTTTGCCGGCGTTACGTAGTTGGCGTTCGAAAGGGGCAGGCGCCAAATCACAAGGCGAGACAATTATTTGCATAAGAATTAACTCTTTTTGATGGTCATATATGATTTATAGTCGTTTAATCACTCCAAAAATGTTTATCAATCTCAGAGCGTTCGTAAGAGTCATTTGATAACCTATTGACCTGCGTAGCTGTTATGTGGTTCTTAGACTTGTTGGTAACGCCCATTGTGGTTCTTAGACTTGTTGGTAACGCCCATTGTGTGCCAGCAGCCTGAAATTGAAATGATAGGCCCCCAAATTCGGTGCTGAAATGGGCAATGGCCAGCCCCATCGGAATAACAAGATGGAAGCCGCGTATCGCGCAATCTTCCGGTTAAAGGATAGGCCAGTGACCTCCGCCTCTCGCATCTTCATCCGGCTTCGCGAATCCCTTCGCGGACAGACAATGACCGAATACGCTTTCGTGCTTGCCGCGAGCGATTGCGGTGTACGCGACTTATCAGATTTTCGGTCAGGACGTGAGTTCTCTGGTGAACAAGGTCGATGTCCAACTGGTCGCTACCTGACCAGCTCCAAGTATTATAGCGGAAAAGACCCACATTTTGGTGCCCAATCCCCAAGCCCGAGACCTCGCATCTCGAATAAACCCGACTCCCGAAAATTCTGATGCCGCCGAAGTGGCACATCACAAAGTTTCGTAAGACTCCTATAAGACACTGGAATGAGGGATGACCCGTTCATATGACGAACCCATAGCGTCCTCCTGCCGGTTTTCGCCGTTTTTTCGGGCTGTTCATATGGATACCGGTCGCTATGATGAAGCGAATTGAGACGCCGGATGCTCGAAATTGACACGTCATTGCACGGCGCGAATGGTAGTGGAAAAGAGGTCTTTGTGGGGGAAATACCTTTCTTTCATCGATGCAAACTTCTGTTGCTCCCCTGCATCACTGTTGCACCCGGACGATGAGCCGAAGTTTCCCATGACCAGCGGCCGCCTGGGGCAATAGATCGTCGAAACTGAGCTGTTTCGGAAAAAGATGCGTCAAATGCTGAAAAGTGTGTCTTTATCGCTGAGGTGAAGTGAAAATCCGCGCGAGGGAGCGCAAATGAGCGAGATCGTCGGCGATGGCAAAGTGGCTGGAAACCTCGGGAGATCGCTTCAAATTCCGATGAAATCTGGGCATCGAGATTGCTCTACCTCGATTGGCGGCTCCGGCTGGGCGGTGTAGTACCGCCTTGGAATGACCCGAAGGTGCAGATACCGGTAGAACAGGATCATGACTTCGGCCAGCCTATTGCTGGCGCTGCGATTGGGGCCGAGACACAACAGGCTGCTCTGCCTTATGCGCCGATGGCCGACCGCTGGATTACTCGCCTGACTCGCGCAGGTTTGGCGCTGACTTTCGTCTACATGGCGGTTCTGGCGGCGGTGAGCGTCTATCTCACGCCAAACCCGTCAACCGCTCTTTACGCCCTTAATGGCTTCAATCTGCTCGCGACCGCTACCGCGCTCGGGCTGACCTGGACCCGATGGTACGGACGCAACTGGCGCGAACTGATTTTCCTTGAATGCTCCGCGATGACGCTCAGCGCCGTTGCGGTGAGCGCTTTGATCGGGCAGCCCACGCAGTTCTTCATGGCCGCCGTCCTGCTGCAGTTGGGAACCGCCGCACTGGTGCCGTGGGGTCCCCAATGGCAGGGCACGTTCATGGCCGTATCCCTCATGGCGGCGGCGATGGGTACGTTCCTGATGCCGGCGGGAATCGGCACGATCGTTTATCGATGGCTCGAACTAATCAGCGCCTGCGGCTTGGCGGAGTTCATCTCGACGATGACGCAAAGTGCTCGCGGCGAGAGCCAGGCGCGAATGGCCGCGCTTCAAGACGGCGAGACCAAACTATGGAAGATCTTTGACGCTCAACCGGACGCCGTCGGGATGACGTCGCTTAGCGACGGACGCTACATCAATGTCAGCGAAGCGTTTCTGCGCAGTGGTTTCACCCGCGAGGAAGTTATCGGCGCGACAGACCGCGAACTCAACATTTGGGTGAACGAAGCAGATCTCATCGAGTACGAACGCAGGCTGAAAGAGCGCGGCTACGTGCGCAACATGGAGGCGCTCTTCCGGATCAAAGACGGCTCGACGGTCTCGTGCGTGATTTCCGGCATGGTGGTCGAGCTCAGTCACGGACCCTGCATCGTCTCGGTGTTACGCGATATCAGCAAGATCAAGCGTACCGAAAGTGAGCTGGTTGCGGCACGCGAAGCGGCCGAACGCGCCTCGCGCGCGAAGTCCGAGTTTCTCTCCAACATGTCGCATGAGATCCGAACGCCGATGAATGCGATCCTCGGCATGGCGGAATTGCTGGGCGACACCGAGCTCGGCAGCGAACAGCGCAAGTTCCTGCGCATCATGATGAACAACGGCAACGCGTTGCTCGATCTTATCAACGATATTCTCGACTTTGCCCGGGTCGAAAGCGGGCGCTTGATGCTCGAGCACGTCGACTTCGATTTGCAGGATTTGACCGAACGCGTCGCCGAGACGCTCTCAATTCACGCTCATCAGAAGGGCCTGGAGCTGGGCGTTCGTATACTCCCCGGAACTCCAACGGGACTGATGGGAGACCCGCTACGCCTGCGCCAGATCCTGATTAATCTCGTCGGCAACGCGATCAAGTTCACCGAACGCGGCGAGATAGCGATCTCGGTGGCGCGCGATCAGCTTGCTCAAGGTGGGGTGCTGCACTTCACGGTCGCGGATAGCGGCATCGGAATCCACAACAGTCAGCTCGAGAATATTTTCACCAGCTATGTTCAGGCCGACAGCTCGACCTCGCGCAAGTATGGCGGGACCGGACTCGGCCTCGCGATCGTCAAGCAACTCGTCGAGTTGATGAACGGACGAATCTGGGTTGAGAGCGAACCGGGTAAAGGCAGCGTGTTCCACTTTACCGCGCGCTTCGGACTCAACCCCGCCAGCCGCGCGCTGCACGAAGGAGTGGATTTGGCCGACGTGCGCGTTCTGGTGGTGGACGATACCGCTATCAACCGCATCGCATTGTCAGAAATGTTGTCGCTGCGCCGCGCATTGGTCACTCCCGTCGGAAGCGGCGAGGAGGCTCTGGCGACTCTGCGCAACGCGCAAAGCAACGCAGCGCCCTATTGGATGACGCTGCTCGATTGCCGCATGCCCGAAATGAACGGATACGAGGTTATTCAACGGATTCAGGAGGAAGGACTCCCGGCCGGAACGATTATTCCGATGCTGACCTCCGACGACCTGAATGTGAGATTGCCGAACCTGCGCAAGATGGGATTGATGAATCACCTTATAAAGCCAGTCAGGCATACCGAACTCTTCAATCTGATAAACGCTCTCGTTACTCAACCGGTGGCGGAGGAGTTCACCACCCCGGCAGAAGAGGCTGGTCCGCTGGCGGAACAGATCACCGCGCCGACTGAGGATCTGTTTGCGCCCCCGCAACCGCCAGCGGTGGCGGAAACCGGCCGTCGCCTGCGCGTGCTCGTCGCCGACGATTCCGCCGATAATCGATTGTTAATAGACGCCTTCTTGAAGAAATCGGAATTCGATCTCGAACAGGCCGAGAACGGCGAAGTCGCACTGCAAAAGTTTATCGCCGGGAAGTACGATGTCATCCTGATGGACATCCAGATGCCGGTGATGGATGGCTACGAGGCCGCGCGTCAGATCAGGGAATGGGAGCAGATGCACAATGTTGCGCGCACCCCGATCATCGCGCTCACCGCGTCCGTCATGAACGACGCAATAGGAAGAAGCTTCGACGCCGGATGCGACACCCACGTGAGCAAACCGGTACGACGCCCGGTACTGATTGCGGCAATCCGTGAAGCGGCCGACGCGGCATATCGGAAGGCGCAAGCCGCCAGTGAAGCGCAGGCAGTCAGTGAGGCTCCTGAAGCGCAAGAGACCCAGGGAGCGGAAGACGACAGGTCTGCCGACCAGACTCCGACCCGGGGACCTGCCCAGGCCCGGCGCGATGCCTTGCGCAAGGGCAGTATCGCCCCGCCGAGCGATCCGCCGTATCGAATGCGCGGTCTGCCCGGGAGCACGCGCTAAAGGCAGAGTTCGCCGACTTCGACCCGGCTCGTAATCCTCGCCTAATTAGCGATCCATCCTCCGTGTGTCAGGCTTCCCGCCGCAAGGTTTTGCGGCGGAGCGCATTTTCGGCTATCTGGTTACCATTAACCGTATGCCGCACGCGACTGAAACCCTGAAATTCTATTACGACTACAAAAGTCCGTTCACTTATCTCGCGTTTGAGCCCGCGCTCGACCTCGAGCGAACGCATTACGTAAAGTTGCAGTTCGTTCCGCTCGAAGTCGACCTGAAATCGGCCTATGGCGGGGAATTGCCGCAGCGCACCGAGCGTGACTGGTACAAGGTGCGCTACCTCTATGCGGACGCGCGCCGGTTCGCCAACGAGCGCGGTCTGACGATTCGTGGCCCGCAGAAGCTCTTCGATTCGCGACTCGCCCTGCTGGGCGGTCTATATGCGGATGCTCACGGCCGCTTCCGCGAGTACTCGAGTCGCGTTTTCGAGCGCTTCTTCAAACGCGAACTCAATATCGAAGAGCCGTCGGCGGTTGAAGCGGTGATGTCTGAAATCGGTCTCGACGCGGCGGGATTCCGCCGTTACGCCGAAGGGATCGGACCGTCGGAACTGGCGGCCGCGGCGCAGCAGGCCGAGCGCGAAGGCGCCTTCGGGGTTCCCATGCTGATGGTCGCCGGCGAGCCCTTTTGGGGTAATGATCGGATCGTGTGGGCGATTAAAAAACTCGATCAGATGGGACTCAGGCGCAGTTCGGCGGACTGAATCTTTCTCCATAGCGCAGATAGAGGATTGCGATGCGACAGGTACCGGCAGGGGCAAAAGGCAACTACGAATTTATCGTAGCGCGAAAGGATCTTGCAGGAACGATGGAGCCCTCGCTCCCACCCGTATTGGCAACCGCGATGATGAGCCTCGCGATGGAACTGGCGGCGATGGACGCGCTCAAGCCTTACCTCGATACCGGCGAAATGTCAGTCGGGGTCACGGTCGACGTGCAACACACTGCGGCAACGCCGGAAGGATGGAAAGTTCGCGCCGAAGCGCAGGTGACCAAAGCCGAGGGACGCCGTATCGAATACGTCGTGCGCGCTTTCGACGAAAAAGAAGAGATCGGCACCGGTACACATACGCGCGCGGTGATCGATCGCGCCAAATTCGACGAGCGCTTCGCCAGCAAGATTAAATCACGGCCGTAAGTCGTGTCGGCCGGGACGGTGAATCATCATGGCAGTTGAGATTTTCGAGCCGAAGGAAGTTTACGTCGGACGTGATTTTGGCGGTTACGAGTTCGATATCACCGACGACGTCGTGCAGAACTACATTGCCGGCACCGGCGACGACAACCCCTGGTATCGTGGGACATCGCCGCTTGGAGGCCCGGTCGCACCCGCGTTGATCGTCCATTCCGCCGTCTTTCGCAACCACGATTGGTATCTGCCCAACGTTTTCGGGAATCTGCATGCGCGCCAGGAGTGGTCGGGTTTCGCGCCGACCCGCATCGGCGATCAACTGCATTCGCGTTCGGTGATCATCGATCGCTACGTCAAGCGCGATCGCGAATACGTCGTCAACGAATGCCTTCTGCTGAACGCGCAAGGGCAGATCGTTCAACGCAGCCGAACCCATCAGAGTTTCCTGATGGTCAAAGGCAACGAGAGCGGCAACGGTTTCGCCGTCGATCGTTCACGCGAAAAATCCGCTGCGCGCGAATTCAAATTGGGCGATCGAGGAGGAGATCCGCTCGAGACGCCGATGCGCACGGTGTCGCAGGCGATGTGCATGGCGTTTTCGGGACCAAGCCGCAACTATCACACCGACGCCGTCGAGGCGCGCAAGCTGGGTTTCCCCGAAATCGTCGTTCAGGGAATGTTGTCGGTCTGTCTGATCGCCGAAATGATGACCCGGCGCTTCGGCCTCGGTTTCATCATCGGCGGCAAATTCGATTTGCGTTTGGTCAACGTGCTATGGGCGGAGGAGGTTACGAGCGCGAAAGGAAGAATCCTGGAGCGTCACCCGGAAGGACAACGGACACGCGCGGAAGTCGAAGTGTGGTGCGAAAAGGCCGACGGCACCAAGACGATCGTGGGAAGCGCCAGCGCGTTGGAGTTGTAGCGCGGTCTGACCGTTTCAAGGCCGACGGATCCGTATTCCGCGCGGCGTCATTACAATCAGCGAGCCCGCCAAATCGTCGAGGTCGAGTTGTTCGGCCGCGGTTCGAGCGAACCGTACGTAAGCTCGTCTGTTTTCTTCTGCGGGCCGAAGCAACAGGACACCGGCGTGACTGCCCGGTGAGTAGCGGCGCAGATCGGCGAAGCCCTTGTCGGCGGTGACTAACCAGCGGCGCTCGTCTTGAACTCGCGGCCAAAGGAGTTCATCGGCCAGTCCTTGCCAACCCTGCGCAGCGACGGTGACGGCGTCGTGGCCGAGACCGACGAACAGACTCGCCACTTCGACCGGAAGGTCTTCGTCCACTTTGATGCGGACACCCACTAATCATTCTGCCTGCTCAGCGGAATGAAATCGGAATTGCTGACGGCCTCGGCAGCAAATTTCAATGCTGCCCTGATGTCTTCGACGCTCAAGTGCGGATAGGCGGCCAATACGTCTTCCACGGTGTCGGCGTCAGCGACGCTTCCGACAATCACACTCACGGGAACACGCGTTCCGGTGATACAAGGATCGCCGTGATGAACTGCCGGATCGATCACGATTCTTTCTCGCCAGTTCATAGCTTAATGCCCTCCTGAGGTAGTGAGCGCCTCAATATCGGCAACCGACTTCGGTACCGCGGCGGTCATCACCTCGTAGCCGTCCGGCGTCACCAGCACATCGTCCTCGATACGAATGCCAATCCCGCGGAATTTGGCGGGTGCTTCTTCGTCGTCTTCGCGAATATAGATACCCGGTTCCGCCGTCAACACCATCCCGGGTTCGAGTTTTCGCGATTCCGCGCCGAGCCGATAGAGGCCAACGTCGTGCACGTCCATGCCGAGCCAATGGCTTGTGCGATGCATATAGAAACGGCGGTAGGAGCCGCTATGCAGAACTTCGTCGGCGCTGCCTTTAACCAGACCCAGCCGGCACATACCCTCAACCAGAACTCGCGTGGCGGCCTCGTGCGGCTCGTCAAAGGTGGTGCCGGGTTTGACCATCTCGATCGCCTTCAACTGCGCGTCCAGCACCATCTCATAGAGATCGCGCTGAGCGGGAGTGAAACGCGCGCCAATCGGGAACGTTCGAGTCACATCCGAAGCGTAGAAGTCATATTCGCATCCGGCGTCGATCAGCAACAATTCACCGGTGCGCATTTCGCGATCATTATTGATGTAATGAAGCGTCGCCGCGTTGGGGCCGGAAGCGATGATCGAAGGATAACTCGGACCGGCAGCGCCGTTTTTGCGAAAGGTGTAGTCGACCAGCGCCTCGATCTCCCACTCCATCATGCCGCCGCGCGCTTGCGCCATTGCGGCTTTGTGCGCTTCGGTGGAAATAGCGATCGCACGGCGCATCGCCTCGAGCTCTTCGGGAAGCTTGTGCAGCCGCATCTCGTGGAGGATTTCGCGCGGGTCGAGAATGCTGTGGGGACCCGAGCCGGTTCGCGGGCGCATCGCGGCCGCCGCCTTGACCATCTCGAGCACGCGCGAGTTCATGCGCTCGTTGTTGGCGAGCGGGTAGTAGACTTTTTCGGCCTCGTCGAGATAGCGCGGCAGAATGCGGCCTAGATCCTCAATTGCGTAAGCCGCGTCGGCACCGTAGTCGGCAATGGCGCCCTCGATACCGACGCGCCTGCCAGTCCAGGTCTCGCGTTCGCGGTCGCGAGGCCGCAGGAAAAGTACGAATTCCTCTTTTTGTCCCGGCGCAATCACCGCGACCGAATCGGGCTCACTCAAACCGGTGAGGTAATAGAGATCGTTGTCCTGCCGATAGACGAATTCGACGTCACCCGAGCGCAACGCCACAGGCGCGCTGGGCAGGATCGCAACCGCGCCGCCGATCGCTTGCTTGAAGCGATTGCGGCGATCGCCGAAAATTTTTGCTTTGCCGTTGAGACTCACTGTATTTGCCAATCGCTCCCGCCCCGCCTGTCTCCATTATGTAACGCAGGACTGAATCAAGCGAGTCGTGGAATTTACCCGATCAGGGCCAACCCGCTCCGGCGACCGCGACCTGGATCGTATCGATGCGCGCGCTGCGTTTCGCACGGCATTCGTCCGGGTTGATGCTGTCGGCGAAGAGCACGCAAAGAGTCTTGCGTTTCGGCCCGCCGAGCGCGCACGCAATCGGCATCGAGTCGAAGCCCGCGCGGTCGGTCACTTCGCCGCCCTCTTTGACGCGCATGACCTGCTTGTTCATCGGAGATGCGACCCAGACCGCGTTTTCCGGCGTCGAGCGCGATACCGTCCGGCACCGCATCGCCCAGGTCGGCCCACACCCGGCGATTCGTCAACGAACCGTCCGGCTGAATATCGAAGGCCGTGAGCCGTGCCCCATCGATTCGCCGACAATCAGCGTCTTGCCGTCAGCGGTCTCGACGGTGCCGTTGGGAAAATCGAGCCCCTCGGCAACCGTGCGCGAGGTTCCGTCGGGATTCACGAGAACCAGTTCGGCCTGCTTCGCGGGCGCGCCGGAAAGCAGATCGTAGCCGAAATTACCGACGTAGGCGCGACCGGCGCCGTCGACCACCATATCGTTGCAATGGAACGAGGCGAGGTTGCTGATGTCGGCGTGGGTCTTGAGCTCGCCGGACTTCTCGCGCACCAAAAGTTTGCGATCAGTCATCGAGACGACGAGCATTTTGCCGTTGGGAAGCCATCCGAGTCCCGACGGCCATGTTGCGACATCGCATACGTCTTCGGCGTTTCCCTTGAGATTGACCGCGCGGACCTTATGCGCGTGCATGTCGGAAAAATACAGTTTACCGCGATGCCAGCGCGGACCTTCGGGGAACATCAAGCCATCGAGTAGTACGTGAAATCCCGCCATTCTTCAGTCCCTCTTCAAGTTTCGACGTTGGCTGACGCGCCCCGCCCTATTCGAGTGCCCCCTGGGCGCGTAGTTTGGCGATTCGATCAGTGTCGTAACCGAGTAATCCGCTAAGTATTTTGTCCGTGTGCTGCCCGATTGTCGGTGCTGCCGCGCGTACCTTGGTCGCGGTGCGGCTCAACTGCCAGGGCATTCCACAATGCTGCCTTTTGCCGACCTCGGGATGATCGCGATAGACAAAATAGTCGCGTTCTTGATATGCGGGATCTTCGCTCGCAAGATACATGTTGTCAGCGACGACGGCAGCCGCGATCCCCGCCTGCTGCAATACGCGCTCGACTTCGGCGGCGCGCCGCGTTGAGGTCCACAAAGTGATCGCCGCTTCGAGTTGATCCTCGTTGGCCTTACGCGCGGCGAGCGTCGCAAACCTCGGATCATCGGCAAGATCGGGACGTCCGATCGCGCGCGCCAACCGGCCCCAGTCGACGTCGTCCGCACAGACGATCGCGACCCATTGATCGATGACGTTGCCGGCGATTCTCTCCGGACGATCGAGGCATTTGAAGATGCCGTGCGGCGACATCATCGGATCGGCGTTACCGAGGCGTTCGGGCTCGTGCCGATTCATCGTGTAGTCCATGATGCCTTCGGGCAGCACCACCATTGAAGACTCCCACTGGCTCATATCGATGTACTGACCCTGTCCGCTCTTGGCGCGATGGAAAAGCGCGGCCAGGATCGCAAATGCGCCGTGAACCCCCGCGTTGGGATCGCCATAGCTGAATCCCGAATGCATCGGCGGCCAGTCCTTGTATCCCGTCAGCGACGACAGACCGGACAGCGGGACCTGCGCCGGACCATACGCGACATAGTCAGCATACGGACCGGTATCGCCGTAACCCGAGAGCGACGCCATTATGATGTCCGGCTTGATTTGCCTCAGCACGTCATAGCCGAAGCCCATCTTGTCCATCACGCCGTGCGCGAAATTGTTGACGACCACGTCGCTCTTGGCGACGAGCTTGCGCGCGATTTCGGTTGCCGCCGGGTCCTTGAAGTTCAACGTCAGCGAGCGTTTGCCCTGGCTGTACTGATTGAAATAACCCGAACGGTTGAGGCCGCCGGGTTTCCCCTCGGGCCATGGCGGCAGCACGCGCGTGATACACGGGCGCGTGCGCGTCTCGATTCGAATTACATCGGCGCCCAGATGCGCCAGCTGCATCGTGCAGTACGGTCCTGCCCACACCCAGGTGAAATCGGCGACGCGGATGCCTTCGAGCGGAAGCTTAGCCATCAGATCACGCCTCCACGTTTGAGTTCCGCCATCCGCGCGCTCGACAATCCCAGGCGTTTGCCGAAAATCTCGTCGCTATGCTGTCCTAGCACCGGCGCCGGCATCCGGATCTCCCATGGTGTGACGCCGTACTTCAGCGGCGCGCCGGGATACTTGTAGGTGCCCGCGACCGGATGGGTGATCTCGGCGAAGAATCCGCGCGCCTTCAAGTGCTCGGAGTTGAGCAGGTCGCCCATCGTCGAGACCGGTGCGAACGGCACCCGCTTGGCCTGCGCCTTCTTGTAGAGGTCAAGCACCGTTTGCGTGCTGACGTATTCATCGAGAAAGAGTTTCAGCGCCTCCCAGTTTTCGGCGCGCTTGACGCGGTCCGCAAAGATCTCCTCGCCGGCCCATTCGGGATTTCCCATCACTTCGACAAATCCGCGCCACTGATGCTCCTCGATGCAACAGACGTAAATCCAGCCGTCCTTGCATTGCATCGACTCGACCGGCTGGATCGGCTTACGTCCGAGCCGGCTCGCGATCAGTCCCATATATGGCCAGTACTCGAAGAACAGCTCAAGCTGTGATGCGATCGACTCCTGAACCGAAACGTCGACGTGTTGCCCCTCGCC
>CAWDQC010000025.1:0-28350 GCA_963804355.1 uncultured Pseudomonadota bacterium | reverse complement strand
ATGTTATGTAACTACTGGTACCGTTGCGTATTCTTCTACCTACTCCTCGCCGTCCTCCTGGAAGGAGTAACGCTCTTCTGCCCAGGGTTCGCCGTGGTTATGGTAGCCGCGAACCTCCCAGAAGCCGCGCTGGTCTTGCGCACAGGACTCGATGGCGCGCACCCATTTCGCGCTTTTCCATCCGTAGAGCTTGCGAACGCCAGTCCGCAGCGGCCATCCGTGGCCCGGATCGAGATTCTTGCCGTCGTGACGACAGGCGAGATACGTCGTCGTCGAGGAACTCGGCGAGGGTAGATTGGTGGTGTAGCCACCTCGCAATGGATATAGACGAACGCAGCTTCCGGCTTGAGCTTGACCAGCTTCATCAGGTCGCGAACTTTGAGGCCTTCCCAGCGATTATCGAACCGTGACCAGGTCGTCACGCAATGAAAATCGGAGACCTGCCCTGATTGCGGCATCTCTGAAACTGATCCCAGCTAGATGCAGCGGCTGCCCGACCAGGCCGATTACGCGGAAGTCCCATTTGGCCGGGTTGAAGCGCGGCGTCGGCCCGTAACTCAGAACCGGAAAATTGGTCACCGGTGTCTGTCCCGGGGGTGGGTGATTGCCGTAATTCTCTTGGGCTCGCTGCTTCGCCATGGCGTTAAAAAAATAGCCCAGCGATGCCACGATCGGAAGAGCGACGATAGCGAAGAGGACGCTCGAAAACGGAAAAGTAGACGCTCGAAAGCGAAGGGAGGGCGATCGGAAGCGCGCGCTCGCCGGATGATCGCGATCGCGACTCAGACCGAGGCTTCGGCCGTGTATGCCGACGCGGGCGCGTTCATCTCACGCAGAATTGCCGCGGTCATCTCGGTGGTGGTCGCGCGGCCGCCGAGGTCGGGGGTGAGGATGTTTCCGGTGCGCAGCACGGTTCCCACGGCTTCGCGAATATTCCGTGCGGCGGCAAGCTGACGAGGTATTCAACCAGCATCGCACCGGACAGGATCGCGGCGACCGGATTGGCGACGTTCTTGCCGGCGATATCCGGCGCGGTACCGTGGACGGCCTCGAAAATCGCGCCCCGTTCGCCGTAGTTTGCTCCCGGCACGACTCCCAATCCGCCGACCAGACCGGCGCACAAATCAGAGACGATATCGCCGTAGAGATTTTCCAGGAGCAGGACATCGAAGGAACCCGGGTCGTCACCAGGCGCATGCAAGCCGCGTCGACGATCTGCTCGAGATAGCGGATGTCTTTGTACTCTTCGGCAACCTTGCGCGCGCACTTCAGAAAGAGGCCATCTGAGAGCTTCATGATGTTGGCCTTGTGAATCGCAGTAACGGAGGTGCGTCCGTTATTGCGCGCATATTCGAAAGCAAAACGTGCGATTCGGGTGGAAGCCCGCGCCGTGATGATCTTGACGCTTTCAACCACGCCGGGCGTCACCTGGTGTTCGATACCGGCGTAGAGGTCCTCGGTATTTTCGCGCACGACCACCAGGTCGACATTGCGAAACGGGGTATGGACGCCTTCGAAACTGTGGGTCGGCCGCAAGTTCGCGTAAGGTTGAAGGTTTTGCGCAGATAGACGTTGACCGAGCGGTAACCTTCGCCGACGCCGGTTTCAAGTGGACCCTTAAGGGCTATGTGGGTGCGTTTGAGCGAGCGGATAAGATCGTCGGGGACCGGATTGCCATCGTTCTTGAAGGCAGCCGCGCCGGCGAGTTGCCGATCCCATTTGATGCGCAAACCGGCGGCTTCGACCACCGTGACAGCGGCGGCGATAACCTCAGGGCCGATACCATCGCCCGGAATTAAGGTCACGGGCGTTGCATCGATGCCATTGCGGGCTACGCTGCCACTCGACGCCACTCGTTTTTGCGCTTCTTTTAACAGCTTGGTGGTTGGCCACGCTTCCTGACGGGCTAAGGGAGCAATTTTGTTCCGAAGGCGTATGAAGGATTGAGCTTTGGTGCGCCGTTTGGTCACGTCAATAATTGATCAAGCCGATGAAGATATCCGCGACGTTGGTCCCGGTCGGACCCGTGATAATCAAGTCGCCGAGGCCCTTGAATAGATTATAACAATCGTTGCGCAAGAGAGCCGCATGAGCGTCCGCGCCGGCTTCCTGCGCACGCGCGAGGGTCGACGGCGTTGCGATAGCGCCTGCGGCGTCCGTAGGGCCGTCCACGCCGTCGGTACCGGCAAATAGGGCAAGTACCCGCCGCTCGCAGTTGAGACGCGCCAGCTCCAGCGCCATCGCAAGGGCGCATTGCTGGGCGCGGCCGCCTTTGCCGGAGCCTTTCACGGTGACGACCGGCTCTCCTCCCGCTATTACGCAGACGCGTTCGCCGGCGTTCGCAGCCATCGTGGACGCCAGCGCGCGGCCAAGATCGTTGGCTTCACCGGAAAGTTCATGTGCCGGTTCAACATGGTAACCGAGCGCGCTGGCGGCCTGAGAGGCCGATCGCACCGCCGCGGCGTTGTCGCCGACGATGATACTGGTGACATGGTTCAGTTCGGGGTCGCCGCGTTTTACCGTTTCTTCGATCTCGCCGGCTGCGCCGCGTTCGAGATGGTCGCGTACCGCCTCCGGTGCGCGGCCCCGGAGCCCCCGCCGTTTCAGCACGGCGACGGCGTCGGTGTAGGTGGTGGCGTCGGCTGCGGCCGGTCCCGATCCGATAGTGCCGAGGTCATTGCCGGGTACGTCGGAGAGGACCAGGTTCAGCATGCGAACTCCAGGCGCAAGCGCACGCAGCAGGCGCCCGCCCTTGATCGCCGAGAGATGCTTGCGGACGGTGTTAAGTTCGCGTATCGAGGCGGCGCTACGCAACAATGCGGCGGTGATCGCCACCTTGTCGGCGAGAGTGACTTCCGGCGCGCCGGCGCGGCCATCAGGGCGGATGCTCCGCCACTTAAGGCGAACAAAACCAGTTCACCCGGCTGAGCCTCCGCAACGAAATCCAGCGCCGCGCGGCAGGCGATTTCAGAGGAGGCGTCAGGTAATGGATGTGCGCCGGCCAGGATACGCAGTCGCGGATGCCGTGCTACATCCGCGGCCGCCAGCGGCGAGGGCACGATCACCAGGGTTTCGCCGAGTTTTGTCTCTAGCCGGCTGGATGCTTCATGCGCCATCCCTAACGCGGCCTTGCCGACGGCAAGCAGGCGAACCCGATCGGAAGCAGCCAGTAACGCGGGTACAGTAGACGCCTGGGGCAGCTTGCCCTCGAAGGCGTCGGTGATCACGCGCGCGGGAGCAACCGCCGCGACGGCGGCGGCATAGATGCGGATCAGGTCTGCGCGCGCCTTTGATTCGGAACCCGGCCTGGCGGTGATGCTTGCCATGGATGCGTCAGCACAGCGTAGCGGAGACGTTGTTGCGGCGCGAACCGACGCGGAATAAGAGCGAAGCAGGAGATACCAACACGGTCGGGAGGCCCTTGTCGTCTTGTTGGACAGCCGGTAATGACGTGCCATAATTGACGATTCGCCGCTGATAATTGTTGGCGTAACCATGAGGCTCCGGATTGATGACATAACGGCCGAGGAACGGGAATTTTCCTTCGCCGAAGCGGAAGGGGAGATTAACCGTATCCTGGGCAAGGGGCCGGTTAGCGAATACCGGCTCGACCGTCCGATAAGGGTAGATCTGGCGTATTACCGGGCGGGTACGGAATTGTTCCTGACCGGTGAAGTTGCAGCCGGAGGAATCGCCTGTTGCGCCAGGTGCGCCGAGGATTTCAAGGTGGAGCGAAGCCGGGCTTTTCGCTATGTTTTCGCGCCCAAGTCGATCGGCTATGACGGCGACGACGAACAGCGGCCCGACGACCTCGAATTTTCGCTCTACGAGGGTGATGACGTCGATCTGACGCCATTGGTCCGTGAACAGGTTTTGCTGGCATTGACGGATCGCCCGTTATGCCGGGAGGATTGCCGCGGATTATGTCCGCAATGTGGCGCAAATCTGAACGAGAAGGCCTGCGACTGCCGCACCGAAAGACTCGATCCGCGGTTCGCGGCGCTACGAGCACTCAAGGGCGGCCGCTCCTGAAACCCGAGCGGCGCTATTTCGTCTGAATCTTTAAGAAAGGCACTACAAGCGAAACGCCATGCAAGCACCCAAGCGTCGTACTTCGAGGTCAAAACGCAACATGCGCCGGTCGCACGACGCCTTGCGTCCGGTAAATCCGATCGTGTGTCCACAATGCGGCGAGCCGGCGATGCCCCATCGCGTCTGCCGTCATTGCGGGACCTATCGCGGCCGCGAGTTGGCGCCGACCGAGGCGTAGCGCGTTTCGCAGTCTCGACGCGGCGCAGCGCCGTGTCGGCGAAACGAAGATCGAAGCACGGGCAAAGCTTTGAAGACCGTGGTTCATTCAATTCCACATCGGGAGGGACGCCATGAAAATCGCGCTTGACGCGATGGGTGGCGACCTTGCGCCGAAGGCGGCGATAGAAGGTGCGGTGATCGCGGCGCGCGACTTCAAGATCGAAGTCGTGCTGGTCGGCGACGAAACCGTCATCGCGCGCGAACTGGCCGAACAGAATACCAAGGGTCTGGCGATTAGCGTCGGGGCGCGCCGCCGAGACCGTCGAAATGGACGAGTCGCCGCTGAGTCGATCCTGAGCAAACCTGACTCTTCGATTAACGTGGGCCTCGAGATGGTCAAGCGCAACGCCGCTGACGCGTTCGTCAGCGCGGGTAACTCGGGCGCGATGATGGCGGCGGCGATGGCGATCCTGGGCAATTTGCCGGGGGTCGATCGGCCGGCGATCGCGTCGGTCGTGCCGAGCACGTCGGGAGTCTCGCTGCTGATCGATGCCGGCGCCAATACTGACGTAAAAGCTATCAACCTGATGCAATTCGGGGTGATGGGCAGCGTTTACTGGAAGCATGTGCAGGGCGTGGCCGAGCCGCGCGTTGGAATCTTGTCGAACGGCGAAGAGGATTCGAAGGGGACGGATTTGACGCGCGCGGCGGCGGCGGCTTTGCGCGAGATGGCGCCGCATGTGAATTACGTCGGCTATATCGAAGGGCGCGAGATCAACCGCGCGAAGGTCGACGTGGTGGTGACGGACGGCTTTACCGGCAACGTCGCGCTCAAGACGATGGAGGGTTTTGCGGGTTTCCTGCTGGGGAATCTGCGCGAGATGTTCAGCAGCGGGCTGATGCGGCGGATCGCGTCTCTGCTGGTGCGCAAGAAGCTCTACGCGATACGCGAGCGGCTGGATCCGTCGGAATATGGCGGCGCGCCGCTGCTCGGAGTGAACGGTGTCGCGGTCATCGCCCACGGATCATCGAACGCTCGCGCAATTCGCAACGCGATTCGCGCGGCGGCGAACGAAGCGCTGGTGCGTCACGTCAATGCGGAAATCGTCGAGGTGCTGCAGCACAGCCCTGAGACCATGGTGGCAAAGCCGGGCGGCAAGGGAATCAGGGGCTTGTTCCTGCGCATGCGCGGCCGGCTGCATCGCCATCCGGAGCGCGGCGGCAAGCCGGAATCCAGCCGCGAATTCCGACCGGTGGCGAACGGTGCCAGGCGCCGAAGCCGTGGACGTCAATCAACGGGCGGACGCGGGATCGATCCTGCCGGAAGTACGCGTCGTGATCGACGATAAAACCGCCGAGACGATCCGGTCTCTTAACGGTGCGTCGTCGAATTCAGATAAAGCCAGCGGGAGTCATTTGGGCAACGGCAGCGAACCGTCTGCTCCGATCCATCACGGGGAGAATCCCGAGGTATCCGCTAAGGAAGACGAACACGCCCAAGCGCGAACCGTCCTGAGCGGACACGAACTTGCCGTCCAGACGCTAATTTTCCGACGAAGAGATTAGAGGGGTGCGATGAAAGTTGCTTTCCTGTTTCCGGCCAGGGATCGCAGAAGGTAGGCATGGGGGCGGAGCTGGTGCGGGATTTTCCAGCGGCGCGACTGGTCTTCGAAGAAGCTGATGAAGCGCTGGGGATAAGACTGTCGCGGATCTGTTTCGAGGGTCGGAAGAGGATTTGCGGCTTACCGCCAACACGCAGCCGGCGACGTTGACGACGTCGATCGCGGCTTTGCGGGCGTTGCAGGCGGAGTCCGGTGTCGCCGCGGAACTGGCCGCGGGTCACAGCCTGGGCGAATACAGCGCGCTGGTCGCAGCTGGAGCGCTTTGACTGACCGATGCGGTACGGGCGGTACGCGAGCGCGGCCGGCTGATGCAGGAGGCTTGTCCTGCCGGGCAGGGTACGATGGCGGCGCTGATCGGAGTCGACCTGGCGACGGTGCAGGCGATTTGTACGGAAGCCTCGAGCGGGGACGAAATCGTCGTACCGGCGAATCTCAACGCGCCCGGGCAGGTGGTCATTTCGGGACATGCAGGCGCGGTGCGACGAGCCCTGGAACTGGCGAAGGCACGCGGCGGTGCGGCCTCGATGGAACTCAAGGTTAGCGCGCCGTTTCATTCTCCCCTGATGCGTCCGGCACAAGAGGCGATGACTCCGGTGCTGGAAAAGCTGACGGTCAACCCGCTCAATATCGGCGTGATCACCAATGTCACCGCGAAGGTAAATGGCGATGCGGCGCAGGTGCGGCCGCTATTGCTCGAGCAGATAACCTCGCCGGTGAGATGGGAAGAATCGATGGCGACGCTGGCGGGCGCGGGAATCGGCGAGACGATCGAATTGGGAGCGGGGCGGGTTCTGGCGGGCCTGATGCGCCGAATCAATCGCAACGTCAAGGTGCGCGGGGTGGAAGATACGGCTTCGCTGCGCGCGACGATTACGGCGATCAGCGCCAGGTTAATAAGTGGTTAAGCCCATGTTTTTCGCCACGCATTGGGCTAACTTGCCGTGAGGATGGTTCCAAGTCCCTAAGCTGCCGAGTTGTGTCGGCGGGCAGCATCAAAATAACGGGCGCGATGGCCGGCGACAAAGGGGAGTGTCGGCGAGCGGATAAGCGCGCAGCTTAGCCAAATCGAACAATTTCCGGCGCGAGACGTTGGCGCTCGGTCGGCGGGAGGAACAAAAAAGAAGATGGCTGCAGAGGTCGAATCGAAGGTCCGGGAAATAATCAGCGAACAGTTGGGTGTCTCAGCCGACGAGGTCACACCCGAAGCTTCGTTTATCGAGGACCTCGGCGCCGATTCGCTGGATATTGTCGAGCTCGTGATGGCGCTCGAGGAAGAGTACGGGATGGAGATCTCGGATGAAGACGCCGAGAAAATCCGCACCGTCAAGGACGTTGTCGGTTATATCGAGGCTCACAAAAGCTGAGGATTCCCGCCCTAAGGCTCCGAGCATATTTGTCCAAGGCAGTGACGCGGGCGCATAACGGCATTGGCGTCGCGCCAAATCGATTCTCCGCGCATCGAGCGATGGGCGGCGGAAGCGGATTACCCGCGGCCGCGGCGGTGCGCTAAAATTCTCTTATGCGATGTCCCTTCTGCCGCCATCGTGGCAACCGCGTGGTGGATTCGCGGATGTCCACGGATGGCCTGACGATCCGGCGCCGGCGCATGTGTGCGTCGTGCAAGCGCCGTTTCACCACTTACGAGCGGGTCGAGGAAGCGACGCCGATGGTGGTGAAAAAAGATAATCGCCGCGAGCCCTTCGATCGGCGCCAAGGTTGTCTCCGGAATCAAGAAGGCCTGCGAGAAGCGGCCGGTCTCGGTCGAAATGATCGAACAGATTGCCGACCGGATCGAGGCGGCGGTGGCCGAGCGCGGCGACAAGGAAATCCCGAGTTCGTTCGTCGGCGCCGCCGTGATGAATGAGTTGCACGAGATCGACCAGGTCGCGTACGTACGGTTCGCTTCGGTCTACCGCTCGTTCAAGGACATCAGTGAGTTCATGCGCGAACTGGAAGAACTGATCGAGCGGCGTAAAGAGGAAAACCCCAAAGCGGGTCTGCCGAGGGAAAAGAAAGGCGAACCAGCCTGACGCTGATCGCGTCCTTAAGTGGCAATCTGGCAAACTCCCGAGGCCCTGCGTGACCAGCGTTTCATGCGCGAGAGTCTCATTCTCGCGCGTCGAGTGCTGGGACTCACCACACCCAATCCTGCCGTCGGCTGTGTGATCGTTCAGCGTGGCGAAGTCGTTGGTTACGGCGCGACTGCGGCGGGCGGGCGTCCGCACGCGGAGACGCAAGCGCTGGCGATGGCGGGATCACGCGCGCGTGGCGCTATCGCCTACGTTTCGCTGGAACCGTGTGCGCATCAGGGACAGACGCCGCCGTGCGCGCGCGCGCTGATCGATGCCGGCGTCACGCGTGTCGTGGCGGGATGCAAGGATCCTTTCCCTGCCGTTAGCGGGAAGGGTATCGCGATGCTGCGGCGGGCGGGAATCGTCACCAAGCTCGGGGTTCTCGAAGAGGAATGCCTTAAGCTGAACGAGGGCTTCTTCACGCGGGTCAGACTGGGACGGCCCTTTGTGATCCTCAAACTTGCGATGTCGTTGGACGGGCGGATTGCGGCCGCCAGCGGCGATTCACGCTGGATCAGCTCGCCGGAATCGCGCCACCTGGTGCATCGATGGCGGCGTGAGGCAGATGGCGTGATGGTCGGTGCGGGCACGGTTATCGCCGACAATCCGCGGCTCACCTGCCGGATGAAGGAGGGGCGCGATCCGGCGCGAGTGATCGTCGATGGGCGCTTGCGCTGTTCTCCCGCGGCAACTGTGTTCAGGCAGCGTTCGAAGGCGCCAACGATCCTGGTGACCACGGCAGGGAATACCGCGCGTGCGCGCCGGCGCTATACCGGTAAGCAGGTCGAGGTGATGGGGACGAAAGGCGGCGGCGACGGAGTATCGCTGGCGGCGCTGATGCGCGAGTTTGGCGATCGCGGATGGGCGAAGATTCTAATCGAGGGCGGGGCGCATCTGGCGGCCACGGCGTTGGCGGCGGGAATCGTGGACCGGGTGGCTTTCTTCGTATCTCCACGAATAATCGGCGCGGGCCTGTCGGCTGTCGAGGGGCTGCGGACGGGCAAAGTGCGCGACGGAATTGAGCTTCAGGACATGAGCGTGCGGGAAGTCGGACCCGATTGGCTGGTAGAGGCCGGTATCAAACCGCGATCCCGCAAGCGTTGAGTAAGGGGGCGGCGGCTGGGCAGGCGGCGCCGCGGACGATATGACGACGATGGACCGGCAAGTATGCTTTTGCATTTGCCGCCCTGGTGATAAGGTTTTGGGTCGGAGACAAGACAGTGTCCACGATGTCGACGACGTCCCTCGAAGAGATTTTTAGCCGCATTCGCGCCGCCGAAATGGTCGTTATGGTATCGGGCGATGGTGACGATGCCGAAGGCGACCTGGTGATGGCGGCGGAAAAAGTCACCCCCGACCACATCAATTTCATGGTTCGCCATGCCAGAGGTGTGGTCTCCGTGGGGATTCCGGAACGACGGATGCGCGAGCTCGGGATTCCGCTGGTGCCTTCGAGCCAGAGCGGCGAGGTGCTGGAACAGGCCGGCGCGCTGGTCGAGGCGCGGGTGGGAGTGACGACGGGAATCTCCGCCGGTGACCGGGCGCGCACCACCCAAGTGTTGGCGTCGGATAAATCGGGTCCCGAAGATATCGTCATGCCCGGGCATGTGCTGCCGCTGATGGCGTTGTCGGGTGGCGTGATGATGCGGATTGGGCGGGCCGAGGGCGCGGTCGACCTGGTGCGCAGCGCCGGGATGCGTCCGGTTGCGACATTGTGCGGGATACTGCGAGAGGACGGCGAGGCGGCTCGGCTCGGCGAGTTGCAGGAGTTTGCGCAGACGCATGGCTTGCCGCTGTGCTTTATCCGCGAGCTGGTATCGTACCGGCTGACCAACGAATTGTTGGTGCAACGCGTGGCGGAATCGGAGTTTGTGCTGCCCGAAGGCGAGCTGCGCGCGATCGTCTTCCGTAATATCGTTGACGGCCGCGAGCACCTCGCGCTGGTCCGCGGCAACGTCGGCGGGGGACGTCCCGCCCTGGTGCGGTTGCATTCGGAATGCTTGACCGGCGACGTTTTCAGCTCGAAGCGATGCGACTGCGGCGAGCAGCTCAATCAATCGATCCATCAAATTCTCGCTTCCGAGGCGGGCGTGATCATCTACCTGCATCAGGAGGGCCGCGGAATCGGCCTGGGTAACAAGATCAAAGCCTACGCCTTGCAGGATCAGGGGATGGATACAGTCGAAGCCAACCTTGAGCTCGGCTTCAAGGAGGATCTGCGCGACTACGGAATCGGGGCGCAAATCCTGCGCGACCTCGGCGTCGGCGAAGTGCATCTGTTGACGAATAATCCGCACAAGATCGAGAGTCTCGAGCGGTACGGCGTGCGAGTTAGCCGCCTGCCGTTGGAGGTGGTTCCGCATCTTGGCAATATCGATTACTTGCGAACGAAGATGGAGAAGCTCGGCCATCTGTTCACCCAGCTCAAGGTCGTGACCTGAACTTCAGATCCGTGCCTTTCGGATTGCGGACGCCGGTCGCATACGGATGTGCCGGGCGCTTGTAAAATGGGATTAAGACATTTAGGCCGTGAGCTAGCGCTCAAGGCCCTTTATTTGATGGATATTCGCGGCGGGGTCTCGAACGACGACCTGGCGCTTTTTTTTGAAGAATTCCCAGCGGATGATCGAGCCCGCAAATTCGCCGTCACGCTGGTACAGGGTGTGCGGGAAGAGCAGGGGAGTCTCGACGAATGTCTCAGCGGCGCGCTTGAGCATTGGTCGATAGGACGGTTGTCCCGCGTCGATCACAATATTCTTCGGCTGGCGGTGTACGAACTATTGCGGATGGAGGACATTCCGGCGCGGGTGACGATCGACGAGGCGATCGAGTTGGCCAAGACCTATGGCGATCAGGAGTCCGGACGATTCGTCAACGGCGTGCTGGATCATGTGGCGGGGCAGAGGAAGCTGAAGGACAAAGGTGATGAAAATCGTCCGGCAAAGCCGAGCCAGGCTTAGTACTTCTCTTTTCGGTATAACGCTGTCGTCGATATTGTCGCTGCTTGCCGCTGGTTGTGGTTATCACTTCGAGACGGACGGCAGTGGCTTGCCGCCGCAGGCGAAGACGATCTACGTGGAAAATTTCACCAACAAGTCGCGTTACACGGGAATCAACGACGAGTTGATGCGTTACATCAAGGACGAGATCGCGGACCACAAGCGACTCGAACTGGTCGATACCTCAAGCGAGGCAGACCTGGTTCTGACCGGCGAAGTGGTTTATGCGGACACCACGCCGATCGCCTTCAACTCGGTCAACGAGCCTTTGGTCTATGGCCAGACTCTGACTGCCAACGCGACGTTGACGGACGCGCATTCGCACAAGGTTATTTGGGACTCGCGCGGAATCAGCGCAACCGAGCAGGCGCCGACGGTATCGTCGTCGGTCATCACGACCTCGCCGACCTTCGTGCAACAAAATCTGCGATCCCAGGATATCGCGAAAATGCCCGAC
The DNA here is from genome assembly GCA_963804355.1 of uncultured Pseudomonadota bacterium. Taxonomy (GTDB): domain Bacteria; phylum Desulfobacterota; class Binatia; order Binatales; family Binataceae; genus JASHZA01. The sequence continues at coordinate 16,949 of CAWDQC010000025.1, read as the reverse complement.
CTCCAGGTCGCGCAGACGCAGCGGGTGGCGTCGACGCAGCAGGCGATGGAAGGACTCGCGCAGAACCTCTACGCGTCGATGTCCGAAGGCTTCTAGCCGCAAGGCACTACGCTGACGCGGCTCCAATGGCATCTGAAAACGCCCTCGGATTCCTGCGCGCGATCGCACAAGGGCGCGCTCCCGCCGCAGTCGTACTGATCGCCGGTCCGCAACCGTTCCTGCGCGAATACGTCCTCGAAGCGGTACGCAAACGCACGACGCCAGAGGGTTTCGAGTATCGTCCCATCCAGGTTGGCGGCAACGATGGTTTCGCCGCGGTAGTATCGGAACTCGAAGCGCCGGACCTCTTCGCACCGAAACGATTGATTGCGTGCCGGGTGCTGAAAACGTTTCGCGATCGCGGTGGCGGATCGGGAACCGACGATGAGTCTGACGGCGATGGCGAACGCACCTCGGGAAAAGGCGGCGGTGACGATCGCGCCTTGGCCGCGGCGATCGAAAGGATGCCCGCGCAACTCCGTCTCGTCGTGACCTACGAACGCGACAACGCTCCCGCGAAAATGCGGCGGCTAGTCGAGAAGATCGGAGTGGTCGTAAGCTGCATGCGTCCGTTCGAGAACCAGGTGCCGCTCTACGTCGAGCTATTCGCGCGATCGCTAAACCTCAAGCTTTCGATGAATACCGTCGATTTGCTGATCGGACGGCATGGAAGCGACCTTGCGGCGATCGCCAACGCGATTGCTAAGGGAGCGATCAACTGCGGCGATCGGGGCAAGATCGCGGAAGCGGATTTGGACGAGAGTGGGAGTTCGCGTATCCCCGATATATTCGAGTTGGCCGAAAGCGTCGCCCGCGGGAATCCAGGCGAGACCCTGGCGCTATTTGACCGTGCGATCGAGACTGGTCGCGATCCGATCGAACTGCTCGCGGTCGAAGTGATTCCAATGCTGCGCCGGATGCTGGTCGCCGCCTCGCTGATCGCCAGGCGCAAGGGCGTCGGGGATATCGCGAGCGCGCTTGGATTACCGGCTACCAGCGGGTTGCTGACGCGAGCGGTCGACGGCGCGCGGCGTCTGGGCTGGCACCGCTCAGGCGGGCGCATCAGCGAGCTTGTGAACTCGACGCCAGTTTCAAGATGGGGCTGACCAAGGAACGCGAGCTTGCGGTGGCCGCCATGCTCGTCGAACTGATAGGCGGCCCGGCGTAGGTTCGAGGATTAGGCCTTGGCGGCTGCGGCCGTATGCGTGCGGTGGAGAAGGCGCGACAGGCGTGAAACCTTGCGCGATGCGGTGTTGCGTTTGATCGTGCCTTTGCTCGCGGCCTTATAAAGCACCTTCATCGCGGCACGGAGCGCCTGTGCGGCAGCCTCCTTGTCGGTACCCTGGATCGCATCAAGCGCCTGTTTGGACGTAGTGCGCACGCGGGTTTTGACCGCGCGGTTGCGCGCCTGGCGCTTGAGATTCTGGCGATGGCGTTTTTCGGCCGACGGATGATTCGGAATATGCGGCATAACCCAGTTTATGTAACAGTGCGGCCCTCTCGGGTCAACGCATCCGCCACGGTTCGCCGCGCGCGTGGATAGCCCGGGAATCTGAATATCTTGGGGAATCCCGTCGGCATCGGACGAGCGATGCTCGCACGCGGCGTTTATCGAGGTTCTGAATCAAGATCGGGGTCGGCGATGCGCTTGGCTTCCTGCCACAAGGCTTCGATAGCCGCGGGCTTTAATGTCTTGAGATCGAGGAGACGTTCGCCTGCGAGCCGTTCGACGATCGAGAAACGGATGGTGAATTTGTCGCACGAGCGGCGCAGGGTCTCTTCGGCGTTATGGCCGATGAATCGCGGGGCGTTGGCCAGTGCGAGCAACATATCGCCAAGCTCGTCCGCGGCGGCCTCGGTATCGTTACGTGAGAGCGCACCTTCGACTTCCTCCAGCTCTTCGCGCACCTTGGCGAGGACGGAATGGATATCGTCCCAATCCATGCCGGCATCGCGGGCACGCCCGCCCAGCTTTTCCGCGCGCATCAGAGCCGGCTGCGCACGCAGGACGCCGTCGAGGGCCGATTTTGCTCCGGCGTTTCTACGTTCTTCCTGCTTAGTCCGGTTCCAGTTGGCGACGACCTCGTCGGAGGTCGTCGCGCTTGCGCCTCCCATAAACATGCGGATGACGACGAATCAGTTTGTCGGCGGCGAATGTGATCATTTCGGCCATCCCGAAGCGTGATTCTTCTTCGGCAATCACCGCGACACACAGAATTTGCGCGAGCAAATCGCCGAGTTCGTCGGCAATTGCACGAGGATTGTTGCTATCGATAGCGTCGGACGCTTCGTAGGCCTCTTCGATCAGATGCTTCGCGAGACTCGCGATCGATTGTTCACGATCCCACGGGCACTTTTCGCGAAGCTCGCGCACGACCTCGGCTAACCGCGCGAATTCGTTGCGTAGTTTACCGTCATCCATCGAGGGCGATTTTACCAGTGCGACAAGACGATCCGATCGTTGTCGCTGCGTTTGGGCCTGGAGGACCTCACAACACCTTCTGAGCGAGGAAGCGCGATAAATCGCGGACGCCGTCTGCCGTTACTTCATGGCCACCGGCATACTCATTGAAGGTGACTGTGACCCCAAGCTTGCGTAGCGTCTCCACGGACTTGCGCGCTCGAGAGATTTCCAGCATTTCGTCGGCGCGCCCGTGCTGAACCATCGTAGGCAGCTTGGCCAGAGCGTCGGGGTTGGTGACGCGGTCCGCCAGGTACTCGGGGAATGCGGTGGCGATTCCCACCAGCGCGGCGAACTTCTGAGGCCATCGCACGGCCAGATTGTAGGCCATCATACCGCCCTGGCTGAAACCGAGCGCGACTATCTTGGCCGGATCGACCGGATAGCGCGTGGATGCCTCGTTGATGAAGTCGCGCAACGAATCGACCGCCGCCGTGACTTTCTCCTCGTCCGGCTGCGCACCGGGCTTCATCTGGTACCATCCGTAGCCATTGATAGCGCCGATCTCGACTTCGAATGGACCCTGCGGGCAAATCACCAGAAAGCGTCCATCCGCGATATATGGCGCTAGCCCCTGCAAATCCATCGAGTTGGAGCCCCATCCGTGCATCGCGAAAATGGTGGGGAACGGTCCGTCGCCGGCGGGTTCGTATAAACCATGAACTAGCTTCACGCGGGTGGTCTCCCTTGGTTGATGGGTCATCATAGACCGCAAGGCCGCCGCCCGCCAGTTTGCGAAGAGGCTGGGTTCATCAGGCGGCGAGCGTGCGCTATTGTTTAGCGTCGCTCAAAAAGAACTCCAGTAACGTCGAGGATCAATAAAGAGTCATGACCGTCCGCAGGGGGTGCAAGCGCCGGTGGCAATAATGGGAGGGTGTCGGTGAGGTTTCGGAGCCTTTTGACCGCGCAACGGACGGGACGGATCGGTGGCGCATTGACGGGCGCTTCCAGCGTCGGTATCGCGCATGCCGCGGCGTCCGGAGAAATCGAGCGAAGCAGCTGGTTCGCGGGTGTAACTGCGGGAATCCTTCTGGCCGCGCTGGTCGCCTATGCGTTGGGGGTTTACCTGCGGCCCCTGCTGCGGTCACGGGATCGCGGGCTAGGTTACGCGCTGCTGTTTCTCGCGGGATTGTGGGCCGTAAAAACGGTAGCCGTCGCCTTCTGTCCCGGATTCGAGATTGACGTCGGCACTTTCGAAGCATGGGCGTTCGATATCGCGCGCGATGGCCCCGCCCGGATGTACCACGGCGGTTTCTTCCTCGACTATCCACCTGGTTACTTGTACGCGCTTTGGGGCGCCGGAGCGGCTGCGAACTGGATCCACGCCAGCGGGGTGTCGGCGCGTATCGTGATCGAGACGCCAGCGCTGGCGTCTGATTTCGCGTTGGCGGCCGTCGTTTTCGCCCTCGTACGACGAGCCGGTGGTTCGTTAACCGCCTGGGGGGCGATGCTGATGGTCGCACTCAACCCGGCGCTGTTGTTCGACACGGTGGGCTGGGGTCAGACCGATTCCTCGCTAACCCTGCTGCTCTTTCTCGGCGCCCTGATGATGGCCGAGGCGCGGTTCGAACTCGGCTGGGCGCTCACCGCGGTGGCATTGCTGGTGAAGCCGCAAGCGCTGATGATCATGCCGATACTGGGCTTGTGGACAATTCTCCGATGCGACGTGCGTCGATGGTGGCGCGCCGCCGGGGGCTTTCATCGTTGTAATAGCCGTGGGGGTTGCGCCCTTCCAGTTATCGCAACCATGGGGTTGGCTGCCCGATCTTTATCGCACCACCGCAGCTTATTATCACGAGACCTCCGTCAACGCGTTTAACCTGATGGCTTTGCTGGGAGGATTGCGGCAGAGCGACGCCGGCACCTTTGCCGGGCTCCCCTACTTTACGATCGGAATGGCGCTACTGGTCCCCCTGTACGCGTTCGCGGGGTTCATTTTGCAGCGCAATCAGACGACGCGAACCCTGCTGTTCACGATCTTCATTGTTCTTTTCGGCTTCTTTCTTTTCGCGCCCCGGATGCACGAGCGTTATCTGTATCCCGCTCTGGTCTTCGCGATTCCGTTGGTGGTCGACGAACCCGCAATGTTTTGGGTCTTTGCGGTACTGTCACTGACCTGCCTGTTCAATCTCGCCTACATTCTTCACATTCTGGGGACGACAGTTTTTCTCGAACCGCGAGACACTCCGGCGATGGCGGCCTCAGTGATCAATGCGGTGACATTCTTCGCTGCGGCCGTGTTGGGCTATTCGGTTTTGCGCTCCAGGAATGCGGCCGAAGGCAATGATTTTGGCAGCGAGGGCGAGCGTCGATGGCGGCCGATCCTGAGTGGAATTTCGACCTCGACAATAAGCGCTCCCACGCCAGATACCTTCGAGCGTTTCCCGTGGCTCACCGTCAGACACGATCGTGGTTACTGTTCTCCTGCTGGTGGCGGCGGTGCTGCGCTTCTGGAATCTGGGGCATCCGCCGGAAATCGTCTTCGACGAAGTTCACTTCGTGGGCCAGGCCCGCCACTATCTGCATGGAGAACCGTTCCTCGACCCGCATCCGCCGATCGCGAAACTCGTTATCGCGGCCGGGATAATGCTCTTCGGGGATAAATCATCGAGTTGGCGGTTGGGTAACGCAACCATCGGCACGATTCTGGTGGGGGTAACCTACCTGCTCGGCCGGCGGATGTTTCGATCGCGTCTCAGGAGCCACGCTGGCAGCAGCCTTCATTGCCCTGGACGGGTTTTTTATTGTCGATTCCCGCATCGGATGTATCGATATCGTTTATTTGACGCTGGCGGCGATTTCCTACTGGCTACTCTTTCGGTTCATGCAGACGCCGCCGGGTTTGCAGCGCCGACGCACGCTGATCTACCTCGCAATCGCACTGGGCCTTTGCCTCGGCTCCAAACTCTACGTGCCGGCGATCACTTTCCTGCTGGTGGTCGGATTCGTCTTTTACACTTTGTTGCGACCCGCGAGCGATACCGCGGATACGCGCGATTTGGTGAGAATGCGTCAGGCCGTGGGTGCTCTTTTATTGGTAGGCTCGATATCCTCGATTTTTTACATCGGGTCGTTTGCTCCACACTTCTACCTGGGTTGGTGGAGGGGTATCGAAGATCTATTCCAGTACTACAAAGGGGTGCTGTGGTACGAAAAGAGTGTTTCGACCGCGACGCATCCCTACCAGTCGCCCTGGTGGAGTTGGCCGATGATGCTGCGGCCGGTCGCCTATTGGCAGAACTTTCCCCCGCAAGGCGAGGTTTCTACTATTTGGGGAGCGGGTAATCCAGTGACATGGTGGGCCGTGATTCCGGCGATGACGATCATGGCGGTGCGCGCGACCGAGCGTCCGACCCTGACGCGGATGTTCACCGTGATAGGGTATCTCGCCTACCTGATAATGTGGATCCCCGTCAGCCGAATCCTCTTTCTCTATCACTACATGCCTTCTGTGTATCTCGGGTATCTCGTACTTGGAGGAATATTGGCGGATTTCTGGAACGGCCAGACCGAGTTCTGGGAAAGCTTCGCGATACTGATTACTCTCTTTCCCGCCCTAATCGTCGGCCTGGGTCACATGGCCGTGGTATTGAGACCCGCGTTCATTCCGGCGCAATGGCGTTCGATGTCCGGTCTGCCGATGATCGTGATTCTAGTTTTGGCGTACCTGGTGGCATTCCGCCTTCATAACGCTCACCGGTTCGTGACGTGCGTCTTTCTGATCCTGGCGGCGTTGACCTTTATCTACTTTCTCCCTTTATGGATCGGCACGCCTATCACTCGCAGCGGCTATTACGCACGGATGTGGATCGAGGGACCCGGTTTGCGGAACTGGATCTGATCTGCGCAATGAGACGCTCAATACGCATACTAACGTCAATGTCGCGATCGCTGATGGCGATCGCGATACTGGCTATTCTGCTTTTGGGGGCGACCGGTTCATCACGAGCCGCCAGCGGCAATCTGCTCGAGAATGGAGACTTCAGCCGAGGCTCGGGTAATTCGGTCGATGAATGGCGCAACGATGCATGGATACTCACAGCCGGGACGACTGACTATCGGTGGATCCGCCCGGAGGACGGCCAACCCGGCGAAATCGTAGTCGCTACTCACTTGGACAACGATGCGCGGTGGGTCCAGCAGCTAAGTCTCGGGCCCGGATGGTATTACATCAGCGCGGATGTGCGGACTGTCGGGGTACTCGCGACGTTTACCGGTGCTGCTGTTTCTGTTCTCGAAGATGGCATCACTTCCGCCGACCTTAAGGGTAACAGCGACTGGCAAAAGCTCGGCCTCTACCTGAAGATTGGCCCGCACGGTGCGGACATCGACGTGGCGTTGCGGCTGGGCGGTTATATGAACCTGACTCGCGGTGAGGCGTTCTTCCGCAACGCCAATGTTGTTCGTGTCGATGCGCCGCCGGTCAATGCCGATCACCTCTATGACCTTGACCTGATTCGCCAGCAGGAAGTCAACGGGCCGGTCGGCCGGCCCTGGACGCTTCCGGTGACACTAATCCTGCTGTTTGTTATCGCAGTGGTTGGGTGGTGGATGCTCACTCCAGACATTCCGGCATCGGTCGAAGCCGCGACAGAATCCGAGGTCTCGAGGCGCGGCAAACGTTCGTCCGCGCGCGGGAGATGACCTCGATCAGAGCAGGTGCCTCGTTAACCCGCCTGGGGTAGTAGCGCGGCTCGCGTCACTTCTTTCCTGTCGCTGCGATCGAGCGCTTCGGCGGCGCGCGATAGCGGGAAAGTCGCGTCACACATCTCGCGATAAGGGAAACGGTCGATGTGCTCGGCCAGGAAATCCAGCGACTTCTTTAAATAGTGCGGCGGATACATCACTACGCCGGTGAGCTCAATTGATTTGAAGGTCAGCATCGACGGCGCGATCGGCGCGGTAAGGCCGGGCGAGATATTGCCTATCTCGATTACCCGTCCGCCCGGACCGACGATCCTCAACGCATCGATGAACGCCTGCGGAATTCCAGCTACTTCGAGCACGACATCGGGGAATCCGCCGCAAAAGTCGCGAACCTTCTTCACGCGCTCATCGATATCGGCGAATTTGCGGATATCAATCGTTTCGTCGGCGCCGAACTTTTTCGCTTCGTCGAGCCGTTTATCGACTCCATCGATCGCGACGACGCGGGCGCCCCGTGCTTTGGCGATCGCTATCGCATGCAGGCCGAGCCCACCAGCACCTAGCACGACCAGGCTCTCGGCGTAATTGAGTCGTGCGCGGTCCAGCCCCCAGTAGACTTGAGTCATCGCGCAGTTTGCCGATGCCGCCACGATATCGGGCACGTTGTCCGGTATGCGATAGAAATGCTGGTTCGGGCGTACGACGTAATGGGTCGCGAAGGTGGAGACAAAGTGCGGAGCATCGTCGGGATGCCGTCCGCCCAGCACCTTGTTGAAGCAGGCGGCCTGGTTTCCGCGAACGCAATTCGTACAACGGTTGCAAACACTATAGTAAACGGGCGCGACACGATCGCCGGTCTTGACCGGCTCGCCGGCCCAATCTGCCTTGACGCCGTCGCCCAATGCCAATACTCGCCCACTCATCTCGTGGCCCGGCATGGTGCCGTTTCGTCCGCCGAACTCCCCCCGCCACATATGCACCTCAGAGCCGCATACGTTGGTCTGTGTGACCTCGGCGAGAATGCCACCGGCGGGGGGTGCCGGAATGTCGTATTCATGGAAATCAATCTTGTGAGCGGCGGGAATGAACGCGATGGTTCCCTTCATAACAATTCTCCTCGGAGCGGTCATCGCGCCCCATATGGCAGCGAGACGTGGTCGTAAATTCTCAGTTCATCTCGCCCGAGCGGATATAAATGTCAACCGCACGATGGTCGAGCCTTGGTTTGTGAAGTCAGCATTCGGATCGCGCAGCATGATTCACTTGACGATCCCTCCGCGGGGAATCTCGCCCGTCCCGCCGGTATCCTCGGGCATAAGGGTGGGTGCGTTACCTTCATGAACAAAGAACGGCCGGCGTTCACTGGCTGCCTGATCCGAGATCTGTTGCAGCAGCCGCGCTTCTTCGGTTCCTCGAGAAACGCATTGGACGTCACTCATCTGCCGCATTGGGATGTGCAGCGGTGCGGTAAATGTGGCCTGAAGATTGACTACGCTCGCCTCGTCTCCATGCGGTTTGACGATGAAGTTGTAAACGGCTGAAGCATCGGCATCGGGTTCCGCCTTATATTTTCCTACGATTCCCCGCAGAGTGCCGCAATCGGCGGCCGCTAGAGTAAAGCCGCCGGTCGCTTGCGTTTCGAGAATTCCGCTGTTTGGGTTTTCGGCAATTACGTTGAAATTATTCGCCACCGCGACCGCCTTTACCGCGTCCCAGGTGAGGTCGTAGGGAGTCGCAATCGCAACCGTCGTCGCCTTCGCCGGAAGTGGCTTCTGCTGCGGCGGATAGAAACATCCCCAAGCCGTCACGGCAAGTATCAAGCACGTCGCACGAATCTTCATCCGAAACCGAAAATATCATAACAGAGCTTTGGACAGCGCAAGTGGGAACGCTCATTATTGCTCCACCCGCGGCTCAGATTATGATAGCCTCCGCGCAGCGGGAACGCCGTCCAATGACGCGACCCCGGAGGCGATCATGTCCGGTCATTCCAAGTGGAGTTCGATCAAGCATAAGAAGGCTGCTCGCGACGCGAAGCGTGGCAAAGTCTTTACCAAGATGATTAAGGAAATCACGATTGCGGCGCGTCTGGGCGGCGGCGATATGAACGCCAATCCCCGTCTGCGCACGGCGGTCACGACAGCCAAAGCCCAGTCGATGCCCAACGACAATATCGACCGCGCGATTAAAAAGGGCACCGGCGAGCTTGGTGGTGGTCAGTTGGAGCAGCTCACCTATGAGGGCTACGGGCCCGGCGGTGTGGCGCTCATCCTTGACGTGCTGACCGACAATCGCAACCGTACGGTCTCCGAGATTCGCTTCATCCTGTCGCGCCACGGCGGCAACCTTGGAGAATCCGGGTGTGTGGCCTGGATGTTCAAACGGCGAGGCGTCGCCAGCATTGATCGAGAGACAGCCGACGAGGATCGCTTGATGGAACTCGCATTGGAAGCGGGCGCCGACGACGTGGTTGCCGAGGAGGACTCGTTTCAAGTCCTGACCTCGCCCGAGAGCCTGGCAAGTGTCCGCGACGCGCTCGAAAAAGCCGGGATTGCTATTGCCACGAGCGAAGTGACCATGATCCCCGAGAACACCGTTAAGGTCACCGGCCACCAGGCGGAGCAGACGCTCAAGCTGATGGAGGATCTCGAGGATCACGACGACGTACAGAGCGTGTCGTCTAATTTCGATATCGATGAAGAGGTGATGGCGCAATTTTCAGCCGCATAACGGCAGACTAGGCCGAGGCGGGTGTGGGGTCGAGGGTGGGGAATGCGGGTAATCGGAATCGACCCGGGCAACGCAGTCACCGGATTCGGGGTGGTTGAACGGCGCTCGGAATTACATCACATCGCTGCTGGTACTATTCGTGGAGGTCTGCGGCGCGGGCCGCAGCGGCTTGCCGCGATCTACGAACGGATAATCGAAGTAATCGACGAGCACACCCCTGACGCGATGAGCCTCGAGCGCAGCTTCGCGGCGCTCAACGTTCGTAGCGCCTTCACCCTCGGGGAAGCGCGGGCAATCGCAATGCTCGCCGCGGCTCATCGCGGTCTCGAATTGTTCGAGTACAATCCCACGGACGTGAAACTCTCTATCGCCGGTTACGGGCGAGCCGGTAAGGATCAGGTCAAAGACATGGTTCGCAGGACGCTCGGCCTTGACGCTAACCTGCAATTGGCTGACGACGCCGCCGATGCGCTCGCGATCGCTCTTTGCCATCTTTTCCGTGCGAAAATGCCGCGGCCACCATTAACGACGGCGGAGTTGGGCCACGAACGAGGTGCGCGCTGCCGGCACGGGGAGAGTGCGCCCGTGATCGCGATGCTTAGTGGCAGGCTGCGGGCTCGTGATGCCGGGCGCCTGGTCGTCGAAACTGCCGGCGTCGGATACGAGGTCTTCGTACCGCTCGGGACCTACTACAGGATGCCCGGGGTTGGACAGCCGGTGGAACTCGAAATCCGACAGGTGGTGCGTGAGGATGCGATCATCCTCTACGGCTTCGCCACGTCCTCCGAGAAACAGGCGTTCGATCTGCTGATGGGCGTGCAGCATGTCGGGCCAAAACTTGCCGCTTGCGGTTCTGTCCGTCCTCTCACCCGAGGACCTGGTCAGCGCGATCACGCATGAAGACGTGGAACGTATCGATGCCGTGCCGGGCGTCGGTCCCAAGGTCGCTGAACGAATTGTGCGGGAGCTGCGCGACAAAATCGGGGCGCTCAGCCTGACCGCGCCCGCCCAGATTGCCAACGGCTCGGCTAATGGCAATGGCAGGGGTGGCTCGATGCTCGACGACGCCGTCTCAGCGCTGGTCAATCTCGGTTACAAGCCGGCCGAAGCCAAACGCGCGGTGGATTCAATCGACTGGCTCGAGGAGCATGGAGGATCTCGAGACCTTGATGCGCAAATCGTTAGCGGTGTTGCTCGGTGAAAAATAAAGAACAGGACCTCGACGAGCAGTTGGTCGAACCGTCGCCGCCCAGGACGAAGCCTGATCGCGGCGCGCTCCTCGACGGCGAAGAGCATCAGCTCGATTTGTCGCTGCGGCCGCGCTCAATCGAAGAGTTCGTCGGCCAGGAGCGCATCAAAAAGGTGCTCGGGATGTCGATCGACGCCGCGCGCGGTCGTGGCGAAGTGCTCGATCATGTGCTGTTCTCTGGACCACCCGGGCTGGGTAAGACGTCGCTCGCGCACATCATCGCGCGTGAGCTAGGAGTCAATTTGCGATCGACTTCGGGCCCGGCGATCGAGCGTGCGGGCGATCTCGCCGCAATCGTCAACGACCTCGACAAGGGCGATGTGCTCTTCATCGACGAGATTCATCGGCTGGCGCGGGTCGTCGAGGAGATCCTCTATCCCGCGATGGAAGATTTCGAGCTCAATATCGTCGTGGGCAAGGGTCCGGGCGCACGCACCATGAAGCTCGCCGTCAAGCCGTTCACGATGGTTGGCGCGACTACGCGCTCGGGGCTGCTCAGCTCGCCTCTGCGTGATCGTTTCGGCCAGCACTACCATTTGGATTTCTATGCGCGCGAGGAATTGACCGAGATCGTACGGCGATCCGCACGTTTGCTCGGGGTGCGGATCGATGACCACGGTTCCGTCGAATTGGCGGCGCGGTCGCGTGGGACACCGCGTATCGCGAATCGCTTGTTGCGACGCGTCCGCGACTTTGCGCAGGTCAACAATGCTCCGATAGTTACGCGCGACGTTGCCTTGGGTGCGCTGGAATTACTCGAAATAGATGCCTGCGGTTTCGATCGGATGGATCGTTCTATCCTGGCGGCGGTAATCGACAAGTTCGACGGCGGTCCGGTCGGGGTCTTGAGAGTCTCGCAGCGGCGGTGGGCGAAGAGGCGGATACGATTTGCGAAGTTTATGAGCCTTCCCTCCTGCAAGAGGGCTTCATCGCCCGCACTGCCCGGGGTCGCGTCGCCACACAGCGCGCGTATACGCATCTGGGACGATCGCGCCGCGGTTCACTGCTTTAGCCGATCGACGCTGACGAGATCTTTGCGTACCTTCCGGATCTAGCGAGCATGCGGAATGAACGGCGCTTCGGGATCGGCCGAAGCGGTCCTTCGAGATCATTCGCCATAATCAGCAAATCATGCTTGCGGCCGTAGCGGTCTTTGACGTGATTGCGCAGCGTCGCTTCGTGATGAAAACCCAATAGTTCGAAGACGCGAATAGCACCGGCCTGATCGGTCATCATCTGCGCGACGATTTTTTCGAGGCCCAGCCGCACGGCCAGCGCGAAGATGGTTTCCGCGAGAACGTGCCCGAGACCCTGACGTCGAGTGGTAGGATCGGCCACGACCCGGATCTCGCCGACGTGCCGCGCCCATCCATGCGCCTCGTGGCGCAACACCGCCGTACCGACGATTCGATCCGCGCCCTCCGCGACCATCACAGTTTCCGTTTCGGGTGCGATGCGGTCGAGCCAGTCCTCGATCTCGCTGCGATTGATCACGTCTTCTTTGAGGAAGGCGCGGTCTTCTTCGGGGACTGGCTCAAAGAACCTGCAAACCTCTTCGCGATCGTCGGCGAGCAGCGGCCGAATCGCGACGGTCATGCCCTCGCGCAGGGTCACCGTCTTGGGATAGGCCGAGCGTAGGTAGGCGGAGAGTGGATCGTGGTTCATCGCTCGCACCTCATGAAAGCGAATAGCGTCAGCAGATTGAAGTTCCAGCTATGCGCCGGAGGGAGGGCACGTCAAGTCCGGCGAATCGCCCATTCCTGCCACGTCGGCATCGAGCTGGCATCACGAACTAACGGAGGCCATTAGAAAATGGGGTGCTTGCCGCTGTTTGAGTCAAGATTTATGTAACTCCAGTCAAACTAGTCGGTCCTTAAGCGTAAATCGCAGTGTACGTGTGGTCTAGTTCGTTCTTTTATTTTGCTCTATCGAGCCGCTTGACGCCAATTATTCTACTACAGTAGGATATAGTCTATCAGATCCTGAAATGACTTAATGTCCGACAAGGGGTGGCGCGATGAGTATGCTTCGTGGCGCTGAACGGACGTGGAATCCGACCCGACGGGAGACATTGTTGCACGTGTACTACCGTCTTATCCCGGTACTTCTGGCGGCTAGCGCGACTTCCTTCGCCGAGGTTTCGCCGCAATCGGTGACCGCGTGCACCACGCTCAGAAAGGCGGGTCTGTACGAAATCGACTCGAGCCTGACGGCGTCGGGCAGCGCCGATTGCATCGAAATTGCCGCGTCAGACGTTGTGTTGAACCTGAACGGCTGGCCGATAGCAGGGGGAGGGGGCGGTGTCGGCGTACACGTTTTGCGAACGTCTGCTAACGCGTACGTCGAAGGACGTGGTGCGATAATCAGCGGATTTGATGAGGAATCGAAATCGACGGCACCGGCGCGGTGTTGGAAAATTTCACTGTTTCGAGCAACAGCGGTGCGGGTGTCTATCTCGACAACGCTCGCCAGGCCAAGGTCGCGAACTTCACCACCAGCGGCAACCTCGACGGCGTCGAGATTAACTCGGGCACCGGCAACATCGTGCAGGCCGCAACTGCGACCAGCAACACGCGTTACGGTTTTTGGCTCGACAGCACTACCTACAACGCGATTGGCGGCTTCGAGGCCGAAGACAACGAAATGGCCGGCGTGTACATCGGATGCTCTTTGACCGGTCCGCAGGGTGCGAAATGCCCCGCCAAGGTAAAGCCCAGTGATTACAATTCGATCTTCGACGGTTCGGCCGTGAATAGCGCTGGGGTCCAGGCCTTCGGCATCGCTATCGACCTGGGCAACAGCAACAACCGGGTGAGCGGAGTAATGGCCAGCTTCAACTCCGATCAAGACGACGCGGTCGACGACAATCCCAATTGCGGCGACAACATCTGGATAGCGATCACCGAGGGATTCGACCAACCAGGCCTTCGGCTGCATCCCCTGAAAACGTTATCGGTTGCGCTGTCATGCTACCGGCGCCGCGACTATCGCAGCGGTGCTAATATGGGGGGGTCACGGATCGTATCAAACGTGCGCCGTGCGGGAACCCTGGATGTTTCGAACTGTATAGAAAACCGTCACTACCGGTCACGCTCGACGGTCCGGCGTGAACCTTCATGGAGGCTAGGCTAATGGCAGAACCTCGACTGATATCGGCAGATTCTCATTTCGTCGAACCGCCCTCGATGTGGGCTGAGCGGGTGGACAAAAAGTTCCGCGATCGCGCGCCTCATACCGTCAGGGACTGGGCGGTCGCGACGGGGAATTCTTCGTCTGCGAGAATATTACACCGATGGCGGTGGCGGGATTTTTCGCGCCGGTGTACCTCGGCCGATCTCCCGGAGCATAACAAGAAAGGCTTCGAGCAGGCCCCGAAGAGCGTGTGGGATCCGGCGTTCCGAATGCGGACAGGATCGCGACGGTGTGCAGGCCGAAGTTATTTACACCTCGATGGGGATGCCGCTTTTCGGTCTGGACGACGCGGACCTGCGGGCGGCGCTGTTTCGCGCGTTCAATGACTGGTCCTGGCGATACTGCAGCTACGATCCGAAGCGGCTCGTGGCGCTGGGCCTGATCACGCTGGAGGACATTCCGGGCGCGGTGGCGGGAGTTCGCAGCGTATCGCCAAGAAGGGAATACGCGGCGCAATGATATGGGCGGAACCGCCGGGCCAGCGTCCGTATAACCATCCGGATTACGAGCCCTTCTGGGCGGCGGCGCAGGATCTGAACATGCCGCTGTCGCTGCATATCCTGACGGCGCGCGGTGGCACCGGCGCGGATGTGCGGGCTGGCAAGAATTTTCTGCTCTCGCTGGCGAATCTGCATCATCAGATCGAGCGTTCTATCTCCGTGCTCGTGTATATGGCGGCGTGCTCGAGAAATACCCCGGGCTGAAGATCGTTTCGGCTGAAAATGACGTGGGCTGGATGGCCTATCTGTATGTACCGGCTCGATACGGTGCAGAACCGGCTAGGCGCGGTCGGCGGGATGAAACTGCCGTTGCGGGCGAGCGAATATATCAAGCGCCAGGTCTACGCGACGTTCATCTCGGATCCGGTTCTGGATTCGCTGCAACGGTATGGCGCGGACAACATTATGTGGTCGTCGGATTATCCGCACACCGCGGCGACCTTCCCGCGCTCAGGGAAATCGTGGCGAAGCGGCTGGGACAATTGCCGGAAGACCAGCTCAAGAAAATCGTCCACGATACGGCGGCGAAAGTATATGGACTGAACTAGAAGCGCGATGCGGCTTTGCGCCGCTTTTCAATAGGATATGCAAAGGCCGGAGCGGAAACGCTTCGGCCTTTTGCTTTCAGAGATCTTTTCTCTTCGGCAAGAGGTGTGAGATGAACCCGGACGTAGGAAAGGCAATTCTGATGTTTAGACATGGAATCCATCGGGTAACGATTCCCGATTCGATTTACACGCCGCTGGCCGCAGGCATTTTGATCCTGATTGCGGGCCTCTTTGGACTGGCATTGGGGCGTCCGTTGGTATTTGCGAGTCTCGGCCCGACCGCCTTTCAACTGGCCGATATCCCGAGCAGCGAAGTTCGCGGGGGTACAACGTAATCGTCGGCCATCTGAGCGGGCTGGCGATGGGTTTCGCCGCGGTCGCGC
Source organism: uncultured Pseudomonadota bacterium (assembly GCA_963804355.1). GTDB lineage: Bacteria > Desulfobacterota > Binatia > Binatales > Binataceae > JASHZA01. The sequence continues at coordinate 1,200 of CAWDQC010000025.1, read as the reverse complement.
TTTTGCATTCGTGGAGTGCACCGAGCGTGCTCGGGGTTCACGATTTTGACTCTGATCCGGGTATGGACTCGGTTTTGGCGATAACCCTGACGTCGGCGGTAATTTTAGTGTTGCGCGCGTCGCATCCGCCGGCGGGCGCGCGACCGCGTTGCTGGTCGCATTGGGAGCTTCAGCAACTGGTCTGACGTCATTACGGTCGCGATTGGGGTGGTACTGGTTGGCGGACTGGGCGAAATGTTCCGTTATTTGCGTTTATATCAATTCGAGTAGGTGTTTGGCTGCGAAATGTTGGCCGGACAATTTTACACGGCTAGATGGTGGCGTCGTTGAAATTTCCGACTCGCACGGTCAGGTGAATTTTGTCCGCCGGCGGCTCGTCTACTTTCTTTGGAACCTCCTCCTTCCGAGCCGGAGGGCAGCGCGCCCGCAACCTTGCGGCAAGCGGGCCCTCCGCAAAGGTACTCATCATGGCGGAAATTGCTGCACACAAGAATGCTGGAGTGCTGGCAATAGTTCTGGCTCTGGTGATGACACTGCCGGTGCTCTCGATGATCTTTCGACGGCTTCGACTATCACCGGATGTGGCTGGGATGTTTTGGGCTTGGGTTGTACGCGGTGATGCTGTGTTTCTACCTGGTGATTGCGCACTCAGTAATCGCGCCCATCCAGAATAGACCCAGCTTGCAAGCTCAGCAGAGTGCGCCTGTAGGGATCGATCCGCGCGGATAAGATCGGCTGCGGATGTGCGCAATCGCGGCGCAGCTGACTGAGCGGCTAAGGCCTCGATGTGTATAGCCGCCACGTCTTTTGACAAATGGAACAAAGCCGAAGCGAAGTGCAAGCCTCGGCTTTAGTTTTGATCCATGTTCAGGCCTGTCGCGCTTTTGCCTGTGCCCCTTGAGCGTGGTGTCGTCTGAAGTACATTTCGATACCCAAAGAAATCAAACTGTCTCGATATCAAACTCAGCGTCTGGGCCTGAGAGCGACGACCAGCGGAATGCAAATATTGTTGACGATCAAAGTCGCATTCAAATTAGTTTCAACAAATAAGCCCCCACCTACCAAAGCCTGCCCGTATTTTCCATTATTGATAATCCGCTCAGGCGTGTTAGCGAAGTAAAGTCTAGTCCGGCCACGCAGATTGCGAGCCGCTTGGTCAAACTTTAGCAATACGTAACTGAACCAGGCGCGGCAATAACA
>CAWDQC010000024.1:0-21331 GCA_963804355.1 uncultured Pseudomonadota bacterium | reverse complement strand
GCGTTTTGTCGCCGCCGCCCAATGCGACTGAGACATACTTGTCGCCGATGATTCCGCTGGTCTTCACCGCAGCGATCGCGTCGTTGTCGACATCGATCCCCTGGTCCAATCGCAAGCCGACGCGGGCACGGTTGTCCTTGAGTTCAATCCCGGTGACTTTGCCTACCCGCACCCCGGCAATCTCAATAAGGTCACCGGTTTTAAGGCCGGAAATATTGTCGAAGTTCGCGTAGATCGTATAGCCAGGCGTCGGCAACAAGTCGACGCGTCCCAGCCGGATCGATAGAAAGCCCAGGGCGGCGATGCCCAAAAGGGCAAAAACTCCCACGATAAACTGTGTGATTCGGCTTGCGTACATTAAGTCTCATCTTCCGGGTTGAGCGAGCACCTGGGCGGGCGGGCGTTCGTCTTCCCCCGACGCGCGTCCAGCTAAAAAGCTCTTGAAATTCTCGTCGCCCGCGTTCATCACCTCGTTCACCGTTCCTACGATTTCCATCTTCCCGCGATGCATGAAGGCGATACGGTCCGAATATTCGAATACCTGCGGCACATCGTGACTTACCATCACGACGGTCAGGCCGAACTGTTGCTGGGTGTGACGAACCAGAGCGTGGATCGCACTGGTGCGTGTAGGATCGAGTCCGGTGGTCGGCTCGTCGAGCATCAGGATCTTCGGGCGTCTAATCAGGGCGCGGGCAAGCGCCGCCCGCTTCTGCATCCCACCACTGAGTTGCGACGGAAATTTGTCGTCCATCCCTTCGAGTCCCACCTGGGACAGCATCTCGCGCACCCGTTTGGCGATTTCCGGCCGTTCGATCGAGGTTTTTTCGACTAAAGGGAAGGCGACGTTTTCGAACACCGTCATCGAATCGAAGAGTGCTCCACCCTGGAACAGCATACCAAATTTTTCACGCGCCCCATCGAGTCCGCGCGAGCCTAATCGAGTGACGTCGACGCCGTCCACAAGAATCTGCCCGGCGTCGGGCCGCAACAGGAAATTCAGATGCTTTAGCAACACCGTTTTGCCGCATCCGCTGGGTCCCACGATGGTGGTGATCTCGCCTCCGGGACACTCGAGATCGACGCCGTTCAGCACCTGCTGACGACCGAAGCGCTTTTGTAATCCACGCACCGAGAGTGCGCCAGTGTTTTTATCGTCAGCCGTCATCTACTCTAAAATTCTTACAGAAGAACGGAAGTCATAAAATAGTCCGACACTAGAATAAGCACGCTGGAAAGCACTACAGCTTCGGTAGTCGCGCGGCTGACGCCGGTTGACATCCGTGCCGCATAATAACCCTTGTAACAACACACCCACATCACGACGAGGCCGAAGATAAACGCCTTGTCCAGGCCGATTGCAATGTCATGGGCGGACATATTTTGCGCGATACCGTTGAAGAACGGGCCACTCGGCGCGCCCATCAGACCCACCCCGACGGCCCATCCGCCCCAGATCCCGATGACGTCAAAGAGACTTGTCAGGAGCGGAAACGAGATAATCCCCGCCATCACGCGCGGCGATACCAGATATTGCACTGGATTGATCGCCATCACGCTCAGTGCGTCGATCTGCTCCGTTGCCTGCATCGAACCGAGCTCGGCCGCCATTGCCGATCCTGCCCGCGCCGTCACCATCAGGGCGGCGAGCACCGGCCCGAGCTCGCGTACCAGCACCAGCGCTACGACGGTACCCAGGGCGCCCTCGGAACCGAAACGGCGCAAGGTGTTATACCCTTGCAATCCCAGCACCATCCCGGTGAAAAGCCCGATGAGCCCGACCAGGAAGAGTGAATCCGCGCCGATCGATCGCAATTGACGGATCAGGAGACGTGGCTTGTACGGCGGCAAAATCACGTAGGCCAGTGACGCAAACAGGAACAACACGAAGTTGCCGAGCGACGTAATCCCGTCGGTGATGAAACCGCCGAGACGCTCAATCATCCGAACTATCTGCATTCGATTTGGTCAGCCGTGGACCAGTCCGAGACGAGCCAGATGGCTCTGCGTATGGGTGGTGCCGGCAACCCGCGCGAACTCGAACAGATCTGCCGGCAGATCGATATCCAGCGCGGGACGCTGCAGGCGTAAAACCTCGCAGGCTATCGTCTTATTACGGCAGTCCTCAAGATGACGGACAAGGCTGAAGCGTCCAAATTGCGTCGCGATTACCTCCGGGGGCCTGCGCGCAATCATATTGGTCCCCGAGAAGTCGCGCGAGGGTACCAGAACGACGCCACTCGCCTCCGCCGGCATCGCGGCAACGGTCGCATCGACGTCCTCGGCGGTAACTCCCGGCGTATCGGATAGCATCGTACATACAAGTGTCGCGCCGCTCCGCACGAGTTCGTCGGTGGCGAGCCGCACCGCGACATTGAGCCCGCGCGGAAATTGCTCGTCGATCGCGATCGCGCCCGCGCCCCGCGCAAGGTCGAGCAATGATGACTCGGAGGTTACCACCGCAACTCGATCCACGCTGCGCGCGCCGAGCGCCGCGCTCAAAACGTCGCGAAACATCGCAGCCGCCAAGGCACTACGCTCACCTGCCGAGGGCAAGGCGGGCGCGAGCCGCGTCTTGGCGAACGCCAGCTCCTTGGCTGCTATTAGGACGAAGCGCACGGCTGCTTTTATAACGTACCTATCGCCGTCGGCCAACCGCATCGCGAAAACGTCGCGTGGATCCGCCTCGCGCGTGACAAACTCGCGCCAACCATACTTGACAGTTTCGACCGCGCAGCCAAACATGAGACACACCGGACTCAGCCACTCGTCTGCCTCAAGGACTCGGTAGCCAAGTCCAACCATTCGTCGTTTTCTTCAGAAAGGCGGGCAGGATCATGCAGGAAAATTTGACAACTCGCGCGATGGTATTCGTGTACCTCCGGCGTCTCGTCGGAGCGGTCGCGGTCCTTGCGCTGGTTAGCGGATGCTCGCACAAGTCCGTCGAGAGCTATTTGCAGCAGGGCGATCAGGCGATGCAGGCCTCGCGCCTGGCGGATGCCGAAAACGACTACCAGGACGCGATCAAACTTGACCCGAACGATCCCCGGCCGCACGTCGCGCTGGGAAATCTTTACATGTTCGAACAGAAGTCCGCGCCCGCCGAAATCGAGTTCATGAAGGTGCTCGAACTCGATCCCAAAAACGCGCCCGGACATTTCGCGCTGGGCGGCCTCTATGCCTCGCAGGCGCAGAGCGGTCTGGCCGAGAGTCAGTACCGCGCGGCCGTGGTGCTCGATCCAACGCGCTCAGCATATCGCCTTAGTCTCGGCAGCGTGCTGCAGAAGGAAGGAAAGATCGGGGAAGCCGAGGCCGAATTCCGCACCGCGACCGGGCTTGACCCGAAGAATGCCCACGCGCACCTGGCCTTGGCCAATCTCCTGAACACGCTACCGAATCGCCAGGTCGACGCGCAGGCCGAATATGCGCAGGTCAAGGCGCTCGATCCGAGCCTGATGCCGGCGGAAGCGGCCGCACCTACCACTATTGCACCGACCACCGCCGCTACGTCGCCCGTGCCCCCCCCGGGTCCGACCAAAATAAAACCAGTCAACAAGAGGTTCCGGCTGACGCAAAATTCGCCGGTCTACCAGATGAATAACAATACGGCGCCGGTGGTGGCCCAGGTTCATCGCGGCAAATTCGTGCACGTTACCGGTATCGCCGGCGACTGGCTGCAAGTCCAGTTGCGCAACGGCACCGTCGGCTTCATCCCGGTGGCGGCCGCCGAATAGCCGTCTGACGAAATTACGGTCCCGCGATTCCCGGTCCGCAGCTTAACGGATCTCCAGCGGAGGTAATGCGATGGCCAGCAAAGAGATTGGCGGCAAGGAAGTCAGCTACCCCGGTAAAGGCGGAACTCTGCGCGCTTACGTTTGCGAACCCGCGACCGGCAGCGCACCGCATCCGGTCGTGATCGTGGTGCAGGAATGGTGGGGGCTCGACGATCATATCAGGGACCTCGCGCGTCGCTTCGCCGGTGAAGGTTATTTCGCCGTCGCGCCCGACCTCTATTCTCGTCAAGGCAACAAGGTCGCTAAGGATCCCAACACCGCGGCCACGCTGATGGAAGGTCTCAAGCAGACCGACGGCATCGACGATCTTCTCAGCACGATCAACTGGATCAAGACCCAGAGTAACGCCAAGGCGACGCGCATCGGCGTGATCGGCTTCTGCATGGGCGGAAGTTACGCGACCCTGCTCCCCTGTGTCACCCGCGATATCAAGGCCGCCGCCCCTTTTTATGGCGAGATTCCCGCCGACGACCGCCTGATGAATCTCGGCTGCCCGATGTTCTACGCATACGGCGAGAATGACGGCTGGATTCAACGCGCCGACGTCGACCGTCTCGCCGCCACGCTGCGCAAGTTCAACAAGCCGGGCGAGGTCAAGGTCTACGGCGGATGCTCACACGGGTTCTTCAACGACACGCGCCCCGACGTCTACAGCGCGAAAGACGCAAAAGACGCCTGGGAACGTTCGCTCAAGTTGTTCGATCAGAACCTCAAGATCTGACGGAAGCCGGCGACGGAGCGGTCTCGCCACCGCTCCGCTGCTGGAACAATCTCTTTACTGACTCTTACTGCGGCGATCGTACGAAACCTTGTAGGCCGCCGAACGCACTGCGATCATCGGGTCCGCCACCTCGATCCCGCTGGGCAGATTGGCCGGATTAAACAGCAATTGGCCTTCGGCCGCCGCGCTGTCCGCCACTACACTGGTAATCTCGATCGAACCCAGCTCGACCTTGGTGCGCGATTGCGGCCACGCAACCGAGGGATCCTCGACGTCGTCGCCCGCCTGCGCGACCTCGAGCAGCAGCTTGAACCGCACCGCCCCTCGCGCAATCCGTTCGCGGATTTCCTGCGTGAGATAATCCGGCGCCGCCTTTCCCAGCTCTTCCTTGGGCAAGGACTTGTCGCCGGCCTCGGGCCGAAGCTGATAGCGCCCGAACGTTGTCGCCCCTTGCGCGTTGGTAAATTTGAAGGCGTTCACACCGAAATACGACACCGTCGCATAGCTGAGCGGCGGCGGGATCTGCGATTCCAGGAAGGCTTTCGCAATCGGATGATCGCGCAGGTAGACCTCGAGCGAAGTCGGTTTGGCGGCGCTGGGACCGCTGGCTCCGATCGCGATCAGAAGCTCCCTGAACTTTTCCACGTTCGGGGCCGGAAAGCCGTTGAACGAATGACCTATGACGTCGGTCTCCGCTCCATCCGGAAGGTGGAACCGGGTCGCCATTCCGCGCGGAGACGAGAGTCCGTCAGCGTCTGCCACCGTGAACAGCCCGGGAAAATTGGAGTAACGCACGGTGATCGGAACGTCCGCCCCCTGCAGATGCGGGGCCTTGGTCAACGACGAGGCCTGGCCGCTCGATTTGAACGTTCCTCGCAATACGATTCCCTTCGCATGGACCGCGCGGGCGCCAGGTTTCTGCTTGCCGAAGATTACGTTCTGCGCGTCTATCAGTTGTTCCGCTATCGACATGATCAATCCTTTCATTCGCCGTGATTGGCCGGCGGATTTTTCTCGGGTTCGCCGGGCTTTGCCGCGATCGTCCGCTCGGCTCGCGTGCGTACGCATGACGCGCGCTGGCCACGGAAAAACCAGCAGCAAGGTCGGGCCGGGGTCATTTCATCGATCAGTTTTGCAGCTTCGCAAGCGCGCATATTCGAGGCAAGGATTCGCGCGTGTCATAATTTCTGACGCGCGGCGGCGTTGGATCGACCACGGTTTTCCGTAAATCCGTAAAATCTCGTGGCAATCGAGCCCTCGTTCTGGGAGACTTTTCGAGTGCGCAAACCAGCCGCAAAATCTCCGCGGCGTACCGGGTAATTTTATGTTCGGTGCGAGGACCCACGTCCTCCCGCATTGATGAAGAGCAACTGATCGATCACACATGCCTAATGAATTGAATGTAGTTACCGGGGCCTTCAGCTATACCGGCCGTTACATCGCGCAAGTATTACTCGACAAAGGGATGAGGGTGCGGACTCTCACCAGCCGTCCCGCTTCGAGCAGCCCTTTCGGTGACAGGGTGGAAGTCGCGCCCTTTGCCTTCGACGATCCCGCGGCCCTCGCCCGGAACCTCGAAGGCGCGACCACCGTATTCAATACCTACTGGATCCGCTTTCCCTATCGCGGGATGACCTACGAACACGCCGTCGCCAATATCAGGCGGCTGATCGACGCCTCGCGTCGAGTGGGCGTGCGCAAGTTCGTCCACATCAGCATCACCAACGCCTCGCCGAGTTCCGCCCTGCCCTACTTCAGCAACAAGGGCGTGCTCGAGCAGTTGCTGCTCGGTTCCGGTGTGCCCTACACCATCATCCGGCCCGCGATCATCTTCGGGCGCGAGGATATTCTCCTCAACAACATCGCCTGGCTGCTGCGCAAATATCCCGTATTCGCGATCCCCGGCGACGGCAGCTATCGGGTGCAGCCGGTCTTCGTCGAAGATCTCGCGCATATAGCGGTTGACGCGGCGCGTGCGACCAAGAACGCGACGATCGAAGCGGTCGGACCGAGATTTTCACCTTCAACGACCTCGTGGCTTTGCTCAAACGTGTCGTCGGCAGAAAAACCCGAGTGATTCATGTCGCGCCGGTGCTGGCGCTCCCGATGGCCAAGCTGCTCGGCAAGTTCCTCGGCGATCGCCTGCTTACTCGCGATGAGATGCTCGGCCTGATGGCCAACATGCTGGTCTCGCGCGGATCGCCCACCGCGACCACGCGTTTCAGCGAATGGGCCGAGAAGAATGCCGCCAACCTCGGCCGCAATTACGCCTCCGAGATCGGGCGGCGGCGCGAAGCCGCGGCCCCTGCCGGCCAATGAACAGGCCACTGCAGCGCAAGGCGAAGCGCAGGACGCCGTCGACGGCGACAAACATCCCGACGAGCATCCCAACGAGAGTGGGGCGTGAGGCCGCGCGCGCTAGCGCAGCGGAGAAAGAAATTCGATCAGCGCGGCGTTAACCTCCGCGGGCTTTTCCTGCTGTGTCCAATGGCCGGATCCATTGATATGCACGCGCTTCAGGTTCGGCACCCACCGCTCCATCCCCAGCGTTTGCTCGGGCCATAGGACAGCGTCGAGTTCGGCGGTAACCATCAGCGAAGGCTGATCCACTCTTTCGACCAGGTTGGCCGATCCTCCCAATTGCGATCGACGTTGCGATACCAATTGAGGCCGCCGCGAAAGCCGGTGCGCTCGAAGGCCTTGGCGAAGGTCTCGATATCGTCGTCCGTCATGTAGTCACCCTGGCGCTCCCCGGCGAGACGATCGAGGATCCCGCCGCCGGCCGGACCGAATACTCCCGGCGGCTGGCGCTGCTCGATTGGCGGCAACGGCCGGGATTACCGAAGAAACCGCGCAGGCTGCGGCGAATGTCGCGCTGGAGTTCCGCCTCGGCTACTCCCGGCTGCTGAAAATAGAGCACGTACTGAAAATTGCCGGCCGCGCTCTGACGCGCCATCTCGGTCGGCCGCATCGGCGCCGGCTGCCGGTTTCGTGATCCACACCGCCCGCGGGATGCTGGGGCTGCCGGGAGTCGAGGGCAGCCAGCGCGGCATGAACGGCGTATTGAGCGAGGCGACTCGCGCGATCCGGTTCGCCGCGCGCATGGCAGTATGCCAGACCACGAAGCCGCCCCAGTCGTGGCCGATGATCGCGCATTGCTTGATCGAGAGCGCGTCGAGCATCCCCACGATGTCCGCGACCAGTTCGCGCACCTGGTAGGCCTCGACCGTTGGCGGGCATTCGGTTTCGCCGTAGCCGCGCTGATCCGGCGCGATCGCGCGGAAACCGGCGTCGGCGAGCGCGCGCATCTGATGCCGCCACGAGTACCACATCTCGGGAAAGCCGTGACAAAAGACCACCGGGTAACCCTCGCCCGCTTCCACCAGATGCATCCGGATACCGTTGGTCTGGACGAATTTATGCTTGAACTCGCTCATATGATTTTTGCTCCCGAGCTCCTCTCACTGCCGGCATGAAATCGGCGCTGTAGGCACTCCCTGATCTGTGAGATCTGCTTGATTTGATGCGCGTTACGCGCAGTATACACATTCCATGGACGCTCACGAGGAAATTTGCCGCGCGATCGACTCGCGCAAGGATGAAATCGTTCACCTCAGTCATCAGATCCATGAGCATCCCGAACCAAAGTTCGAGGAGCACTTCGCCTGCGATCTGTTGACCAAGGCCATCCGCAAGCTGGGCCTCGAGGTCGAGGCCGGCACCGGCGGCCTGCCGACTGCGTTTCGCGCGGAGTTTGGCGCAAGCGGGCCGGCTGTCGCGATCCTCGCCGAGTACGACGCCCTGCCCAACGGCCATTCGTGCGGCCATAACCTCATTAGCGGCGCGGCCATCGCCGCAACAGCGGGCCTCGTCGCACTGCGGCAGAGCCTGCCCGGCCGCATCGTCCTGCTCGGCACCCCGGCGAGGAAGGCGGGGGCGGCAAGATTACCCTGCTCGACAAGGGCGCCTTCGCCGGCGTCGAAGCCGCGCTGATGGCCCATCCGTACGACTCGGAGTACTGCAGCATTCCCGCACTGGCGACGCAGCACTTGCGCATCACGTTTCATGGACGCGCAGCACATGCTGCAGCCGCGCCATGGGATGGCGCAAGTGCGCTCTCGGCGGTGATACAGACGTTTCAAAGTGTCGACGCCGCACGATTGCATTTCCGCGACAACTCCCGAGTCCACGGTGTCATCACCAACGGCGGCCAGGCGGTGAATATCATTCCCGAGCTTACTCAATGTGAATTCCTTGCCCGCGCCACCACCAGCGCGTACGCCGCGGAGATCGCCTCCAGAATTCTGCGTTGCGCCCAGGCCGCAGCCGACGCCACCGGCGCAAAAATGGAACATCAACTGATTGGCGGCTACAAGAACATGGTCAACAACCGTGCGATAGCGCAACTGTACGCGCGCCATTCGGCCACACTCGGCACCCCGGCGCCCGAAGCACCGCCCGGGATGCCCACCGGCAGCACCGATATGGGCGACGTCAGCCACGCGATCCCGTCGATCCATCCGTTGTTCCAGATTTCCGACCCGGGCGCCGGCAACTGCCACGAAGACGCCTTCGTCAGATATACCGATTCCGATCGCGGTTATGCGGCGATGATCAGGGTGGCGAAGGCGATGGCGCTGACGGCTTACGACCTGCTCGCGGACCCGCAGGCCCTGGCTGCGGCGAAAGAGGAGTTTCGCGCTCGTCCCGAGAAATGAACCAAGTGGCAAGGGATGCCAACTCGCCCGCCTAACGAGTCGGCCCAACAGTTGTAATCCAAACGTAGAAAAAGCGCATCTTCAGCCGCAGCCGCACGAACCGCCGCAGCATCCGCCACCGCCCGGCGGCATGCCGCCGCCGGTTATCGGTGCCGCGCCGCCGCCGTCACCGCCGCCATGCTGCGCGAAGACCGACATCTCGCGGTTCAGATGCTCGCCATGACACGACGGGCATTGCGTGTCCTCGTCGTGACCAGGTCGGACGAGAGTCTCGAAGGAACTGTCACAATCCTCGCAGCGGTATTCGTAAATCGGCATTTTCGTCGTCCCTTCGCTACGCCTCGCGTCGCGTGATGCGGATACTTCCTCGGCGCATTATTCCTCGAATGGCTGGGCGTATTCCACCAGGACTCCGCGCGTCGCCTTCGGATGCAGAAAGCAGATCATGCCGGCGAGGCCGGGACGTGGTTTCTGATCGATCAACTGAATCCCCTTGGCGCGCGCACCTTCGAGTTCCTTGGCGACGTCGTCAGTCTCGAAGCACAGGTGATGCAATCCGCCGCCCCGGCGCGCGAGGAACTTGCCGACGCCATTGTCGGGATTGAGCGGTTCCAGCAGTTCGATTCGCTCTCGCCGGCCATCAGCAGCGCGGCACGCACACCCTGATCCTGAATCGTCGCCACCTTGGTGAGATGCAGCCCGAGCAGGTCGCGCCAAAAAGACATCGCCTGGTCGAGATTCGGCACGACCACGCCCACATGATGGATTTTCTTGAACATTTTCAGCCTTCCGTGGAGTTGGAGCAGAGCTTGTGCTGCAACTCGCCCCATTGCGCCTTCATCGCCGGTGAGCCGAGATTGGGATGCTCGGTACGGGTCTCGGCCAGCTTGCCGCATGCACTGCGGACGTTGCCCTCCTGGGCGAAAATCTGCGCCATATTATACTTCGACTCGTAAAATAGCGGGTCGGATTCGGCCGCGGTCGATTCCACCCGCCCCCATAGGTCGAGCGCGTTCTTGTAATCCTTGCGCGTCTGCGCGATGCGCGCGAGTCCCGCGTTGGCGTCCGGCGAGCCGGCGTCGGCCTTGAGCACCTGCGTAAATACCTCGTCGGCGCGGTCAATTTGATTCATCGCCAGGTAAGCCTCGCCGAGAGTCGAAAGCGTACCGGTGAGATTCTTCGCCGGAGTTTTGCCTTCCTTCACCATCCGCTCGAAATATTCGTAGGTGTCGGCGGTAAGCTTGGCATCCTCGACGTAGCCCTGGTTGTCGCCGGCAGCGCGCTTGGCCTGCGCGCTCTTCCAAAACTCGTAACCGATGTCCTTGATATAGTCGTTCTGCGCCGGATCGGTCGCATCCCTGGCGACCAGTCCCAACACTTCGCGTTCGAGTTCGGCATACTGTCGCGTGCGGTCGAGCGCGTCGATACGCCATTCGAAGACCTGGTTGAAATTCGAGCTCATCGAGGGATACGAGGTCTCGAAGCCCTGCAGTAGCGAGGCGACTTCGCGGTAGTCCACCTTCGGTTCGCTTTCGAGTAGCGTGGCGAGCATGAAGATGGCACGGCCGTGGCTGTCGCGAATCGGCTTGCGCAAGGTCAACGAGGCCGAATTCTCGGCCTGTGGTGCGAGCTTTATCGTTTGGCGCAGGGCGGCGATAGCGGCGGTGCGCAGGGCGGCGCGATCCATCCCGCCGGTTGCGGCGGCGACATTCGATTGAGCAGACGCGTTAGGCGCCGGCTGGGTGCTCTTTTCGTTAAGCGCCGCCCAGTAGCATTGAGCTGCGTTGTAGCGGGCGGTGAAGTTGTAGCTCGAGTTTCCCGAAACCTGATCGTATTCCTTGGCGGCGGCAACGTAGTCGTGCTTGCGCTGCAAATATTCGCCGAGGCGGAAGCGCGGCTCATACGCATACTGGCCGTGCGGATAATTCTTGAGATACTCCTGCGCACCCGCGACCCAGGCATTTTCGAGCTGCGCGTTTCTCATCCCGCCACGTTCCCATTGGACGCGCGGGATTTTGAACTTCATATACTCGGCCCACTGCGCGTCGGGATTTCCCGGCTGATGCGCAATATCGTCGGCGACCTTTTCGACCATGTCGAGCCGCCCCTGCGAATAATATAGGTCGGCGGCGTATTTGTACGCTTTTGGATATTTGCCGGTACGCGCGGCCGCCCAGTAATACTTCGCGGCTTCGAGCGAGTGATGCTTATAGTAGAGCACGTTGGCGAGCAGCCAGATCTCCAGCGGGTCGCTCGATGAACCGAACTCCGCGACGGGATCCGCGACGTACTGCGACGATGCGGCTACCGAAATAGCCCAGCTATCCCTGTCGTTGGCGCGGGCACGAATGAAATCCATGATCTGGCGATGCAAATCCGCGCGCTTGGCCGGGTCGGTGGCGGCCGCCTCCGAGCGGAACAATTCGCGCAGATGCAGCATCTCGAGCCCGTGCTTCTGAGGACCGCTGGGACTGGTCGCCAGACGCGAGGCCAGCCCTTGCGCCTCGTTGAGCTTGCCCATCGCAGCGTAGGTGGTGGCCAAGCCCTGTTCGGCCGCCCGGTATTGGCGCGACTCGCCGTCGCGCATAATGCGCTTGAAATCGGCGACTGCCGCGGCGTATTGGCTGTGGTCGTACTTGCCCAGCTCACGTTCGCTGAAAGCGCGTCCGAGCAGATTTTCGCGCACCAACTCGGGCGTAAAGATAAGTAGCGTGCTGTTGGTGAAACCGTCGATGGCCTCGCCCAGGAGTCTGCGGGCGGTCGCCGGCTGGTCCGTATAAAGCCCCGCGCCTTCGAAGCGCAGCCACGAGAGCGGATACAGGGCGCGCAATGCCAACTGCTCCGGCTGGTCGTAATCGCACATGCCGTCGTTGCCGATAGTATTGAGACACGCGTCCTTTTGCCGTTGATAGGTCACGTACATCCGGTTGAGCATCTGCTCGAGCCGGGTGAAGGTGTCGATCAGTTCTTCGCGATTATTGCGCCCGTTCTCGGCGATCTGGGCGAATTCCGACTCGGCTTCATCGAGTTGATTAATCGCGTCGCTGGCGGCCTGGGGGTTGGAGACGCCCTCGCTCACCCGGGGCTCGATCTCGTTCAGGCGTCGATTCAGATCGCCAAGGCTTTGCGCGGCAGCGCTGCCCGCGGCCGCCAAGGAGATAGCGGCAACGAATACGAACAAGGCGAGGCGGCCAAGGTCGCTCGATAATCTCATGCAAGCTCATCCGTCCCCTGGGTATAAGCCCACTTATTTGTGCTTCCCCCGAAAGCGCCGTCAATTAAGGATAATCCGCGAGGGCAGGTCAAGTGAACGTCAGCTCCCCGGCCGCTCGCCGCACCGAATCGAGGGTCGCTATCCGGGCGACGCGGCCTGAGATACTGAACCCGTTCGGAACGTCGCGATCGATCAGCACCACCGGCATGCCCGCGGCTTTCGCCCCTGCCACGTCGTGATGCTCGGAATCGCCGACATGCAGGGCGTCCGCCGGTCTCAGAACGTGACGTGCGAGCGCCGCCTCAAAAATCTCGGGCGAAGGTTTCGCGTAGCCGGTTTCCGAGGAAATCGTCACCGAGTCGAAGTAACGGCGAAGATCGAGGCCGTCGAGAATCCCGTAGAGGCGGTGGTCGAAATTGGACAGCATCCCGAGAACGAGCCCATCGGCGCGCAACTGGTCCAGAACCGCCGGCGCCTGCGGATCGGCGATCCAATGCGCGGGATCGCCGAAAAAGGCGAAAAGCTCGTCGAAGTACGCCTCGAAGTCGCTGAAGCCGCCGAGTCCCCTGAAGGTCTCGGCGACCAGTTCGTGCCACCAATGGCGCTCGAGCCGGCGCAGTTCATCGGCGGGGTGTCCCGGTCCGAAGGCCAGCCCGGGCGAATTGTGGAAGACGCGACGAAAGGCCGCGCTGACCTCGCTGGAACTCGCCTTTACGCCGTACTTCTGCGCGATTCGCGCGTAGCTTTGTCCGACCGGCTCGCGAGTCTCCATCAGGGTTCCGGCGGCGTCGAAAAAGATCGCCCGTAACATGCTATTCGTCGCCGCGGCCGGGACCGCCGAGCCCTTCCCATACCTGGATCAGCGTACCGAAGGACGATTTGGGCGAGATGAAGAACTGGCGTTCGCCGCGCCAGTTGATCTCCTTGCCGACGACACGCACGCCGTCGCCGACGAGCTTTGACTGAATCCCTTCGAAATCCTTCACGTCGAGGGTGAAGTGGTGCAGTCCTTCGCCATGCCGATCGATGAAATCGCCGACGAAGTCATCGGGGGTACCGGCGCCGGGACTCTGCAGAAATTCCATCTTGAAGCCGCCGATATCGATATGCGCCAGGATGAAATTACCCTGCGACGAACTGGGAATCGGCTCGTTGACGATCTGCGCGCCGAAGTAGCGGCAGAAGAAATTCATCGCGGCGCGAATATCCCGCACCGCCATCGCAACGTGATCGAAGCGCGCGAGGCCGTCGTCGGGCGGTGCCGGCGTCGGATGATCATAGTCGAGCGGTTGCCAGAATTGGATCAACGCGCCGAAGGCCGCGCGTGGCGAGATGAAGGCGGTCTTGCTGCCGTCCTCGGTCGCGTATTCGTCGACGACTCGTACCCCGCCCGACTTGAGCGCCGCGATCACCGGGTCGAGACGATCGACTTCGAACGAGATGTGATGCATGCCCTCGCCGTGGCGCTTGATGAATTGCGCGACAAACCCCTGCTGGCCGGGCAGTTCTTCGATAAACTCCAGGGCGGAGCCGCCGAGGTAGAAATCCTGCCAGACGAAACCACCGCTGGCTTGAGCGGTGGGCTGCTTTTCGTTGCGCGGATAGGTTGGAAAATAGCGCTTGAAAAAGGCCATCGCGCGGTCGATCGAATTGACCGCCATCGAGACGTGGTCAAACCTGATCCTGACTTCGTCGGTAATTGCCATCGTTTGTGAGAATTCTCCTCATCGGGGCGCGCCCGGCCGCACGCACTTTTGACGACCGCGGATTTTTTCGAGGATAGGCGCGCTCATTTCGCCGGACGCATTCTACCGAAGACGAAACGTCTCATCAGCGGGAAGCAGCTTCGCAGAATAAGCGGCCATCCGTTGATGATCTTTCCGCTCCAGACGCCGAGCGACTGGCTCGCTCGCGACAGCGCCGGAACGTCAAAGAAACTCCAGTTGTGCGTGAAGCCGCGCGCCGTCGCTGCGAACGACGATGTAGCCGCCCCCTTTGAAGGGTCCGGCATTGAGCACCGTCGTCGATCCGATCTGGTCGACCGCCGCGGATTCGTGAATATGGCCCGAAATGCAGACGTCGGGGTGGATTTCCTCGATAAAACGCCGCGCCGCGGTGCTGCCGACCGCCCGGCCGCCGACCAGGCGGTCGCACTTGGTCTCGAAGGGGGGCGTATGGCAGACCATCAGCAACGGCCGGCAATCGCGCACCTCCAGATAACCGCGCATCAGCGTCTCGTAAATTTCGTCTTCGGTGAGCTCGGTCGGAGTATTGAAGGGCGAAATATTCGAGCCGCCGCAGCCGAAGATACCGACGCCGTCGACGGCGAGGCCCTTGCCGTGCAACGCGACCCCGGCATTCTCGAGATAAGGAATTACCTCGTGCTGGTCGAGATTGCCGGGAAGTGCGAGCACCTTGGCGCATTCACGACGGACCGCCTCGATCACTTCGCGGGCGTCGTCGGCGCCACCGAAATTGGTAAGGTCGCCGGAGACGACGATGAGGTCGGTATCGCGCAATTCGGCACCCATGCGGGCGAGATTGCGCGTCGCCATGTGAACGTCACCGAATGAAACGATCTTCATAAAGGGGCTCGAGCCACCCATAAAAATAGCGCACCGCGCGCCCAGCGGGTAGCCGGACGCAGCGCCCGGTTCGCCCCGCGGCGGCGGCGAAAAACCCGAAAGAAAGTGCCAAAATAGCCAGCGTGGACGTGCTCGATCGTTTTGCCTTCGTCTTGTTCAAGCCTCGATCGCCGGGCAATGTAGGCTCCGCCGCGCGTGCGCTCAAGAATATGGGTCTGCGCGACTTACGGCTGGTCGCACCGCAACCGCGCAATCCACGTCACGCCGCGGCGATGGCGGTTCATGCCGGCGATGTGCTGGCGGCGGCGACGCGTTACCCGGACCTCGCCAGTGCTCTTCACGATCGCACCGTGGTGGTAGGAACGACGGCGCGAAGCGGTCCTTATCGCAGCGAGAGCCGGCCACTACGCGAGGCCGCCGAGACTCTAGTCGCGGAAAGCGCTGCGAACCGGATTGCGATTGTCTTCGGGCCCGAGGATTGCGGTCTCACCAACGAGGAAATCAAGCTGTGCCAGCGACTGATCACGATTCCCGCCGCACCGGAATACCAATCGCTCAACCTGGCGCAGGCCGTGATGGTGGTGGCATACGAAATCATGATGGCGGCGAACGTATCGTCGCCGGCGAAGCCGGGGATCGAATTTGCTCCGACAGTCGCGATCGACGCCATGCTGCAACGGATGGCGGAGGCGTTCACGGCGATCGGATTCCTGCCCGAGGATAATCCCGACCATATAATGTTCACCTTGCGTGCGATTTTAGGGCGTAGCGGCGTGAAGCCGCGCGAACTCGATATTTTCGACGGCATCGCGCGGCAAATTCGCTGGTTCGCCGAGGGCGGTCATGAGACCTTGGAGGCCAAGCGGCGGGCGGGCAAAAAGTTGCGATGAAAAATTGCGATGACGGGAGCATCGCCGGCGCTAAGCGGGACGCTGGCCGGCAACCGTTTCACTCGGGATAATCATGAATCGAAGGAATTTTTCGTGGCTGAAATAATCCAGTTGCGTGAGGTGAAAGCGGCGCGCGAACGTAGCCAGCGTCGCGACACCGACCATCAGAATCTCGAACGCGCGGTCACGCTGGTGCGCAAAAGCCTTGCGGCGACGGCTCATCGGCTCGAATATGCTCCCGCAATCGAGCAGGAGGAACTGCTCGATCGCATCGAAAAGCTCGCCGCGATGGTCCGGTACGGGATGCATATGCTCGGCGAAATTCCCGGAAACTCTCGCATCGAAGAGGGATGAGACACGATGCACTGTCCGACGCCGTGAGTCGCATAGGCAACGTGATCCGCGGCTCGTTCTTGATTCCATGCGCCCAAGGCGGATACCTAAATAAAGCTCGGTCCTTAGGGATCGCTCCCCGGTAGCTCAGTCGGTAGAGCAGACGGCTGTTAACCGTCGGGTCGCTGGTTCGAATCCGGCCCGGGGAGCCAAAAACAAATCGCCCGCAGAATCACGCTTTTATTGCCGATTTTAGTCGAGGGTTCGCCGGGGTTAGGGCTCGGTCGCCCAGCAAGACAGTCGGATGAATCGGCTGTCGCGGCGTGAAGGCCGCCGCGCGCCGGGCATCACGCCTTGCCCAGCAATCGAGCCTTTACAGTTTCGTCAAAAGGCAGGTCGGGACCGCTTACGACATTATCCGGGACGCGCGTCGGATCTTCGCCGATCAGAGGCAACGCCTTCGCTCGCAGAGCCCGGGCTTCATCAGAATTTCCGTAAAAGAAATCTGTCAAAAAATCTTCCCAGTCGTGCACTTTCCTAAAGTAAGCATCGTGTGAAGCCGCATAGGAATGAGCCGCCTTATCCCAATCATCCTCAGTAATGAGCGCGTCACGCAAAACGCGAGCGTCGCGCAGCGCAAGTGCCAAGCCCTGACCCCAATTTGGATCAGTAATTCCGGCAGCATCGCCGACAAGCACGACACCGTCAGCGTACGGATGTTCTACCCAATTAGCTGCCCCGCTGAAGGATGCCAGCGGTCCCGCGATCTTGGCTTTGGCATAGAAATCCGCAGGGATACCGCATGCGATCGACTCCTCGATAAAACGCGGGAAAGCTTGCCGTCCTTGGAGGCGAAGCCCGCTGTCGACTCGATAACCGACGTACCCACGGGCACGTCCAGGACCCTGGCCCGCTATAACCGCGCACTCGGCACGATTGCTATCGATGATAAAATAAAAGGCATCGTCGGGGACGGGGCCGACGTCCTCGAGAAGCACTCCGCACAGCATCAGGCGATCGGGGTCGCGCTTTACCTTGAAAGGACCCGCCGTCCGCATCGCCGAACCGCGTCCGTCGGCGCCGACAGCCAGTCGAGCGGTAACTTTATAGCTGCGTGAGCCCCCCTCGAACTCGACGGTGACGGGGTGCCCACTGGTTACTTCGCTCACGCGAGCACCGCGCTGAATCTCAGCGCCGGCATGCGCCGCAGCCGTAAGCATCTGCTCCTGCATTACAGGATGATGAAATATCAGCGAGGGCAGATGTTGAGGAGTGGTGGCGACTAAGTCGCGCCCAAGATCGCGGCCCAGCATCCTGCTCTTCTCGAATCCGCAGCTATCTCGAAGCAAGTCATAGCATCCGAGCTGTTTAGCCTCCGCCCCGCCCCATGGAATGAGGTTCTCGCCGCGCACGCGATCCGAAAAGGAGGTCTCCTTTTCCAGAACAAGAACCTGACGGCCATTCTCAGCGAGCGCTTTGGCCAGCGCAGCGCCGCCGATGCCGCCGCCAACAACCACCAAATCGTAATCGAAAGCGGCCATCGGATTCTCCTGCTCCGATTCGAAATCTAACCGGCAGCAATCGCAGGCAAATAACTGAATTCGAGTTTGACACCGTCGGGATCGGCAAAAAACAGAGCATAGTATCCCGGGCTATACTCCGTGTATTCGCGCGGTGGGTGCAGGATGCGACCGCCGAACGATTCGACGTCCCGCGCCAGGGCATCGACTTGCGCACGGCTCTCCGCATTGAAAGCTATCTCGCACAGCCCGACGCGATCCTTCGAGAAGCTCTCTTGCGCGTAACGTGGATCGGCTTGCTTGAGCCAAAAGCTACCACCTCCGGCTAGAGCAGGAGAAAAACGCCCGCCGCTTGGCGACCATCCCAGGAAACCACCGAGATCGTGAACCTCTGGATAACCGAGCCGCGGCATGAGAGCGCCATAAAATTTTCTGGATTGAGCGAGATCGTTCACAATCACGATGACGTGATGCACGGCGCCAGTGCGTGGCCGTTCGTCCGAGGGTCGTGAAGACGAGGCCCCGGTGTTTGACTGGCCATGAATCGCCTCCCGCGTTCGGTCTGTTCAGCAGGCGAAACCGAGAATCTCTCCCTGCAATTACTCGATCTCATAGCCCCTTGGTAGTGGCAGCGTTAAATTTCGAATCCGGCCCGGGGAGCCAAAAACAAATCGCCCACCGCCAAAGCCGATCCTCTACGCGAGGAGTACGCGCGTCGCGTACAACCTGTCCCGAAGACATCACCTGCAAGGTGCGCGAACTGAAAGCGCCCTGAGCTGACATCGACGACCGCGCCCGCCGCTTCGACAGACTGCGAGGCCGCCGCGCCGGCATGAGTTCGGACCACCGCCCATGAGCGCGAGCGCGGTACGATATATCAAGAAAAAATTTCGAAACGGGGGACGTTAAAGCGTGCAGATTACGACGGAAATATCTATAACCGAATGCTCGCGTTGACGGCAGCCTGTTATTACGACGGAGAGGATTGAAAGAAAGGGAGCTAATGTATTGGGCACGGTCATAACTTCTTGACTATAATCGGAATTTCACGGTCGCGCTCGCGCAGCCTTCCCCCAAACCCTCACCCCCGTTATCACCAGCGCCCTGGCGTCAAGATTCGACCGGGGCGATTCGAGATGCTCTCAATAAGAATGGCGTATTCCAAGGGGCGTAGAAGACCGAGCAACAAATCGGCATCGTCAACCTCGAGTCCGCACCATCGCCCGCGCCCACCGATATCGCGACACCCAAGCAATCCGTCGGCGAGCGCTTCACCTGGGGGTAACGACGTTCCCCATATCGTTGACGCTAATGGGAAGGACGTCGGACCGCTGCTCACCACCAATTCGCCCTACGATGACACCGTGCTGATAATCGTCAACGGCATCGGCCTCGGTATCCCCTACGACGCCGACGGGTTCATCAGCCAGAACACCCAGGGCCTGAGCGAAACTGTCTGGTACACCTCGACCAACTGCACTGGCGTCGGTTACCTGACGTTGTACGAAGCGCCGCAGCCCAATAACGATATGCCACTGATCGAAGTTAACGCCGGGCAGGAAGCGCCGTATGTTTTCAACGAAATCGCCTATTATGCGGTGCCGCCGTTCAGCAACCAGACCTTCAATTCGATCCAGTCGTTCACCGACCCGACGAAACCGTCGAACGGCGGGTGCAATCCACTGATGACGCCCGAGACATTCATGGCGGGCACAATTTCGTCATTCAACCTGGGAAGCCTGGATCTGACACCGCCGTTTTCCGTGAGCGACCAATGAAAGGGCTATCGAACATCAAATGACCTTGCGGCGGTGGTTTGTTTTACTCCAACACCACCAAGCCACCGGCCTGATTGCCCGTCGGCGAGAAGGGCAAATCGATCTCGAAGGTTCCCGTGGTGGTAACCGCCTGGACCGCCGCATTTGCGTCACGCCGGTGTATTTGGAGTTGGGCGACTGCACGAACGTGGTGGCAACTAACCCGGGATCGTTCCCCGAACCCGAGCCGTCGTTGGCGTAGGGCCACGCCGCGAAGGAGAGATTCGTGTTCGGCGCCCACTCGATCTCGGAACAGGCAAGCATCAGGCGATTCTTGGCGGAGGTCAGAGTCACGGGTCCGTTAGTCACCTGCATCGCGCTGGAAGCCGGCGTCGAATACGGGTTGCCTGTCGCGGTGGTTATGGCATGGACATTCGTCAGCTTCATCAGGATTGAAGCTGCATAGCATTGAGGACAATTGCCCTCATTCACGCTCACGCTCGTCAGGCCAGTCGAGGGAGCCATCGCCATCGAAACGTGGATATTGTTGTTGCTTCCACTAGCCACGGACGCGATCTCTTTCCATACATTACGGTGGTTGTCGGTTACCGGAACCGAGGCCGTACCCGGTGCCTTGGTGCATGTCAGCAACGTCTCGCCCGCGTTGACGTTGACGGTCGGTAGAGTCAGGCGGTTCGTAAGGCCAGAGCTAGTCACCGGCGTACCCACCAGTTGCGGACCATTAGTGACGGGTGCGGGAGAATCGGCGTAGGCCAGTGCCGCGCCGATACTGCATCCGAGCAGCAAGGCAGGAAATCCTTGTCGAATGATCCGTCGTAGCTTGCTCATCGTGTCCCCCCTTACGAAGCGCGGCTCACCCCCCTCGCATCTCCGCTAAATGGACGTGTGAGCAGGTTACATGCCGAGCAAGACCCTTTATCTAATTTGGGAGGACTCGACTTTTTGGCGAGTACGTTTAACGAATGTGACAAGGTGCAGTTGCACATGCGCAACGTGTCACCTGCGAGCGCGCACATCGATTATCAGTGAACGCATCGGCGCTCGCAGCACGGCATCCGGGATGTGGCGGGCGAGAGCTACGATTCGAGAGCGAGGGGTCGCTTTATGCGGCCAGTGCGGCAGCGTTAGGCGAAGAGTCTGATTCGAGGGCTTTGGACATCCACCGGGCGAGAGCGGCTTCTACCTCGTCGATTTTAACCGGCTTGGCGATGTAATCGTCCATACCGGCGGACAAGCACTTTTCGCGATCACCTTCCATCGCATGCGCTGTCATCGCGATGATCACCGGTCCGGGCTTGCCCGCGTGGCGCCGGCGAATCTCGGCGGACGCCGTATAACCGTCCATTTCCGGCATCTGACAATCCATCAGCACGACTTGATAGGGGACGCGTTCGAGGGCTTCGACCGCCTCCGCGCCGTTGCCGACCGCATCGGCCACAAAACCAAGCTTTTTGAGCTGCAACAGGGCGATCTTTTGGTTGACCGTGTTGTCTTCAGCGACAAGGATACGAAGTTTTTTGCTCTGAACGTTCACTCGGTCGGGCGCGGCCGCGCTAACTGCGATTTCGCGGGGATGTTCGGCCGAGAACGCAGTCCTATCCGCATCTTGATATGGCGCTTCCTGACCGTTGGCCAGCCCCGTCAAAGCGGCATGGAGTTTCGCCAGCTTGATCGGTTTGTTGATCCAATTGTCGAAGTTTATCGCTCGAGCCGCTATATCGCCGCGCTCGCCCGCGGACGTCATCAGCACGATGCGGGTCTCGGCGATGCGCGGATAC